>DPRM01000042.1:0-3413 GCA_003537645.1 Prolixibacteraceae bacterium
ATATCGACCCGAATGCCATGAAAGCTTACGGAGTTTCGGTGATGGACATTATGCAGGCCGTGAAGAAAAGCAACCTCGATATTGGTGCTGAAACCATCGAACTGAATAAAGTTGAATATGTTATCCGTGGTTTGGGTTATATCAAAAACCTCGACGATTTAAGTGAAGCGGTAGTAACAGTTCGAAATAATATCCCTGTTCGAATCAGAGATATTGCAAAAGTCAGTTTTGGCCCGGCAACCCGTAGAGGAGGTCTCGACAAAGATGGTGTTGAAGCAGCCGGTGCAGTAGTTGTTGCCCGGTACGGCTCCAACCCGATGGAAGTCATCAACAACATCAAAAAGAAAATAGAAGAAATTGCTCCTGGCTTACCACAAAAAACATTGGCCGACGGTACAGTTTCGAAAGTTACAATTGTACCCTTTTACGACCGCACAGGCTTGATAAAAGAAACTATTGGAACACTTGAATCAGCCCTTTCGCACGAAATATTAATCGCAATTATCGTAATCATTTTTCTGGTTTTAAACCTGCGGGCTTCGATTCTTATTTCTTCGCTATTGCCCGTTGCGGTTTTAATGACTCTTATTGCAATGAAATGGGGCGGTGTCGACGCCAATATTGTTGCACTCTCGGGAATTGCCATCGCCATTGGTGTGATGATTGATGTGGGAATTGTGTTTGTGGAAAACATAATCCGGCACCTCGAAATGCCCGAAAACGTAAATGCAAAAGGGAAAAACCTTGTTTCGGTTATATTTATTGCTACAACTGAAGTTTCTTCAGCAGTTACAACGGCTTTGGCGACTACGGTGGTAAGTTTTTTGCCTGTTTTTGCCATGCAGGCAGCCGAGGGAAAATTATTCAGGCCATTGGCTTTTACAAAAACATTTGCCTTGTTGGCTTCCTTTCTGCTTGGAATAATTGTGCTGCCCACCCTTGCCAATATTATGTTTTCCATCAGGTTCGATAAAAAAAGAGTTAGCAGGATATTCAATAGCATTTTAATTGCAGCCGGGATTTTGTTTACCATCTTCTGGGGACAAATACCTGCACTGGCTTTGGTTCTTATTGGTTTAAACAACCTCTTTGAATCGAGATGGAAAGAATCACAAAAGGAATTTACGAACTATATCAATGTTGCGATTACACTTTTAGTGGCAGTTTGGTATCTAACCGTTGAATGGTTGCCATTGGGTGCAGGAAACAGTAATGTGCTGAATTACTTATTTGTAGCTGTTCTTATTGCTTCGGTACTTGGAACATTGTTGCTCATTGTACACTTTTATGTGCCAATCCTGAAATGGGCATTAAGAAATAAATGGACCTTCATGTCCCTGCCAATTTTTACAATTTTATTTGGAATTTTAGCTTGGCAGGGAGCAAACCGTTTGTTTGGTTTTATGCCTGAATCGGTAAAAAACAGTTCGGCATGGAATTCCTTCGAGCATACTTTTCCCGGAATTGGCAAGGAATTTATGCCCGCGCTTGATGAAGGTTCGTTTTTGCTGATGCCAACCAGTATGCCGCACAGCGGAATTGAAAAGAACCAGGAATATGTTGAACTGCTTGATAAACGCTTGTCAACTATTCCTGAAGTGGAATTGGCAGTCGGTAAATGGGGCCGCATCAATTCGGCGCTCGACCCGGCACCTGTGCAGATGTTTGAAAATACAATCAATTACGTTTCAGAATATATTTTGGATGAAGATGGCCACCGCATGGGTTTTAAAGTGGACAAGGAAGGTAGTTTTGTTTTAACCGACGGAACAACCTACAATCCCGAACGCGATGGATTCAGGAAAATAACAAAAGAACAACTAATCCCGGATAAAAACGGCGACAACCTCCGCCAGTGGCGGCCTGAAATTAAAACACCCGATGATATCTGGGAAGAAATTGTACATGTTACAAATATTCCGGGCTTAACATCGGCGCCAAAACTTCAACCCATCCAAACCAGGTTGGTGATGTTGTCAACCGGAATGCGGGCCCCCATGGGATTAAAAGTGTACGGCCCCGATTTGGAAACCATCGAAAAAGCTGGAATTGAACTCGAATCGATATTAAAAGAAATCCCTTCCATTCAGTCATCATCGGTATTTTACGACCGTGCCGTGGGAGCTCCCTACATCGAAATTAAACTGAACAGGAAAGCCATTGCCCGTTACGGAATGACTGTTGAAGATGTTCAGGAAATTCTTCAGGTTGCAGTGGGTGGAATGGCTTTAACAAATACAGTTGAAGGCCGCGAGCGTTTTCCGGTTCGGGTAAGATATGCCCGCGAACTGCGGAATTCTCCCGAAGAAATTAAAAAAATACTCATTCCTTCAATGACCGGCGTGCAAGTACCGCTGGGCGAATTGGTAGATATTGGCTACACCCGTGGACCACAAATGATCAGGAGTGAAAATACTTTCCTAAATGGGTATGTAATATTTGACAAGATTGCAGGGAAAGCTGAAGTGGATGTGGTAGAGGAAGCACAAAAATTCCTGAAAGACAAAATAGATTCGGGAGAGCTGGTTTTGGAAGCCGGGGTAAGTTATGCTTTTGCCGGAAATTACGAACAGCAAATGCGTGCCACAAAACGGCTTGCCATTGTTATTCCTATTAGTTTAATGATGGTTTTTTTGTTGCTTTATTTCCAGTTTAAAACAATTACTGCTTCATCCATTCATTTTTCAGGGGTGTTCGTGGCCTTTGCCGGGGGTTTTATTATGCTGTGGTTATATAGCCAACCCTGGTTTTTGAACTTTTCCGTTGCCGGTGTCGATATGAGAAACCTGTTTCAGATACACACAATCAATCTTAGTGTTGCGGTGTGGGTTGGGTTTATTGCCTTGTTTGGCATTGCCACCGACGATGGGGTAATTATGGGAACTTACATCCATCAGGTTTTTGAAGAACAGAAACCCAAAACAGTAAAAGAGGTGCGCGAAGCTGTATTAATTGCAGGCAAAAAAAGGGTACGTCCGGCAATGATGACAGCAGCGACAACCATAATTGCCTTACTTCCGGTTCTTTCATCCACAGGGAAAGGCGCCGATATTATGGTTCCTATGGCAATCCCAACTTTTGGGGGAATGATAATACAAATCATGACCATGTTTGTGGTGCCTATTTTACAGTGTTTCTGGAGAGAAGGTGAAGCAAAGAAACTGGAGAAAGAATCTTTAATCCTTGAAAAATAGTGCCATGAGAAAAATTAGAATATACATTATAACAGCCATAATATTAATGGCTTACCATACTGGTTTTGCGCAGGGTTCAGAATCGTTAGATCTTGATTTTTACCTTGAAACTGCAGCCAAAAATAACCCCGATTTAAAAGTTGCATTTACCCAATACCTGGCCTCACTTGAAAAAGTTCCACAAGTTGGAACTCTGCCCGACCCGCAGGCCTCGTTTGG
>DPRM01000042.1:3432-3903 GCA_003537645.1 Prolixibacteraceae bacterium
AGTTTCAAGCGCCAACAAGCGAAGGAAGTTCAGCAGGAACAGGAGGTTCAGGTGCAATGAATGCTGCTTCACCTTCGAATATGAATGCTTCGGGAGGTGGAATGGGTGGAATGAAATCAGCGCAAACCGCGCCATCGCCAGCAAGCGGGAATATGCAAACATCTTCAATGTCATCCGGAATGGGAAATAAAACCTCCGGCTTGCAGGATGTGCTCCGCGTAAAAATGGAAATCCTGGATCAGCAAAATAAACTGGCATTGTTAAGCGATCAGAGAAAAACTGCTGAAATCAGCTTTAATTCCCTGCTCAACCGCGACCAGTATATGTCAGTTGTAATTAACGATTCGCTTGAAATTCAGACTTTGCCTGCCGGAAAACTGGCGATTGCTGATAGCATTCTTGCCAACAATCCGATGCTTGCAATGCTCGGGAGTGAAATTTCGTCATATGAAATAATGGAGCAGAAAGCCA
>DPRM01000143.1 GCA_003537645.1 Prolixibacteraceae bacterium
GTAAATGTTAAACTAGCATAAGTAGTCTAATATTTTAAAGATTTAAAGTTCGAAGCCCTGCAAAATGCAGGGCTTTCTTTTTGCCCAAAATTTACTGTATTATCCCCATTTTTTTCATCAGGAAAGTTGCATTCATAGTGCCTGTCACACCTTCCTTCAGCTTATAATCGAACCTCAGTTCATCTCCTGAAAGATTCACTTCGAAACACTGATTTTTAATAGCTGCCGGAAAACTGCCCGCAAGTTCGGTAAGTTTCAAATCGTGAGTTGCCACTATGCAATGGGTTTCAAGCAGAATAAGCTGCTTAAGCAATTCAACGGAGCCATTCAACTTATCCACCGAATTGGTTCCCTTCAGCATCTCATCAATAATTATAAAAAGATTCTCGCCGTTGTGCAGCAAATCGAGCATGTATTTAAGGCGGAGTAATTCGGCATAGAAATACGACTCATCTTTCATCAGATTATCAGTCGTGCGCATATTAGTAAACAAGCGTGCAGGAGAAAAACGGAATTCAGTTGCACAAACCTTACAGCCTTGCGAGGCAAGAATAAGGTTAATGCCTACTGTACGCAAAAAAGTACTTTTCCCGGCCATATTTGCTCCCGTAATTATTACAATCTGCTCCTGGTTGCTTATCTCAAAATGATTGTCAATTCTTTTTTCCCGGGCAATCAGTGGGTGTCCAAGGTTTTCAGTCTGAACCATAAAACCATTTGTATTTACGACCGGAACAGTCCATTCCGGATGATTGTAATTAAGGTTAGCCAGACTGATCAGCGAATCAAGTTCGGCGATTACCTCAAACCATTCGGCCAATTGTCCGCCATAAGTTTTTTGCCATTTGTGCAATCGGTAAATGCAGCGAATATCCCACAGAATGATTGAATCGAGTACAAAACCAACCAGAATATTCTGACTGTAATCCAATTCATTTAATATTTTCTGAAGCGCAGATGTGATCTGGCTGGCAGGTTTTCCGTGATTGAACAGTTTACTTTTCTGATGATTCAGATATTCTGAACGAAACTCCTTCTTTTCTATCAGTAACAACATATCTACATAACGAAGGAGCACTTTTGTTCTTAAGCCATATATTTTTTTGAAATTGGTGATGGTTTTCGAATAAGATAAAAACAATACCCACTGTACGAAAACCGCTGCATAAAACAACTGTTCAGGAATCGAACCAACTATCCAAAGAACACCCAACACAATTGTAACTGCCGGAAGCGCGAAAAGCAAAATTTTCAGGGAAGAATTATGCTTAAGCAAAACAGGCTCTTTCTGATGCAGAATAATTTCTGAAGAGACATTGTCATCTGAATTTCGGCCTGAAGCAAGAAATTGCTGGCGCCAATCAAAATATTCGGCCAATTCATTAACAGCCAGCTGCTTTTTCCTGATTGTTTCAACATTCTGACTACTTGTTTGCACCGATCCGGCCAATTTATTTTTTCCTCCTGAAGTAACTGTTCGATTCAGAAATTGGAAAAATGAGTTTTCACCAAACAAATCAAGGTCGAACGAAAAATCATGGTCAGGATGAACAAACTCTTTTCCCGGATCAAACTGACTGAAATCGCGCTGAATTCCCCTGATCTCGTTCAGGTTTATTTCGACCAGATTCTGATAATAATTCAGCTGTTTTTCGGTACCGACCGACTGTTTTACCAACAGAAGAAAGGCAAGCATACAAACAAAAACAGCCCCCCACCCGATCAGCTGACTGACCGGTATCAGAAAAATAGAAACCGCGATAATTGACAGGAAAGAACCAAGACGAAGCCAGGAAATAATACGAAGCCGGAGTTTTTTCTTTTCGAGTTGCAGTTGATATTGCCGCGCTAAAGCTTCATACCGGTTTTTGATTTCCTGTTCCATGCAAAACCTCTATTTATTCAGTATCTGCCAGATTTTATCTTTCAGGCTTAAAATCCCTTCTCCGGTTAATGAGCAAATAAATTGGTGGGGAATATCTTTCAGGACTTCAGAAATTTCAGCTTTTAATTCCTCATCCAGAAAATCGCTTTTGCTGATCACCAGAAAACGCTCCTTATCAAGCAATTCTGGATTAAACTTTTCGAGTTCGTTCATCAGGATAAAATATTCCTTCCGGTAATCTTTCGCATCGGCCGGAACCATAAACAGAAGCATTGAGTTGCGTTCGATATGGCGCAAAAAGCGAAGTCCAAGACCTTTCCCCTCGTGGGCTCCTTCAATTATTCCGGGAATATCGGCCATTACAAACGACTGATTGTCGCGGTAACTTACAATTCCGAGATTAGGGACAAGCGTTGTAAACGGATAATCGGCAATTTTTGGTTTGGCTGCCGAAACAACCGAAAGCAATGTTGATTTACCGGCACTCGGAAATCCGACCAATCCAACATCGGCCAAAATTTTTAGCTCCAGCGTGTAATAACCTTCAATCAAAGGTTCACCGGGTTGTGCAAATCGGGGGGTTTGCTGCGTAGGCGATTTAAAATGCGTGTTTCCCAAACCTCCTCGACCGCCCTGAACCAGAATGTGCGATTCGCCATCCTGAGTTATTTCGAAGAGGAATTCGCCCGTTTCGGCGTCCTTTGCAAGCGTTCCAAGCGGAACATCCAGCACAATATCTTCTCCATCGGCTCCGCTGCTGCACTGCTTACCTCCCGAACCACCATGACCGGCAAAAACATGTTTGCGATATTTCAGGTGAAGCAAAGTCCACATTTGTGCATTTCCGCGAAGTATAATATGGCCACCACGACCGCCATCACCTCCGTCGGGTCCACCTTTTGGTTCCGATTTTTCACGTCGGAGATGCGTCGATCCGGGACCGCCATTTCCAGATTTACAAAATATTTTAACGTAATCAACAAAATTAGTATCAGCCATTGTTTTTTCTTAAAAAAGTGCCGCAATATAGGCAAAAAAAGACGAACGGCTAAACTGCCTATGACCAGTGCCCTTGATGCAAACTTCTTACTGTGTTGTTTTTGCTTAAGAAGAACCCAAAATCCCGAGAAGCCGGGTATATGCAGAAAGTTCGCAAATGCCAGTGACGATTTGCCAGCCAATGGCTGCAACCCGCTCCCCGCTCTTGCGGGTATGCAAAAGCTGGCAACTGCTGGTGACGATTTGCAATCGTCACTTTTTAGCCCGGGATTTGCAATCCTTTTTTGAAATAAAACAACGCACAGAAATTGCCCACAAAAAAAAAGGCAGATTCGCTTATAAAGTTTTGTTAACTTAGCCCAAGGTTTTTTAAAATTGAATATGCAACTTGATTTAAAGCTTTGCGTTGGAAAATACAAACGGATCACAGATCCGCACTAAGAGGTGCTGATTACAAATCAGCACCAGCTGCTTCGAACAAGGTGTATGCAAATCCGGAGGAGCTGGGTCTTAAAACCTTTTGAAGTTCAAGCTGGAAAAATTGCACCTGCTTTTGGTCAGCCGGGTTTAGGTACTCAATACTTATCTCCTGTATCTGTAGATGTATTATTAAAACGTGGAATAATAGGCTATTAAATAAAATCATGAACAAAAAAGAATTAAAGCATAAATTGGATGAACTAAATGTTTATTGCGGATTTTATTCATTAGAAGGAGAACTTTTACCAGACAGAATTGTATTACATAACAATTACGACAAATGGAAAGTGTTCTATTTTGATGAAAGAGGGAATCAAGATAAAGAAAAAGTTTTTTCCTCTGAAAGTGATGCTTGTAATTACATTTATGAGTATTTTAAAAAGCAGAAGGAAATAGCAAAGAAATATCAATAACTAAAAAGCCGGTTTGCTCCGGCTTTTTTAACCTGCTCATCGGGATATGCAAAAGCTGGCAACAGCTGGTGACGATTTGCAATCGTCACTTTTTAGCCCGGGATTTGCAATCCTTTTTTGAAATAAAACAACGCACAGAAATTGCCCACAAAAAAAAAGGCAGATTCGCTTATAAAGTTTTGTTAACTTAGCCCAAGGTTTTTTAAAATTGAATATGCAACTTGATTTAAAGCTTTGCGTTGGAAAATATAAACGGAGCACAGATCCGCAGCCAAAAGGTGCTGATTGCAAATCAGCACCAGCTGCTTCGAACAACGTGTGTACATATCCGGAGGAGCAGGGAATTTGGGCTCCAAATGGAACCAAAGTTAATCCATATGATATTTATCCAGCTTTATACAATATACCACATCGTTAATAATCAAAGCTATGAAATACATATATATATATATTCTTGGTTTTACTTTACACATGCAGTAATACAAATGTTAATAGTCAAAAAGTTGCTCTGGATCACCAATCATTGAACAAAGAAGAAAATGGTTCTTGTGTTTTTAAAGTTATCAACAACGACGTTGTTAAATATATTTTTACCATTGATATTTTTCATTCTGATACAACATCATTGAAATCAATATTTAAAACTTGTCCGAATATTAAAGTTGTAAAGGAAAAGGGAGTTTATGATGATATTGAATATATTAATTTTGTATTTGAAACCCCCAGCGTTTATGTGAAATTCTTTAAAAACAACGAAGGTTTGTATATTGATAAAGCTTTAATCAAAGGGGATGAAATCAAATTATATAAAAACAGTACAATCGGAATGTGTAAAAGAGATTTTTGTAAATTATTTTCATTAGAGGATACCTCTTGCGATACGATTATAGTAGTAGATGAAGACCAGACCCTTAGTTTGAATTTTATTTTTAATCAGAAATACCTAAAGCAACTTGAGATAAAAGCTTCAGAATAAACCTCCGCTCATTGGGATATGTTAGAGCTGGCAACCGTTAGTGCCAATTTGCAATTGGCACCCCGCTCCTGCGGATATGTAAGAAGCTTGCAACTGCTGGTGACGATTTGCCAGCCAATGGCTGCCAGGCAATCGTCACCTTTTAGCCCGGGATTTACAATCCTTTTTTGAAATAAAACAACGCACAGAAATTGCCCACAAAAAAAAAGGCAGATTCGCTTATAAAGTTTTGTTAACTTAGCCCAAGGTTTTTTAAAATTGAATATGCAACTTGATTTAAAGCTTTGCGTTGGAAAATATAAACGGATCACAGATCCGCAACAGCGATTATAGGCAAAAAAAGACGAATGATTTTACAACCATTCGTCTTTTGTGTTTATTATCAGAAACTTAAAGTGTAGCAACAGTATCGATCACGCGTTGAGCAATTTCCTCAACCGAACCCACTCCCTTAATTTTGAAATATTTATTCTGTGCTTTATAATATTCGGTCAGCGGTTTTGTTTTTTCGTTATAAACATGAATTCTGTTTCCAATGATTGAAACATCCTGATCATCAGGACGACCTGAAGTTTTTCCGCGATGAATAATTCGGTTGATTAATTCGTCCTTTTCAACACAAAGACAGATCATTCCGTTAACCGGAGTGTCCATTTCATCGAGCAAAATATCAAGCGCTTTTGCTTGTTCAACAGTACGGGGGAAACCATCAAATATATATCCGTTGGCATTTTCATTCTCCTGAAGTATCGACTTGATCATACCAATCACAATCGAATCGGGAACGAGAAAGCCCCTGTCCATGTAACTTTTCGCTTCGATGCCCAACTCCGATTCTGCTGCAATCTGAGTCCGCAGCAAATCGCCTGTGGAGAGATGAATTAATTTG
The DNA here is from genome assembly GCA_003537645.1 of Prolixibacteraceae bacterium. Taxonomy (GTDB): domain Bacteria; phylum Bacteroidota; class Bacteroidia; order Bacteroidales; family Prolixibacteraceae; genus Aquipluma. Next base: position 5,643 of record DPRM01000143.1, read on the forward strand.
AATTTTTCAATTAAAAAATCAGCCTGAGTACCTTTTCCGGCACCCGGGGGGCCGAATAACACAAGATTTAACATCGAAAAGATTAATTGGGTTAGTTTTCGGTTACTTTATAAATATCAATCAAATTGCGACCTCTGCCATTATAATCCAGCCCGTAGCCAACAATAAAGTCGTTGGGTATTTCAATTCCGATATAGTCGAGCGGAACCTGAACCCGAAGAGCATCAGGCTTTAAAAGCAGTGTGGCAATTTTGATTTCAAGTGGGTTTTTGCTTTTGATTTGTTCGATGGTTTTGTCGATGGTAATTCCCGAATCAACAATATCTTCGAGAACAACTACGGTACGACCTGTCAAATCCTCATTCAGTCCGATCAGTTCTTTCACCGATCCGGTGGTATTGGTACCTGAATAAGAGGCCAGCTTAATAAACGAAATTTCGGCATCGAGCAACGAAATGCGCTTGAATATTTCGGCTGCAAACATGAATGAGCCATTTAAAATGCAGAGAAACAGTGGATTTTTATCTTTCAGATCTTTATTCATCTGTTCTGCCATTTCTTCAATAATCGATCTGATCTTTTCGTAAGGTATAAAAAGCTCAAAATCTTTGTCTAAAATAGTTACGTTCTTCATGTTGCTTTAAATTGGGAAATAATCAGTTGCTGTAGAATCTCTTTTTCTGTTTTTTTGGCTTATTTTTGGCCTGAAAAATTAAGCGACAAAGTAACAAAACTAATTTATATTGGAAAAATTAAATTCTGAAAAGATGGAAGCAAGAGTTAGTATTATAATGGGAAGCACCTCCGATTTGGGTGTAATGGAAGCTGCGGCAAAAGTGCTGAACGATTTTGAGATACCGTTCGAAATCAATGCATTATCGGCACACCGCACGCCCGAAGCTGTCGAAATATTTGCAAAAGGCGCCAAAGCCCGCGGAATTCAGGTGATAATTGCCGCCGCCGGAATGGCCGCTCATTTGCCGGGCGTAATTGCTGCGATGACAACTTTACCGGTGATCGGAGTTCCGATTAACGCGTCGCTAAACGGACTGGATTCGTTGCTCGCAATTGTGCAAATGCCTCCCGGAATTCCGGTGGCGACCGTGGCCGTAAACGGAGCTCAAAATGCCGGAATCCTTGCAGTTCAAATGATGGCTATTGGCGATCAACAACTTGCAAACAAGCTCGATGTGTTCAAGGAAGAACTGAAATTGAAAATTGAAAAAGCGAACAAAGATCTTTCTGAAATTAAATTCAGGTTTAAGACAAATTAAATTTGACTTATTAACAAAATATTTGTAACTTGTATGCATAATCTAAGTTCCTGAAATTTCTTCAGGAACTTTTTTTTGCTTTCAGGTTATGAAATTGTTAACAGCTTTTTCCATAATTGCAATTCTCATTCTTGCAGTATCCGTTTCGAAGGCGCAGGAATTCAATTTGTATGGCTCGCGGGCGCATGCTTTGGCCGGCGCTTCTGTCAGCCTTGCCGATAGCTGGTCGGTTTTTGGCAATCAGGCCGGATTAGCCACAACCCGCAGGACGACCATTGGCGGCACTTTTCAGAGCAGATTTCTGATCAAAGAGTTATCATCAGTTTCAGGCATTCTCATTTTGCCGGTTCAATCTTCTGTTTTTGCATTTTCAGTTTATCAATTCGGAAAAACAACTTTCAGGCACGAGAAATTTGGGCTCACTTTTGCCCGAAGTTTAAATCCGCGGCTTCACGTTGGACTGCAATTCAACTATTACCGTTTCTTTATGGCCGAAGAAAATCAGACCATTGGCACTTTTGGAGCGGAACTGGGATTTCAGTATCAGCTCACCAACCGGTTGATGTTGGGATTTCATTCTTTGAATCCATACAAAATCAGCATCAAAACTTTCTCGGGCGAATACGCCTATCCATCGCACTATAACATTGGGGCACATTACCTGCTTTCCGAATCATTCGGATTTGTTACTGAAATAGAGAAAGACCTTTCGCAGCCGCTGTTCATCAAAACTGGTCTGGAATACGCTATCGGCAACAAATTTTTTATTCGCACAGGCATTTCCGGCAAACCTTACCAATTGTCGGCCGGAATGGGTTTTGCAGTATCCGGACTTAAAATTGACATGGCCGTGGCTTACAATCAGTACCTGGGCAACTCTCCTTCCGTTTCATTTCAATACCAATTCTGATGTTAAAAATCGTTTGTCAGATCGTAATCATACTTTTTATTGCCAGCTCAGCGATGGCACAGGAAACGAACGTTCAGCAAACACTTGAAGATTTAATGGAATCGCTGGGCACAGAGCCTGATGAAAATACTGACTTTCAGGAAATACTGGACGACCTGTCGTATTTTTTACAACACCCGCTGTCAGTGAATCTGGCTACGAAAGATGAATTACAAAGCCTGCATTTTTTGTCAGAAATTCAAATTGACGACTTAATCGAATTCAGGACAAAAACCGGTCAGATATACAGTTTGTACGAAATGGCTGCCATCAAAGGATTCAATCCTGATTTACTGAACAAGCTTGAACCGTTCATCAGTTTTGAAATTCAGAAGAGCAGCCACAAGCGAAAAAGAGCTGACAACGACCTCTTTGTGCGTTCAACCCGGGCATTTTCTGACGAAGAAGGCGGAGTTGCAAACCCAAATTACGAAGGTGCGATGGAGCGGTACTATTTGCGGTTCAAGCACACTTCTGCCGATTTGGAATATGGAATGGTGGCCGAAAAAGATCCGGGTGAAGCATTTTTTGCCGGAGCCAACAATCACGGTTTTGATTATTCCGGAGCCTATGCCAATTTCAGGATAGGAACAAACGGACAAAGAGTATTCGTTGGCGATTATCATGTCAGTTTTGGGCAGGGTCTGGTTGCCTGGCATGGGTTTTCGATGGGTAAATCGTCGGAAACGACCCAGATATTCCGTTCGGGAAAAGGAATCCGGTCGAGTTCGTCAACCGATGAGAACCAGTTTTTCAGGGGAATTGGAAGCCATCTGAAATACGGAAAATTTACTTTATCGCCTTTTGTTTCATTTCGTTCGCTTGATGCAAATGTTGATACAGTTGAAGGAAATCCATTTTTCGGGGCATTTCAAACCAGTGGATATCACCGCACCAAATCGGAAATTGCAGGCAAAAATGCACTGAAACAAATGGTTGGCGGAGGACATATTAATTTCGACCACCAGCGTTGGTCGTTTGGAATTACAGCAGTTTATTGCGGTTTTAATGCCGAGATGAATCGAAGTGACGAACCTGAGAACCAGTTTTTATGGGAGGGAAAGCAAAATTTTGTCACTGGTTTTGACTGGAAAGGTTCGGTGAAGAATGTATTTATTTTTGGGGAAGCTGCCGTTAGCGCGAACCGGGGCAAAGCGCTGCTGAGCGGAATAATGTTGAAACCGGCTCCAAACGCCGAGTTTACAGCTATCTACCGAAACATCAATAAAACGTATTTTAGCTTCTTTGCAAACGCATTCACCGAATCGTCGCGAACAAATGACGAACATGCGCTTTATTTCGGCCTGAAAATTTTCCCCGCCCCACACTGGACTTTTCGCTGTTACGCCGATTTCTTTCAACACCAGTGGATTAAATATACAACGGCAGCGCCATCAAAAGGAACCGAATTATTTGCGCAACTGGCGTTTAATCCAACGAGAAGAACTGAAATTTATCTGCGATTTTTTCAGGAAGAGAAAGAGCAAAAAGTGACATTGGAAAATGCAAAATACAATAAACTACAGAAAATAAACAGGTTACGATTAAATTTTACACATGAGATAAACCAGAATTTCATTTTAAAAAGCAGGATTGAAGGTTCGCTTTATTCGAAACTGAACGATGAAAAAGGATTTCTTGCCTATCAGGATTTGATTTACAAACCTTCGGGTAAGCAGTTTTCGATCAACGGACGATTGGCATATTTCAAAACTGATGGATACAATTCGAGATTGTATGCTTATGAAAACGATTTACTATACACATTTTCTATTCCGGCTCTCTACGGAAAAGGCATCAGAACTTACCTGAATTTCAGGCAAACCCTGAATGAAAAATTAACTTTCTGGCTGAAGTTTGCCGCCACCCGTCGCTTTTCTGATTCGGAAACGGCTGAACAAACCACAAAATCGGAAGTAAAAGTCCAGATCAGGTATCAATTCTGAACGGATTTAATACTGTAAATTAGCCTAAACCAATTCGTTATAACTAGCCGGAAATTAAAATTATAAACTTTTGTTCCGCCTATTCATTCTCTATTGCTATATTTGCGCTTCAAAAAAAAATCGAATGATTCCCAAAATAAACTTTGACGATATTCGACCTTTCAACGACTCGGAGGTTGACGAACATATTCAGCTACTCCTTCAGGATGCTTATTTTCAGCACATTTTAGAGTACATTTTTAAAGATGCCGAGAAAATAGAGAAGGCAAAAATGATACTCTCTAATATTCACACAATAAAAGACCTGCAGTTCACATTTGTCTATCAACTCATTGACGACTTGATTCTGAAGAGATCAACTGATGGTGTAACATCGAGCGGACTGGAACAACTCGATAAAAACAAAAGCTACCTGTTCATTTCGAACCACCGCGATATTATTCTCGATTCGGCAATTCTGAATTACCTGATTGTACTTGAAGGGATGAATACCACCGAAATTGCCATCGGCAATAACTTGCTAATTGGAAAATGGATCGAATATGCCGTAAAACTCAACCGTGCGTTTGTTGTCAGGCGTAACCTTCCTGCCCGGGAAATGCTGATGGCTTCAAAAAAACTTTCAGAATATATCAGGAGAAATATTACCCAAAAGAACAACTCAGTTTGGATCGCTCAACGCGAAGGCAGAACAAAAGACGGAAACGACAAAACTCAAATAGCGCTGCTTAAAATGCTCAATTTAAGCAACATAAAAGAATACAGCGAAGGATTTAAGGAATTGCAGATCGTTCCGCTTTCGATTTCGTACGAAATTGAGCCATGCGGCACTTCGAAGGTGGATGAGTTGTACAAACGTCAGACTGAAGGATTTGAGAAAACACAGGAAGATGATTTGAGAAGCATGGGTCACGGACTTGTAAATCCAAAAGGACGCGTTCATTTTGCATTTGGTGAACCAATTATCAGCCAGATCGACACATTTGCAAAAGAAACCACTATTGGCGAGCAGATCGAAAAACTTGGTCAGCACATTGATCAGCAGATATACCGGAATTTCAAACTTTGGCCCAACAATTACATTGCCGAAGACATACTGAATGGAACAAGCAACAATTCAGATCTTTACACCGAAGATCAATACAATAAATTTAAGAATCTGCTCGAAAAAGCTGTTTCGGAAATACAGGGTGACAAGGAAATAATCCGGTCGATGTTTTTACAGATGTATGTAAACCCGATTCTGAACCAGCGAAAATCGATGAACTAAACAAGCAATGATCGATCGTATTGGAGGAATAATTTGGGATTGGAACGGTACATTACTGAACGACATTGACTTATGTGTTCAAACAATAAACGGAATGCTTCAGAAAAGAAACCTTCAGAGGTTGTCGGTTGATAAATACAGGGAAGTTTTTTCGTTTCCGGTAAAAGATTACTATCAGAAAATTGGATTCGATTTCATTGCCGAACCTTTCGAAATACCTGCCCTTGAATTCATTGACAGTTACAATGGCAGTGTTAAAAATTGCAAGCTTCACGAAAGCACTTTAACCTTACTCAATTATTTTCAATCGGTTGGCATCCGTCAGTTCATTCTGTCGGCCATGAAACAAGATGCACTGGATCAATGCCTTGAACAGCAAAATATCAGTCATTATTTTGAACATGTTTCAGGATTGGACAACCATTATGCCGCTTCGAAACTTGAAAACGGGCAACAGTTAATAGCTGAATTAAACCTGAATGCCAACGAGTTGGTTTTGATTGGCGACACGGTTCACGATTTTGAAGTTGCCACTGAATTAGGTTGCCAGTGTGTACTTATTGCCAATGGCCATCAATCCCGACAAATACTCGAATCGACCGGTGCTCTGGTAATCGACGAACTGATGCAATTGATAGGATGAAACCACAACGAATACCAGTTACAATTATCACCGGATTTCTAGGTGCCGGCAAAACCAGCTTGCTGAACCGGCTAATTAGCAAACATCCGGAGAAAAGATTCGCCATTATTGAAAATGAGTTTGGCGAAACCGGTATCGACGGAGCTTTGATTGCCTCTGCCCCCAACGACATTTTTGAGTTGAGCAATGGTTGTATCTGCTGCTCGTTGGGCGAAGATTTTCTGTTTACGCTCGAAAGCCTGCTCGGACGATCGGCAGAATTCGACCATTTACTGATTGAAACTACTGGCATTGCCGATCCTTCATCCATCATCGACGCTTTTATTTCAGGAGAAAGTATCCAAACACGGTTTCGTATCGACAGTGTTGTGTGCGTGGCCGATGCTGTAAACATGGAAGATTTGATGAACGAACAACTGGAAGTGCGGAAACAACTTGCTTTGGCCGATTTAATTTTGCTGAATAAAACCGACAGCGTTCATTCTGATTATGCAGAAAGTCTGACAGAAACAATCGCACAAATTAGTCCGATGGCAAAGATCTTCCCTACTTCGTTTGCCAATATCGACGAAATTAATGTGCTGGATACCAATTCCTATTCGGGCGAGGCAATNNCGTCACGATATTACTTCGGAAGGCTTCACGTTCTCCGGAAATTTTGACGTAAACAAGTTCGGATTATGGATGCAGAACTTCCTGTATTTCAACAAGGAAACCATTTTCAGGGTAAAAGGAATTATGAGTTTCGAAAATACAGCCGATCAGTTTATTTTTCATGCGGTTCGGGGATCTTTCATGTTCGAAGTGGGCAAAGAATGGAAAGACGAAACACGCTTCAGCAAACTCGTCTTCATCGGGAAAGACATCTCACGAACCGAACTTGAAACCAACTTAAAACAGCTTTTAGCCTAATTCTGCACCGGGTTCATCACTTTACCTATAAACAAAATTGCTTCGGTATCTTTCTCGCGGATCGCAAATACAAACGGATGATCGGCCCTGAATGAATTATCAACAGGCATCGAGGTTAGTTCTACTGTAATGCCGGTAACAGCAGCGGCTTCGGTTCCGCGCTCGTCAACTTTAATGTACGATTTGTGCATCACTTCCGAAATCACAAGGTCGGCCGCATCAGCTATGCCGCTAAAATTTGCATTGCCAAAAGCATCGGTCATTCCCAAAGCCATTAGTTCATCAACCAGACTATTATCAAATTTGAATTCGAATTTAGGAAGATAGACTTTCTTCTTATGCTCTGTTAGTTTCGAAATCCAGTCGGTCACATTTTCGACAGTCATCATCGAAATTACATCGCCTGTATTTTTTCCTGAAGCAGGCAGAAAAATCAGCATCGAATATTTTCCGCTTCCGTAGGGCATTTCGAGTAACTGGAAGTTTTGCTGATTGCAATAATTGAACGAATTTTCGATCGTCATTGTCGGAACCTGAATGACCGTTTTGTCTTCTTTGGTGAAGCTTAAGTTTGCAGTATCTTCTTTCTTAAACTGGTATTTCCATTCACCGTTAAAATAAATGGCATTCAGCAAATACATGATATCGTTTGGTTTTACCTCTTCGATGATTTTATCAATTTTCCCTTTGGTATTGTTTTTTACCCATCCGTTTACAGTATTCAGCGTTTGGGTTGTTTTCGTAAAATCGAGTCCAGACACTTCGGCATTGTAATAATTCTGGTTGGTGGTAATAAAATCAGCTTTCACCGGAAAATTATTACGATAATAAATGGCATTCGAAATCGATAACTCAACCCTCGGGTCGTGGCTGGCCAGTCCGGCAACCAGATCCTTGTAACTTTGATTAATATCATCAGGTGTGAGTCCGGCTTTATGGAGCATCTCTTCCATCTGCTTTTTGGTATTTCCTTCGGCGCCATTATACACCATGGCCAAAGCCAGCGAAACACTCATGGGCGAAATCATGGTATTTTTCGGTTCGTCGAGCGATGCTTCAATTTTTTGAAACAGTTCAAACCCAAACTGGTTATCGGCAGCAATAATTTTAGCCGATTTTTCAGTAGTTGTCAATTCAGTAACAAATTGATTTTCTGCTTCATTTGTGCAGGAAAACGTAAGTATCGCGAGAATCAGAAATGTGAATAATCGTTTCATGGCGTGATAAATTTTGAGTTCAATAATCAAGACGAAACTTTCGTTTGAATGGTTGCGTTAACCATTTTAATAGCACTATTTGCTTAGGTTTTATCGGCAAAGTTGATTTATTTTTATTAAATTCACGGTATTTCGAAAATTACAGACAAGAATAATTATTATGAATGATAACGAAAACTATCATTCCTTGCTGTATAAAATAGTATTTATATGGGACTTTTTATTATATCAAACAGACTTCCGGTAAAGGTACATAAACCTGAAAATGAATTTATTTACGAACGTAGCGAGGGCGGACTTACAACAGGACTGGGATCTCTGGATGATTATCCGGATAAACACTGGATTGGCTGGCCTGGAATGTTTTCGGATGAAGAGCAGGACAAAAAGCAAATAGCGTCGGATTTGCTGGCAGAAAAATTATACCCGGTATTTCTTTCTGAAGATCAGATTCTGAATTATTACGAGGGCTACAGCAATAGTATGATATGGCCACTTTGCCATTATTTTTATACATACATTCAATACGAGACAAAATTCTGGGAAACTTACCAGGAAGTAAATCAGCTCTTCTGCGATGAAGCGGTAAAATATATAAAACCCGGTGATATAGTCTGGATTCAGGATTATCAGCTGATGCTTTTACCCGCGATGCTCCGGGAGAAGATTGAAGGGATTAGTATCGGGTATTTTCATCATATTCCATTTCCTTCGTACGAGTTATTCCGTGTTTTACCTGAACGTGCAAAAATACTTAAAGGCCTGATGGGGGCTGATTTGATCGGATTCCATACCCACGATTACATGAGGCATTTTATTAGTGCAGCTTATCGTGTTTTGGGGCTCGACAGTGATTTAGACGAGATTCATTATGGCGACAGAATTGTTCATGTTGATGCTTTCCCGATGGGAATTAATTATGACTTGCACTACAATGCAATACTAGACCAAACGGTACTGAAAAAAGCCAATGAGTTCAGGAAGAACTTTGGCAACCACAAATTGGTACTTTCGGTTGACAGGCTCGATTATAGCAAAGGAATCATTCACCGGCTGAAAGGTTTTGCCCAGTTTCTGGAAAATAATCCGGAATACAGGGGCGAGGTTTCTTTGGTGATGGTGGTTGTTCCATCGCGCGACAGTGTTGACAGATATGCCGACCTGAAAACCAAAATTGATGAGTTGATTGGTTCACTGAACGGCCTGTATTCGACGCTCGACTGGAGTCCAATCTATTATTTTTACCGTGGATTTCCGTTCGAAGAATTGATGGCTCTATACCACATAGCCAATTTTGCATTGGTTACTCCTGTTCGCGACGGGATGAACCTTGTTGCCAAAGAGTATGTAGCCGTAAAACGCGATGAACCCGGAATGTTAATTTTAAGCGAAATGGCCGGTGCTGCTGCCGAATTAAGGCAGGCAATTATTGTTAATCCAAATAATATCGATGAAATTGAAGAGGCTTTACTTGAGGCCATAAAAATGCCGGAAGAGGAGAAGAAAACGAGAATGGAGAAGATGCGCAAGACTCTTTCGAAGCAAACTGTCAACAAATGGGCGCATGATTTTACAACTGAATTGGGCGCCATAAAAAACAAAAATACAATGCTTCAGAATAAGAAAATTGGAGCTGTTACTTTAGCTGAAATTCAGAAATTATACCAAAAAGCTACCAAAAGGCTGATTGTACTCGATTACGACGGAACGCTTGTGCCGATTGTGAAAAATCCTGACATGGCCATTCCTGACAAACAATTGATTGATATATTGAAGATTTTGGCGTCAGACAATCGTAACAAGCTGGTGATCAGCAGTGGCCGCGATTCTGAATTTCTGGATAAGTGGTTTAGTGAACTTGACCTGAATTTAGCTGCTGAACATGGGGCTTTTTTTAAAGAACATGGCAAATGGCAGGAAAATGTGAGGACCAAATTTCCTGAAGACGACGAAATATTGGATATACTTCAAAAAACAACTGACAAAACTCCCGGATCGAGAATAGAAATGAAAAAGACATCAATCGTCTGGCATTTCAGAAATTGTGATAAATGGCTGGCTGAGCTTAGGGAGAAACAGTTGATCAATGCCTTGATGACACCCTGCGCAAGGTTGAATCTTCAAATCATGCGCGGAAACAAGGTTATTGAAGTGAAAACGGTGGGAGTTGACAAAGGTGTAGAAGCTACCCGCCTGATGGGCACTGATAATTATGACTTTATAATGGCAATGGGTGATGACATTACCGATGAAGATATGTTTCACGCTATGCCGGCTGATGCAATAACCATAAAAGTGGGATCAATTTCAGAACACGCAAGGTTCAGTCTGATGCAATTTGATACCGTTAAATTCCTGAACGGTTTAATTTCTGAAAAATAATTTAATCAATTGATATGGATAGTACAGTCAACACAATAAACTTTACTGCAATATTCCTGATGGTTGTTGTGATCGTAGTTTTTCTTTTTGTTTATATGTTTGTTTATAAAAGGCTGAAGGTTTACACTCAAAAGACTGAAAATAAGTGGGATGATTTTATGCTTAAGATATTTAAAATCCCATTTCTGTGGCTTCTGGTGTGGATCATGATTAAATCATTTGCCCATTTATTTCTGAAAGATCTGACTATTTTCAAACATCTGATACATGCCAACAACATTGTATTGATACTTTCTTTTGGCTGGATACTGATGAAATTTGTGCAGTTAGGTGCATACCTGTTGAATAAAAGGCTCGATGTGAACGTATCTGACAATCTGAATGCAAGAAGAAGGCTTACCCAATTAACAGTTTTTCAGAACATTGCAGACTCAGTTATCGTAATTGTTACGATTTCGGTTGTCCTTATGACTTTTGATGGAGCGAGAACAATCGGTAAAAGTTTGCTCACATCGGCTGGGATCGCTGGGATAATTATTGGATTTGCCGCACAAAAAAGTATCGGAATGTTTCTGGCCGGTATCCAGATTGCCATAACACAGCCCATTAGCCTCGACGATGTGGTAATTGTAGAAGGTGAATGGGGGCGCATCGAGGAGATTACGCTTACTTACGTTGTGGTTAAAATTTGGGACGAACGCCGGTTGATGCTCCCGGTAAACTATTTCCTTGAGAAACCTTTTCAGAATTGGACCAGAACGAGCGCCAACATCATGGGAACTGTCTTTTTTTATGTGGGATACGACCTTCCGGTGCAGGCAATCAGGGATTTTGTTCCTGAAATATTGAAAGACAATCCAAATTGGGATGGCCGCGTTTTCAATGTTCAGATTACCAATACCAACGAACTTTATAAAGAAATGCGGATATTGGTGAGCAGTAGCGACGCTTCAAAAAACTGGGACTTGCGAACCGAAGTCCGCGAGAAAGTCATCGACTTTATTCAGGCCAGCTACCCCGACTGCTTCGCGAAAGTTAGGCTAAACCAAAACAATAACTTCAGGACTAAGGTCTTATAAATCTTGATAAATGTCGTTCTTCTGAAAACAGAGTGGCGGTATTTATCAAGGCCAGGTGCGAATATGCCTGCGGAAAATTTCCCAATTGCCTTTTGGTTTCAAAGTCCAGATCTTCGCTGAACAGTCCCAAATGGTTGGAGTAACCCACAATCTTGTCAAAGATTTCCTTTGCGTCTTCAGTTTCGCCTGTTACAAAAAGTCCGCGGATGAGCCAGAAAGTGCAGATGGTGAATGACGAAGATAGCCGTCCAAAATCATCGGCATTCAGGTAACGGTACATTAATCCCTTGTAAAAAAGTTCTCTTTTTATGGCCTGAACTGTTTTTTTGTACCGTTCATCAGTTCCAGAAATGAAGCCGTATTCTTCCATTAGCAAAAGCGAGGCATCCAAATCAGTCTCGTGGTAGGTTTGCGTAAAACTTTGCATCTGTTCGTTCCATCCATTTTCCAGAATATCTTTTTTTATCCGGTCGGCCTCCTTTTTCCAAAGTTTCGCATATTCTTTCATATTTAGTAAATGAGCAATCTTGATTCCACGGTCAAGTGTTACCCAACACATCACCTTCGAGAAAACGAAATGTTTATCGGAGTTGCGGATTTCCCAGATTCCTTTGTCAGGTTTTTCCCAATCGGCAATTACTGCGCGAATGATGTTTCGTACCACTTCCCAAATGTCTTCAATTTCGTCGAGCGTTCCGGGAAAGAACTTATAATACTGGTAAATTACATTCATCAGGTATCCATACACATCGTTTTGTTTTTGGAAATAGGCAGCATTGCCTATTCTTACCGGTTTTGAATTTTCGTATCCGGCCAAATGCGATAGCTCTTCTTCGTGCAGGATGCGCTCTCCCCTGATTCCATACATGATCTGAAATTTGTCCTGCTTCGTTTTCAAAATACCTTTGATGAATACGATGAACCGGCGAGCTGCACCGAAATGCCCCATATCCATGAGCGTTTCAATCGACATTGAAGCATCCCGGAGCCAGCAAAAGCGGTAATCCCAATTACGGACTTCGCCAATGGTTTCAGGAATACTGGTAGTTAGAGCCGCCAGCACTGCCCCACTTGGATGATACGACATCAGCTTTAAAACCAACATGCTGCGCGAAATCATCGCATTATGCGTTTTGAATTTTTTGGAACGGTTTACCCAGTTAAGCCAGTAAATCTTTGTACGGCTGTACTCAAGGGCAACCCGTTCAATGTCAATATTGATCAGCTTTTGGTTGTTCGACAAAAGAATAAACTGATCATTTTCAAGCACAATTTCTTTTTTCCCGAGGATTAGTGCGAATGGAAGGCTTGAATAGAGGTAAACGCAGTCCAATACATCATCGACCGAGTGTGTTTTAATAAATCGTTTGCTTACATAGTGAACTGCCTCCTTTTCAGCATATTTCATCTTCGGATTGTAATTTATCCTGAATGTTGGTTTACCCGATAACAACCTGACATAACGGTAAATCTCCGGAGGAAGATAATGATCGGTATCATTCAGTTTATACCGCGGCATAAAATCGAGCACCTCAAAGCTGCCTTCATCAGAAGTGAACAAGGTGCATAGAATATTGGTGTTTTCCACATATTTTTGAGTGATTGAGTAATTGTCAGAAACCTCGAAGCTAAATTCCCCGCCTTTATCAACATCCAATATTTTTGAAAAGATAGAAGGCGAATCAAAATCAGGAAAGCAAAACCAATCAATACTTCCCTTTTCCGAAATCAAAGCAGCGCTCCTGCAATTTCCTACTACCCCATAATTCAAGTTCTGCATAACATCTTTCTATATGGTAATTATTTTAAAACAGGTAGAATATACAGATATAATACTGGAAAAACAAATTTCACCTGTACGCAACCGTTTTATTCCCGCCTGCATCTAATAACCGACAATATATTTTTACTGATGGTATTTTATTCAGGGAAAGGGTTAGTTGTGATTTAAGTTTTTGGATACTACCGGATGTTTGTCGCAAAACAACTAATTTTGATCGAAATTTTGTTATCGCATCTTGAACGAACTTGAACAACTGATAAAAGATTGTGCTGCCGGCAAACAGCGGGCGCTTGCTCAGTTATACCATATGTTTTCAGCAAAAATGTATGGGGTATGTTTGCGTTATGCCAAAGATGCAACCGANNTTATCAAGGTTTTTACCAATTTGAAGTCTTTCAGAAATGAAGGTTCTTTTGAAGGATGGATTCGCCGAATCATGATCAATGTGTCGCTCGAAAAAATTAGGAAACAGCATTTACTGTATCCTGTTGAAGATGTTTCGATTTACGATTCGGTCAATTTTTCGGACGATGTAATCGCAAAAATCGCGGCTGACGATCTGATGAAACTTATTCAGGAACTGCCCCCTCGCTACCGGTTGGTTTTTAACTTGTATGTAATCGAAGGCATGTCACACCAGGAAATTGCTGAAGAAATGTCGATTACACAAGGAACATCCAAGTCGAATCTGGCCAGAGCCCGGGAAATATTGAAAAAGAAAGTTCATGATACATTTGGAGAATGGAATGCCAAAAACAACTTTACGGCATGAAAAAAGATAAAAATTTAGACGAATTGTTTCGCAGCAAACTCCAGAATTACGAGCAGGAACCTGCTGCTTATTTGCTGGAGAATATTTTGGCTGGGGCAGCAGGTGCCCGCCGAAAACGTATGATCGTTTTGTGGAGAGTTGCCGGTGTAGCAGCAGCATTGCTTCTGGCATTTGTTGCCGGATGGCAGTTTAATTCCAGTAATGAAACTGGAACACAACCACAGGTGATAGTGAGCCAACAATCCGTTCCTGAAAATGCAATACAAGCTGCTCCTGAAATTGAAACGTTGCAAACTGCTCCTGAAAATATTCAATTGGCTGCTTTAAATAAACCGGCCAAAAACAATGAAATCAGCACAAAATCAATCAGAAAAGCTTCTGTTTCAGAAAAAACCATGCTATTGGCAGAAACTTTGCTGACTGCATCGAATGACGAAACGATCTTGCTGAAACCTTTAAAAAGCATGTACGCCTTATTGAAACAAGACCTGGCCCCGGCGAATTTACTTCAGCAAAAAAAATCAAATGAAATGAAGGTTGAATATCCTGAAAAATCTATCGATCAGCAAATTTTGGAACAGAACCAACAACTTATGCTGACACAAAATCAGGAAAAAGGAAAAGGCCGGTGGCTGGTTGGCGCACAGGTTTCGCCTGAATACAATGTTTCGAGAAGCAGCCATTCGCAGGTTTATGCCAGCAACATGCTCAACGCCTCATCGAACCAGGTTGATCTGGGCGGTGGAATTTCGGTAGAGTTTAAAAAGGGAAAACGCTGGAGTTTACAAAGTGGTGTTTACTATTCGGGAATGGGACAAGCTTCAGGAAATTCGTCTTTCCCAAACAGAAACCTCGTCTCATCCGATTACAGCACCGAACACGGTAAAGAATATTTCAATGCGCCGGTTAATATCGACAGTAAATCGAGCAAAATGATGATGAACAGCGCTGCCGGAGTAATCGAATTCAGTGGAATTCCATCGGGAATTGTTCTGGGAACCAACCTTGAAGACAAATCACTGGCATCGAATGCGGTAGTTGTTTCGGAAGCACGGTTTATTCAAAACTTCGAATACCTTGAAATCCCGCTTTATTTGCGGTACACCGTTCTGGATTCGAGGTTCGATGTGGAAATGTTGGGCGGTTTCAGTTCAAATGTGCTGATAGGGAACAACACTTATATGGAAAGTAATACAGGCAAAAGCCTTGTTGGCAGCACTCAAAATATGGAATCGCTTAATTATAGCGGCACTTTGGGTATTGGGCTAAAATACGGACTTTCGAAACGCTTTTACCTGAATGTGGAACCACGCGTTAAATATTACCTTAATTCGCTGAACAGCAATTCTGATGTCACTTACAAACCCTACACTATTGGCGTATTCACAGGATTAAGCTACGAGTTTTAAAAGTTATTGGTCATTATTTGTCATTTTGTATTCATTGGTTGTAAAATGCTACAAAGAGTTACCATTGAATGACGATTAAATGACTAGCAATGACCATGACATTCCCGAAATTATAAACTTATATCCCGGAAAATATCTTTTCTGCAACGCAACCTTTTTATCAGTAATCACATCTTCGAAACAAGGCCAACAACTCAAAACTGAGTACAAACGACTTCAAAATAAAAACCAATGAAAAAAATTCTGATACTGCTGTTATGCGGTCTGTTTTTCGTCCCGGCTTTTTCTCAAAAGGGCAAAAAAGATCTGGTTTATTTAAAATCAGGTGGAATCATAAAAGGCGATCTGATTACGCATGACGCCGAAAAAGTTAAAATCAATTCAGCAGGAAATGAGTGGGTTTTCAAGGTGGCTGATGTTGACAGCGTTTCTAAATTCACGAAAAGCAGCCACGAACCCGGACTTTCACTGAATTATTTCTTCGATACTTCTGCCGGGGTTTTGGTCGGAAGCTCCGGGAACAATCAATCAGCGCCGTTTTCGTTTATGTCCTCAGTCAATTTCAGGATAAAGGGAAATTTGTTTGCCGGAGCCGGATTGGGTGCCGAATTCTTTGATGAATCGTACATGCCGGTTTTTGGACAAATTCAGTATAAGTTCAGGGATTCGAAGTCAACACCATTTTTCAATTTACAGGCAGGTTATCAGGTTGCGCTCGAAGATGGTAACCGCCAACATTACAACGATTATTATTCGTCGTCGTATTACTGGCCCAATCCGCAACCAAGCCAAAAACTTGATGCTGAAGGTGGTTACCTTATAAATCCGGCGATCGGGTTTCAACGATTTACGTCCGATAACTTTGGTTGGTTCTTTGCGTTCGGTTACCGCCACCACCAACTCAATTATTCAGGAGAAAACGGGTACAAGCTCGAAACCAACTATTCGCGTCTTTCGCTCAAAATCGGATTCATCTTTAATTAATTACAGCCATGAAACAAACTAAATATATTTACCACACACTATTGCTGTTTCTTTTATTCGCAACCTCATGCAGCGACAAGGTTTTCGAAACTTTTACTGCCAATGCTCCCGTTTATATGAGTTACGACGATTTGCGCGCGGCTGTAAAAATGAGCGCTGCCCGCGAAATGAATAACCCGGGAAAAATCTATTTCAAAGACCAGTACATTTTCATCAACGAAAAGATGAAAGGGGTGCATGTTTACGATGTGAGCGACCCAAAAAATCCTGCAAATAAAGGATTTATTGAAATTCCGGGAAACATCGACATTGCCATCAAGGACAATATTTTATACGCCGACAGTTACATCGATCTGGTCGCGATTGATGTTTCGAGTTTCGCAAGCATAAAAGAAGTTGGTCGGGTTCAAAAAGTTTTCCCTTACACTTTGCCAACTTACGACACAAAATATCCGATTGCCAAATTGGATGAGCAGAATGGCGTAGTAACCGAATGGGAAATAAAAAGCGTGAGGCAGGAACTTGAACAGCATTATTACCCAACCTATTACCGTTACGAAAGCTTTTCGATGGATAAAGCTTATCTGTCGAATGGCGGTATCACCGGTTCTTCCGGAACTGGAGGTTCAACTTATGGAGTTGGCGGCAGTATGGCACGGTTTGGCTTGTATAAAGACTTTTTATACATCGTAAATCAAACCAGCTTACTCACGTTTAAACTGAATTCCAATTCGCAGGTCACTTTGCTGGATACCAGATATGTGAACTGGAATGTAGAAACCATTTTTATTACCGATAACCACCTGTTTCTCGGAACTCAAAACGGAATGATAGTACTTTCGCTCGAAGTACCGGAAAAACCGGCGCAAAAAGGTTCTTTTTCGCACATGACGGCCTGCGATCCTGTAGTAATTAAAGGCGATCTGGCATTTGTGACCTTGAAAGGCGGCAACACCTGCCGCGGAACACTTAATCAACTCGATGTAGTGAAAATGAACAATAATTATTCGCAATTTTCGTTATTAAAATCGTATCCGATGTACGGCCCGCAAGGTTTGGGAATCGACGACGATCTGCTGTTTATTTGCGACGGCGATGCGGGATTGAAAATTTACGATGCAGCAGATCCGCTGACGATTACCGATCATCTGATCGCAAAGTTCCCTTCAATTAATGCTTACGACGTAATTCCGATGAATAATTACCTTTTTATGGTAGGGGAAAATGGATTTATGTTGTATGACTATAAAAACATTCAGAATATTGAACAAATTGGCATAATTCCTGTAGTGAAAAAATTATAATCAGTTCGCATTACCTCGAACTATTCGCAAATCTGTGGTATCCTCTCATAAAAAAGCCGGACGAAAACAATCGTCCGGCTTTTTCTTTTGTCACATCTCGAAATTAATATCCATAATAATAGCCACCTTCTTCTAATTTAATGGTATCCATCGAATAGGGTATGTATGTCTTTTCAAATGAGAATTGGGTATCATCATTAAAACCTGCGAATATACCGGTTCCGTTTTTAACATTCGAGTAAACAGCTACAGGCTCCGAAAACGGATTGTCGTGATAGTGATTGTACAGTTTCAAGTATTTCAGATAATTGTACAGATCTTTAGACAATCGCTGAACATGGATCACATTTCGTTCAAATAGTTTTTTATACGGACTATTTTCTCCATAGTGATATGGACTATATAAACCATAACCATTAGGTGACATCTGAAACTGAATCGAATACTCTTTCCCCTTAAAATAGTCGTCTGGAAAAATATAGTAATCATTTTCGGGCCCCATATCAATGATCTCTTCACCCATATTATTATACAGACTTTTAAAAACCGGGTCTTCAGAATTTACCCAATACTGTGTATTACTATAATAGTATTTCACACCATTCTTTGCATCAGCAGCTTTCATCTGCATAAGTTGCTCATTCATAACTACAATTCTGTAATAATCATCCCCCACCTGATCTTTTATTTTCACTTTATACTGAGTTCTTCTAACTCTGTTTACATCAAAAAGAGAGGTGGTATCTATCGAAAGAACCTCCGCCTGTTCAGGAATCATAGTTTCAGTAATAATTTCTTTCCCGTTCGATAGAATTACCATTTTGTAGCTTTTCCCACGCTTTAGCATGATGTCGGTAGCCGAAAATACACCAAGCTGCGAAGCAAATTGCCTTATTAAGACTCCGTCTTCGTACAAATCCATTGTCCCATCAGTAGGTTGATTGTTAACCCGCTCAATCAAAATCGATCCGCTTTTTCTCAGGTATGCTGAAAAGATATTGTTTGGCGAAATAACGCCATTCACAACAACCTGACTGGCCATTTCCTCCTCATCAAAGTCGATGGTTTTGGTGCACGAAAAAAGTGCTGCAAAAATTAAGCTGAATATTATATGTTTTTTCATGAATGTTACTTTTTAAAATTTATAACTGTATGAAATTGATGGAATAATCGGGAACAGGCTCAATTGGTTTAATTTTCTTGATTTGCCTGTCTGTTTGTATTCAGCCTCCGATGTTGATTCAAAATACAGGAAGAATGGATTTTGCCTCGAATAAGCATTGTAAAGACTTATATTCCAGGTTCTGATACCATGCTTTTTCTGTTTATGAAAGTTGAAACCCACATCCATTCGATGGTAGGAAGGCATACGGTAATTGTTTCGCTGACCGAAATACTCATAGTTCGTTTGAGAATAGTACTGATTCATGTAAGGCACATAAGCTCCGCTCACATTTTGGGTTGGAAGTGTAACCGCATTGCCGGTGCCGTAAACCCAGGTCAGACCCACATCAAATCGCTTCGAAAAGCGGTGTGTCATCACAAAACTAAGGTCGTGGCGACGATCGTAACGGGCGTAAAATTTTTGTCCCCAATTCAGATTATCGAACTGGCGCTCGGCTTTCGACCATGTATAGCCAATCCAGCCAGTTGTTTTTCCAATAGTTTTTTCAAGCATAAATTCAGCACCATACGACCAGCCTTTGCCCATTTCTACTTTATCTTCCCAGCCGGTGGTGGCTCCAATAAACGACGCCCCTTCTTTGTATTCGAGCAGGTTGGTCATCGACTTGTAAAAACCTTCAACGCTGAAATCAATAGCCCGGTTAACCTTATAAACGCCGCCCAAAGCAAATTGATGCGAAGTCTGTGGTTTTACTTTTTTCGTGGTAGGCAGCCATAAATCGGTGGGCAGATTGATGGTTGACGACGAAAGCAGGTGAATATTCTGACTCATTTTCGAATAGGCAGCTTTCAACGAAAGGCGATCGCTGGCCATAAACCGTGCCGATACCCGTGGCTGCAATGATTGATAGAACGTGTTGTCAACAAAAAAACCTGAAGCATGAAGTCCAAAATTTACGGAGAACCGTGCGCTCAAATCAATGTTGTCTTCAATATATGCATACAGCTCCTGTGCACGGATATTCGGATTCCCGAATGCGGTATCTATTTTCGAACTGGCATCTGAACCACTTTCTTTAAAAGCCAGAATTCCGGGCTTAAAAGTATGATCAACAATGCTTCCTCCAAATTTTACCCGATGGTTGGGAACCGGAAAATAATCAAAATCCATTTTAAATCCGAAATCTTCAATTCCTGATTTATAATTCAGGCCAAATTCGTCACCTTTCTGGCCGGTTGTAATATTTTTTTTTGTTGTATTTTCCATCACATCAAATAAATACCGGCTGTAAGTTATCGTTGTGTTGGCAAATAATTTATTACTGAAAATATAGTTCCAGCGCAAAGCGGTAGTGATATTTCCCCAGCCCAACGAGAATTTATCTTTTGTTTGCATTGTTACATCGGTATTATTTTCATCCTTAAAAGTGTTTTTCGAATCGCTTCTGTAATAGGCTTTGTCGCGTCCGTTATATGCGCTTAAATAAATCCGGTTCCGTTCATTGAATTTATGGGTAATCTTCAAGTTCAGATCATGAAAAAAGTAACCGCCCGCATCGTTTCCCTTTGAACCTGACTTTATTAATGGCTGAGCAAGTAAATCGGCATAAGTTCTTCGGGCCGAGAAATTGAAGGTTGTTTTATCCTTTACCAGCGGGCCTTCGAGGTTTATTTTCGACGAAATAAGTCCGACCGAAAAATTACCGTGCAACTCTTTTTCGTTCCCGTCTTTCATCCTGATATCCAGAACTGACGACAATCTGCCACCAAAACGAGCCGGAAATCCACCTTTATAGAAGGAAACGCTTTTAATCGCATCGGGATTGAAAACCGAGAAAAAGCCAAACAGATGATCGGCATTGTAAACCGGAACATCATCAAGTAAAATTAAATTCTGGTCGGGACCGCCGCCACGAACATACAATCCGCTTGTGCCTTCGGTTCCCGATTGTACACCGGGCAAAAGCTGAATGGTTTTTATCACATCAGCCTCGCCCAGAAAAGCAGGCAGGCTTTGAACCTTATCCATTTGAATATCAACTCTGCTCATCTGAGTGCTAGTAAGCTTCGAATCAACTTTCTGACCAACAACAGTAACTTCTTCCAAATCAGCTTTTGGCGCCAGTTTAAAATCAATAATGGTGTCTTTCAGCAAGTTAATTTCGAGCAATGAGGTTTCATAACCCACAAAGGAGCAGGCGATTGAATAATTGCCTTTGGGAAGTGTCAGACTGTAAAAACCAAAGTTATTGGTGATGGTTCCACGAAGTATTTTCTGCTCATATACATTGGCATTCAACAAACGCTCACCATTGATTTGGTCGGTAACATAACCGCTAATAGTAAGGTTTTGGGCAAATGAAGACACAGTCAGAAAACACAGCAATAAAATAATTACAGATTTACTCATGTGAAGTGGTTGTGTGATTTTTGGGTTTCTTGTGTAAGCAAATATATGCAATCATATTTTTCTATTTGGTTAAATAAGGTTAAGGAATTAAAAAGTATTTTAACAGGCACCATCACAGGCAATTGTTTGCCTAAAAATTACCATTGATCTTTTTGTTGGGCTTTTTGTTTTCATTTTAGAGTAAGCTTTGTTGACTGAAGAAATTAAAACAGCTATTTTTGCAAATTGTCTGATTTTGAAAAATTACTATGATCTTAAAAATATCACCCCGTTTCTCACGACTAATAATGGCTCTACCGGTCGTTTTCTTTCTGCCATTGGTTGCATGTTCAAATCCGGAAATAAAAACTCAGCATCCCGATTCTGCCGGAACTCATTTATTTACACCGGTTGAACTACCCGAAGAGCTCCAATTTGCTGGCGAAAAAGTTCCGCTGGAGTATTTCGACGTGCGCGAAAACCTCGACCGCGAATTACTCTCGACCGTCTATTTTCACTCGCAAACCATCCGGTACATTAAAAATGCGACACGTTATTTTTCCATAATAGAACCTATCCTGAAGGCAAACGGGGTGCCCGACGACTTTAAATACCTGGCTGTTGCCGAAAGCGGTTTCGACCCGCGAGCCGTTTCTCCGGCCAAAGCAGTCGGTCTTTGGCAGATACTCGAATCGGCCGCTAAAGAAAACGGACTGGAAATAAATGCCGAAGTTGATGAGCGATACCACATCGAAAAATCGACAGAAGCAGCCTGTCGTATCCTGAAATCGGCTTACGCAAAATTCGGAAGCTGGTCGCTGGTTGCCGCATCATACAACGGAGGCAGAGCCGGACTTGACAAAAAAATTGCATCGCAAAAAGTGAAAAGTTATTACGATTTACTTTTTGTGGAGGAAACGACCCGATATGTATTTCGCATTTTGTCATTTAAACTTGTAATGGAAAATCCGGATAAATATGGGTTCATTGTTGAAAAAGACCAGCTTTATCCTATTATCGAAACCAAAACGGTTGAAGTTAAAGGACCTGTTTCCAGTTGGGCCGACTTTGCCATCGAAAAGGGTATCAACTACAAAATCCTCAAAATGTTTAATCCCTGGTTACGAGATACTTTACTGAAAAATCCAACCAGAAAAACCTACGAGATAAAAATTCCGGTGGAAGGATTCCGCACAACAACGAACTAAAAAATCAAATGCAAATTACCGAAAATATACATTCTCCGGAGAGCCTGACGGAAGAAGAGGGCATGATCTCGGTTCACGGAGCCCGTGTTCACAACCTTCAGAATGTGAATGTTGAAATTCCGCGCAACAAACTCACCGTAATTACCGGACTGAGCGGCAGTGGCAAGTCGTCGCTGGCATTCGATACCATTTATGCTGAAGGGCAGCGCCGCTACATCGAAACATTTTCGGCCTATGCGCGCTCATTTCTGGGCAACATGGAACGCCCCGATGTGGATCTTATTACCGGCTTGAGCCCGGTTATTGCCATCGAGCAGAAAACAACCAACAAAAATCCACGCTCAACGGTGGGTACAGTTACCGAGATTTACGACTTTTTGCGTTTGCTGTATGCGCGTGCTGGAGAAGCTTATTCATACAACACCGGCGAAAAGATGGTCAAATACACCGACGATCAGATTCTATCGCTGATTAAATCTTCATTTGCCGGACGAAAAATCTTGATCCTGGCGCCGGTAGTTAAAGGCAGGAAAGGTCATTACCGCGAGTTGTTCGAGCAAATCCTGAAAAAAGGATTCCTGAATGCGCGGATCGATGGCGAAGTCACCGAGCTGAAAGCCGCCATGCGACTGGATCGATACAAGAATCACTTCATCGAGATTGTGATCGACCGCCTGCTGGTTGACGAAGCCAGTGATAAACGACTGCGCGATTCGTTGCAGATTGCCATGAAAAATGGTCATGGAATTTGTATGATTCTCGATCATGACAGCCAGGTAGCCAAATATTACAGCCGCCAGTTGATGTGCCCAACCACCGGAATTTCTTACAACGAACCAGCACCGCACAATTTTTCGTTCAACTCGCCACAGGGAGCATGCCCCAAGTGCAACGGGCTGGGGATGATCAGCGAAATTGATCATGAAAAGATCGTTCCGGATAATTCAAAAAGTATCCAGAACGGAGGTATCGCACCGCTCGGGGCACACAAAAATACGTTGGTATTCTGGCAAATCGAGGCGCTGGGCGACATGTTCGGTTTTAATCTGAAAACTCCCATAAAAGATATTCCTGAAGATGGCCTGAATGCCATACTTTTCGGTACCAACGAACGAATTCAACTAAAAAATTCACCTCTCGGAGTTTCCATGAATTACATGATGACATACGAGGGTGTGATTAAATACATCGATGCTCAAAAGGATGACAACCCCTCGCAGAAAGCGCAGAAATGGGCCAATCAGTTTATTCGCGAAACGCCTTGCCCCGAATGTAACGGGCATCGGTTAAAAAAAGAATCGCTTTACTTCAAGATTGATGGCAAAAATATTTCGGAATTGGCACAGCTCGATATTTCGGAATTAAACCTGTGGCTCGATAACCTGGAAGAACGAATTAGCGACCGACAGCGAAAAATTGCCGTAGAGGTGATCAAAGAAATCCGCGACCGCATCCGCTTTCTGCTGGATGTTGGCTTGAAATACCTGTCGCTCGACCGAACTTCACGAACTTTGTCGGGTGGCGAATCACAGCGAATTCGACTGGCTACCCAAATTGGCTCACAACTGGTGAATGTGCTATACATTCTGGATGAACCGAGCATTGGCTTGCATCACCGCGACAACCTTCGGCTAATCAATTCGCTGGAACAACTGCGCGATACCGGCAATTCGGTGATTGTGGTAGAACACGACAAAGATATGATGATGAATGCCGATTATGTGATTGATATGGGTCCATTTGCAGGGCGGCATGGGGGTCATGTGGTGGCCGCGGGAACTCCGCAGCAAATTCTGACTGCTGGCACGCTCACCTCAAAATACCTGCTGGGTGAGGCACAAATTGCTGTTCCGGAGAAACGCAGGAAAGGGAACGGAAAAGTACTTTCACTGAAAGGCTGCACCGGCAACAACCTCAAAAATGTGTCGGTTGATTTTCCTTTGGGGCAGCTTATTTGTGTTACAGGAGTCTCCGGAAGCGGAAAGTCAAGCTTGATCAACTCAACACTGCAACCCATTTTGAGCCAGCATTTTTACGGATCGGTAAAAGATCCGCTACCCTATTCCGAAATTGTTGGTTTAAATCACATCGATAAAGTGGTACAGGTCGATCAGTCGCCGTTGGGCCGCACACCAAGAAGTAATCCGGTAACTTACACCGGTGTTTTTTCTGATATCCGAAACCTGTTTGCTCAATTACCTGAAGCAAAAATCAGGGCTTATCAACCCGGTCGGTTTTCGTTCAATGTAAAAGGTGGTCGCTGCGAAGATTGCCAGGGCGGTGGATTGAAACAGATTGAAATGAACTTTTTGCCCGATGTGTATGTGCATTGCGATACCTGCAACGGACGCCGCTACAACCGCGAAACGCTCGAAGTACGCTACAAAGGCAAATCAATTGGCGATGTGCTGGATATGACTATCAATCAGGGCGTTGAATTCTTCGAATTCATCCCTTCAATTGCGCATAAACTAAAAACCATTCAGGATGTAGGCCTGGGGTATATTACCCTTGGACAATCCTCTACAACTCTTTCAGGAGGAGAATCGCAGCGTGTAAAACTGGCCACCGAACTGGCCAAAAAAGATACAGGTCAAACCATGTACATTCTCGACGAACCAACTACCGGACTTCATTTTGAAGATATCCGTGTGTTGCTCGAAGTGCTGAATAAACTGGTCGATCGCGGAAATACGGTCATAGTGATTGAACACAATATGGATGTCATAAAAGTGTCAGATCATATCATCGATATCGGTCCGGAAGGTGGAAAAGAAGGCGGGAATGTTGTATGTTTCGGAACTCCGGAACAAGTAATTAAAAATAAAGAATCATTTACTGCGATTTATCTAAAACAGGAGATGGAGTAATATAAATCTGGAAATTGAAACAATCGAAACTATGAACACAATCGATATTTATTGCGTCAACACGGGCGAAAAAAGAACCTATCCGCTCGGAGTAAGCCTGATGGAAATTAAAGACGATTTTCAGGTTAAACTAGGTAACCCAATCGTTGGGGCACTGGTAAACAACAGAGTTAAAGAATTGTCATTTGTATTTGTCAGGAACAAAAGAGTAGAGTTCATCGATTATTCACATCCTGATGGCTTGCGCCTGTATGTGCGTTCGCTTTTCTTCATTCTGGTAGCTTCAGTACGAGAACTGTTTCCTCAGGTAAAATTAAAAATGATGCATGGCATTTCACGTGGATATTATTGCGAACTGGCTGGTTTAGACCGCGATATTACTGAATCTGATATTTTTGCCATCAAATCGGAAATGCGTCAATTGGTTGACAAAGATATTCCTTTTGAAAAAATTGGATTACCAACCGATGAAGCGGTTGAAATATGTAACAACCAGAACCTGCGTTACAAAGCCAAGCTTTTCGAACAACAAGGTTCCTTGTTTACATACCTCTATTTTATGGGCAATCATGCCAATTTTTTCTATGGACATTTAGTTCCTTCAACCGGTTACCTGAAGGTTTTCGATCTGGTTGCGTACTATGAAGGATTACTGCTCCGGATTCCAAATCCTGAAAGATTTAACGAATTACAACCATATTCCAAACTCGAAAAATTGTTTGGTGTTTTTCAGGAACATAAAGATTGGGCCGAACTGATGAATGTACCGAATGTGGCCAACCTGAATGAAAACACGATCAACGGAATCAGTGGCGATATTATCAAAATATCGGAAGCTTTGCACGAAAAAAAGATTGCCGAAATTGCCAACATGATTCACGATCGTAGGGAAAAGGTGAAAATTGTTTTGATTGCAGGCCCATCGGCTTCCGGAAAAACCACCTTCAGCAAACGGCTGATGGTTCAACTGGCTGTAAACGGATTGAAACCAACTATGATTTCGCTTGATGACTATTTTGTTGACCGCGAATTAACCCCCAAGGATGCGCATGGCGAATACGATTTCGAAGCATTGGAAGCCATTGATATTAAATTCTTTAATCAACAATTGCAACAACTCTTCAACAACGAAACCGTTGAATTACCAAAATTTAATTTCACTGTTGGTAAAAAATTCCCTTCAGGTAAGAAATTACAATTAGGTCCCGGAAGTATCCTTGTTGTTGAAGGAATTCATGGAATGAACCCCAATTTAATCCCTCATATTAATCCTGAAAATACCTATAAAATTTTCCTTTCGGCTTTGACACAAATTTCGATCGACGATCAGAATCACATTTCGACAACCGATAACCGAATGATACGCCGCATGATACGCGACAGCAAATACCGGAATTACTCGGCTTCGGATACCATTCGCCGCTGGCCAAGTGTTCGCGCCGGAGAAGACAAAAACATTTTCCCTTACCAGGAAAATGCCGATGTGATGTTCAATTCTGCCCTTATTTACGAGCTGGCCGTGCTGAAAAAATATGCCGAACCTCTTCTGAAGTCTGTTCCCGAAAGTCAATCAGAATTTAGCGAAAGCAACCGCTTGTTAAAATTTCTGTCCTATTTTAAAGCCATCGACGATCTGGAAATTCCACCAACCTCTGTGATACGTGAGTTTTTGGGAGGAAGCAGTTTCTCTTATTGATTTTGCCAATATAGCCATCGAAATTTTTAATGTTAAAAAATGCAAACTTATTTGGAATAATTCCAAATAGGTGCTATGTTTGTATAAAAGATATTAATGTCTTATATTCTTAATTAAATAAAAAATGGCATTCGAATTACAAAAACTACCATACGCTTACAATGCACTCGAACCTTATATCGATGCGCAAACGATGGAAATTCATCATGGCAAACACCATGCAGCATACACCAACAATCTAAATGCTGCAATTCAGGGAACAGCAACTGAAGGAAAAACAATTGAAGAAATTTTGGCAAATATATCGGCTCAGCCTGTTGCAGTGCGCAACAATGGCGGTGGTTTTTACAACCACAATCTGTTTTGGGAAGTAATGGCTCCGGGTGGTGCAAAACAGCCCGAAGGTGATTTACTAAAAGCAATCGACAGAGCATTTGGGTCGTATCAGGATTTTAAAGACGCATTTACAAAAGCAGCCCTCACCCGGTTTGGGTCTGGGTGGGCATGGCTGGTAAAGCAAGGTGATGGTCTGGTAATTTCATCTACACCTAATCAGGATAATCCGTTAATGGATTTGGCTGATGTAAAAGGGACACCGGTACTTGGGGTTGATGTGTGGGAACACGCCTATTACCTGAAGTATCAAAACCGGCGACCTGATTATGTCGATGCCTTTTTCAACGTGGTTAATTGGGATGAGGTTGCCCGACGGTTTAAAGGTTAGTTGATTTTTGGTTTTTTCCNNCCTACCTCAAACGGCACAAAGGACTAAATGTATGCCTCGAAGTAAGTTGTACATTAAACCGATCGGCTAACGACTTAAAACACTCTTCCGCAATTTCGGGGCGGTTGTTTTCTCCTGAAAGATGACTTAAAAAAACATGAACCAGTTCCGGACCGGCATGATCGCGTATCAATTCAAAAGCCTGATCGTTCGACAGATGACCGACTGATGAAGCAACCCTGCTTTTCAGATGATACGGATATCCTCCATCCCACAGCATTTTAGTATCGTAATTTGTTTCTAGAAAAAGCGCATGACATTTACGCAGGTGATGAATCACTTTCGGACAAGCTTCACCAATATCGGTAAATACTCCTATATGCCATCCATCGTGTTCAATTCTGAAAGAACATGGTTCAGCCGCATCGTGATTTTTCAGGAATGGATGAATGGTGATTGATCCAATTTTCACAGCTTTATCAGGAGTAAATAACTGTATTAATTCAGGCGATTCTCCAAACTTTAAAGCATCCAAAGTTCTTTGTGTAAACCACGCCGGAACTCCAAGCCTTTTACTTAGAACCCGCACACCATGAACGTGATCGCTGTGTTCGTGAGAAATAAATATGCCACGAATTTTTGATGCCTGTAATCCAGCCTCGTCCATACGAAGCAATATCTTTTTGGTCGAAATCCCAGCATCAACCAGTACTGCATCGTGTTCGTTGCCAATGTAATAGCAGTTTCCGTTACTCCCGGAAGCCAGTGCGCAAATTTCAATCATTTCCGAAAGACAATAAACTGATTACCTGCTCGGGCTTAATTTCGTTGCCTTTGATTATGTGATGGGCTTTTTCGTAGAAAGGGCGTCTTTTCATCATCATCTCATCGATAAAATGATGCAGTTCATCGGGCGATTTACCCTTAATGATGGGGCGTTCTGTTTTTGCATGAATCAGACGGCTAACCAATGAATCTGTATCAACGTCAAGAAAAATACAGAAACCGGAATTATTCATCACGTCCATATTATCGAAGAAACAGGGTGCGCCGCCACCAGTTGCAACAATAACATTGTCGAATGCCGCCACTTCGTGTAATACTTTCTGTTCTTTTTTGCGAAACTCGGCTTCGCCCTCTTCAGCAAAAATCTGAGGAATTGTGCGAAAATATTTTTCTTCCAGGAAAGTGTCCAAATCAATAAAAGTGAGGTTTAATGCGGCAGCCAGCTTTCTCCCCAAAGTCGATTTTCCACTGCCCATGTACCCAATTAAGTATATTCTCATAAATCAACGATTAAAACTCCAGCGACATTTGGTTTGGCGGTTCTTCTCCATCCTTTGGTTTTTCAAGTCCGAACAAAAGATCTTCAATATCCGGAATTACGATATCTGTTTTTTGATCTTCTTCGGCAGATTCTTCGGCCACTTCCTCATCAGAGATAACCGGTTCAAGTTCATTTATTTTGCTGATTTCGTAAACCGAAAGGCGCTTTCCTTTGGCTTTGTACGATTTTACGCCGATAAATTCAGCCACATCAATAATTTCCGGCTCACGTCCTTCATTTTTGCCTCCAAATTCCAGTTCAAGGCGCGGATGACCAACCCAAGTGAACCTGATGAGTTTATTATCCGGATGCTCACCAATAAATCCAACTTCCTTTTGCGACTCATCAATCAGGAAACGCTTCACGTAGTAAAAACCCTGCTCTGCATCGAAATAAACAGCTGTGAGCGTTTTTTCGGGATTGAATTTTTCGATGAGCAAAATGCCATCATTGAAATGGTTCGACAAATCAAAGTTGCAGATCTGGTAATCTCCGTTTTTGTAGATTACGAAGATCATATCGTCGGCACTGAATTCGCCAAGATACTTGCCACGATTGTCGGAATTAAGTCTGCGAACATCTTCGTCGAACCAGATTTTACGTCCGCCAAGTGTCGAAACTCCCTTTTCCTTGAGTGCTATTTTATGAATTTCGTTTTTGGTCAGAATATTTCCCATCGATGCGCGCCCTTTGATGGCCAGTTCTCCAAAATCAACCTCAAAAATAAGCTTTTTGATACGTGGTTTCGGTTTCAGGGTAACGCGCAAAACTTCGGCTTCGCCATTTGGATTTTCGCTGAAATACAGGATTTTCGAACCAGGTGTCCCCTGTGTCAAATCGTATTCCTTATCGCGCGTAACGCCGGTTACAGCCATTCGTTTCATGTAGATAAATCCATTTTTGCCATCGCGGTACACCACATTGTAAATCGTGCGGTTATCGTTTTTCTTGAAAATGGCAATGTGCTGTATGTTTTTCCCGATAAACGCTTTTTCAGAAACTTTTGATACTATGTAAGTACCATCTTTCCTGAAGACAATCACATCGTCCATATCAGAACAATCGCATAAATATTCGGCTTTTTTGAGGCTGGTTCCCATGAATCCCTCCACACGGTCGATGTAAAGCTTTTCGTTCGCCACCACCACTTTCGAAGCAACAATGTTTTCAAAATTCCTGATTTCGGTGCGGCGTTCGCGGCCTTTGCCATATTTCGCGCGGAGACGTTCATACCAGGCAATTGTGAATGGAATGATATTCTCGATATTCTTATTAATTGCTTCAATTTCTTCTTCGATGGCCAGCAAATGATCATTCGCCTTGTCGGTATTGAATTTCAGGATTCGCGCCATTCTGATTTCCATCAGGCGCAAAATATCTTCACGGGTAACTTCTCTGTGCAGCTTTGGTTTCCAGGGTGTCAATCGAAGATCGATGTGATCGATCGCCTCATCCATGCTGGCCGAATCTTCAAATTCTTTGTCCTTATAAATGCGTTCTTCGATGAATATTTTTTCGAGTGACGAGAAATGCCATGCTTCTTCCAGTTCTCCTCTTTTTATTTCGAGCTCCAGTTTCAACAAAGCAACTGTCTGATCAGTATTTATTTTCAGAATTTCACTAACGCCAATAAATTTTGGTTTATCGTGCTGAATGGTAGCGCTGTTGGGAGAAATGGATATTTCGCAATCGGTGAAGGCGAACAAGGCGTCGATGGTTTTATCCGACGACATTCCGGGAATCAGATGTATTTGTATTTCAACTTTATCCGAAGTGTTATCGTCAATCTTGCGAATCTTTATTTTCCCCTTGTCGTTTGCCTTGATAATGGATTCAATCAGCGAAGAGGTGGTTCTGCCAAACGGAACTTCAGTAATTACGAGGGTTTTGCTGTCCTTTTTCTCAATTTTAGCCCTCACTTTTATCGACGAACCGCGAATTCCGTCGTTATACCGCGAGAAATCGCCGGAACCGCCGGTAGGAAAATCAGGATATAACTCGAATTCTTCGCCTTTTAAATAAGCGATGGAAGCATCAATCAATTCCAGAAAATTATGGGGAAGTATTTTGCAGGCCAGTCCAACGGCAATACCTTCGACACCCTGAGCCAGTAGCAACGGAAATTTTACCGGAAGTGCAATTGGCTCGCGGTTACGACCATCATAAGACAATTTCCAATTGGTGGTTTTCGGATTAAATACCACATCGAGGGCGAATTTCGACAAGCGAGCTTCGATGTAACGTGGAGCAGCAGCGCTGTCGCCGGTGAGAATATTCCCCCAGTTTCCCTGCGCATCAATCAATAAATCTTTTTGCCCAAGCTGAACGAGCGCATCGCCGATGGATGCGTCGCCATGCGGGTGATACTGCATGGTTTGACCGATGATATTGGCAACTTTATTGAATCGCCCGTCATCCATGATATTCATGGCGTGTAAAATCCTTCGCTGAACCGGTTTCAAACCATCCTCAACATACGGAACTGCACGCTCGAGAATAACATACGAAGCATAATCAAGAAACCATTGCTGGTACATTCCCGACAAGTAAATGATGCCGTCTTTCTTTTCTTCCTTCTGGAATTCCTCTTTATTGATATTTTCTTCAGTCATCTTTAGAAGTCATCTTTCTCCACATACAGATTTTCAATGATAAAATCCTGACGTTCCGGAGTATTTTTTCCCATATAAAATTCGAGCATTTGTGGTACCGATTCGTGTTTCTTCATCAGAATCGGGTCGAGACGAATATCAGGACCGATGAAGTTTTTGAATTCATCGGGCGAAATCTCGCCCAAACCTTTAAATCGTGTTATTTCGGCGGTTTTTCCGAGTTTCTGAATGGCCGAAACGCGCTCATCTTCGTTGTAGCAATAATAAGTCACTTTTTTGTTCCGAACCCTGAAAAGCGGTGTTTGAAAAATGTACAGGTGACCGCGCCTGATTACTTCAGGGAAAAACTGCAAAAAGAAAGTAATGAGCAACAACCGGATGTGCATCCCGTCAACGTCGGCATCGGTGGCGATAATCACTTTATTGTAGCGCAAATCGTCCATGCTTTCTTCGATATTCAGGGCAGCCTGCAACAGGTTGAATTCTTCGTTTTCGTAAACAATTTTCTTCGATAATCCGTAGGTATTCAGCGGCTTACCTTTTAAACTGAACACTGCCTGTGTATTTACATCACGCGATTTGGTGATCGATCCGCTGGCCGAATCTCCTTCAGTAATAAAAATAGAAGAATTCTCGCGCGATTCGTGCGTACTGTTAAGGTGGACGCGGCAATCGCGCAATTTCCGGTTGTGCAGGTTGGCCTTTTTGGCGCGTTGTTTGGCCAGTTTTTTAATTCCTGAAATGGCTTTCCGTTCGCGTTCCGATTCCTGAATCCGACGCAACAAGACTTCAGAAACATCCGGATTTTTATGAAGATAGTTATCGAGTTCTTTTTGTACAAAATTGGCCACAAAGTTGCGCACACTCGGGCCATTGGGGCCAATGTCTTTCGAACCCAGTTTTGTTTTGGTCTGCGATTCGAAAACCGGTTCTTCAACTTTTATACTGATGGCCGCCACAATGGAAGCGCGAATATCCGAAGGATCGAAATCTTTCTTGTAAAAATCGCGGATAGTTTTAACAATGGCTTCGCGGAAAGCAACCAAATGGGTTCCGCCCTGGGTGGTATGCTGCCCGTTAACAAACGAATAATAATCTTCGCCGTACTGGTTTCCGTGGGTAATGGCCACTTCGATGTCGCCATTTTTAAGATGAATAACCGGATAGAGCGATTCTGATTCCTGGTACTCTTCGAGCAAATCTTTCAACCCATTTTTGGAATGATATCTTTCGCCGTTGAATTCCATTACCAGTCCGGCATTCAGAAACGAATAGGTTTTCATCATATTGATCACATAATCATCAATATAGTGATAGCCTTTGAATATGTTTTTATCGGGTGTGAAGGCGACATAAGTTCCGTTTGACTGGTCGGCAGTGGTGACCTCCTTTTCCTCTTTCAGAATGCCTTCGCTGAAATGAATTTCTTTCACTTCGCCTTCGCGGAACGATTTGATCAGGAAATGGCTCGATAAAGCGTTCACCGCCTTGATACCTACACCATTCAAGCCGACCGACTTTTTAAAAACTTCGGAATCGTATTTCGCACCGGTATTCATTTTAGAAGCCACATCGAGTAGCTTACCGAGCGGAATTCCACGTCCGAAGTCACGAACAGTAACCAATTCGTCGCTGACATGCACTTCTATCTTCTTCCCGTTCCCCATCATAAATTCGTCGATGGAGTTATCAACCACTTCTTTTAGCAAAACATATATTCCATCGTCACCGGCAGAGCCATCGCCAAGCTTGCCAATGTACATGCCCGGGCGTTTTCGTATATGTTCCTGCCAGTCAAGTGTTTTTATTGAACCTTCGTCATAATTCGGCATCATATTCCTTTCGCAATTTGCCACAAATATAAAGAAAACAAAAGTGGATTCATGTCTTCCGACCCCGACAATAATTAACAACAAATAGTTGAAAACTTATTGAAATAACACTGATTTTCAAGTAGAATAAAATCATAATTCAGCAAAATATCCGTTTGGTTTACAGGTTGCTACTCTGGCCGTATCGCCTTTTTGAAACCATTGTTTCTTTTACTGGTGTATATTGACGTGGGGTGCATATTTAATTATCTTTGCGCCGTCATGACTGGAAAATATATTTACATAGTTATAGCAGCGTTTCTGATTGTGATTCAAGCAAATGCGCAATCGAGAACGGGCAATCTACCTTTGGGGCGAACTTCAGGCGGAAATCAGACACGCACCACCGGAACCGAATCGGAAAATGAGGAAGATTCGGAAACAGAATCGGCCAGACCCAAAATTCCTTCGGTTATAAAGGCCTGGGAATTAACAGATCAGGGTTCGAATATGAAGCCTTCGGAACTGGATACAACACTGACTTTTTTTCATATTTATCATCCGTTTGAACAGAAAAGCATCAGTAATATTTTTACCGGCAACAACGGTGGCGCCTACCAGACAAACGATTTTTTCAAACGTACCTTTGCTTCTGATTTTAGTTTCAGCAGGGCGTTTGATGCATATTGGCTGACTCCTTCGAAGATTCAGTATTTCAACACAACCACTCCTTACACCGTACTTGATTACACCCAAAGTGAAAATAAAAGTTCGAAAAACGAAACCCGCTTTAATGTTATTCATTCGCAAAATGTGAATAAGAATCTCAATTTCGAATTTATTTACAACCAAACCCGCTCACAGGGACAATATCAATATCAGGAAAATAAATACCACAACATCGGGGTCGTCGGTTCCTATATTTCAAATCAATTTCTGTCTCACACCAACATTATTTTCAACCGCTTGCAGGGCGAAGAAAACGGAGGAATACTGGCAGGCCAGTCGCTCACAGAAATAGCCAAAACCGAAGATTTTATTGTGAAGATGGATGATGCGGCAATCAACAAGATACAGAACAATACTTTCTATACCACCAACGAATTCAGGCTGGGAAAAACGGTGGAAGCTGATAGCGCTGAATACATTGTTGAAGCGTTCATCCCCAGAGTAGGATTTATTCATGAGCTCGAGTATTCGGGCAACAAACGTTTGTTTACCAAAGACAATCCACAGGATGGTTTTTTCGAACATATTTATTCCGATTCGATAAAAACCAGCGATACCCTTAAATACAACCGCTTGACCAACATTTTCCAAATCAGGATTTATGAAGCTCCCGACCGGAAATTCACCTTCGGAAAACGCGCTTACATTGGTAACGATCAGCTTTGGTATCTTTTCTCGCCCACCGAAAAATATTATCCTGAAAAACAATCAAACACCTTTGTCGGAGGCGGAATTTTCAGGAATGAAGGAAAATTCTGGCAGTGGGAAGCCGACGGAAAAATTTACCTGACAGGCTACCGCGCCGGCCAGACCGAACTGAACGGATTCATCAACAAACCATTGAGAATAGGAAGAGATACCACCAGCCTCCGCGTTGAAGGAAGTCTGAAAACGCTGGTTCCTGATTATTTCGATAAGTACTATTATTCGAACCATTTTGAATGGAGGAATAACTTCGACAACATTAACGAACTGACAATTAAAGCGAACATTCATTCGCAACAATACAAGGCGAACATCGGTGCCAATTATTCGCTGATTGGGAATTACATTTACAACAACGAAGAGGCTTTGCCCGCGCAGGCAGGCAGCGAACTGATGATACTTTCGGCTTACCTGAACAAGGATTTCGACCGCAAACACTGGCTCGTCCGCACGCAGTTACTGGTTCAGAAAGCAAGCAACGAACGCTATATTCACCTTCCGGCGGTTGCCGGTTACATCAGCATGAATTACCGGTCGCTGGTTTCGAAGGTATTGTACTTTCAGCTCGGTGTTGATACGCGCTACAATACCACCTTTTATGCCGACGCTTATCAGCCGGGAACTTCGCGCTTTTACCTTCAGAATACGCAAAAAATCGGGAATTATCCGTACATCGACCTGCACGTGAATATGAAACTGAAACGCACCCGGTTTTTCTTCAAATTAATGAATGCTGCTTCAGGATTGGTGGGCGACAATTTTTACGCGGCACCCGACTATCCATACTATCGGCGTACCTACAGAATCGGGCTTGCGTGGTCGTTCTACGATTAATGTTTTTTCAGAATTTCAATTAATTCCGACAAAATCATGGCAGTTGCGCCCCAGATTATTTCGCCGTTAAATGGATAGTATTTTATAAGAAGCGGACCGGTAACAGTATCAAGCACGGTTTCTGAAATAATTTCATTGCCTACAAAGTCGCTCAACGGGAACAAAATCAGCTCTTCGACTTCGCCAGTATTTACATTAAATTCGGGTTTTTGATCGGCCCAGGCCACATAAGACTGAATCGAAAACCTGCTTACTTCCACATATAAATCCGACAATTTGCCAATAATTCTGACAGCCGAAGTGTCGATACCAATTTCCTCGCGGGCTTCGCGCAAAGCGGTCATTTCAGCCGAAAGGTCTTCCTTCTCGACCTTTCCACCCGGAAAACTAATTTGCCCCGGATGGAAAGTCATTGTTGACGGCCTTCGGGTTAAACAGGTAAAAATTTTCTCTCCTTCAGGATAAAGCAGCAACAAAACGCTACTTTGTTTTACCGATGCAAGTTCATCTTCCCGGGTCTTCAATCTCCGTCCGGGCGGAAGCATTTTGCTGTGAGCGGTGAATCCGGGCAATTGGCCTTGCAGTGCATCTTTCAGATATTTCAGGAGTACTCTATTCATAAACAATGTCTTACTCGAAACGAATGGTTTTTTCAGGCGAAACTTTGGTAATAAAGTATGAAGGCAGCAGCAGCATCAGCATAGTAATTACAACAGTGCCAACATTCAGTAAAACCAAATGCAAAATACTCAGATTTATCGGTACATATTCAAGATAGTAAGAAGTTGGGTCGAGTTTAAGAACGTGCGTATATTCCTGAATGAGGCAAATTCCGACACCGAGCAGATTGCCCCATATCAGCGCTTTAAGAATCAGCATCACCGAAAAATACAGAAACACCTTCCGGATACTCCAGTTGCGGGCGCCTATGGCTTTCAAAATCCCAATCATCTGAGTCCGTTCCAGAATAATGACCAGCAGGCTCGAAACCATGTTGAAACCGGCCACCAAAACCATCAGGATCAGAATTACCCAAACATTCATATCGAGCAGGCTCAGCCAGTCGAAAATATGCCGGTACTTTTCCTTGATGCTTACCACCTGTAAAACAGGTCCGTCGGGAGTGGTATTTCGCAAAATCAGATTATGAACCGCCTTTTCCTGATCGTCTATATTCCTGAAGTCGCTGACCAGAATTTCGAAACCGCTCACTTCGTCATTCTTCCAGTTATTCAACCTGCGGATATGATTGATATCGACCAACACAAACATGCGGTCGAACTCTTCGAGACTGGTTTTATAAATGCCTGCCAGTTCGAATTTTCGCTGACGTGGAACCGATTCGGTTGGAAGAATAAAGAACATGAAAAGATCGTCGCCAAGCTTAAGTTTCAGCAAATCGGCCATTTGTTTCGAAATCCAGACTTTGTTGCTGCGAACGGTATCCTGAACATGAAATGGCTCACCTTCAACTTTGTTCTCCTGAAAAAACGACCAGTCGAAATCGGGGCCAATTCCTTTCAGCACCACACCGTGAATTTCATCATCGGTGCGGATTATGCCCGGTTTGGTTGCAAATATCTGCACATGCCTGAATCCTTCAATTTGTTTAACATCGTCGAGAAA
Organism: Prolixibacteraceae bacterium; assembly: GCA_003537645.1. Classification (GTDB taxonomy): domain Bacteria; phylum Bacteroidota; class Bacteroidia; order Bacteroidales; family Prolixibacteraceae; genus Aquipluma. The sequence goes on from DPRM01000143.1 coordinate 43,223, forward strand.
CGGCAAATCCTGACTAATCGGACTCGTTTCGTAAGATTGGTTGGAGTTGAGGTTTACAATGTGCAAATGAGATCCGAACCCGATCACTTTTCGGCCAACTTCGGTTTTGTAACCTGTAACAATTGCAACCGACAAAATGAGCACCACCAGTCCCAGCACAATGCCGAATAGCGCAATATTCACAATTCGGTGCGACAGGTTATTCCGGTTCTCCTTTGCCGAAAATATTCTTCGAGCTATGTATAGATTTGTATTCAAAGTTTTTCGCTTCGTTCGTTTACAAAAGGCAATACGAGTAGCGCAATCAATCCAACAACAATCAACATAACTGTTGTGCTTCCATGAGCAAGCAGGGCAAACACTTTACCGTCGGCTTTGTCGATGCCATACAATGCCAAACCTTCAATCACCATAAAATGCCAGGCGCCAATACCGCCCTGCACCGGAGCCACCATTCCGAAGCTGCCCAGCACAAAAACTGTTAATCCGGCCCAGGCTGTTAAATGCGAAGTAAATTCGAATGAAAAGAAAACACAGTATAGCATCAGATAATACAAAACCCAGATAAATACTGAATGAAAAACGAATGCACCCTTATTTTTAATGTTCCGGATACTTCGGAATCCTTCGGCAAATTGATTGAAAAGGCCAAGCACTTTTTGGGCAAGTCCGCTAGCCCTTATTTTGTGCCGCGAAAGCCATACAACCAGAAAAAACAACACCAGCGAAACAGGCAAAATGGGCGAATACAATATCTTTTCCAGTTTTCCCTGAACTTCGGGATTGTTGTTCAGAAACTCGATGACCTGACCAAATTGGGTAAATATTACAATTACAAGCAGCAAAAGCAACATTAAAACGTCGATCAAACGTTCCAGAACAACCGTTCCAACAAGTTTGGTAAAAGGAATTTTCTCGTAACGCGAAAGCACCCCGCACCGCGAAATTTCGCCCATGCGCGGCAAGGCAAGGTTCATCAGGTAACCAATCATAACCGCCAGAAAAGTATTCAGTGTCCGTGGTTTATGGCCAAGCGGTTCAATCATCAGATTCCATCTGATAGTGCGGCTTATATGGCTCAGCATCCCCAAAAAAACAGAGGCGGCGATCCAGAAATAATTGACTTCGTTACTTAATATACTTTTAATCCGGCTGATATCCTGATCTTTATAAACCCACCAGAAAATGAGGATTCCAAGCAAAAAGAACGAAAGAAATTTGAGGGTTTTTAGTGTATTTTGTTTCAATTTCGTATTGTTAATATGAATACAGGTTCTTTTAGCAATGTTTTTAACGTACTTTTGCTGCGACAATCCGGTGTCATACGTAATTAGTGCTTCACCGGAATTTGACGATCATGGCAAAAATACAGATTTGTTTCAATTAGGGCTGTTTTTTGTGAACAATTTCAGATTACAAACTAGTATCAAAAGCAGAAATATGGTAAACGTAAGGGCAAAGAAAAACCTGGGGCAACACTTCCTGAAAGACCTTGACATCGCTCAGAAAATTGTTGCCAGCCTCCAGGCCGGCAATGTTGACAAAGTATTGGAAATTGGTCCCGGAATGGGCGTGCTTACCCAGTATCTGCTGAAAAATAAGTCGTTCGAAACTTCTGTTGTTGAAATCGACCGCGAATCGGTTGAGTACCTGAACGAGCATTTTCCTGAATTGAGGGAGCGAATTATATCAGCCGACTTCCTTCGGATGAGACTCGACCAGCAATTCGATCGACCGTTTGCCATCATCGGCAATTTTCCATACAACATTTCATCACAAATATTTTTTAAAGTACTCGAATACCATAACCAGATTCCCGAAATTGTAGGAATGCTTCAGAAAGAAGTAGCCGAGCGGCTTGCAGCGCCTCCGGGTTCAAAAACCTATGGAATTCTAAGCGTTTTCCTTCAGGCTTATTACAACATCGAATACTTATTTACGGTGAATGAAGATGTTTTTTCACCTCCGCCAAAAGTAAAATCAGGAGTGATCAGACTCACACGCAACCAGAAAGAAAAACTTGACTGCGACGAAAAACTCTTTTGGGGAGTCGTGAAAATGGCTTTTAACCAGCGGCGAAAAACCATGCGAAACTCGTTAAAAAGCAGAATTATAAGTGACGAACTAAAAGCAAATCCGATATTCGACAAACGACCGGAGCAGCTCGGGGTGGCCGAATTTGAAATGATCACAAGACTGATTGCTGAACAGGAAAGTAGCAGTGATCAGTTGCAGTAAAAAAATCATTGATTGTCATTTATTTCATGTCATTTATTGCCGATAGCTTATGAAACTTTAATCTTATTTCTGCTATGAAAATTGAACTGAACAGGGATTTTATTGATCAGCTTAAGGAGCTGATAGAACAAAAAGCAGATCAGGATATTATTCAGATCATCAGCGAACTTCACGCGGCCGATATTGCCGAAATCATGGAGGAACTTGACTCCGACGAGGCGCAGTATCTCTTTTTATTGCTCGACGGGGAATTGGCTTCGGATGTTTTGCTCGAAATACCGGAAGCCGATCAACGCCGGTTCCTGCGCGGTTTACCACCTGATGTAATTGCTCACCGCTTCATCGAATTCATGGAGTCGGATGATGCCGCCGACGTAATGGCCGATCTTGATGAAGACGTTCAGGATGAAGTTTTACAGCACATAGACGACAAGGAACAAGCCGGCGACATTGCCGACCTTCTGGAATACGACGAGGACACTGCCGGGGGTATCATGGCCAAGGAATTGGTGGCAGTGAACGAAAACTGGACGGTACAAACCTGCCTGAAAGAAATCAGTATTCAGGCCGAAGATATCGACGAAATATATTACGTGTATGTGGTTGATGATAACTTCTTTCTCAAAGGCGTGCTTTCACTGAAAATGCTGATTATGAAGCCAACCCATACGGTGATAAAAAGTATGGTGACCGAAGATGCCCATTTTGTGCGCACCGATGCCAGTCAGGAAGAAGTAGCCCAGGTAATGGAAAAATACGATTTGGTCGCGCTTCCGGTTGTCGATCAGATTGGACGACTGAAAGGCCGGATTACGATCGACGACGTTTTGGATATTATTCGCGAAGAAGCCGACAAAGATTACCAGATGGCTTCGGGTATTTCGGGTGATGTAGAGGCCGGCGACAATGTTTTTCAACGTGCATGGACACGTATCCCCTGGCTGTTTATCGGTATGATTGGGGGAATTATTGGTGCTGGAGTTCTTGGTTCGCACTCATCGCAACTACAACAGATTCCGGCGATGGCATTTTTCATCCCGCTCATTGCCGCTATGGCCGGAAATGTAGGAGTTCAGTCATCGTCGATAATTGTACAGAGCATTGCCAGCGGAACGCGCAGTTTCGACTCGGTAGGCCGGAAACTGGTTAAAGAACTCTCGGTAGCTTTTAGTACTGCGCTATTGTTTTCGGTACTTATTTTCATGTATAACTTTTTTTTTACCGGAAACATGCGCCTTACTTATTCGGTGAGCATTACATTGTTTATTGTGATGGTTTTCGCTTCTCTGTTTGGAACCCTGATACCGCTGGTGCTGAATAAACTCAAAATCGACCCTGCAGTGGCTACCGGTCCTTTTATCACTACTACCAACGATATTCTCGGATTGTTAATTTATATGACTGTGGCGCAAATGTTTTTCAAGATTTTGTAAAAGGGAAGAAAGGATTTTTTTCCAGTCAAAATCAGTTACAATCGAGAATCTTTGTGATCATTAAATTTTCGGGCAGATGGGGTTATGTTTGTTCTCACAAAAATCAAGACACTGACAAACAATCAATTGTAGTATAACTAACACAATCAATGTTTCTTCTAACCTGGCTTTTAACTCCTTGTTGATAAATAAATTGCGAAAAGTGCTTTGAAATTTGTGGCTAACAAATGGCGATACAAACTATTAATAACAAGCCTTGGTCATCAGGTAATTCCGCACATAATCGTCAATTCCCTCTTCAAGGCTTAAAAATGGTTCGTTGTAACCAATACTTTTGAGCTTTTTAATGTTGGCGCAGGTATAGTACTGATATTTACCGCGCAAATCTTCAGGAGTATCAACAAAGCCAATATTTTCATCCATTTTCATCGACCTGAAAACAGCTTTTGTAAGGCTCAAATAAGTTCGGGCCTCTCCGGTACCAACATTGTAAATTCCGGAGTCTTTTCTTTTGTTTATGAAGAATAAAATCACCCGGGCAACATCTTCTACATAAATAAAATCGCGCGCCTGCTCCCCATCTTCAAAATCGGGATGGTGAGAACGGAACAGATTCATTTTACCAGTTTCTGAAATGGTATTATAGGCCTGAAAAACAACCGATGCCATGCGGTCTTTGTGGTATTCGTTGGGGCCAAATACATTGAAAAATTTCAATCCGGCCCAGAAGAATGGCTGCTTTGGCTGTTCAAGCGCCCAGCAATCAAAATCGTGTTTAGATTGGGCGTATAAATTGAGGGGCTGTAATTCGGAAATAATCGAATGATTGTCGTCGAAACCTAATTTCCCATCACCATAGGTTGAAGCCGAAGAAGCATACACCAAGGGCAATCCATATTGAATACAGGCATTCCATATTTTCTGGGAATATTCGAGATTAAGTTGCTGGTAAATTTCGGGTTCCTGACCAATGGTATCGGTGCGCGCACCCAAATGAATGATGATCTGCACAAATTTTTCGTTAATCGCCAACCAGTCGAAAAACTGATCGCGATCGACCATTTCTGAATATATTTTTGTCTGGTAATTGGGCAGCTTTAGCGGATCGTCGTATTTATCGACCAAAACAATGTCTTTAAATCCTTCCCGGTTGAGCTTTCCTACAACATAACTACCAATAAAACCAGCAGCTCCCGTAACTACAATCATAGATATGGTTCATTAATGTTAGATAGTTCCTGAGACATTGTTTTCGTAAATATAAACTCCATTCGTGAAATAATATTGTATTTGCACGCCGAAAAAATTAACTTTTATTTACAATTCAGAACGACCCATTTTAACTTACTGAATGACTTATTCTTACTTACTGAACTCACACAAGAGTATCTGTCTGTTTAAAATACAATAATTAAAAACACCGGCAAAAGTAAAAAAATATCTCAGGGAAAAACAATCTTTTATTTTGGATTATATACGCAATACATCTTGTTTATTTTTTATCTCATTAAGTATAAAACCTTTTATTAAGACTGTATGTAAGACTGAACATACTACCTTTGCGGTTGCGTTTGCCAAATAATTTATTTACAGAAAGGAAACAGAAAATGGAATTTTCATTGAACGGAACAGAAGGAACATACCGAAAAGTTGAACGATACGATCCGGAAACAACTGCCAAATTAAGCGATCACTACAGAGGAATCCTTGAACTTTTGGGAGAAAATGCTGACCGGGCAGGTTTAAAGCAAACGCCTGCAAGAGTTGCCAAATCAATGCAATTCCTGCTTCAGGGTTACGAACAGGATCCCGAAGAAATTCTCCGATCGGCCATGTTTAAAGAAGATTACAGGCAAATGGTGATTGTAAAGGACATCGAAATTTATTCGATGTGCGAGCACCACATGCTTCCGTTTATAGGCAAAGCCCACATCGGGTACATCCCAAACGGATACATCACCGGCCTTAGCAAAATTGCACGCGTTGTTGATGCTTATGCCCGAAGGTTGCAGGTTCAGGAGCGATTGACCACCCAAATTAAAGATTGCATTCAGCAAACGCTGAATCCGCTTGGAGTGGCTGTTGTAATTGAAGCGCAACACCTTTGCATGCAAATGCGCGGCGTTCAGAAACAAAATTCGACCACAACCACTTCCGACTTTACCGGCGCTTTCGAACGGGTAGCCACGCGGGAAGAATTTATACGATTGATAAGGGGCTAAAAATTACGCAAAAACTTAATATAAGTATTAACTAAACTTAACTATCCGGACTTCAATAATCCGCAACATATATATACTTTTGCCGCGAATGAAAATAGCAAAGCATATATTATTCCGGGTTCTGTTTATAATCGCAGTACTTTTTTGCCTTGGACTTGAGGTGTATTCTGAATACCACTCTCCTGCCTATGGTGTCGAACTTTCTGAAAAGATGAATTGTACTGACAATATTACAAGTTTGGATTCTGACGCTTTTGATGATGACCATCTATATCAAACCTATGAAACATTTTGGATAGCAGAACGACTTTCGTGTTTACCCGCTTCGAATAACCCGTTTCGGGGACATGAATTTTCATTTTCAAACTGGCAACCTCCGCAAAAATTCTTCTTCAGGACTTAAAATTTCTGAATCATTCGAAATAATCAGTTAGCCCGATAACCATCGTGCTATATTTGATGATTGGTGTTGCTCTTCATACGCTGAAGACCATTTACCAACACTGAAACTCCCCAAATTTTACTGAATGATTTTCTGTAAAAAACAATTCTGTTTTAGCCTGAAAATCAATATTACGCAAAGCAATAAATTCAAAATCTCAACAATTTTCATTATGAAATTCGAAGACTTAATTAATTATAACCATAAAAATTCAACCAATTACAAAAATCGTGGTTATCACGATGAATACAGGGGCTCTACCTATAATTCTTATTCCAATCGCGGGTACGATGGCAATTATAAAATCAGGTTTATTCTGGATAAAATACGGAATAATAAAAAACTGAAACTGTTTCTAATAGCTGCTGTTGTTTTGCTATTGGTAATTATTATAGCTGTTATCCTGATACTATTGCCGCTTTTAATAAAACTGTTTGATTACATCAGCCAAAACGGCATTCAGGGTATATTAGAATTCCTGACCGAATTTTTGAACAAATTATGGCAGGGATCGGCAACATAAAAAAAAATGATTGAACTAGGGATTGAGTTTTACTGTTGATTAGAAGGAGCTTTTTCGTAAAAAGAATTAAAAATTTAAAAAAATAAATTATGATTATTGATGGGTATATTTGGGCCGGATTTATTGCTTTTGTAGTACTACTACTGGCCATCGACTTGGGGGTATTTCACCGAAAATCTCACGAAGTGAAAATAAAGGAAGCACTTATCTGGAGTGCAGTGTGGATTTCGCTGGCTTTTATTTTCAATTATGGGGTTTACATTTTTATGGGCAAAGAAAAGGCTCTTGAATTTCTTACCGGTTACCTCATTGAAAAATCGTTAAGTGTTGATAATCTGTTTGTGTTTATAATGCTTTTTACATTTTTCAAGGTGGAGCCCAAATACCAGCACAAAGTTTTGTTTTGGGGAATCCTGGGAGCATTGATCATGCGTGCTATTTTCATTTTTGCAGGAGTTGCCCTGATTAGCAGATTTCATTGGATCATCTATATTTTTGGCGCATTCCTGGTTTTCACCGGAATAAAGATGCTTTTTCACAAAGACGAAGAAGTTACGCCGGACAAAAATCCACTGGTCAGGTTATTCAAAAAATTCTTTCCGGTGACGGAGCAAATGCACGGCGGCAATTTTTTTGTAAAAATAAATTCGAAAACAGTAGCGACCCCCTTGTTTATAGTACTGTTGGTCGTCGAATTTACCGATCTGATCTTTGCTGTTGATTCCATCCCGGCTATTCTGGCTATATCAACCGACAGCTTTATCATTTTCACCTCCAATGTTTTCGCAATTTTGGGGCTGCGGGCCTTATATTTTGCTCTTGCCGGAATAACCCAATATTTTCATTACCTCAAATATGGTTTATCGGCCATTCTGGTCTTTGTGGGTGTAAAGATGGTTATCGTCGGATTTTATAAAATCCCGATTGTCTATTCGCTTTTAACCATACTGGGCATATTGATTGTATCCATTGTGCTTTCGATCGTTTTCCCACAAAAAGAAAAACAAATCATCACTTAATCATCATTAACATGAACTGTCCAATTTGCCACATAGCCCTGGTCATATCCGACAAGCAGGGCATCGAAATTGATTATTGCCCCAAATGTCGCGGAATCTGGCTCGATCGCGGGGAACTCGATAAAATTATTGAACGATCGACTCCTGAAGGTCAGAGCCGGTTTTATGGGTCAAATCAGTCATTAAATCAGCATCCCAACGATCATAATCGCCATAAATACCATAGCGACAGTGATTATTACAAACACCATAAACAAAAAAACTGGTTGTCAGATTTATTCGATTAGCTCCTAAGTTTGCAGTCGGGGAATAAATTCCCCGACTGCATTTTTCTCTGAAAATTTCCCTACTTCAGAAACTGCAAACAAACCGGCGATTCGTTCTGAACTTTGATGCCTGTATAGCTAATTTTTCCTGAAGTTTCATCCACTTTAAAAACGGTGATGTCGTTGCTTCGCTGGTTGGCAACAAGCAAAAACCTGCCCGAGGGATCAAGGGTAAAATTTCGTGGCCAGTTGCCCTCAACCGAAGCAGTTTGTATCAATTCAAGCTTTCCGCTCAATTGGTCGCGTTTAAAAACGGCAATGCTGTTATGTCCGCGGTTCGATCCGTAAACAAAACGCCCGTCAGCCGACAAATGAATATCGGCGCACCAGCTTTCTCCCACGAAATCTTTCGGTAAAGTTTTAATAGTCTGTATTTCTTTCCAAACACCTCCGTATTTTATCAGTACCGAAATTGTTGAGTTTAACTCGCTAATTACATAAATAAAATTGCCATCTGACGAGAAATCAAAATGACGCGGCCCCGAACCCGGTGCGAACTTAACAAAAGGCTGCGAATTAGGAGAAACCTGTTTACCGTCAACCCCAACCTGGTAAATTTTTAATTCATCGATACCCAAATCAGCGGCAAACAAAAGCTTTCCGGTTGCGTCAAATCTGGCAGAGTGCGCGTGGGGCTCATTCTGCCGCCCGGGAAAAACGCTGCTCCCCGAATGCTGAATTCGTTGCACCATTTCCGATAATCTGCCATCAGGAAGGATATCGAATAACGACAGGTTTCCTCCTGAATAATTCGATGCGACTAATTTTTTCCCGTCAGGCGAAACACTTACATGACAAGGATTTGCGCCATTGGTCAATACATGATTAATCAAACTTAAATGTCCGTTTTTTTCAATTTTGAATGCAGAAATACCTCCGCTTTTGTTTTCATTCAGGTTATCGAGTTCACCAACCGAATACAGATATTTTTTATCAGGAGAAATTGCTAAAAACGAAGGATTATTACTTACCACAGGGGTTTTCAGGTCAACCAGTTTCCCGGTCTGATCATCGAACGAATAGATGAAAATTCCGTCGGCCATGCCTTTTGTATAGGTGCCAACATACATGATATGTTTTTTGGCCGAAGTAGGCATTCCGGCCAGCAGAAGGCCAAGTGTAAACAATACTAATGACTTCATATTCTGAAAATTTAGATTGATTTTTAACAATTTCGAAATTTCGTTGTTTTAACGATAACCAATTTCAAATTTATAAATTAATTGTCATGAATCTAAGAAACTATTTTTTGTTCCTCCTGTTAGGTTTTGGGTTGTTGTCAAACGCACAATCTTTAACAAAAGTATGGTCAACTTCCGACGGTCTGAAAACTCCTGAATCTGCTTTATTTGATGCGAAATCAAACAATATCTATGTAACCAACATTGACGGCGACGCCTCGGCAAAAGATGGGAACGGCTTTATTTCCATTCTCGATATCGATGGTAAAATCAAGAATTTACATTGGGTAACCGGGCTAAATGCCCCCAAAGGACAAGCCATTCACGATGGGAACCTGTATGTGGCCGACATTGATGAATTGGTGATTATCAGTCTTAAAGGCGCAAAAATTACGAGTAAAGTAAAGCTTCCGAATGCAAAATTCCTGAACGACGTTACGGCAGCCGAAGACGGGACTGTTTTTGTTACCGATATGCGCGACAATAAAATTTATGTTCTGGCAAACGGGAAGTTAAATCTTTGGCTCGAAGACAAGCTGATTAATAATCCCAACGGACTGTGGGCCGAAAAAGGGAAACTCTACATCGGGACCGAAAAAATTATTCAGGCTGACTTAAAAACCAAAGAATTAAAGGTGCTGGCCGATAATTGCGGTGGAATTGACGGACTGGAAAAAATGGAAAACGGCGACTTTGTTTATTCGAACTGGCCAGGTCGCATTTTTGTTACCAAAGGAGCCGAATCAATTAAACTGTTGGATACCGTTGACAAACAGAATACTGCCGACATTGATTATGTACCCGGTAAAAAATTGGTAATAGTTCCAACTTTTTCAGGCAACAGTGTTGACGCCTATAAGTTGAACCAATAATACCAAAACCACCATGAACAAACCATTAATCGCTGCAAGAGTACCAGCACAAATAACACTTAAACCGGGCACATTCGCATGGTGTGCATGTGGAAGAAGTTCTTCCCAGCCTTTTTGTGATGGTTCGCACAAGGCCACCAAATTCACACCTGTTTTCTTCAAGATAGCCGAAGAAAGAGAAGTATGGTTATGCCAGTGTAAGCAAACAAAAAATCCGCCTTATTGCGACGGAACACACAAAACGCTTTAGGCGTAATGCTTTGAAAATACGATTAAGAAAAAGATTCGATCAGAAAAATGGTCGGATCTTTTTTTTGTCTGAAAAAGCAGCCTGCAAAAATCACTAACTTTGCTAAAAACAAAATCGCATGGAACATCAGGTAAGTTTGTCGCCCTTGCTCTTTTACGCTATTTTAATTCTTCTTATTCTCTCCATTATTTCAGTTGTTTTTCTGATTGTCAGACTGTATAACTTAGCCAGACAGAAGCAAAACCTGGAAACAAAATATCAGGAAATGGTAAGTAAAACCAACCAGCTTCAGCTCGAAAATATTGATTCGCGGCTCAATCCGCACCTGTTTAAAAATATACTCAATTCTGTACAGTCGCACGCCTACCAAACTTATTTTGCGCTCGATAAACTCTCAAACGTTTTGGATTACATACTTTATGACAGCAGAAAGAAGCTTGTCACACCCAGGCAGGAAGTCGAATTTGCACTCAACCTGATCGAGATCAACAAAATCAAATTGAGTCCGCTTTTCGAACTGAAAGTCAAACTGAAAGTCAACGAGAACGAGCCGCTGTATCATCAACATTTGCTTGCACCGTTTATTTCGACCGATTTAATAGAGAATGCATTCAAACACGCCGATCTGCAAAGCGAAGGGGCTTTTATTTCAGTCGTTTTTGAGTTTAACGACAATACGTTTAAACTTACCGTTGCCAACAAAATATCAGCGAAATCGCCTATCAGGAAAGAGAAAGGTGGCTTTGGTACTGAAGCGCTCGAACAACGGCTAAAAATTATTTACAACGATCATTTTAAGTTTGACCGGTTTACCGAAGACGATGTTTATATTGCTCATTTAAAAATCGACCTGCTTGAATACAAAACTAAAGTGCTTGCTGCTGGACGATGAGTTGCCCGGGCTTTCGTACCTGAAATTGCTTTGCGAACAAATACCCGAACTGGAAGTGGTCAGGGCTTTTAACGATCCGGAGACATTTTTAAGAGAATTCGCCGGACTGGAATTCGACCTATGCATTCTCGACATTGAAATGCCCGGTACCAGCGGAATTGAACTAGCCGCGTTACTGAAAAACAAACCGGTTATTTTCACTACCGCCTACAAAGATTATGCAACCGATGCATTCGACCTCGATGCTATCGACTATGTGATAAAACCGATTAAACCAGAACGGATTCAGCAAGCTGTAAACAAAGCCATCCATCGTATCCATCCTAAAATCAGGGAAAAGAAACACCTGCGGTTGAATACCGACAAAGGAATTGCCTTGTTAGATCCCGCGCAACTGGTTTATGTCCGTACATCGGAAATTGACCCCCGCGACAAAACTGCAAATCTGGCCAATGGGACCATCATTCATCTGAAAAATATTTCATTCGAAAAGCTGATTTCGCTTTTACCTTCCGGCAAATTCTGCCGCGTAAACAAAAAGGAATTGATTTCAATGAGTGCTGTTCAGCATTTTTCGAACGACCAAATTACGACCAATATTTGTTTTCAATCAGAAAAACCACTGATCATTTCTCTGGGCGAAACTTACCGGGCAAACTTTATCAGCCAAACAAAAGGGTAGTTTATTACAAAATTCACCCTGTTTGTTACAAATAAGAAAATCACCTGGCAGCAACGCCTTGCAGGCAAATTTTCTTCTTCTATTTTTATCCCCTGAAAGCAAAAAAAACTATGAAAAATTTAAAAAATTCACTGGTTTACGTTGGAATTCTGGGAACATTCTTCGCTTTGATGTACTGGATTTTACAAATAGGGAAAATGCTGGAAGCCGGAAGAAACATTGTTGAGCAGCAGTTACAGAGTTCATATTTTTCCCAGTTTATTAAGTCAATAACTTATAATTTGGCTCATCCGGTTGGCCTTATTCTCGCACAAATTATAACCATCTTAATTGTCTCCAGAATATTCGCATACATCTTCAAAAAAATTCACCAACCTACTGTAATTGGCGAAATAATCGCAGGTATTGCTCTCGGCCCTTCTTTGCTGGGAATGCTTTTCCCTGAATTTTCATCTGCTCTTTTTCCTGAAAACTCACTCGACAATCTTAGCCTTTTAAGTCAGATTGGATTGATTCTTTTCATGTTCATGGTGGGCATGGAACTCGATATAAAAGTGATTCAGAACAAAGTAAAAGATGCAGTGGTGGTGAGCAATGCCGGAATCCTCATACCGTTCACACTCGGAATAGGATTGGCTTATTTTATCTACGAAAGTTTTGCCCCAAAAGGAGTCGCGTTTCTCTCATTTGGCCTTTTTCTCGGTTTGGCCATGAGCATTACAGCTTTCCCTGTACTCGCCCGGATTGTTCAGGAACGCGGAATGCACAAAACCCGTTTGGGAACTTTGGTAATTACCTGTGCTGCAGCCGACGATATCACCGCATGGTGTATGCTGGCAGCCATCATCGCAATTGCCAAAGCCGGATCATTCGTAAGTTCGCTTTATATCATTCTGCTTGCTATCGGATATGTATTAATCATGATAAAAGTGGTACGTCCATTTCTGAAACGGGTGGGCGATTTACATGCCTCGCGCGAAAATATGAGCAAACAAGTAGTTGCTATCTTTTTCCTCACCCTGCTAATATCCTCATACACAACCGAAATAATAGGAATTCACGCACTTTTCGGAGCTTTCCTCGCCGGAACCATTATGCCCGAAAATTCTAAATTCAGGAACATTTTCATCCAGAAAATTGAAGACGTTGCGCTTGTTTTGTTACTTCCTTTATTCTTTGTCTTTACCGGATTGCGAACCCAGATCGGACTTCTGGACGATATTCACTTATGGAAAATAACAGGACTGATCGTTTTGGTTGCCATCGCCGGAAAATTTGCAGGTAGCGCGATCGCATCTAAAATAATGGGGCAAAACTGGCGTGACAGCCTGACGATTGGGGCGTTGATGAATACACGCGGACTGATGGAACTGGTCGTACTTAACATTGGGTACGATTTGGGCATCCTCTCTCCTGAAATTTTTTCGATGATGGTGATTATGGCGCTGGTTACTACATTTATGACCGGACCTGCATTGGATTTGATAGACCGGGTATTCAGAAAAAAGAAAAACATATTGTCCGATCAAATAAACCAGCTTCGGAAGTACAGGATCATCCTATCCTTTGGAAATCCTGAAATGGGAAGATCGTTGCTGCGACTTGCCAACACCCTGATAAGAAAACAAAATGAAAGCACTTCAGTTACAGCCCTTCACCTCTGCAACAACAATGTACTGCACCATTACAATATGGATGAATATGAAAATGAAAGCTTTGAACCAGTCATTCAGGAATCAGAACTACTGAATCAGAAAATTACCACCCTGTTTAAAGCTTCCGACGATATTGACACCGATATTACAGAAATAACCAACAAGGGCGATTTCGATTTGCTGCTTATTGGGATTGGGCAATCAATTTTTGAAGGAAGTTTGCTCGGGCGTATTCTGGGTTACACCACACGAATTGTTAACCCCGACCGTTTAATTCATAAAGTTTCAGGAAAAGAAAAACTGTTTGCCAACTCTCCTTTCGACGACCGTACGCAAAACATACTTTCGAACAGCAAAGTCCCGGTCGGAATTTTTGTCGATAAAAATACAGGAAACTGGAATCAGGTTATTACACCATTTTTCACCGAAAACGATGGATTTCTGATTGAATATATTCAAAGGCTTATAAAAAATTCGGACGCACAAGTTACCGTGACCGATCCTGTTGGGCTGATCAATAGCCATACAGAAATTAAGGAAGCCATCAGAGCAATTGAACAGGAAGCGCCCAATCACATTGCCCTCGATCAGGTAAATGAGATTGATGAAACATTTATCCAAAAATTTCAGTTAATGGTTGTATCTGCCGAAGGGTGGAAAACGCTCATTGAATCACGCAGCGGTTGGATCAGCCAGGCTCCATCAATACTGATACTGAGAGAATGACAAACCCGTGTTAGTGTTAATAAATAAGAACCCAATGCCAATGATTTCCGTTATCATACCAACATTGAACGAAGAAGCGCACATCGCGGCGGTGGTGAATTTTGCTAAAAGCCAGCCAAATGTGAGCGAGGTGATTGTTGTTGATGACAAATCAAGCGACCAAACCGTTGCCATCGCCATCGAGAACGGAGCAAAAGTGATCACCAGCACAAAACTGGGAAAGGGCGCTTCGATGAAAGACGGAATACTTTATGCCACCAACGAAATCGTTGTTTTTCTCGATGGAGACATCGATCCCTATCCACCCGATACCGTCAAAATACTTTCTGATCCTATCATCTGTGGAGAAGCAGATTTTGTAAAATCATCATTCAGCCGGAATGCGGGCAGGGTCACCGAACTGGTAGCTAAACCGCTCCTAAGTATTTTTTACCCCGAATTGCTGCGACATGGCCAACCTCTAAGCGGAATGATTGCCGGAAAAAGGTCGCTTTTGAAACGACTGGATCTTAGGGAAGATTATGGTGTTGACATTGGCATCCTGATCGACATGCACCTGATGAAAGTACGGATGGCGGATGTCGAGATCGGGTACATCGAAAACAAAAGCAAACCTTGGCAAGAACTTGGAAAAATGAGCAAAGAAGTATCGCAGGCTATTATTTCGAAAGGGACTTCGACAAAAAAGCCGCCCTACCTTGTTGAGGTACCCGGCACGCACAAAGAAATCCTGTCGCAAATGGAATATGCAGTCAAGGATCATCTCCGGAAACATAAAAAACTGGTCATATTCGACATGGACAACACGCTTCTTCGGGGAAGATTTATTGATGCCTGCGCAAATTCATTTGGTTTTATGGACAAACTGATGGAACTTCGCGCAACGGAACCAAACGGAATTTGCATGACCAAACAGGTAGCCAAACTCCTGAAGGGCAAATCGGTGGCAGACTTGATTTCGGTGGCAGACAACATTCCCATCGTAGAGGACGCGCAAGTAGTCATCTTCGAACTAAAAAAACGGGGTTATATTGTTGGAATTATTTCCGACAGTTACGACTGCATCACCGAACACATCAAAAACAAATTGGAGATGGATTTTTCGCTTGCAAACGAGCTGGAATTCTCGAAGAGCATTTGTACCGGTGAAGTAAAAATCCCATCCTTTTTCTTCAGCAGCAGCGAAAGTTTATGCAAACATCCGCTATGCAAGACAAATGCAATGATGGGGATTTTGAATAAATATCAAATTAAAAAAGAGAATTGCATCACCATTGGCGACAGCCTGAACGATCTTTGCATGATTAAAGAAGCCGGAATTGGTATCGCTTTTTGTCCCGATGATGAATTATTGAAACTTCATGCCGATGCAACCATTTCAACTCCAGGTTTTGCCGAATTGTTGACCCACGCTTCAAAACTTGATTCGAAAAATCAGGCTGCAACTAAAGTAAAAAAGTTGGTTTCGATTGTTTCCAGACTAGGACACAACATACTCCCAATGCTCTCAAATGCTATTCGCCGAACGCTAAAGAACAAAAAACCACCCACATCAGGATTAAGCAAAACAGCAGCTGAACGTATCTAATTCCGGCTTTTTCACATGAAATGGGAGCGCGTGTCACGAAAATATTTCCTTCTTCAGCAACTGGTATTCATATTCGAAATTCGGAGTGAAAACCTCGTGGCCAATATTCGATTCAATCTGTTTTGGAGTCCAGAAACGACCTTCTTCTACTTCTTCGGAATGAAGGTGAATCGACTTAAAATCGTGGGTGACGAACACATAAACCAGTTCCGACTCGATTTCACTGTCCCAACGATACGTTTTAACCAGTTTGACAGAAAATTCTTTTAATCCGATTTCTTCATAAGCCTCTCGTTTCAAGGCAGTTTCGAGCGTTTCGCCTACCGAAATATGGCCGCCAACGGCAGTATCCCATTTTCCGGGCTGCACCAATTTGTTCATCGGGCGCTTTTGCAGGTAAACATGTTTCTGGTGATTCAAAACATGGAGATGAACTACCGGATGCAATAACTTTTCACCTCGATGACAAGCAGACCGGGGCGCTTTGCCGATAATTCCACCGTCCTCGTTCACTATCGGGAGCCATTCTTCATCTTCAGGAATTACCATTTGTTTGCGTAATTTCAGTTTTTGCCTGACGAACTCGTAACCAAAAACCACTGCAAACAGAATATAAAACAATCCGCCGCTGATGAACGCCCAGGCTTGGTTAGAGAGGTAAAATGCTGAATAAAAAACCAACATGGTATGGGCAAGAAAAACAAAAAACATCAGTTGGAGCGTTTTTCTGAACTGCGCCATTTGCTGTTGGTTCAACTCCACATCTTTCATGTACCGCTGTGTCATCAGCCCGATAATATTCAGTTTCGAAAAGGCCGACACTGCAAGAACTGCACATAGAATTAATTCAACCAGACCGGGCTTCAGCTTAAAAAATATGTCATTATCGAGTAAAATGGAGACCGAGCCAAGCGCTAAAAGCAAGCCGGTGTCGAACAGTACGAAACGGTCGAAACGTTTTTCCCTGATCCAAATCCAAACCATTTCTGCAACTCCAATAATCAAGGCGGCAACCAATCCGGCGCGCGTTCCCCAAATTTCGTCAACCGCAATGAAAACGAATAATGGAATAAATCCGGGAAGAAGCTTTTTAAGCAATTCTGTTTTGCTCATATCCTAAAAAAAAATCCCGTGAAAAACATGAAGCTTAACGCGGGAATATCTTTAATCTAAAAAAATTATACTAATCAGCATTTTGCTGTGCAAGCGACCATCCTTGTTTTACAGTTACAGTAACCAGCAAGGTCGAAAACCTTGGAATACCCATCGTTCCTGAATTATCAACCGCTTTAAACGCCAGTTCAGAAGGAATAACCATAAATGCTGTGTCACCAACATGCATTTTCTTTAATCCAAGATGAAAACCTGCAATTTGCTGGATATACTCTTCATTAATTATATTGTTACTCACGTCAACATAAAAAAATCTGGGTTCGAAATGGTGACCCAATCCATCATCAGTTGTAAAGTAGTAACCAAGCGGAATCTTTTTTCCGTCGACAAATGTGATATTAAATTCAATCAGCAATTTGAATCCTGATCGAATAAGCGTAGTATCCTCACTGCGTTCCAGAAGTTTAAAATAAATACCAGATTCATCTTTTTTATCAGTAAGATTATTGTCTTTCACGTATTTATCGAGTGCAACAATCTCGTCTTCACGCAATGCATCAAGTGAATCGGGTTTACATGAGGTATAAATTCCGGAAAGTAAAACGGCCAGACCAAGAAAGAACAATATTTGTTTCATAAACTTTATTTTTTTTGCGAAAGTACGCATTTTGAACCAGCTTCTATTTAATGTTTGTTACTTCAATAATAAAAATCAGTGGTGTGTTTGGCGGAATAGAACCCTGACCGGTTGTTCCATAACCTTTGGCCGAAGGAACCAGAAAAGCGGCACCGGCTCCCTTGTTTAACACTTCAATTCCTTCTTCCCAGCCCTGAATCATGCGGTTGGTTTTATGAATATAAGTCATAGTTCCATCGCCACGTAACGACGAAGCATCAAAAATCTGACCATCGAGGAACATCCCTGTATATTTTACAGTTACTGTATTTCCGGCTGCAACAGTTGCCCCAGACCCAACTTTGGTAGTATCGTTTATGTAAAAAATACCAGATTGGGTTGTGTCGATATCCATTCCTTTATCTGTCATTGCTTTTAACCAATCTGCAATTAAACCTGCCTCCCGTTCAGGAGTATAAGCTGCATAAGGATCATCAACATCGGTATTACATGATGTCAAAATTCCGACAAACAAGATAAGTACGCTAATTTTCAAAATATTAGTCAATTTTTTCATGGTAAATTATTTTACTGATTGTTTAATTTTTTCTTCAAATTCGGGCAACAAATTTTCAAATTTAGCAAGTGTTTCCTGCATAGATGCATATAACTCTCCTCCGGATGCGTTGCGATGGCCTCCACCATTAAAATATTTTTCACATATCTCATTTACAGCAAATTCGCCCTTCGATCTGAAAGAGACTTTAATGTATTTCTCTTTTTCAGTAAAAAGTGCGCTAAACACAACTCCTTTGATTGACAATGGCATGTTCACAAACCCCTCATTATCGCCGGTCACAAAATTAAAAGCTTTCTGATCTTCAAGCGAAATATACATGGCAGCAGCGTGGTATTCAGGATAAACCGTCATCCGGTTACTTAAGCAGAAGCCCATCAACCTCATTCTGTCAGCCGAATAATTATCATATACTTTTGAGTGAATATCGAGCTGATCGATCCCCATTCGGGTTAGCTGCGCAACTGTTTCAAAAGTGCGCGGATCGGAAACATTGAAATCAAACGAGCCGGTATCAGTCATAATTCCGGTAAAAAACGAGGTGGCCGCATTCGTATCAACAAACGGTGCAAATTTGGTTGACTGCAAAATCGAAAATGTCAATTCAGCAGTTGAACTGCATGAAACATCCGAAATGACCAAATCGGTGAAATCGCCGGGATATGGATGATGATCGATCAGAATTTTCTTCCCCTTAAAATTCTCAACAAGCTCTTTCATATTGCCAACCCTCGATAACTGGTTAAAATCCATGCAGATCATCAGGTCTGATTCGTTAAAAGCGTTTGCTGCCTGTTTGGGGTGGTGGCTGAAAATAATCACCTGTTCGTGACCGTCCATCCAGTGATAAAATTCAGGGTATTTGGTTGGGCTCACAATCTTAACTTTCAATCCTGAATTCTGTAAAACCCGCCACAAGCCGAGCACAGAACCCATCGCATCGCCATCGGGATGCATGTGAGGAACCAATACAATGGATTTATTACTTGATTTTATCAGCCCTTCAAAATGATTAATCAATTCTATATCAACTCTTTCCAATTATGCAATTTTTAAATAAGTTACAAAGATAAAAATAATGCCGATGGTGGTGATTTCTAAAAACTAAAATTCATTAACTTGGGTTCACGAAACATCCAAACAAATAATTATCTATATGTCAGGCAACCAAACATTTACAATGATCAAACCCGAAACAGTGGGTAAAAACAATANNGTTCATGCCGATAAATACTTTTATGAAGAATTAACATCTTTTATGAGTTCGGGACCGATCGTTGCCGCCATCCTCGAAAAGGAAAACGCAGTAGCCGATTTCAGGACTTTGATTGGGGCGACCAATCCGGCCAACGCGGCAGAGGGAACTATCCGGAAGATTTTTGCGGAATCGCTTTCGCACAATGCAATTCATGGCTCCGACAGCGACGAAAACGCGGTTATCGAAAGTGATTTTTTCTTTTCGAAAATGGAGAGGTTTTAGTACGGAATAGTCATTGGTTGTCATTGGTTGTCATTGGTTGTCATTGGTTGTCATTGGTTGTCATTGGTTGTTGACAAAAAACAATGAATGACACGAAGTGAATGACCATTTAATGACCACAAATGACTATCCTATCTGAACACAATGGACTTAATCAACTCTTGTCCTGCCATTTCATTGAGACGTTGACGAATTTCCTCTTTCATCATCAGCAGTTCGTTTCTGACGATTGGCGAAGTTGTTTCAACAAATAAAGTACTGTTCTGTATGTACAAATTGCCTGTATAGCGGGCCACAGTCTTGCCCATCACCGCTTCCCACGACTTAATTAAATCCAGTTCGATCAGTTTCCGGTCCAGATTATTTTCCCGGGTATAACTCCTCAAAACATCGCTGATACTTTGTGTATTGTTTTTTCTCATTGATTGTCAATTATCTACTTTTCCGTTGGTAATGGTAAATATCTGTGATTCGGTATCCAGACTGCCAATCATCTGATCGAGATGTTCGCGGTTGGTATCAGTAATAAATATCTGGCCAAAATGATCGTCGGCCACCAGTTTTACAATTTGTTCCACCCTGTTTTTATCGAGCTTATCAAAAATATCATCGAGCAGTAAAATGGGGGTCAATCCCGAAATTTCTTTCATGAAATCGAACTGAGCCAACTTCAGGGCTACCAGGTAAGTTTTTTTTTGCCCCTGCGAGCCAAATTTCTTGATGGGGTAATTTGTCAGTTCAAACTCAAAATCATCCTTATGAATACCGGTCGAAGTATATTGCAACATGCGGTCGCGACCGATGGAATCTTTCAGCAACTGCGAAAAATCGTTGGTCAGCAAGTCCGATTGCAGCTTCAACCCAACCATTTCCTTTCCTCCTGAAATCAGCTCGTAATAATGCTGAAAAACCGGCTGAAGCTTTTCAATAAAAATCATTCTGCCATCGTGTATTGCCTGACCGTACTTCACCAGTTGATCGTCCCAGATTTCAATCGACTCCAACTGAAAGGTATTTCGTCCGGCAAATTGTTTCAACAGAAGGTTTCGTTGTTGCAGGGCACGATTATACCTGATCAGATTTTCGAGATAAACCGCATCATATTGCGAGATAACCGCATCAACAAATCTGCGCCGGTCTTCGCTCCCACCCGATATAAGATTGGTATCCGAAGGTGTCACAATAATCACAGGTATCAGGCCGATGTGCTCCGATAGTTTCTTATAATCTTTCTGATTGCGCTTGAAAATTTTCTTCTGGTTACGCTTCAGGCCGCAATAAATGGTTTCTTCTGAGTCGAGCCTCGAATATTTTCCCTGGACCATAAAGAAATCCTGATCAAACCGAATATTCTGCGCATCAACCGGGTTCAGGAAACTTTTACAAAACGACAAATAGTAAATCGCATCCATCAGGTTGGTTTTGCCTGCCCCATTGTTTCCAATAAAACAGTTTAAGCCATCAGTAAACTTGAATTCAGCTTGTTCGAAGTTCTTAAAGTTAAGCAGCGATAATTCCCGGATATACATGTTTCAGTGCCATTTTATGGAGCAAAACTACAAATTTCTGGTTCGGAACCGACGAAAAAAAACATTCATCAGGAGATTAACATCAATGTGTTGATTAATATTCAATTTTAAATCAAAAATCTGTCATTTATTTTTGAAAATAATATATTTTTGCCTCACGATTTTTGAAACAGACTTTACAAAATGACAAAAGACAAAAAAAACAATCAGGCAGATAACTTAACCGAAGTAGAAAGCGCGTTAACCAGAACAGAACAATTTCTAGAATCCAATCAGAAACTGATCGGGATAGTAATTGGTTCAATTGTGATTATCACCGTAGGTTATCTTGGGTTAAACAAGTTTTACCTTGAACCACGCGACAAAGATGCGCAGGATCAGATGTTCATGGCTCAAAACTATTTTGAAAAAGATTCGTTCAATCTGGCTCTCAACGGAGATGGAAATAACCTCGGATTCCTTGATATCATTGACGGATACGGCTCGACTGATGCTGGTAACCTTTCGAACTACTATGCAGGGATTTCCTATTTACATCTTGGTCAATATGAAGATGCGATTGAATATCTGAAAAAATTTGATAGCGACGATGCGCTTTTAGGTCCAATTTCGTTAGGTGCTCAGGGCGATGCCCAGCTTGAACTTGGAAAAACTGATGCTGCACTTGACTTATACACCAAAGCATATAAAATGAATGATAACGAGCTTACAACTCCTATCTATATGCTAAAAGCAGGCGAATTGCTCGAAAGCACCAGCAAAAGCAACGAAGCACTTGCAATTTATGAAACCATCAAGCAAAAATTTCCTGAAAGCAATGAAGGAAGAAATATTGACAAGTACATTGCTCGTGTAAAATCGAAACTGAACAGCTAATAATTTAATTTTCTCGACATACAAAAGTCCCCTCATTAATTTGAAGGGGATTTTTTATTTTTACACCAACACTAAAATTCAAGAAAAATGGCTACCAAAAATTTATCAGAATACAATCTTGCTTCTGTTCCTTCAGCTTCGGATATGAAATTCGGGATTGTAGTTGCTGAATGGAATTACGAAGTAACCGGAGCATTGGCGCAAGGTGCAGTTGACACACTTATTAAACACGGAGCAAAAGACGAAAACATTATACTGAAACATGTTCCCGGGAGTTTCGAGCTTACTCTTGGCGCCCAATACCTGGCCGAATTTACAAAAGTTGATGCGATTATTATTCTGGGCTGCGTAATACAGGGCGAAACCCGTCATTTCGATTTTATATGCGAAGGAGTTACACAGGGAATTACCAATCTGAACATCAAATACAATAAGCCATTTATTTTCGGATTACTGACCACTGATAACCAACAACAGGCACTCGACAGAGCTGGTGGCAGATTAGGCAACAAAGGCGACGAAGCTGCTGTAACTGCCATTAAAATGCTGGCACTAAAAGATGATTTAACTGCATAAAAAAAGAGGCCAGAAGCCTCTTTTTTTCTTAAAATCAACACTTTCACTATTGGCCCTGTCCACCCATTCTCCTTTGGCCGTTTCGCATCATTTCTTCACGTTTTTTTAGCATATCATCATACAACTTAACCTGATCAGCCTTCAGGATCGTTTTTATTTCCTTGTCCTTTTCGCCCTGAATCTTGATTCTTTCAGCGCGCATCTTTGCACGTTCATCATCACTGGCATCGCGCATTTTCGACCAATCGAAATTCTGTTTTTCCTGGTATTTTTTATTGATTGCAGTCACTTTTGCTTCCTGCTCCTTTGTTAACTTCAGCTGCTCAACCAACCTTTGGGTCTCACGTTGCAGTCTTTGTTCAGGAGTCATTTGCTGCCGGTCACCCATTCCACCGGGTCTGCCTTGCTGTTGAGTTCTTGATGGACGTTCGCCCCCACCACGTTCCTGTGCAATAGTTATTCCTGATACTAGCAGAAACATTACCAACATTAAACTTATTCTTTTCATGTGTTTGTTTTTTAATATTGAATTAATCGGTTACCGGTGCATTGACTCTCAACAGGTAAAAAAGTTTAAACTGAATATTCACAAATTTATTAAGCAAACACAAACCGGTTATTTATGAACTTCAAAGAATTCAGGTTGCAGATGCGAATTAAATGTCCAATATGCATATTTTTGAAGAAAATATAACAAACAATAAGGTGAAAGCACTCATTTTTGCAGCAGGTTTGGGAACACGACTGAAAGAGCATACCAGCGATAGACCGAAAGCTTTGGTTGTGCTGGCCGGAAAACCGTTGCTCCAACATGCCATCGAAAAACTGATGTCGCATCAAATCACAGACATAACTATCAATGTTCATCATTTTGCCGATCAGGTAATATCTTTTCTTGAAAATCACCCTTTCGACGGAGTAAAAATTCATGTTTCAGACGAACGGGAGGAATTGCTCGATACCGGTGGAGGTTTAAAAAAAGCAGAGCCTTTTTTAGCTGGCAATGAGCCCATTCTGATCTACAATGTAGATGTGATTAGCAATCTGGATATTAACATGCTTGAAAACTATCATCTTGCGTCGGGTTCGCTGGCTACCTTGGTAGTCAGACAAAGGGAAACATCGAGATATTTAATGTTCGACAAGAATTTACAGCTCGCCGGATGGAAAAACCAAAGTAATGGCGATACGAAAATAAGTCGGGCTGATTCTTTTGAGGATGCCGCGCCATTCGCGTTTAGCGGCATTCAAATTGTTCAGCCTGAAATATTTAAGCTCATAACTGAAAAAGGAAAATTCCCGATCATCGATTTATATTTACGGCTCGCTAAAACCGCGAAGATTTGCGCATTTGCCGACACCTCAACGGTTTGGATGGATTTGGGCAAGCCTGATCANNGATCGGGCTGGTAAAAACAACTCCTTTAAATCGTGGGGGCCATTGTCAACGAGGTATGAGTAATTCGTAAACTCCAACAGATCAAGATCATTGTAATCGTTTCCAATTCCCAAAGTATATTGATGTTCAATCTGCAACGAATCGCAAACAAATTTAACCCCGTTGCCTTTCGATACTGAACGATGAAATATTTCCATCCAAATATATCCGGTCTCCAGCGGCGAGC
The DNA here is from genome assembly GCA_003537645.1 of Prolixibacteraceae bacterium. Lineage (GTDB taxonomy): Bacteria > Bacteroidota > Bacteroidia > Bacteroidales > Prolixibacteraceae > Aquipluma. The sequence goes on from DPRM01000143.1 coordinate 67,664, forward strand.
TGGTACGAACAACCTTTACTTCCGGAAAATTCGCCTGAATTTCATCTTTCAAAGCCTGAAAGCGATCCATATTATTGGGGAAAACCACTAAAAACTGACAGGCATCCGAATCAATATTTTGGTTATCCGGCAATGGTTCCGCATGAGACTGGTGATAATCGAAATAACTTTCAAACTCCGAACAAGGTACACTACCACGGTAATACCAGCATTTAAAATTCTCCGGAACGGGTTTAAAAAGGTGAAAATTAAGGTCGCGGGCCACTAAAAGCTCAGATAATTGCAGAACGATTTGTTTATCCAGATTCTGATAAAAAAGTAATTTTTCATTTTTGCAATCGTACACACCAGCTCCGGAAGAAAATACAATATAATCGAACGGAATATGTGCAGCAATCACTTCCTGCGTTTTTACCAGGTTTCGGCCGGTGGCAACCACCCGCAAAATTCCCTTCTCTCCCAAAGATTGCAGCGCATCCAGATTTTCTTTCGAAATCGACTTATCGTTCTTCAGAAAAGTACCATCCAAATCGGTTGCGACAAGTTTTAACATTTTTTTACATTATTGACCGACTAAAATAGA
>DPRM01000136.1 GCA_003537645.1 Prolixibacteraceae bacterium
ACTATGGCAGGTTGAGTTTGGATGGCAAATGACTGAATTTGGAGAGCCCATTCTTAATTAAAGTAACTTTGTAAAAATATTTAAGAGATTGTGTTAAAACTCCCTTATCAAACCAACTATATGAAAACAAAGCTTTTTCTCTTGCTGGTCTTCTTGTCTTTTGCCACATTGAGTGCACAAAACCTAAGTCTGAATTACTATTCGACCGGTGCCGGCACAAACCTGACTCTTGCCTGTGCAAAGGCCTGGGAAAAGAATGAACTCGGATTTGGCCTTGGTTATAACATAAACCGGCTTGCACACCCGGATGATAAGAATCAGGTTTATTACAAAAGACTATATGCAACAAAACCAATACATCATGTCAATTTGAATCTGTTTTGGCACCATAATATTTTCTCTTCATTAGAACACATAAACCCATTTGCGTTTTATGATTTACAACTATCATATTCAACAACAAGAAATAGATTTTTTGTACCATGTGGTTTTGACTCAACAATAGTATCCGACACACCAGATGGAAAAATTCTTTATCAGGAACTTATTGAATACTTTGGCCCGTTCTATTGGATTGAAAACAATGTTGGATTGGGTTTTCAAATCGATCTTTCTAACAAATGGTATATTCAACAAAAATTTGGTATTGGAATTCATCTGATTTGTGGAAAAGAACCCAGGTTAACAAAACTAAATAATATTGACTGGGAGTTTGCCGGACTTCTTGATTGGTCGGTTGGTTTCAGGTTTTAATTCTCAGCAAACTCTTCCATTTCGCCTTGCGGAGCTGCTTCGCAGCCGACAGCTTGTCCACCCATCAATACACGATAGTGTTTGATGCCGGCGAAATTCCATGTCAGCAATGCTTTGCAGTCAACCTCTTCTTGCTGACGATAGAATGTCGGCAATGCTGCGTGTCACCAATTTCTTGCTGGGGTTTACCCTGCTGTCTCCTTCGATACATTTTTTCTTTGTTTCACTTCGAAAAAACACTCAGGATGACAGCAGGGTATAGCATGAAAGCGGCGGGGATAGAATGTCGGCGGGCATTGGACTATGGAAGGATGGGGTCGGTAATTTTTGAATTGAAAAAATCGTACATTTACTTTTCAAAATTTTTTTCAATGTCTATTCCAACTACCCGAACCAAAGAAGATGCTGTGATCAGCATTAACGTGGAACTCTGCACCGGATGCGGGCTGTGTGTAAAGGCCTGTTGCAGCGACATGCTGAAAATTGAAAACGGAAAAGCTGCAGAATTATATGGTAAATCAGTATTCAACTGCATTGCGTGCGGTCATTGCATGGCCATTTGCTCCGAAGGGGCCATCACAATTACTGGAAGAACCATGTCGCCCGGTGATGTGTTTGATCTTTCGTCTGCCGCATCAGATGCGACGTATGAACAACTTATGTCGTTGTATTCACGACGTCGCAGTGTGCGAAAATTCAATCAGAAAACCGTGGAGTCCGAAGTGATTGAAAAAATTCTGGCAGCCGCCCGCACCGCTCCCATGGGGCTTCCACCCAGCGATGTGCACGTGCTTGTTTTACATGGACGAGAAAAAGTGACAGCTTTCACAAAGGATTTTGCACAGTTTCTGAAAAGTATGAAATATCTCGTGTCGGGCTGGTTTCTGGCTATGATGCGGCCCTTCTGGGGCAAAGCCACTGACGAAATGTTTCGAAATTTCATGCGTCCTTTGTTTGATAATTACATTGGTGAAATGGAAAAAGGCAACAACTATATTACCTACGATGCACCGCTGGCCATGTATTTCTATGGTTCGCCCTATTCCGATCCAGCCGATCCCATTGTTGCCGCTACCTATGCTATGCATGCGGGCGAAGCGCTGGGCCTTGGAACCTGCATGCTGGGCGCCATTCACCCATTTATTCAACGCGGCAAAAAAGCAGAACAATTTCGAAAAGTGCACGGCATTAAATATAAAAGTCAGGAAGGACTTTTTGTGATTTTCGGCTATCACGATTTGAAATATAAAAAAGGCGTGAAACGTACATTTGCTGATGAAACTTTTGCATAGAAATTTCTTATTTCTCTTTTTGATTTTGGCTCCGGTTGTTGCTTCCAGCCAGCAGCCCGACACCGTTGTCATCAATAATAATATTCAGCTGATTCATCTGAAAGATTCTTTTTTTGTGCATATCACATCCGATTATGTTGAAGGCTTTGGGATGGTTTCTTCCAATGGTTTGCTCGTCATCAGAAACGGTAACGCGTTGATGATTGACACGCCGATGGATGAGGCAAAAACAACGGAGTTGCTTGATTTTTTACGCGATTCGATGCACACCGAAGTCACCCTGTTTATTCCCGGTCACTGGCACAACGACTGTATTGGAGGGCTGGAAGAACTGCACCGTCATAACGTGTTTTCTATTGCCAATGAAATGACACGCGCTGAATGCATCAAAAGAAATCTTGAAGTGCCGAAAGCTTCGTTTTCGAAATCAATACAATGGTCATTTTGCGGAATTCCGCTCGAATGCTTCTATCCTGGTGCAGGACACAGTCTCGACAACATCGTTGTTTATTTTCCTGAACAAAAAATTCTTTTTGGAGGTTGTCTGATTAAATCGGCTGAATCAACTTCCATCGGAAATATTGCTGATGCTGATGTACAAGCCTGGCCAAAGACATTGAAAAAAGTACAGAAAAAATATCCCAATGCAGAAATAATTATTCCGGGACATGGCTCTGTGGGCTCGTTTGAAATAATTGAACACACAAAAAGAATTGTGCTCCTGACTTCGACACTTTCATTTTGACCATTTTATAAAAATCAGATATATAGAATATTACATTATTCAGGATGTCTTTTTGGGTGTCCCGACAAAAAAGATATTTGTTTTTCTTTCTGAAATAATAATGACGTCCGAAGGATGTCGAACAATAATAGCAGCCGGCGACAGCCGGATGTGAAAAAGCACAAAAACAAGACCCTGACAGGGTCTAATACCCCTTTTTATAGAAATTATTGTTGCAAAAACATCGTCTTGATTCGACCTCTCCGAGGTCGTTTTTGTTTTATCTTTCACCCGGCCTTTCAGGCCGGGCTATTATTGTTTGACCTGCGCTGCAGGTCAGGTAAAATTCACAATATGCATTGACACGCTTCTATTTTTCATCGGATGTATCTCCACAAAAGCTTTAGAAATAAAACCGGGGTATCCTGATGGCGAAGTCAGGAAATAATTATTCCGGGACATGGCTCTGTGGGCTCATTTCAGATAATTGAACACACAAGTAAAGTCGTTGAGGGGTATTTGAAAAACCAGTAATCTACCCAAGCGCCACGTCCAAAAACATCATGAGTGCGAAGCCGGCTATGGTTCCGGTGGTAGCCAGATCGTTGTGTTCGCCGCGCTGCGATTCGGGTATGAGTTCCTCCACTACTACATAAATCATAGCGCCGGCTGCAAATGCCAATGCATAGGGCAACATGGTAGTCATATGCATGACCGCAATAGCGCCCAGAACGCCGCCCGCCAATTCAACCAGACCCGAAAATTGTCCGGCCATAAACGAGCGCATACGAGAGCGACCATCGCGAAACATGGGCAGAGAGACGGCTGCGCCTTCCGGAAAATTTTGCAGACCCATGCCAATAGTGAGCGCAATGGCGCCAGCGAGCGTTGTACCTTCGATTCCGGAAGCCAATGATCCGAATACAATTCCGACTGCTAGTCCTTCGGGAATATTATGAAGTGTAACTGCGAGGATCAGCAAAGTATTTCTGTTCCATTTCACCGGCAACCCTTCGGCATCCGATTTTTTCATTCCATTATGCAAGTGCGGCAGCAAGCGGTCGGCGATGCGCAGAAAAGCAGCACCCGCCAGAAAACCAATGACCGCCGGTATCCAGCCAATGCCTCCGCGCGCCTCCTCCATTTCAATAGCCGGACTCAGCAGACTCCAGAAGCTGGCTGCAATCATTACACCTGCGGCAATGCCCAGCATCAGGTCCAGAACTTTTCGGTTAATTTCTTTGAAAAGAAAAACTGTTGCTGCGCCCAAAGCAGTCATCAGCCATGTGAAAGTAGTAGCAAATGCGGCCTGTCCAACATGTCCGATTGATTCAAACCAACTGAGAAAGCCCATTAAATAACAGTTTCAATAATTTTGCGATCGACCTTGTGATAGAATTTCGATTCTATTTCATCGCGTTCTTCCAGGAAGGCCTGAAATTCTTCGCTCACAGCTACTCGTTGCTGAATGGTTTCTTCGAAGGTATCGGTCAGACCCATCACCAACTCGCACAACTCGCGCACAGCATTCAAATCTCCGCGTTGATAGCTGATGTAATCCACCAGATCTTTTTCATGAACATAATTCATAAAAAGCGGGCTTGATTTGCGTCCGACCATAAAGCTCAGGCCAGCAACATCAGCTGCGCTCAAATCAAGTACATCGTCCATAATAAAAGCGACCTGTGTTGGACGGACCCCAAAAGTATCGTTGATGTGAGTAAAAGCTTCCTTTTTCGATTTGAAATTCACATAAACTGCATTGTAATGCTCGCGTTTAGCCAGATCAAATGCGGATTCCGTAATCTGATTGGTGACCAACCCGATAAAAGGAATTTTTTTATACCGAAGCCAATAGCTGAAACGAAGGAGATTAATGCCAAGACTATCGGTTTCGCTATAGGTTGAAGGAAATTCAGAGCTCTTTTTTCCGCTGTTGAAAACTCCATCCCAATCGAATAGAAAGCCATGGATATTTTCAAGTTTTTTTGCAATTTTCGGTGCAGGAGTCATGAAAACACCACCGTATTGTTCAAACAATTCCTGTATTAATTCCGGTTTCATATAGATGAATTTATTGCACTAAAGTACAAAATATTCCGGATATTGTTTTTGTAAAATCTTAAAACAGCTTACCATCCACCCCTCGAAGGGTTTGAAACCCTTCGAGGGGTGGAGAGGGGTTAGTTTTTGCTGATAATCAGCTGCCAGGTACTGCGCGATTTCTGCTCCAGCAACACTTTGCGGCCAGTTGTAAACTCGTCGGCCGAGGCATTGGTATAATGGCGGATGGTAACAAGATCGACCGAATCGTTGTAACGCACAGCAAATCGCTTTTGCAAGTCTTCGATCAGCACCGACATTTTAGCCGGTTCGTAATCGAAGCAAACAGAAAAACTAACCGCACTGTTCTGCATCAGGCGAACCTTTACGTTGTTGCGGGAGAACATTGTGAAAATCTCGCTCATGTTTTTCTCATTGATAAATGAGAAATCGCGCGGAAGAATGGAAAGCAGCACCTGATTAAATTTGAAAATATAAGACGGAACTAATTTGTCATCAGTGCCGTTGCGATCAATGATGGTCCCTTGTCCGGCCGGATTAATGAACGATTTTACACTTAATGGTATATTTTTATTTTCGAGTGGCTTGATTGTTTTAGGATGAATTACAGATGCACCGTAATAGGCAAGTTCAACCGCTTCACGATAGGAAATATGCGGCAATGCAATCGCCGTCGGAATCAGCTTTGGGTCAGCATTCATGATGCCCGGCACATCTTTCCAGATTATGACTTCAGCAGCATTCAGCGCGTGTGCGAAAATGGATGCAGAAAAATCCGAACCTTCGCGGCCAAGGGAAATGGGACAACCTTCCTCGGAACGGCCTATGAAGCCCTGTGTGAGCACAATACCTGTTTCGGCAAACCACAACTTGCCCGCCTCAAAAATTCTTGCACCTGTTACTTCCCAATTCACATAAGCATCGCGATAGGTATTGTCTGTTGAAATAAAATCTCCGGCCGTTACATGTTTCACTTTAAATCCTGACTCAATCAGATAAGCATTCAAAACAGTTGTTGCAATGCGCTCTCCATAGGAGACAATGCGGTCGTAACTTTTGTCGAATGACGCCTCAGGAGACAGATTAAGTTCGCCTTCCAACTCCGAAAATACGCTTGAGATTGAATTGTAAACAACATGATCTTTTTTGAACAAGTCATTTAAAATGGATTGATGAAAATCCTTTGATTCCGAAATGCGTTTGAGCGCATCGCTCTTCTGTCCTGAAACATAGGCCTGATGGACACGTTCGAGGGCATTGGTTGTTTTTCCCATGGCTGAAAGAATGACCACCAGATTCTGATTGTCATACTTTTTCAAAATAGAAGCAACATTACGGACCGCTGCAGCATCTTTTACCGAAGCACCGCCAAATTTGAAAACACGGATTGCTGATTGCATTTGAAAAGGTATTTCTGAAGCGCAAAAGTAATCAATAATTTTCCAAAATATTCAGGGAGATAGCCAGACAAAAGGATAAATTCATACCTTCGCACTCAAACAACAATACCATGCTTGTTATAGGAATTGCCGGCGGGAGCGGTTCGGGAAAAACGACAGTAGTAAAAGCTGTAATGCAGCAGTTCACCAAAGGCGAAGTATGTCTGCTTTCACAGGATTCGTATTATCGCGACAACGGCCATCTGAGCGCCGAAGAACGTGCCCGCATCAACTTCGACCACCCATCATCCATCGAATTCAGCTTACTGAGTAAACATCTCGATATGCTGAAAGCCGGTCAGGATATTCAAATGCCCATTTATTCCTATGTCACCTGTGCCCGTTCGAAGGAAACCATTCCAATCAGCCCTGCCCGGGTGATGATTGTTGAAGGAATTCTTGTTCTTGCCAATCCAAGGCTGCGCGATCGTCTTGATATAAAAGTATTTGTCGATGCCGACGGCGATGACCGCCTGATGCGCATTATCCGTCGCGACATCGAAGAGCGCGGACGTTCATTCATTCAGGTTTTGGAACATTATGAGCGTTTTGTCAAACCCATGCACCAGACCTTTATCGAGCCCACCAAGCGCTATGCCGACATCATTATTCCGCAAGGCGGCGCCAACAAAATCGCCATCGACATTTTAACCGCAAAAATTGCGTCCAAACTGGCCGAATACAATGGCAGTATATCGGCTTCCTGATGAAATTGTTTTTCCGGACCCGCGCGAAGCAGAGCCGGACGGATTGCTGGCCATCGGAGGCGACTATTCCACTGAAAGAATGTTGCTGGCTTACGATAATGGCATTTTCCCCTGGTTTCAGTATAAAGGCGAAATTTACTGGTACGCCACCAATCCCCGCATGGTCGTTTTTCCCGACAAATACAGGCCCAATCACGGGTTGCGACGGTTTTTAAAAAACTGCCCGTATCGGCTAACAATAAATCAGAATTTTGAAGAAGTCATTAATCAATGTGCCAAAACAAAGCGCAAAGAAAAAGGCACCTGGATAAATCAGAAATATAAAAAGGCGTTTATTGAATTGCACAAACTTGGCTACGCGGTTTCGATTGAGGCCTGGCTGGGTGATGAGCTTGCAGGCGGATTGTATGGCATTATTGCCGGTCCCGGTTTTACCGGAGAAAGCATGTTTTCGTTGCATCCAAACGCGTCGAAAGTGGCTTTTCATCAACTGGTCATGCTTGCCCGACATCTGAACTGGAGATTTATCGATGCCCAGCAAGACACTCCGCATATGCAGACGCTTAGTGGTGAACTCATTCCTTTTGACGAGTTTTATTCAATGCTGACCCTGTAATGAAAATTGTCAATCGAAGATCTGTCTGCAAATAAGTGCTTTCGGATTTCGTACCTTTGCAGTTGATTAAATGATACCCCAGATGAAATACACCATTCCGTTTCTATTATCGGAATCTGTAAAAAAGAATTCCGGGCGGCCGGCTCTGACTTTTGTTGGCGAAACACCCTACACCTATCATGACATTGCCGGACACATTTGCAACTCCATTGCGTTTCTGCAAAAACAAGGCATTTCAAAAGGCGACAAAGTGGCCCTCTGGGGGACCAATTCTCCACAATGGGGCATTGCATATCTTGCAATAACCAGCATGGGCGCTGTTGTAGTTCCGATATTACCTGAAACCCTTCCCAGCGACGTGGTCAATATTCTGGACCATTCAGAATCGAAACTGATTTTTCTTACAGAAGCTTTATCAGCTAAACTGGCTGAAGAAAAGACTCCGGACAATTGCGTGCAAATCAATCTGGAAGACCACTTCGACGAAGCAACGGAAGCACAGACCACCTATGATTTCGACATTTTCGATGTGAAAGAAGACGATCTTGCAGCCATTATTTACACATCGGGAACAACCGGCAGAGCCAAGGGCGTGATGCTGACCCAGCGCAATATTTCGCATGTCGGCTGGCACAGCAACGACATTCAGCCCATCAACAATCAGGACCGTTTTCTTTCGGTATTGCCGCTGGCTCACACTTACGAAAACTCCATCGGATTTTTACTGGCCATGTTTTTCGGCGCCTGCGTGCATTATCTCCGCAAAGCGCCTACAGCGTCAGTTCTGATGCCTGCTTTGCAAGAAGTCAAACCAACTTTGATGCTGACTGTTCCATTAATAATTGAAAAAGTTTATCGTCAGAAGATCATTCGAACTTTTACAAAAACCCGCTTCATGCGGTTTGTTTATGGTATTCCTGTTTTTCGAAAAGTACTGCATTTAATAGCCGGGAAGAAATTATACAAGTCCTTTGGCGGGCATCTGAAATTCTTTGGAATCGGCGGAGCAAAGCTAAATGCTGTAGTAGAAAAGTTTTTATACGAAGCGAAGTTTCCATATGCCATCGGCTATGGTCTGACTGAATCGGCACCCTTGCTTGCCGGAGCAAACCCGCATTATGTGAGGCTGGAGTCTACCGGCCCCGCCTATACTGGAATCACAATTAAAATAAACAACCCAAATTCCGACACCGGCGAAGGCGAGATCTGGGCCAAGGGACCCAATGTTATGCAAGGTTACTATAAGGAGCCGGAATTAACTGCCGAAGTATTGACACCAGATGGATGGCTAAAAACCGGCGACCTCGGAAAACTTGACAAAGATGGGTACTTGTATATTCTCGGCCGCTCGAAAAATGTAATCATAGGCGCCAGTGGAAAAAATATTTATCCTGAGGAAATTGAGGCTTTGATTAATAATTTCCCGCTGGTAGCTGACTCACTGGTAATTGAACGCAAAGGAAGGCTTGTAGCGCTCGTTCAACTGAATATGGAAGAACTCGAAAAGCAGTTTGCGGAGATGAAAATAAATTTTGAAACCCGCAAAGAAGAGATTCTCGAAGATATAAGAAAATATGTGAATGGACGTGTCAGTCAGCTTTCGCAACTGCAATCGGTGGTGATTCAACCAACGCCGTTTGAAAAAACTGCAACGCTGAAGATCAAGCGGTATCTCTATGCGTAAAGAACACTGAACATCGAACAAGGAAGTTCGAATGATGAAGTGAAGACTGAACTGCGAACACTTAATATCGAACAAGGAATAACGAAGCTTCGTGCTTTAATTCATGCTTTCTTTTTCCCGGGGTGGAGTGTATCCCGCTGCCTCCTTCGATACATTTGAAGCTCGTTGCTGGTTTGTAGGTCGTCAATTCAAACACTGCTAATGAACACCTACCGGAA
>DPRM01000085.1 GCA_003537645.1 Prolixibacteraceae bacterium
ATCGGTCAATATTTTTAGTGATAATATTCGTTTTTATTTCGGACTGCAAAAATAGTTCTTTTTTAATATCCTGCAAATATACATGTGCTTAATTCATTTATTTTTTAAAGTCAAATGAATCAGCCGCTTTGTTTCAAAAAATTCTTCCTCAAAATAGTCCTGAAGATCGTAAACCTTAACAAGTTCGCCGAATGGACTGATCTCTTCTTCGAAATCGCCTCCTTTTAGGTAAAGAATTCCGTTGTGCAGTTTGTTTTTGCTGTTCCCGGCTACTTTGCCCCGAACCATTTCAACAAATCGGGGAAATGCGGTAACAGCGCGGCTAACTACAAAATCGAATTTTTGTTTTACTTCTTCCACCCGTAAATGTTCGCCTTTCGCATTTTCGAGGTTCAGTGCCGAAGCTACTTCGTTCACTACTTTAATCTTTTTTGCAATCGAATCAACCAATAGGAATGAAGTTTCAGGAAAAAGAATGGCAAGCGGAATGCCCGGAAATCCGCCGCCGGTACCTACATCCAAAACTGTTGTGCCGGGTTTGAATTGAATAATTTTTGCTATTGCCATCGAATGCAGAATGTGACGTTCGTAAAGTTGCTCAATGTCTTTTCGCGAGACTACATTGATTTTCGAATTCCATTCTTCGTAAAGCGATCCCAGCCGGTCAAAACGATCCAGCTGCTGATCGGTCAGATCAGTGAAGTATTTTCTGATTATTTCCATTTTCTATATGAATGTCGGTTGAGTATTATTCGTGCTCGTCAATTTCGGTCGATTCTATCATTTTGAAGAGCATTTCGCGCGCCCTGAAGAGTTGGGCTTTTACCGTTCCAAGTGGTAATTTCAGTTCGTTGGCAATTTCTTCGTACGAGAATTCCCTGAAATAGCGTAGTTCGACCAGAATGCGATACCGTGGTTTTAAGCGGTGAACAATTCTTCTCATCAGAATTGCTTTCTGAATCCTGATCAGTTTCTCTTCAGGATCGGGATCGGCCGAACGAAGTCTTATTGGAGAATCGTTGTCGCCGTTTTCCTGCCCGTTTTCGATCGAAATATAGACTCCGCGACGCTTACGCAGGAAATCGATGCAGTTGTTGGTGGCAATTTTGAACAACCAGGTACTGAAAGCATAATTGGGCGAATATTGCTGAAGGTTTTTAAAAGCTTTCCCGAAGGCTTCGAGCGTGAGATCTTCGGCGTCGCTTTTGTTGTTCACCATTTTCAGGAGCATAAAGTAGATAGTGTCCTTGTACCGGCTCATCAATTTGGCAAAGGCTTTCTCGTCGCCGCCAAGAGCTGATTCAACCAGTAAATAATCGTACTGTGCTTTGTCTGAAAGTTGTGGATTTAGTTCCATCTGTTTCTACGGTGAATAAGGTACATTGACCAAAAAAACCACCAGTTGATGATTGGCTTTATCAAAATATATGCAAACGAATATACGAATATTTTCCTTTCCTTCAGCCTTGTAAGAAGTTTTTTAACAATAATTAATAAGGTGATAGCGTAAATAATTACAAATGAAGCGAATGTAATCCAGTATTCAGGATGAAGAATAAAAAGGGCAGTACTAAGGCCAATCATGGCTACCTTTGAAAAATCGTCAATGAACAAGCTTATTTTTCTCGACCAGTTAAGACTTTGGCGAATTTGAACTCCTTTTTTTAGCAATTTGATATGGTCGCCGCGGTCGTCTTCAACATTTTCGCGAACGGACAATTCAGGATTGGTACTAATTTTTACTTTCCCTTTTCTGAAATTTTCATTGAAAATAAGTTCGAGGTTGGCAAAATTCAGGTTTAATTTATGCTTGAATCCCTGATTCTCGAAATACATTGATTTTCGGAAAAGGATATTGTTCTCCTGAAATACGAACGGCTTTCCTGCAAGTATCCACGACCCGCTGATCATGAACTGGGTGAACCCTTCCAGCCGGCAAATCAGGTTTCGGTATCCTTTCTTTTTCTCGACATTTGTATAGGCAATTACCGCATCGGTATTGTTGTCCATCAATTCGTTAAGTTTCGCCAGCCATTCGTTGCTGAAAGGTTTCGAATTGGAGGTTATTTGCACAATCAGGGGAGATTCAGCTCCTTTCATTCCAATATTGATGGCTTGTTTTTGCAGGAAACGAGTCTCCTGACTTAAACTGGTAACCTTGATTCTGTGATTCGTTTCGGCCAGAATATTCAGTATATGCAGCGTATCGTCTTCAGAGAATTCGTTGATTACCATTACCTGATAGTCGTTGTATGGCAATTCAGTCAGGGTGGTCATCATCTCCCGTATTCTGGGTTCCTCGTTGCGTAAAGTCAGGAGAATGGTTGCCGGATTAGTATCGGCACTGACAAGCTCTTTTTTATGCAAAGCCAGTTTTAAATAAATGCCCAGCATGTAATACATCTGTATAATAAATACTACTGAAAACAATGCCAGAAGAACTATGTCGCTGATTGTGAGTGTTTGAAAATTTATAAGATTCACTTCGAAAATGCTTAATTGATAAAATGGGAAAACTGTATGTTTTAATGCTGCAAAAATAATAAACCTGACGATTAATTCTTCCTGATTTTTAATTATAATTAACAGAAGCACTGTCAGTTCTTTTTCTGCTCAATTCAGTTTTATACTTATCTTTGACCACTCAAAAAAAACAGTGAATGCATTTTGAACTCAAACATACAGCTGCCGGAACAAAGGCAAGAGCCGGTTTTATTACTACTGATCACGGAAATATTGAGACTCCCATTTTTATGCCGGTTGGAACAGCCGGATCGGTAAAGGGAATTCACAAACGTGATTTGAAAGAAGATATCAAGGCGCAGATTATTCTTGGCAATACCTATCATTTATATCTAAGGCCGGGATTGGAGATTATTGAACAGGCCGGCGGATTGCATAAATTTAACGGATGGGATGGCCCAATCTTAACCGATAGTGGTGGTTACCAGGTTTTTTCACTGGGCGATATCAGGAAACTAAGCGAAGAAGGTGCAAAATTTCAATCGCATATCGATGGTTCTTCTCATTTGTTTACTCCTGAAAAGGTAATGGACATACAGCGAACGATTGGCGCCGATATTATGATGGCTTTTGATGAATGCACTCCGGGTGATGCCGACTATGAGTATGCACGGAAATCTATGGAGATGACCCAGCGATGGCTCGACCGCTGTTTTAATCAGTTTGAAAAAACCTCACCAAAATATGGTCATTCGCAATCATTGTTTCCCATTGTTCAGGGAGCTGTTTATCCCGATTTACGCGAGATTGCTGCCAGAAATGTACTTCAATATAAAAGTGACGGTTATGCAATCGGAGGACTTTCGGTAGGAGAATCGGAAAAAGATATGTATGCCATGATTGAAGTGGTAAACGAAATACTTCCGGAGAATAAACCACGTTACCTGATGGGAGTTGGAACTCCTGTAAATATTCTGGAAGGAATTGATCGGGGAATTGATATGTTCGACTGTGTAATGCCCACCCGTAACGGACGCAACGGAATGCTTTTCACGCAGAAAGGAATTATGAACATGCGGAACAAGAAATGGGCCGACGATTTTTCGCCTGTCGATCCGGATGGAACTTCGTTTGTTGATCATCATTACAGCAGGGCATTTTTACGCCATTTGGTTATTTCGGGCGAGATGCTGGGCGCCGAAATCGCCAGTCAGCACAATCTTGCGTTTTATCTTTGGCTGGTAAAAGAAGCGCGCCGGCAAATTCTGGCAAATACTTTTCCGGAGTGGAAAGCGAAAATGGTTCAGCAACTATCGGTACGTTTGTAATCTATTAATATATGTTGCATAAAATTGATTTTTATATAATTAAGAAGTTCCTTGGAACATTTTTTTATGCCATTGCATTAATTATCAGTATATCGATAGTTTTTGATGTATCGGAAAATATCGATGATTTTATGTCGAAGGACGTTCCGACAAATGCCATCATTTTCGACTATTACCTCAATTTTATACCCTACTTTGCCAATCTTTTCAGCGGCCTGTTTACGTTTATTGCGGTTATTTATTTCACTTCAAAAATGGCCTATAACACTGAAATTATTGCCATTTTAAGCAGCGGAGTGTCATTCAACCGGCTCATGCGGCCATATATGACAGGAGCTGCTGTGATTGTTATTTTTTCGTATGTGCTTGGCAATTATGTAATTCCACCTGCCAACAAGAAAAAAGTAGAATTCAGGAACACGTATATCGGATCGCAAAAAGCCGGAAGTGAATATCACATTCACCGGCAAATTGAACCTGGAGTTTTTGTTTATATGTCGTCGTTCAATGCCACAAACGATGTAGGGTACAAGTTCACAATTGAAAAATTTGAAGACAAGAAGCTGATTTCAAAATTAACTTCAGAATATGTAAAATGGGATCGCGAAAAAAAGAAATGGGTGATATATGCCTATGCGATCCGCACCATCGATGGGTANNCCCGAAGATTATCAGGTAGTCGTAAATATTGTTGAAACCATGACTCTGCCGGCATTGAATGCTTCGATTGCAAACCTAAAGTTGCGGGGGGTGAATACTATTGAATACGAAATTGAAAAGCACAAACGCCGCGCCGGTCCGTTTTCTGCTTTTATTCTCACCATTATTGGGGTATCACTTGCTTCCAGAAAAATTAAAGGCGGTATTGGGTTTCATCTGGGGCTGGGACTATTGCTAAGTTTTTCGTATATTATGTTTATGCAGGTTACTACTGTATTCGCCACCAGTGGCTTGCTGGCTCCCTATATGGCCTTATGGATTCCAAATATTATGTATGGTGGATTGGCTTTTTACCTCTACAGATGGGCTGCTCGATGATGTTTAAAAATTCAAACCTATAATGAAATAATTCAAAAACAAATAAACAAGCAAAAGAGCCTATTTTATAACAAATGTTTTATAAAACATGTTGGGCAATAAAAAAATGATAATTTTGCCCACCTGTAAAAAGCATTTTTTAATTATTTCAAAAGGAATAAATTCTATTCCCCCGGATTATTTTAATCAAAAAACAAATTCTATGTCACTGAAAAGAAACATTTTAGATCTTCGGAAGCGAAAGGATGAGGTTCGGAAAGGCGGAGGAGATGAAGCCATGGAGAAACAGGTTGCCATGGGCAAGTTGTCAGCCCGTGATCGTATCCTGTCAATTGTTGATGAAGGTTCATTCCATGAATACGATATGTTCGTTGAGCATGCCGGAACCGACTTTGATATGGGTACCAAGGTTCTGGCCGGCGATGGCGTTGTAATCGGAACAGGAACTATTTATGGTTCTCCGGTTTGCCTTTTTGCGCAGGATTTTACTGTTGCCGGTGGTTCACTGGGTTTATCTCATGCCCGTAAGATCACCAAAATTATGGATCATGCCCTGAAAATGCGTGTGCCATTGATTGGAATCAACGACTCGGGTGGTGCACGAATTCAGGAAGGGGTAAATTCATTGGCTGGTTACGGCGAGATTTTCTTCCGCAATACACTTTCTTCAGGAGTTATTCCGCAAATATCTGTTATTCTCGGGCCATGTGCCGGAGGTGCAGTTTATTCTCCTGCATTGACCGACTTCGTTTTTGTGGTTGAAAATATCTCAAAAATGTTCATTACCGGTCCGGCTGTTATTAAGAGTGTTTTAGGCGAAGATATTTCGATGGAAGCTCTTGGCGGTGCCAGGGTTCATGCCGAAATTACCGGAAATGCCCATTTCTTTGCTCTCAGCGAAAAAGAGTGTTTCGAGCAGATCAAAACATTGATTACCTATATTCCATGGAACAATACACAGAAAGCAAAAACTTTCCCTGTAAAAGAACCTTTATCAAAATACAAAATTCAGAATATCGTTCCGGCCGATGCACGTTTGCCTTACGACATTCGCGAAATCATCAAATCGATTACCGATGGTTCGGAGTTCTTCGAAATTATGGAACTTTTTGCAGCCAATATTGTAATTGGTTTTGGCCGTATGAATGGCGAGACAATTGGTTTTGTAGCCAATCAGCCTAAAGTACTTGCCGGTGTGCTCGATTGCGACAGCTCTGATAAAGCAGCCCGTTTTATCCGCTATTGCAACGCTTTCAACATTCCGATTATTACACTCGAAGATATGCCGGGTTATTTGCCCGGAGTTGATCAGGAACACGCAGGTGTTATTCGTCACGGTGCCAAAATATTGTATGCTTATTCAGAAGCAACCGTTCCGAAGATTACCGTAATTATTCGTAAAGCCTACGGTGGAGGTTATATCGCAATGAACTCGCGCCATTTGCGTGCCGATTTCGTATTTGCATGGCCAACTGCCGAAATTGCTGTAATGGGTCCTGAAGGTGCTGCCAATATTGTATTCCGTAAAGAAATATCAGAAGCTGCCGATCCGGATGCCATGCGCCAGCAGAAAATTCAGGAATACAAAGAGAAATTTGCAAATCCTTATGTAGCAGCCTCAAAAGGATATATCGACGAAGTAATAGAACCACAGGAAACCAGAAAAATCCTGTTACATGCACTTAAGATTTCTGCCAGTAAAGATGTACAGGGACCTTCTAAAAAACACGGACTTCCACCATTTTAATCAAAACTAAAAGTTTATGGCAGAACAGGAAAAAACACAGGTTATTATTGTGCACAGTGCTAAATATCAGACTACTTATAATAAAAAGTACGAGAACCGAAAAGTTTGGATAGAACCGAATCATAACCATATAAATTCGTATATCCCCGGAACGATTATCGACATTCTTGTTAAGGAAGGCCAGAAAGTGGCTGCCGGACAAAGTATTCTGGTGTTGGAGGCAATGAAAATGCACAATGATATTCAGATGCCTTTTAAAGGTAAGATTCTGAAGGTGAATGTTGAAAAAGGTCAGAAAATACCAAAGAATTTTGTGATGATCGAAATTGAACCTGCAGAATAGTCATTTGGGCTAAATAATTTATAGGAGCGTTTCTTTTTGAGACGCTCCTTTTTTATTTGCAGATTTTGTGAAGATAAACGTTGCAATAATTAGTGCACGGCTTTGGTTACTCGCTTAAAATTAGCTGATATTAAGGAAATTGAGGAGTTTTTCCTTGTATTTAATGCCCATCGGTATTTTCGTATCCTGAATAAAAATGTGGTTGTCTTCGATTTTTTGGATATGGCTGAAATTGACGACATACGAAAGATGCACCCGAAAGAAGAGGTTGGCCGGCAGTTTTCCCATTAAACTTTGAAATGTCATACGCACGAGGACTTTCTCGTTGTTCGACACAATATTCAGGTAGTTTCCTTCGCTCTGGATGTACAAAATATCTTCGATACTAATCTTGATTTGCTTGTACCCGTCTTTTACAAAAATATACTTGCTCAACAGGCTGTCTTGCTGAAGGCTGTTCAGTTGTATTTGCTTTTTCACTTTGTTGATTGCCTTGTAGAACCGGTCGAATTCGATGGGTTTGAGCAGATAGTCAACAGCCTCGAAATTGTAGCTGTCGATGGCGTATTCGGAGTAAGCCGTGGTAAAAATGATGTAGGGTTTCGACTGTAGTTTCTCTGCAAACTGAAGTCCCGAAATGCCTGGCATATTGATGTCGAGGAAAATGAGATCAACAAAATTATCCTTTAAAAACACCAAAGCATCTTTGGGGTTTGTGAAAGTTTTGACCAGGTCAATTTCAGGAGCTTTAGCTGCATGTATCGATAGTACATCCAAAGCTTTGGGCTCATCGTCAACGGCTATGCAAAGAATCATCGGCGGTAAATTATATAAATAGTTTAAGCTGAAAATTGATTTCCCACGGAATCAATTTTCAGCTTAAAGTTAATGTTAGTTACAATATATCGATGGTAAGGATTACTATAAATTTGTCGATGGTTTTTGCAATCGAAATGTTGTGCCGGTCGGGATAAATGTGTTTCAAGCGGCTTTTTACGTTTTCGATCCCAATGCCAAAGCCTTTTTCCTTGTAATAAGCTTCAAAATTTTCGTCAACACTATTTTCAATAACAAACTGTATTCTATCGCCTTTCGCGGTAATGTCAATTTTCAGTTGCGACACTTCATTCGGGTTCATGCCGTGCTTAAAAGCGTTTTCAACAAATGGGATCAGCAACATGGGGGCAATGGAATAGCCCTGTTCTTCATCGATATCAACAGTAATAGCAATGTGGTGGTCAACGGCGCTGCGGATCGACTGCAACTTGACGTAATCCTCAATATAGCTTACTTCCCGCTGCAACAGGATCGATTCTTTTTCCATATCGTCGAGCATAAAGCGCATAAGGTTGGCCAGTTTCGCGATACATTCGGCTGTTTTTTCGCTGCCTTCCTTCAGGGCAAAAGCGTATAAAGTATTCAGGGTGTTAAATAAAAAATGCGGATTTACCTGTGAGCGCAATTGAGCCAATTCGGCTTCTTTTTTCCGGTACAAGCTAAAACCGGTGGTATCGAGATTTTTAAACCGCTCTTTGATCGAGTAATAAACGAAAGAAGGAATCAGAACTGATGTAAAAAGCAACAGAAAGTCGAATCTCATATTTTTTATGCTGAAAAGCTCAAACATACTTTTATTAATGCCTATTAATTTGAGCGCTTTATAGGATTGAAATCCATCGAAGACAATCATCCCGACTGATGCGGCTAAAAGAATAATCGCATTAATTCCGACAAACCAGATGGCTTTTTCTTTGCTGAAAAATCGGGGATACGAAATGAAGGCATGGAAGTAGAAAAGCAGCATCACTGCATAAAACGGAAGTGCCTGATTCAAAATTCGGTAATTGCCGACCGCGGCAACAAACACAAAATTAATCAGGAAGACAACCACCAGATTGAAAGCTAGTTCAAGGTTTAAATCGCCACTCTTTATCAGATCTTTTAAAGTCGATTTACGCGAAGCCAGCAGGTTGGCATAGTACGAAGTCCATGAGAGCAAAACGATTCCTCCAAATATGCACGAACTTACAAGTACCAGTCGGGCTGCATTCAGGCTTTGTTCGCATAGGTACAGCCCCGCGATAACAGCAATAAATGCTCCACCCAAAATCTGCAGGTAACGCAGGTGATTTCCAGCCAAAGCGTATTTCGGGATTAACAGGTAGGTGTGAGCCAGAAAAACGCCAAGCCACAATACGACACCTACCATAGCTTTTTGACGTGACGGGTTTTGCGTGATATAGGCCAATGCAATAAAAGAAACAAACAGGTAAAAACCAACCTTTAGCCACAAGGCAAAGTCAATGTTTATGGGTTTAATACTGGTTATTTTAATCAACTTCACTACCACAAGTAATGCTGCAATAAAGCCAATAAAAAAAGCAATCGAAGCCAATATTCCCTGAAACATTCCACTGTTTATGCCTCGGTTTCGACTTATGTAAGCTCTCTGACGTTGTATTTCCTTTTTTAGTTCAGGTTCAGAAAACTGATCGGAGAAAAAGCTAAGTAGCGCCCGCTTTTCGCTCAGACTGTGAGCCTTGTTCAGGTAATTCCGAATAACTTCAAGATCAAAATACAGGTTCATTTCCTTGGTGTAGTGGGTATTGGCGTACGCAATTTCGCCTTTCAGGTCGCCGTCTGTTGTTTTTGAATTTCGATCGACCATATAGCTGGGCAGCCTTGTAACGAGTTCCCTGAAACTATTGTGATTCAGCAAGTGATCGTCGGAAAAATCTGCGGCACTCAGTATGGAAGCCAGTTGGTTGGCTACGCTACCGCTTGCATTTTTATGGTTTTGGTACCGCGAATTGTGGGTCAGAACCTGGCTAGCCCTTTCGTTAAAAATCACGGCCTTTTCAACCTTGTAGTAACTGGAGTCGATGTCGCCCGATAACAGATATTTGTTTAAAAGTTCCAGTTTCCGGTCGGTCAGTGTGTTCAAGCCACTCAGAAAATAGCCCAAATCTGGTTCGTAATTTATCTTCGATGTTGCATCCCGGTCCCAGAATTCCATAAAAACGTCTCTTCGGTAGTTGCTTCTTCCGGCTCCGAGCCCGGTGTATTTAATGCTTTCGTCGAACCAAATACCGTTTAGTGTCATGTTAATACTGTCTCCTGAAATCAGATCAAGGTGAGTAAATTCGTTTCCCAGATGAATCCAGTACCGTGCGTAGTAATTATCGGGCTCGGTAATTTTAACCCGAAAAGTTCCATCGTCGGCAATCGAAAAATCAAATCTCTTCGATTCTTCCCGCAAGGATTTGGTGCTGAACCATCGTTTTTCGATGTAGGAAATCTCCCGGTTCGAACAATTATCGATTTTGCCTTTAATAATTATCGGTTTTTGAGCTACAGAAATGATAACTGACAACAGAGTAAGGATAGAGAAGAACAGTTTTTTCATGTGATTCGGTTTTGCTGTTATTTATTCAGCAGCTAAAGTAAGGCAGGGCAAAATACAAATAAAAAAAATGGTACGGATGGGACGTTTGATGGTATGGATTTGCTTTTGACTCTTAAACACAACATTTTTCGAAGCCGCTTGCGGCAATACCAAATTGAGATTGGCGGAGGAACAAATATCCGGAAATTCTGAAAACTATCTGAAATGGAGCTTTTAATTCAGATAAACGAAAATAATACTAAAAACCTGATAATCATACTATTTATTGTCGACTGAATGTGGTATATTAATACAACCGAAAATCGCTGCCGGTAACCTGCGTACCCCAGGTGTTTCGGAAATTTTCTAACCTCAAAATGCAAAGGTATGCGTATCAAAAATTGTCTGACAGTTATGCTCCTGCTGGTGCTGGCTGTTTCGTGTTCAAAAGATGTGCTTGTTCCTGAACCTGATGTCAATTTTGACGAAAACTTTTTAAAGTCGGCTAGTCCTCAATTAAAAATTGCCGTTATGTCCGACCTTCACTATTTCGATCGCATCCTGCTGCCTACTACCGAAGCCGGTGTAGAAGCCCTTCAGGCTTATATGGCACAAGACCCAAAGCTACTCGATTTGAGTACCTATATTTTGGACCAGGTTATTGCTGCCCTGTTGGCAGAACACCCTAATGTTGTTCTGATCCCCGGAGATTTGACCAAAGATGGCGAAAAAATAAGCCACCAGAGTCTCGCAAAGCTATTTAAGAAACTTACCAATGCCGGTATAAAAGTTTTTGTGATTCCGGGGAACCACGACATTAACAATCCGGAATCGTATTCTTTTTCATCACTTGCACCCACCGAAACAATTACCGCTGATGAATTTGCTTCGATTTATTATGAATTTGGGTATAAAAACTCAATAAGAGACGATAATTCGCTGAGTTATATCCATAAGATTAACGGAAAACTATGGCTGCTTGGAATCGATGCCTGCAAGTATGCCCAAAACACGACTGGACCCATTGTTTCAGGCGAGATAAAAGCTGAAACAATGGAGTGGATAAAATCGAATCTGGCAGAAGCTAAAGAAAAAAACATTCAGGTTTTAGCCATGGTTCATCATGGCGTGGCTGAACACTATGTCGGTCAAAACCAGCTCGACCCGGGTTTTGTAGTCGATAATCAGGTGCAGGTAGCCAAAGATTTTTCTGATGCCGGTATTCAGGTTGTATTTACCGGACATTATCATGCTAACGATGTGACTGCTGTTACTGTGGGCGACAAAACGCTGTACGATGTTGAAACTGGTTCGCTTGTATCGTGGCCAAGCCCTTACAGGTTGCTTCGCTTTTCAGGGAATAAAATGTTCATCGATACCCGAAATGTGACCGCTGTTGCAGCAACATTACCGGGTGGAATGGATTTCGTTACTTACTCGATGCTGTTTCACCAAACATGTTTAGATGGCTATTTTAATTATGTCCTTCAATTAAAATATGGAGTTCCGCCTATGTCTGCAGCAACACTCGCCCCATGGTTCCGCGATGCCATAATGGCTCACTATGCAGGGGATGAGGTATTTGGACCTGTACCACAAGGACAATATGCGCAACTGTATCAACTCTCACAACTTTTGGCCGGGGCACTTGGCTCACTTTACACCGACTTGCCTGTCGCTGATAATCAACTCTCTCTGCAATGGAAATGAGACAAAGCCAATATATCAAAAGACCCCGGCAACTCTTGTCGCCGGGGTCTTTTTTTGCTGATCCCCAAATGTCTGGAGCCTGTCACTCTTGATAATCTAAAGAGTATAAATTATGGTTTTGGTTTGAAAATAATATCAACCACATCGGCTTTGGAAGTAAACGATTTTACAAATTCCTGAACTTTGGCTGTTGTCATTTTCCCAAGAATATTTTCGAAATTTTCAGGAGCGGCCGGATTGATTGAATAGTTGTAATAAGTATTCAATGCATTCATCCAGTAGTTGTTGTGCAGTTTCGATTGTTCCCTGTTTTTTTGCAGGCTTTTCACTGCTTTGTCAAGATCTTCCGCGGTGGGGCCTTCCGCAGCAATTTTGTCAATTTCGCGGAAAACGATCGATTTCAGATATTGTGCTTTTTCAGGGTCGGTATCGAAAGTTAATACAAGGCTCTTTTTCTGTTCCGGAAATTTGCTGTAACTGGCTGAAACGCTCACTCCATAAGTTCCGCCTTCTTTTTCGCGGATTTCTTCGATGTAGCGTAAATTAAGTATGTCGCGGAAAATGCTCATAATAAGGTTCTGTTCAGGAGAATATTCCATTTTGGCGTTGAAATTTACCGATACGGTGGCTTTTTTTACTTCAAGCGGAATTTCAATTTCACGAACTGTTTTTCCTTTTGGTCCTTCAACTTTTCTGTCAATCCAGGTTTCCTTACGTGGTAAATTGGTCAGCGATCCAATGTATTTTTCGGCCATTGCTTTTGCGGTTGCTTCATCAATGTTTCCAACAATGTAATAAGTAAAATCACCGGCATCAACAAATCGGTCTTTGTAAATTAGTTCCATTTCCTGAAGCGAAATTTCGTCGAGCAATCCGGGAGTTAACAATTTGGTGCGCGGGTGTTTGTTGGTCAGGATTAGTTGCAGCGAATCGCTCATTATTTTTTGCGGATTGTTGGCCATGTTTGCTACAGCAGCTTTATAACGTCCAAGCATTGCTTCGTAGGCTTCTTTGTCGAAACGTGGATTTTCGAATTGCAGATAAAGCAATTGCATCATGGTTTCAAAATCCTTTGGCGTGCTCGATCCGCTGATAGATTCGTTCAATTCAGAGAGTGAAACATTTAAGCTCACCTTTTTGCCGGTAAGCGCTTTTTTCAAAGCAGTTGCATCGTACTCGCCAAGGCCGAAAGCGCCTACAAACTGCGAAAGCATCATTGCCGATTCCACTTTGTCGTTGTTTATTATTGAACTGCCACCTTTGCTCTGTGCGACGAGCGAAACCTGGTCTTTCTCATAATCGGCCCACCGGTAAATAACTTTGGTTTCGTTACCGAGTGTCCATTCAACAGCGTCAAATTCAGGAAGTTTTTTCGTGCTTTTTACTTTTGATCCAGTAAGTTCTTTTTTGATCAGATTTGTCGAAACCGCTTCATCGGCATAAGGTTCAACCTGACTATTGTCGATGGTCTCAATAATAGCGAGTGCTTGTTCTTTCGATAAATGAACGGCTTCAGGTTTTTCGGGTCCCTGAACTACAATTACACGGTTTTCTTTGGTCAGCCATTTTTTTGCTCTGCCTGACACATCTTCAACCGAAATGGTTGGCATGATTTTCTGAACAAAATCCCAGTCAAAGTCGATTGAAGTAAGAGGTTCGCCTTCGATATAATGTGATTTAAAATCGCTGGCAAACTGGTCGTTATTTATTTTGTCGCGTTGTTTATAACGGCTTTCGTACGAAGTCAGCAAATTGGTTTTTGCACGTTCGAGTTCTCCGGGAGTAAATCCATGCTGATAAATTCGTTGTGCTTCGGTATAAATTGATTTAAAAGCCAGATCGCCCTGATCGGGTTTTGCCGATGCCGAAATAACCATGACTTCGTAACCGTCAACTAAGCCTCCATAACCAATACTTCCGGATACGAACGGCGGAACTCCTTTTTGAAGCAGTTCGGTGATACGATCGCGGGTCATCATACTAAACAGCGATTGAATCGTTTGTTCGCGAAGGTAATTCAGATTTTTATTGGCATTGGAGGGCGCTTTGTGTTTGATATAAAGTGAAGTGGAATAGCTGCTGGCCTCCTTATCGGTTGCTAAAACATACAGCGGTTCTTTGTGTTCCGGAACATCGTAAAATTCACGTTTCGGTGCATTTTTAACGGCTTCTATTTTCGAGAACAAAGCTTTTACTTTTTGCTCAACTGCATCTACATCAATATCGCCGACTATGGCAATTGCCTGTAAATCGGTACGGTACCAGTCGTGATAAAAATTGCGAAGTGTTTCGTACTTGAAGTTTTTAATTACATCGAGATCGCCGATTACGTCACGGTTCATGTATTTCGAACCATTCAAAAGTACCGGAAACCATTGTCTCTGCATTCTGAAACCAGCGGTGCGCCGGGTTCTCCATTCCTCACTGATCACGCCTCGTTCAGCATCAATTTCTTCATCGGTCAGCAAAAGAAAATCGGCCCAATCGTTTAAAACCAGTAAACAGGTATCAATCAGTCCTTCGTGTTTTACCGGAATGTCGCTTAGGTTGTAAACTGTTTCACCGGTGCTCGTGTAGGCATTGATGTTACGTCCGAAAGCAACGCCATGTTTTTCGAGTGTATTGATAATACCTTTTCCGGGGAAATGTTTGGTGCCATTAAAAGCCATGTGTTCAAGAAAGTGAGCCAGCCCGTTTTGGTCGTCGTTTTCGAGCAGGGCGCCAACATTCTGAATGATATAAAAACTTGCCCGTTCTTTGGGCTCTTCGTTGTGGCGAATGTAATAAGTCAACCCGTTTTCGAGGCGGCCAATTCTTGCTGCCGGATCTACTGGTACTGCTTTGTTTAAATCAACCTGGCTGAAACTCATCCATGATGCCTGTACAAGGGCAATGATCAGGACTAATCTGAATTTGATCATACGTTTGTTATTTGGTTAAATTTTTGGATTATTGACTATTGCTAAACGAACAAGTCGCTTGTCATAATTTATTCTGATAGGTATTGATCGAATACTGATAATTACAATCAGAATGGATTATTTTAAGAGAGGAATAAATTTCTTCAGGAAGAATAGTGATCCGGCGAAGTTACAAGTGCAGCGAAAGAAAAAACAGCTTTGGCGATTAATATGCTTTTGTTTGTATGTCTCTGATATACAGTTGTAAACTTGTTTTTCCCCTGAATTCGTTTTCGGCAATTGAATAGCAAATATCGAAAGGTAATCCCTGGCTGATAGCCTCGAAGTGGTGTGCCTGATTGAAAGCAATGGCCGAAAATTTAGAAGAATTGCTCGTTGGTTCAATCAAATCCAACTTTAAATGTTCAAGGTTTTTTCCTACCGGACGGCTAGTTCCGCTATCGAGTACATTTTCAGTAATAAAAACCGGAAGCATGTTATGGGGGCCAAATGGCGCAAACTGTTTCAGGAGACGGTAAAATTTTGGAGTAATATCCGAAAGTAAAATTTTTGCTTCGGCCTCAATCGACTCGGTTTGTTGTTTGTCGGTAATCAGTTTGGTAACTATTTCCTCAAAACGACGCGAGAATTCGTAAATATTCTCAATTTTCATGGTCAGTCCGGCAGCATACATATGGCCTCCGTACGATTCGAGCAAGTCGCTGCAAAGTCCGATTGCTTCGTATAAATCGAAATCGCGAACAGAACGCGCCGAGCCTGTTGCCAGTCCGTTTGATTCAGTCAGAACCACTGTCGGGCGGTAAAAATGTTCGGTAAGGCGCGAGGCAACAATCCCAACCACACCTTTGTGCCAGTCGCGGTTATATAGTACTGTGGCATTCTTCGAGTCGTGATCGGGGTTTCGCTCAATCATTTCGAGCGCTTCCTGTGTGATGTCGCGATCAAGCGTTTTCCTGATTTCGTTGTACGAATTAATTTCGTCACCCAGCAGCGAGGCAGCTTCTTCGTTGGTGGCGGTTAAAATTGCCACCGATTTTTTACCGTGCTCAATCCGGCCCGAAGCGTTCAGCCGGGGTCCGATCTTGAAAACAATATCGCTGATTGAAATTTCTTCGGTATTTAGTCCCGAATATTGCATAATGGTTTTAAGACCAATACTTGGCGAGGAATTTAGTTTTTTCAGGCCATAATAAGCCAGAACCCTGTTTTCTCCTGAAACGGGAACGATATCTGATGCGATACTTACTACAAGTAAATCAAGTAGTTCTGCGATTTCGGAAAATGGTATGTTGTTTTGTTTCGAATAAGCCTGAAGCAATTTAAAGCCAACACCGCAACCTGAAAGTTCTTTGTACGGATAGCTGCAATCGGGGCGTTTCGGATCGAGTACCGCAACTGCATTCGGAATGATATCGTCGGGATTGTGATGGTCGCAGATAATGAAGTCGATTCCGAGATCTTTGGCCATTTGAATTTTCTCAACAGCTTTAATTCCGCAGTCGAGCACAATTACCAGTGTAATTTTTTGTTCGGCAGCATACAGAATGCTGGTTTTTGAAATACCGTATCCTTCGGTGTATCTGTCAGGAATGTAATAATCGAGGTTTTGAATGCGGGAGCGTAAAAACTGGTACATCATAGCAACCGATGTAGTACCATCCACATCATAGTCACCGTAAATAAGTACTCGCTCCTGATTCTTGATTGCAGTGTCAAGTCTTTCCACCGCTTTGTCCATGTCCTTCATCAGGAAAGGATCGTGAAGGTCGCTTAGTTTTGGCCTGAAAAAAGATTGAGCCTCAGCATAATTTGTGATACCTCTTTGAGCCAAAAGATTGGCAATAACCATATTAACATTTAGCGCTGCCGACAAATGTTTGATGATATTAATATCGCCCTCTTTTTTAATATTCCAGACTTTCCCCATTCCGTTTACTTCAGACCAAATTTTGCGCAAAAAATTTCTCAAAGATAGAAAATGATGTCACATTTGGAAAGCAAATAAAATACATTAAGCCATATTTTGTTAATAATTTTCATCTGTTTGTAATTTGTTTTTTTATTGTCAGATGTAACTCACCATTGATAATCATGCTTCTGTTTGAGAGTATCACGTTTGGCTGTTTCATGTGCAATAGTTTGTTATCTTTGCCGAAAATTTTTCGAAAATTATAATATCATCAACGAAATGAGCATATCTGAATTAAGCGAACAGGAAATAATAAGACGTAACTCATTACAAAAGATAAAGGAATTGGGAATTGATCCTTATCCGGCAGCTCAATTTCCGGTAAATGTACTGGCTCACGAAATCAAAGAAAAGTACAATGCTGAACTGAATAATTATCAGGAAGTAGTTGTTTCGGGTCGCATAATGAGCCGTCGTATCATGGGGAAAGCATCTTTCGCTGAATTGCAGGATTCTTCAGGCAGGATTCAGTTGTATCTGAACCGCGATGAAATTTGCCCCGATGAAGATAAAAACCTCTACAATGAAGTGTTTAAAAAATTACTCGATATTGGCGATATTGTTGGTGTAAAGGGCTTTGTGTTTATCACCCAAACCGGCGAACTTTCAATACATGTACGCGAATTCCAGGTGCTAAGCAAATCGCTTCGTCCATTGCCGGTTGTGAAAGAAAAAGACGGACAGTTGTTTGACGCGGTGACCGACCCTGAAATGCGTTACCGCCAGCGTTATGTCGATTTAATCGTGAATCCGCAGGTGAAGGATACCTTTATCAAACGAACCAAAATCATCAATACCATGCGTCAGTTTTTCAACGAGCAAGGTTATCTTGAAGTTGAAACACCGATTTTGCAGTCGATACCCGGCGGCGCAACTGCCCGTCCGTTTATTACTCACCACAATGCATTAAATATACCGCTCTATCTGCGTGTTGCCAACGAACTTTACCTGAAACGCCTGATTGTTGGCGGGTTCGATGGTGTTTACGAGTTTGCCAAAGATTTCCGTAACGAAGGAATGGATCGTACCCACAATCCGGAGTTCACGGTTATGGAAATATATGTAGCCTACAAAGACTACCTGTGGATGATGAATTTTACTGAAGAAATGATTGAACGTGTAGCAATTGCATTGCACGGGACAACCAAAGTTCAGCTGGGCGAGGTAGAAATTGATTTCAAACGCCCGTTTAAAAGGGTTACAATGTACGAAGCCATAAAAGAACATACAGGTTTCGATATTTCAGGAAAAACAGAAGAAGAACTAAGAGATATTTGCCGCCAATTGGATCTGAATACCGATCCTACCATGGGAAAAGGCAAACTGATTGACGAAATATTCGGCGAAAAATGTGAGCACCATTATGTGCAGCCAACTTTCATTATCGACTATCCGGTAGAAATGTCGCCGCTAACCAAGAAACACAGATCGGTTGAAGGCTTGACAGAACGTTTTGAACTGATGGTGAACGGGAAAGAACTGGCAAATGCTTATTCAGAACTGAACGATCCGATCGATCAGCGCGAACGCTTCGAAGATCAGTTGAAATTGTCGGAAAAAGGTGACGATGAGGCAATGTTTATCGATCAGGATTTCCTGCGTGCATTGGAATACGGAATGCCGCCAACTTCAGGAATGGGAATCGGTATCGACCGCCTTACCATGTTCATGACCAACAATCTTTCGATTCAGGATGTACTTTTCTTCCCGCAAATGAAACCCGAAAAGAATGCCGATGCTTCTGATCCGGATGAAAAATTCATTGAACTCGGAATTCCGGCTGAGTGGATTGAGGTAATCAGGAAAATAGGGTTAAAAAAAGTTAAAGAGTTAAAAGAAGTTAAGGCAGGCAAATTTTTTAACGACATTTGTGGCTTCAATAAAAAGAACAAATTAGGCCTCAGCAACCCATCGTTAGAAGAAGTGAACAAATGGTTATCGTAACCGGGAAAATAAGAAATGTTTGAAAATTCAAAAATAGCTATTATCGGAAGTGGAAGTTGGGCCACAGCACTTGCAAAAATTCTTTTGCACAATGTTCAAAGCATCAACTGGTACTTTCGTAATTCTGATAATATTGAGCAGTTCTCGCGGTTTAAACACAATCCCAGCTATTTACGGGGTGTAGAGTTTGATGTAAGCAGGATTAACTTCTTCACTGATATTGATAAAGCTATTGAAGACGTTGATATTGTTATTCTTGCAATTCCTTCGGCTTTCTTAAAGGATGCAATGTCGAGCCTGAATGGTAACCTGAATTCAAAATTTGTAGTTTCAGCTATCAAGGGAATTGTTCCTGAAGATAACCTGATTGTTGGGCAATATCTGCATCAGTATTTCAATATTCCTTATGAGCGCATTGGCGTAATTGCCGGTCCGTGCCATGCAGAGGAAGTTGCGCTCGAACGTTTGTCGTATTTAACCATTGCCTGTCCGGATGTGAAAAAAGCAAGGGCTTTTGCCTTTAAGCTTGAATGCCCGTACATCCGCACTCATGTTTCCGACGATATTTACGGAACTGAATATGCTTCGGTATTGAAAAATATTGTGGCCATTGCTTCAGGAATTGTGCATGGCTTGCGCTACGGCGATAATTTTCAGGCAGTACTTATTTCAAATGCTATTCAGGAAATCAAACGGTTTGTCGATAAGGTTCACCCGATAACCCGCGACATAAAAAGTTCTGCCTATCTGGGCGACTTGCTGGTTACAGCCTATTCGCAATTTTCGCGTAACCGCACTTTTGGAACAATGATAGGCAAAGGTTATTCGGTACGAACAGCCCAACTCGAAATGCACATGATTGCCGAAGGTTATTATGCCGCAAAATCAATCAAGGAAATAAACGAGGAATTCAGGGTGAACATGCCTATTGCCGAAGCCGTTTACAATATTTTATACGAAAACATTTCCCCCGCTATCGAAATACGATTGCTAACAGAACACCTTAGATAAATCCCTAGAATATAATACAATGGAAAACATTTCTTTAAATTTTACGAAGACTTTTGATTTTATATCGAAAGACTCGGTTTTCTCATACAAGGAAGCGATCGAAAATCACAATCGCGCCCTTTTTAACAAAACCGGAAAAGGCAACGATTTTTTGGGCTGGACTACTTTGCCAGGCTCAATTACTGAAGCAGAACTGGCTGATTACGAGGCTACAGCAGCCAAGCTGGTTGCTAAAAACATCGACATTTTTGTAGTTATCGGTATCGGAGGTTCGTACCTTGGCGCAAAAGCTGTGGTTGATGCGCTTTCGGATAGCTTTGCTCACCTGAAAGAGCGCAAAAGTCCTTTCATTCTTTTTGCCGGGCAGAACATCAGCGAAGATTACCTGTTTGAACTTCGCGGGTTGCTGAAAACCAAAGAATACGCAATGGCAGTTATTTCCAAATCAGGAACAACTACCGAACCTGCATTGGCTTTCAGGTTACTGAAACAGGACATCGAAGAAAAATACGGAAAAGCGGAAGCCAACGAACGTATTGTAGCAATTACCGACGCCAGCAAAGGCGCATTGCGCTCACTTGCCACCATCGAAGGCTACAAAACTTTTGTGATTCCTGATGATGTGGGTGGCCGCTACTCGGTGCTGACTCCGGTAGGTTTACTAGCCATCGCTGTTGCAGGTTTCGATATCCGCTCACTGGTAAAAGGTGCGGTTGATATGCAGAATGCCACAGGAGTTGATGTTCCGTTCGAAGAAAACCTGGCTGCACAATATGCTGCCGTTCGCAACGAATTGTACAAAAACGGAAAGTCGATTGAAATTTTGGTGAACTACAATCCGAAACTTCACTTTCTGGCCGAATGGTGGAAACAGCTTTACGGCGAAAGCGAAGGAAAAGAAAATAAAGGTATTTTCCCTGCTGCGGTCGATTTTTCGTCCGACTTACATTCTATGGGACAATACATTCAGGAAGGCGAGCGCACTTTGTTCGAAACCGTTCTTTCGGTAGCAAGTCCCGATCGCGAAGTTCGCATCCCAACTGATGCAGACGATTTGGACGGA
The DNA here is from genome assembly GCA_003537645.1 of Prolixibacteraceae bacterium. Lineage (GTDB taxonomy): Bacteria > Bacteroidota > Bacteroidia > Bacteroidales > Prolixibacteraceae > Aquipluma. The sequence goes on from DPRM01000085.1 coordinate 20,923, forward strand.
CTNNCTCGCCGGAAAACGTGTTGACGAAGTGAATAAAATGGCTGAACTGGGAACCATGCTGGCTCACGTTGATGGTGGAGTTCCAAACATTCAGATTGTACTGCCAAAACTGAATGAATATTACCTCGGACAACTCATTCAGTTCTTCGAAGTGGCCTGTGGATTAAGCGGATACACTTTGGGAGTAAACCCATTCGATCAGCCTGGAGTGGAAGCGTACAAAAAGAATATGTTTGCATTGCTCGAAAAACCTGGTTTTGAAGAAGCTACAAAAGCGATCAAAAAGCGACTGTAATTCAATAATTTAAATAAGAAAAATGGGAAATCTCCGGAAGGAAATTTCCCATTTTTATTTATATCATCGTTAAAAAACGGCAACCAGAAAACCGTTCGCTTCAGAAATCGATATCGTACAAACCTTTGGCGTCAATCTCGAATTGTTTAACGCCAATGTCGGTCATCGGGTGTTTAATGAGCTGGTGCAACAATTCCGGACCAATTGTGGCCGAATGTGCTCCGGCCATGCTGACGCGGTAAATTTGGTCAACGGTTTTAAAACTGGCCGCCAGTACTTTGCCATTCAACGCGTATTCAAAAATATTTTGAACGATGTCGCCAACTACTTCAATTCCGTGCGACGAAATATTATCGAGACGACTTACATACGGAGCAACGAAATCGGCTCCCGCCTTCATGGCCACCAAAGCCTGCTGCTGCGTAAAAATAGCAGTTGCAGTTACGTTTACTCCGGCATCTTTCAATATTCGCATTGCCCTGTATCCGTTGGCGGTAACAGGTATTTTTGCGTAGAAATTATCGCCAAAATCGAAATAACTGCGGTACTTTTTTGCTTCGCGCACCATGTCGTCCGTTTCAGCCGAAATCATTTGTACGTGCACCATTCCGGATCCTACCAATTCCTGAATCCCTTCGATTGCAACCGAAAGTTTATATCCTGAATGTTTCAGGATAGTTGGATTGGTGGTGACCCCTTCAAGCGGGAAAAATGAATACAGCTCCCTAAGTTCACTCAGGTCGGCTGTGTCTGCCATGTATATCATCGTATCAAGTTTTAATTTGCCAGCAAATATTCCTCGGCTTCCACTGACCACAATCCCTGGTGACGGTCGCAGATTTCAGCCAGTTTTGCAAACAATGGATTGGTTTTTCCTTTTTCCTGAAAATCTGCAATGGCTGTCAATGGCATTTCGAGATGCGTATAAATCAGTTTTTTCCCACCCGGAATTTGCGGAAGATGCAAGGTTGTTTCAATTACAGCATTCAATCCGCCAATGTGTGTAACCAGTCCGGCAGGGTCTAGTCCGGCGGTCATCACATCCAAAGCTTCCTTCATGTCGTCGGTATTTCCTCCTGAAGTTCCGACAATGTGCGTGTAGGCATAATGAACATTGTAGAAATTCATTTTTGCCTGAAGGTTTTGATCGGATGGGCCTGCAAAAAAATTTAGACAGCCATTGAATGCCAGAATAGCATCGCCCTGCTCAATCACCGGAGCCACCGGAGCAAATACAAACACATCATCGTAACCAGTTCCTCCTGAAAGCTCTTTCAGTTTGCCTACAGGATCTTCAATTTTTGTATTAAGGTAAACCAGTTCGATGCCACGTTCGGCAGCTTCGGCAACTGTATAAATTGAGGCAGCACGGTCGAGACGGGTTTGATCGATGTCGGTAACAACGCACAAACTTGGTTTGCGGTCGGCACGGCGAATCACGTAATTGATGGCAGCCAGTCCCATTGGGCCAACGCCTGCAAGAATCGCCATTTTGCCATCGGCCACAATTTCCATGTTGTGAATGTACGAGCCCGGCGTGGTGTGGTAGTTGGCATGCATGGCGCCAATCACGCACGAAAGCGGTTCTGCAAGTGATGCTGGATAAAAACCAGGTCCGTCGTAGGCCAGCAAACAATCCTGAACCAGTACATCTTTCGGAATAATCACATAAGTAGCATCGCCACCAATGTACTGGTATGAATATCCCGGAGCGCTCAACACGCCAACTGGTCCATCGTTGTAATAAATGGCCGGCTGAATGGAAAATTTTTGTCCTGCTTTAAACTTGTGCTGCCAGTCGGCGCCAATTTCAACCAACTCGCCACTAAACTCGTGGCCAATAATGATAGGGTTTTCATCTACATTCTTCGGAATGCGCTTGTGGTCGGTGGCCTGTTTGGCTGCTTTGTAACTCGACATGCAAATGCTATCTGAAACCACTTTGGCAAGAATTTCGTCACTTTTAATTTCCGGAAGTTCAAACTCTTCCAGTCTCAAATCTTCTTTTCCGTATAGTCTTACTGCTTTTGTTTTCATATTTTTCTTTTTAGGTATCAATCTTCAAGTATCAAGATTTTAAACTTTTGATCCTGATACTTGTATCTCAATACTTGATACTTCTTTTTTAGTTCAACATATTTTGCCCACCGGTAACGGGAACTGCCTGCCCTGTTTCGTATTCCTGCTCGATGATGTAATACACGGCGCGCATTACATCCAACGGAGTACAGCCGCGGCCTGCCGGAACCTGTGCTTCATAAAAACGTTTCACGTCGTCAAGAGTTTTGGCTCCGGGTACTTTCCCGGCACGTAAATATTGCACAAACAGCCCGTTTTCAGGATCGGCCCAAAGTGGTCCGTCGAAGAAATTGCCGGGACAAACCGAGTTGACTTTTATCTTTGATGGCATCAGTTCAAGCGCAAACGACTGGGTAAGGCCAATTCCACCGAATTTACCTCCGGCATAAGCAAAATTGCGGTTACTGCCTTTTAAACCCGATTTTGAATTGATTTGGATAATGTCAGTAAAATGATCGGGCTTAATTTTATTCTGAAGTTTCATTACCGCCGAAGCATATTTGGCGCAAAGGAAATAGGCCGAGTAATTTACTTTTGTCATCAGTTCGAAGGTTTCCGGAGTCATTTCATCCAGTCCGCCAGCGCGTAAAATACCCGCATTACTGATGAATACGTCCAATCCGCCAAATTCGCAAACAGTCTGGAATACAAGATTTTCAACCGAAGCAGCATTCGACACGTCGGCTTTTACAAAATAAGCTTTGTTTTTGCCTTTGCCGCTGTTCAGCGAGGCAGCAAATTCAAATCCTTTTTCCTCGTTGATGTCGGCAATCACCACATTGGCACCGTTTTCCATCAGGTTTTCAACGATTCCGGCGCCAAAACCCTGGGCGCCACCGGTAACTATCGCGATGCGTTTATCGGCACGACCGCCGGTTGCACCCATCGCCACTGCACTGCGGTATTGCTCCACTTCCCAGGTATCGATAAACTGAACCTGTTCGGCAGTCATCGGACTTTGTCCGCCAAATTTTTCAGAATACATACTCACCATGCAGGTATCCATGATTACTTCTTCGAGCGTTGTCACAGCCTGCGCATTGTCATTTGCAAGCAAACAACCAAGTCCCTTTATGAAAATGATCTTCGGAGCTTTGGGTTGCGTTTGGTTGTAAACCTTTATTTTTCCTGAAAGATCATTCAGTAGAACTTCCGTATCGCCAGTAAATTCGGCATAAATGAACGACGAATTGCAATACACAATTCCATCAGGAATAAAAGGCAATGCTATTTTCCCGTATTCAGCTTCCGAAGAAATGAACCGGCTGATGAGCGAATTATTGATGAATTTCACTGTTTTCAGGCCATTTGCAGAAAGCATCATTCGTACAGCAGGCAATATTTTAACAATTGTCTGGTCAATTGGTAGTGTTTGTACTTCGGGAACTTCACCAATAAAGGCGTCGAGTTTGGCGATTACCTTATTGTATATGGAATGAATTTCGGCAATTGTATCGGCAGCAACGAAAATTCCGTGGTTTTGCAGCAGAATGATCTGCGGTTCTTTCCCGGTTTTTGCCCTGAATGCGACGATACGGGTTTCAACTTCCTTAAAAAGGATGTATCCCGGATCGACATATGGAACGTAAACCACATCGTCGCCAAACAATTCAGCGGTTAGTTTTTTCGCGTCTTTTCCGCACATCAGCCCGTTAACCTTGGTGCTGTGGGTGTGAACCACAAAACGGAATGCGATCAGGTTGTGCAGCGAAGCTTCTACCGATGGCCGCAGTCCCTTTTCAGGATTGAAACGGGCATTCAGTAAATCGTATTTGATCTGGTTTTCGCGTTCCATCACGTTTTTCGAATATGTTTTTTCGGAGATTGCTTTCATTAATTTGCGGTCGAGCACAGCAAAACCATTTTCGTCGATGGTGGCCAGGCTAACACCACTGGCTTTTACGTATATTCGTTCGTCGTCTTTATAGGAAGTATTTCCGCCCCCGGCAATCACAAAATCTTTTTTGCTGCCGTAAAATTGCGATACTTCGATTAATTCCTCAAGAGCCTCCCCTAACCCCTCCGAAGGAGGGGAATTAGGAATTTGCTCCTTAATAACAACCTCTTCCGAACCTTCATTGCCTTGCTCCCTTCTCCTTTGGAGAAGGGTTGGGGATGAGGCCTCTATAAAATGCCCAATTACAGCATTTCCCAATTCAACAAATGCATCGTATTTTTTTGTTTTTGCAATTCCATCGGCATCTAAAAAACCTTCTTCGCCTTTGGCTATAAGGTACTGATGTGCGGCAATGATGCAGGCTCCTTCGTATCCAATTCGTTCCAGTTCTTCATCCAGATCGACTCCGCCGCTGCACGAAACTTTTACGGGATCGAGCTGTGGTGTGTTGTGTTCGGTTCCGAAAGTAATCAGGAATTTTTTTGAGCGGAAAAAAGTCACAAAGTCTTTTAGCACCGCGAAGGTGTTCCGTCCGGGAATCAGTTCAATACTGTAAACACCTTTGCTGGTAAGGGTTTCGTATAGCTTGACGAAATCGCCTTCGTAGTCGGTAAAATTACCTTTGGCATCGTCGAGCAGCACAGGATAACACGGAATTCCACCCGCTTTCACAATGATGTCGATTACTTGTTCCAAACTTAGAAACGCTTTCGGATCTTCCGGAACAAAGGCCTTTCCTCCTGTTTTAAGCAGGTTGCCTCGAATTTCATTTTCGATTCCGGTAAAGTCGGTCAGCGACGATTTGAGTTCTTTTCCGGAGAAAACCAGTGTATAAAATGTCTTTTTTTCTTCCGGAGAACTAAATTTTGTGTCGATTGCAATGCGCAAAGCCTTGGCAATGTGACGTTCGCGAAGCATGTTTTTCGCGTATTTCGCTTTCAGTCCGTCGAAAGTGAAGCTGAATCCAGCATTTATTTCGGCCAGCAAGTTGTTCAGCTTTTCAACCATTTCGGCGGTCTGAACATTGCTTTCGTGCTGAACCTGTTCAAGTAGCCTCAACGGTTCGCCTGCTAAACCCAGCGGACTTTTGAGCCCTTTCCCGGAGAAATAAGTACGCCCCGGATTGGCAGGGTCGTTCACCCGAACTTCTGCTTCCTGCAAGTCTTTTTGCAACGACATAAATTCGATGTTGAACAGCGGAAATATTTTGTATTTCGCTGCCAGATCCGCAAATTCAGCATATCCGTCAGTTGTATAAAAATCGTTGATTCCAAGTACCTGAACGCCTTCAGCTTCGGCCATTTTGAATACCTGATCGATTTCTGTAAATGCACTGAACGAAAACGGAGTGTGAAAATGCCCGTTTACAAGCAGCGTATTTGTTGGTTTGTTTTTAGCTTCAGCCAATAAAACCGGCTTTTCAGGAAAATCTGCAAAAATAGATTGATCGTTCATCGTATGTTGAGTTATGTGTTTACTTATTATTATCACAAAACTAAGGTAGGATAATGATTTTTGTATCCTTTGCTATCCTGTAAACAGTCATTAATTTTATTTTTCAGATACTTGGTTTGCAAGTTCGCTTTTAAAACATCTTTCTGTAAATATCTAATCATTTGTATTTGTAAATAGATTAGGTATCTTGAAGCACTTTTAAAACTGAAAGAACCTGATTGGTTTTTGACTGTTTTTTAGTTGACTATACTGAAAATGAACTGTTCAATGAATATTATACAGCTATGAAACAAAGAAGAATTGAAGAAGCGTGTGTAAAATGTAAAGATCGTTGTTGTGCCCGTTGTTTTGATGATGGGGAAGATAGCATTTTTGATTGCCTTACAAAAGAGGAACTGGAACTATTGGTTAAGGAGAAGCGCCACATTCATTTTAAGGCAGGCGAAACCATTTTAAAACAAAATACTGCTGCAAGTCATGTTGTATGCATTAAACAAGGTTTGGCAAAAATTATTGCTGAAGGTGATGGCGACAAAAAACTAATCCTCCGTTTGGTAACAAATCATTCAATATTAACAGGAGGCGGAGTTTTTATTGAGGAAATCAGGCATTTCACCGTTCAGGCAGTTACCGAGGTTGATTGTTGTTTTATTGATTCGGACAAGATTTATGAATTGGTATCGAAAAACAGCAGGTTTGCTTTTGAGCTTTTAAAATTGAACAACAAACAAAATATTCAGATGCTGAACAATTTGGTTGGTATAACCCAAAAATATATGCCGGGTCGGGTTTCTGATCTGTTACTTTACCTGAAAAATGAAATATTTAGAAGTAATCCTTTCGATACACGTCTTTCACGTCAGGAGTTGGCCGATATGACCAGCATGACCATGGAAAGTTTTATCCGCATTTTGAAAGAATTTAAGTCGGCTGGAATTATTACTGTTGATGGGAGCAACATACACGTTCTGGATGAAGATGCGCTTAATTTAATTAGTAAGAAGGGCTAAATTTTTTTACACTATCGATTGATATATGTCAATCGATGGCATGCCTTTAATCAGGTTATTTGCTTGTAAACATCAATTGCCTAAGTTCAAAATAATCATGTAAGGTTTCTATTTTAGCCGTGTGAAAATCCGCTATTGGTGCTTCACTTAGTGTTATCAACAATAATAACCTTAACATACTTATTTTATGAAACTTAGAAATGTTATCCAGCTGTTGCTTTTAGCAACTGTTATCATGTTTACAGCTCCCTCATGTGTAAAAGAAGGTCCAATGGGGCCTGCAGGTGCTGATGGTACCAATGGTACCAATGGAACGAATGGAGAAGATGGCAGTGTTACCTGTTTGGCTTGTCACTCGGGAAATAACATGGCTCAAAAATCTGCTGAATTTGCAATGTCGGTGCATAGCTCTGGTGCAATAGCCGTGGATTATGCAGGAGGACGGGCAGGATGTGCCAGATGTCATTCGCACGAAGGGTTTGTTCAATTTACTACTTTAGGCATTAACGATTTACCGGTAGCAAATCCAAGTGCATGGAAATGTTCTACTTGCCACGGAATTCACAAAACATTCGAAGGTAAAGATTATGCATTAAGAATTACAGCTCCGGTAGTTCCGGTAGTTGCTGCCAATGGCGCTATGGATTTAAAAGGAAGTAACAACCTATGCGGAACCTGTCACCAAGCGAGAAGCGCAGAACCAAATAAGGATAAACCAGGAGCAACTTATACCATGACAGTGCGCACATACCCACATTACTCGGCACAATCTAATATGCTTTTAGGAAATGGATTTGCTGAAATTCCCGGTTCTGTTGCTTATCCAACCAAAGGTACCTCAAAACACTTAACCGACGCTTCATGTGTTGGTTGTCATATGTCTTCATTTACCGCAAAACAGGGTGGACACTCATATATACCAAGTTTAAAAGCATGTAATGATTGTCACGGTGGAACACCGAGTACAAATTACAATTATGGAGGAATCCAGACGGATACTCAAGCCAAACTCGATCAACTTCGCGAAAAGTTATTGGCTTTAGGTGTTATTACCAAAACAACGGTTGATGGAGTTGATAGCTACTCTCCAAAAGCAGGTACTGTTCCAATGGTTCAGGCTCAGGCAGTATTTAACTATTTCGGGATTAAATATGACCGTAGTTTGGGTGTTCACAATCCAAAATATGTAAAGGCTTTATTGACGAATACCCTTGAAGCGCTTAACAAATAAGGTATAACGTGAAAAGATGTAAAAAAGGCTTCTCTTTTTAAAAATTGAAGCCTTTTTTTATAAAATATTTAAAATTGAGCACCATGAAAAAACATACAATATTCCTTATTCTGATTGTGTTTTCGCTGTTTTTTAGCAGTTGTAAATACGATTTTATCTTGCCGGAAGTAGTTCCGCCTATTGACAATGGTGGTGAGCCAATAAGTTTTGCAACGCAAATAGCACCCATTTTTGCTGAAAAATGTAACTCTTGTCATAGCAGCCGGGTACCAATTATGAGTGCAGATGTTGCCTTTTCTCAACTTGTACCTAAATATGTAAATACGACAAATGCAGAAAGTAGCACGATTTATACTTTTGCAACTTCGGGTTCTCATTATGCAAAGGTTTCTGCGAGTCAAGGTGCATTAATTCTTGCATGGATTAAAGAAGGAGCTAAAAATAATTAGTGCAAACATTTAATATTCGCTGAAATGAAAAAAAATATCATAACAATAGTTCTTCTCTCTTTTATTTCGGTCTTTTCATTTGCACAAGAAGAAGCAACTGATGAAACCGTCGCTAAAGTAAAAGACTATCCTGTAAGTGCTACTTTCGAAAGTGGTATTTTGATTGATGCCCAAACAGTGGTAATTCCTGAAGTGAAAACTTTGGAAATGATTATCCAGCACAAATTTGCTTCCATTGAAAAAGGAAAATCTGATTTATGGGGTATGTATGGTGCAGGTACAAATATCCGCTTAGCCCTGAATTACGTTCCTGTTAAGAATTTGCAACTTGGCGTTGGACTCACCAAAAGAAATATGACTACCGATTTGAATGCAAAATGGAGTGTTTTGCAGCAAACCCGCGAAAACACAATTCCAGTTTCTGTAGTTCTGTATGGTGTAGCCGGAATTGATGGAAGAAATGAAAGCGATATTACCGACAAGGTAAGTGTTGCATCTCCTGTTGGTGAGATTAATGACTTCGAGTTTGAAGATAGACTTAGTTATTTTTCGCAATTAATCGTTGGCCGGAAATTTAACGAATGGTTGTCTCTTCAGGCTGGTGTAAGTTTCTCGCATTACAATCTGACAAGCTATCAGGCAAAGGGAAAACAATACGACCACGATAAAATCGGTGTTCATTTTAATGGAAGAATTAAAGTATCTCCTCAGGGATCGCTTGTATTCAATTATGATGCACCTTTAAAAATTAAGGACATTTCGGAGCAACACGATTGGACTGATGATTTTCCACATCCAAAACCAAGTTTGGCTTTAGGTTACGAAATTTCAACAGGTACTCATGCTTTCCAGATTTATATGGGTTCAACATCTTCTTTATTGCCACAGGAATCCATGTTGTGGAATCAGAACGAAATGAATAAAAAAGGCTTTGCTGTTGGATTTACAATAACAAGACTTTGGTCGTATTAATGCTAAGGAATTTATTATAAGGTATTTAAAATATTGAATGGTAATGTTCCTTATTTCGGAATGTTACCATTTTTTAATTTTTATCGGAATTATTGATTTACATATACTTCGGAGTATAACGACCCAACGCCGCAGTCTGATTAATTTGGCGGCAGAAAATGTACTGTCAGTGTACGAATGGAGAGTTAGAGAAGGCAATTTATAAACAAATCATTTTCTCATGAAATTTAGAGTTATTGTATTCATCTCATTTTTTTTCTTTGGTGCATCGTCTAATTCAGATGCTCAATCCTATCAGGATCCTCAGCAGCATGCCTGCTTAAAATGCCATTCCAATCAGTCTTATACTTTTCACAACGATGTAACTGGTATGGAAGTAAAACGTCTGATGAATCCGTACTATATACTTGATACTGTCGCAATTTCGGCAGGTGTTCACAAAAGTTTTGATTGTACTGACTGTCATTCGGCGGAATATGAGGCATATCCTCATCAGGCCAATTTAAAACTGGAGCCTTTAAGTTCTTGTTTAGACTGTCATGGTGGAGACGAATCATACGCCAAGTATAAATTTGAAGAAATTCAGGCTGAAGTTGAGAAAAGTGTTCATCATAAAGCTTACGGCGAAGATTTCAGTTGCTCAAAGTGTCACAATCAACATACTTATGCTGCCACTGCACGAAACAGCGACAACGTCCTGGAAATTGTTGATTACAGTAACAAAATGTGTCTTTCATGTCACAATGATATGAAAAAATACAAACTCGTTTCAGGTCATAATAATCCTGAGTTAGTTGAGGTACATGACTGGTTACCTAATCAGGCTCTTCATTTTCAACATGTAAGATGCATCGAATGCCATACTGAAGTGGTTGATAGTCTGATGGTCTCTCACAATATCGTGGGTAAAGAACAAGCAGTAAAAAAATGTGTGGAATGTCATTCGGCAGATTCAAGATTAAAAGCTTCACTTTACAAATACGAGAATCTTCAAAAACGCTCCGAAAATGGAGGTCTGGGCAATGTATTAACAAACTCGTCTTATGTAATTGGTACACATCAAAGTCCATTTCTAAAACTATTAAGTATTATAATCTTTCTGGCTACTTTAGGTGGAGTTATTATACATAGTATTTTCAGAATTTTAAAAAAGTAAT
>DPRM01000142.1 GCA_003537645.1 Prolixibacteraceae bacterium
TCCAAACGCGGTGGCAAAAGTAGAACATTTTTTTAATCTGCAAAAGATATGACCAAAAATAAGACATATTTTTTTTGAAAAAAAACTTATCAGAACGGTTGCTTTTTTCGTTCTTATTTTGGAATTTAGTATCTCATAAAAATGAACCTTTTGAAAGTATTGATTTTATTAAGGTTTTCATTTTTTTTACTGTAATTTTTTTGTTAACCTTGATGAATAATTTAATATATCACGTTTTAATTTAACTCTAAACAAATTTTCTTATGAACAAAGCACAATTAATTGATGCAATTGCTGAAAAAGCTGGCTTAACAAAAGCTGACTCAAAAAAAGCATTGGATGCTTTTGTAGATTCTACTACTGACGCATTGAAAAACGGCGACCGCGTTGCCCTTATTGGATTTGGTTCTTTTTCTGTTGCTTCACGTAGCGCAAGAACTGGCAGAAATCCACAAACTGGTAAAGTAATTGAAATTGCTGAAAAGAAAGTTGTTAAATTTAAGCCAGGTGCTGAATTAGCTGATACCATCTAGATTTTTTCCTGAAAAAATTTACAAAGGGGATGCATAAAGTTTATGCGTCCCTTTTTTTTATCTTTGCCTTCCCTAAAATCAGGAAATGGAAACCAAATTGATTCAGTTTCTTTCAGAATTTGTGACTGCTGAAAGATATGCTCTCTTTAATAAAATACTCTCATTCAGAACCAATTATCTGACTGTTGTACTCGAAGATATTTATCAGACACAAAATGCAAGTGCGGTTGTGCGTTCAGCCGATTGTTTCGGAATTCAAAATGTTCATGTTATTGAAAATAAACACATATTTCAGGTCAATCCCGATGTGGTCAGGGGAGCTTCAAACTGGGTGACGGTTAACCGCTACAACCGTACCGAAATGAATACTCCTGAAGCTTTGCAGAAGTTGCGGCGCGAAGGTTACCGGATTGTGGTTGCCAGCCCGCATGAATGTGATGTTAATCTGGAAGATTTTGACCTGGAAAAGGGCAAAGCGGCCATTGTTTTCGGTTGCGAACGCCCGGGACTTACCGAGTGGGCAAGTAAGGAAGCCGACGAATTTATGAAAATACCAATGGTTGGTTTTACTGAGAGCCTGAATGTTTCTGTTTCGGCTGCTGTTGTAATGCACCATTTAACCGATAAACTTCGAAACCACTCTGCCATCGAATGGCAACTTTCGGAAGCCGACAGACAAAAAGAGATGCTTGCATGGTTGCGAATGTCAATCAAACGAGTTGATTTGCTGGAGAAAAAATTTGCTGAACTTCAAAAATAATTTTGCCATGAATGTTTTTGCCGAAAAATTTGCCGATCTGAAAATATTGAGATACGATGTGCCGGGATTCGAATCTCTCGATCTCAACAAAAAACTATACATATATTACCTTTCGCAGGCTGCCCTTTGTGGCCGCGATATTTTGTGGGATCAAAACAACCGCTACAATTTAAGTATTCGTGCTCTTCTCGAAACAATCTGGCAAACTTTCTGTGGCGATCGTGAAACTGAATCTTTTAAATCATTCGAAGTTTACCTGAAACGGGTTTGGTTCTCCAATGGGATTCACCATCACTATTCGACCGAAAAAATACCAGCAGGATTTTCTGAAACCTACTTTGCCGAATTGCTTGCTCAATCCAATTGGTCTGCATTTAACCTGCCTTCAGGAAAGAGTTTTGATGTTTTTATTGCTGAAATAAAAGAAGTGATTTTTAACCCGGAGAGAGAAGTAAAACGGGTAAATCTCGATTCAGAAAAAGATTTGCTCCAATCATCATACAACAATTATTATCAGTATGTTACACAAACCGAAGCTGAGGTTTTTTATGCTGAACTTAAAGCAAAAGCAGGATCGAATCCGGTTTCGTTTGGCCTGAATTCGACGCTTGTAAAAGAAAATGGACAATTGACAGAGAAGGTATGGAAACTGGATGGAAAATACGGAAAAGCCATCGGACAAATCATTTTCTGGTTGAACAAAGCCATTGATTATGCGGAGAATGAACTTCAGAAAAAATATATTGGCTCTTTAGTGCAATATTACGAAACAGGCGATTTGTCATTGTTCGATCAGTACAGCATCGATTGGGTGATGGAACTGGAAGGGGAGATCGATTTTGTGAACGGGTTTATTGAAGTTTATGGCGACCCGATGGGAATTAAAGGAAGCTGGGAATCGATTGTGAATTTTAAAGACAAGGAAGCCACCAAACGCGCCACTATTTTAAGCGAAAATGCACAGTGGTTCGAAGATCATTCGCCCGTTGACCCCGAATTTAAGAAGGCAGAAGTAAAAGGAGTGAGCGCCAAAGTAATTAATGTGGCGATACTTGGGGGCGACTGTTATCCTGCCACACCTATCGGTATCAACTTGCCGAATGCTGAATGGATTCGCGAGCAATACGGATCCAAATCGGTAACCATCGAGAATATTACCCAGTCCTATTTTCTCGATTCGATGAACAACGGAATGCTCGAAGAATTTGCATCGTCGTCCGAAGAAATTGAAAGAGCCAAAAAGTACGGCTACCTGGCCGGAAACCTGCACACCGATTTGCACGAATGTCTGGGGCATGGTTCAGGAAAAGTGAAGGAAGGGGTGAATACCGAAAACCTGAAAAACTATTATTCGACCATTGAAGAAACGCGTGCCGATCTTTTTGCTCTGTATTATATTATTGATGAGCAGATGATTAATTTAGGTCTGATTCCGTCGGTTGAAGCAGCAAAAGCAGAGTACGATGCTTATTTGCGCAACGGATTGATAACACAATTGACCCGTATTGAATCCGGAAAAGATATTGAAGAGTCGCACATGCGCAACCGGCAGCTGATTGCCCGTTGGGCTTATGAAGCCGGGAAAGCTGATAATGTGGTAGAATTTGTCTGTTCGGGAGGAAAAACTTTTGTCAGGATTAACGATTATCAAGCCCTGCGCGGTTTATTTGGTCAGCTACTAAAAGAAATTCAGCGAATAAAATCGGAAGGCGATCTGGAAGCAGCGCGAAATCTGGTCGAGAATTTCGGAGTTAAAGTTGACAGGCAATTACATGAAGAGGTGCTGGCTCGTTTCAAAAGACTTGATTTAGCTCCTTATTCCGGATTTTTAAATCCGGTTTACGAACTCAAAACCTTACCTGGCGGAATGCCCAGCGATGTGTTGATTAGGTACAACGAAGATTACACCTCGCAAATGCTGAGGTACAGTAATGATTATGGGTTTCTGCCGATGGTGAACGATTAAAACCAATCTTTTACGATCTCCGAATACTGGTTTTCATTCTTGTGCCTGAAAATGTTTTCTTTCGGGAAGTAAGTGTAATCGGTAGCATATCTTTCGAAATTGCCTACAATGTCACGAAGAGCACGGATGAAAAGTTCGACTTCCTGATTGGTAGTTGTGGGGTGCAGCGACCAGCGTACCCAGCCCGGTTTTAGCGACAGGTCGCCCTGGTTGATGCGACTCGTAATTTCGTCTGATAATTCGTGGCTTACTTCAAGCAAAATATGACCATAAGTACCGGCGCAGGCGCAACCTCCCCGAACCTGAATGCCATGTAAATCGTTCATCAGTTTTACGAGCAGGTTGTAATGAATTTTGACCACGTAAAATGAAATTACTCCCAGCCGGTCGCGATGCCGATCGTCCATAATTTTAACTTCCGGAATTTGGTCAAGTCCATCGAAAGCCAGTTTTAGTAATTCATTTTCGCGCTGATGGATATTTTCGACGCCCATTTTTTCTTTCAGCCGGATGCAAAGTGCAGTGCGGATAGTCTGCAAAAAGCCGGGAGTACCGCCGTCTTCGCGCACTTCAATATCGTCAACATATTTGTATTCGCCCCACGGATTGGTCCAGTCAACTGTTCCGCCGCCCGGCTGATCGGGCACCGAATTGTGGTACATCGACTGGTCGAAAACCAGCACTCCCGAAGATCCGGGTCCGCCCAGAAATTTGTGTGGCGAAAACATGATGGCATCCAGTTTCTGCATGGGGTCGGCCGGATGCATATTCATTTCGTCGTAAGGCGCCGAAGCGGCAAAGTCGATAAAGACCACGCCGCCGGATTCGTGCATAATTTGCGCCAGCTCGTAGTAAGGAGTGCGGATTCCGGTTACGTTGGAGCAGGCTGTAAACGAACCTATTTTAAATGGCCGGTCTTTGTATTCCTGAAGTTTTTTCCGGAGGTTTTCAGGCGAAACCTGCAAGTTTTCGTCCGGATCAACAATCACCACATCGGCATTGGTTTCGTACCAGCTGGTATGGTTCGAATGATGTTCCATGTGCGTGATGAAAACCACCGGACGTTCGCGCTTTACAAGGCATCCGGTGTGATTTACCTGCCCGCAGTATTTCAGGCCAAGCATTCGCTGAAATTTGTTGATTACAGCCGTCATTCCAGAACCTGCGGTGATGATAATGTCGTTTGGTCCGGCATTCACGTGTGCTTTAATTATTTGTTGTGCCCGGTGATATGCGTGTGTCATCAAAGCGCCGGTTTCGCTGGTTTCCGAATGAGTGTTCCCGACAAAAGGACCGAAAATCTCTGTAATTTTTTTTTCGATGGGATGGTAAAGTCGCCCGCTGGCAATCCAGTCGGCATATATGATTTTTTTATTACCGTAGGGAGAACTGAAATGCTGGTCGATTCCTACAATATTATTTCTGAACTGGTCAAAATGCGCTTCAAGCTTTGTCATGTAGTTTAGTTTGATCAAAAAAACAGTCGCAAAATTAGACTCTTTCCTTTAGTTAATAGCAGAATAAAATCAGTTTTTTCGCATCATTAATTTGCGTGCTGCGAACTTTTTCGCAACAGTTTAGTATTTTGCCAAACTTATTCAACAAACCATGAGCAAACCGAAGCTTTTGATTTTTATTCTGGCAGTTTTCTTTCTTGGAGATTTAACTTATTCGTTTTTGCAATACTATTATACACCGCTCGATGGCGATATTTCTGCCGGAGTTGTTCCTTCGTCATTTGTTCAGGATTTGCTCAGCGATCCTTTTGGATTTCATACACTTAGCTCCGGCGAAAAACACGTGAATCCCAACCGGTTTTTTGCTCATTTTTTCTTTAAGGAATACATGCGGAAAGTTCCGATCTTTCTGCAAAAGCTGACTGACCCAATTACTTCGGTGTATTTGTCGTGTGCCTTGCTGAAAATTATGATCCATTTTCTTGTAATTTTTATCCTTTCGTCCTTGATTTCAGGAACCAAAAATATGCTGGATAAAAAATTTCTGATTAGCGCTGCCCTCATTATACCGTTGATTCAGGCAAATGGCTATTGGGAGCACATGGGAATAAGCGATCATTCAATTACTTACACCTTTTTTTATGCGCTTCCTGTGGGTTTGCTGATGTTTTACCTGATGACTTTGTATCAGGTTGTTTATCTTGATGAAGTTCCGAAACCCGGTATGCTGAAATCTTTGCTCATATTGTTTTTTGCAATCGTACTGCCATTGAGTGGCCCGCTGATTCCCGCATTGGTTTTGATTATTTCGGCATTGACCGGTTTTTACTACTTGCAAAATCCCGGTCGCAAAGGAAATTTACTTTCGTTCAGTAATTTGATTTCAACACTTCAGAAAATCCCTTTTCCGGTCTTTCTTTTGCTTGTTCCGGCTTTCCTGGTTAGTCTGTATTCATTGTTCCTTGGCCGGTTCGACCTCAATTATGGCAGCGAGACAATTCCAATTGCCGACCGGTATCTTAAGTTGCCACTTGGAATTTATTATCAGATAAGCCAATCGCTGGGCGTACCTTTGTTGCTCATTATTATCGGGATAAATTATTTTCTGATTAAAAAGCATTTCAATAACACCGAAGGACTGAAAATAAATGGTTCTTTAAAGTGGATCGGGATTTTTTCAGTTATTTATTTGCTGCTTCTGCCTTTGGGTGGTTACCGGCCATACCGGCCAAACATTTTGCGATACGATACTTTTGTGCCCATCACAATCGCGTTGTTGTATTTCTATGGAAAGTCTTCATTCTTTTTACTTCAGAATCTGAAATTGAGATTTCGTACCAATTATCTGATTGGTCTTTTTGTGCTTTTCGCAATTTTCATAAATTCTGACCATCTCGAAACCGAAGAATATCACTGCGAACGAAAAGCCCTTGATTTCCTTGTTAATTCTCCTGATGAGATTACGATATTGCCTTCAGGTTGCAATATAATGTCGTGGGCCGATCCTTTCGCCGATCCCAAACGCTCGGAACTGAACGCGGAAATGTTGCAGTTCTGGGGAATAACGAAGGAGAAAAAACTATACTATCAGGATTTAGGTCAGAAATAACCATCGCTTTAGCGTACTGCAATTTTCACTTTCCGTCAGTTAAAAACGGAGTAAAATCATTTTTTGTCACCTGAAGCACAGGGAACTGTCAAGTTCGGTGACAAAAAGTCATTTTTGCTTCGTGGTATAATCTTTGAAAAAATGCTGTACAATAAATAGAATGTTAATCTAAAATTATAAGAAATGCAAAAAGGAAAAATAGGAGTAAGCAGTGACAATTTATTTCCGATCATTAAAAAGTTTCTGTATTCCGATCACGATATCTTCCTTCGTGAAATAATTTCGAATGCAGTTGATGCCACACAGAAATTACGCACACTGGCCGGTCGCGGCGAGTATTCGGGCGATATGAGCAATGCTAAAGTGAGCGTAACGATTGATAAAGAAGCCAAAACCATTACCATTTCTGACAACGGAATCGGGATGACGGCCGAAGAAGTTGAAAAATACATTAACCAGATTGCATTTTCAGGAGCCGAAGAATTCCTGGAAAAGTATAAAAACGATGCAAACGCCATTATCGGCCATTTCGGATTGGGCTTTTACTCTTCGTTTATGGTTTCCAGCCAGGTTGATATTATTTCCAAATCGTATCGCGAGGGAGCTACCGCCATTCGCTGGGAGTGCGACGGAAGCCCTGAATACATGCTCGAAGAAGGCGATAGGGCAGAGGTTGGAACCGATATTGTGATGCACATCAATGCCGATTCCGAAGAGTTTCTGGAAAAATCGCGCATTCAGGATATTCTGAACAAATACTGCAAATTCCTGCCGATTCCGGTAGTTTTTGGCAAGAAAACCACCTGGAAAGACGGCAAGGAAGTGGATACCGACGAGGATAATCAGGTGAACGATGTGGCTCCGGCATGGACAAAAAAACCGGTTGACCTGAAAGAGGAAGATTATTCGAATTTCTACCGCCAGTTGTACCCAATGGCCGAAGAGCCGCTGTTTAATATTCACCTGAATGTGGATTACCCGTTTAACCTCACCGGAATTTTGTACTTCCCAAAACTGAAAAATACCATTGAAGTTCAGAAAAATAAGATTCAACTATATAGCAATCAGGTTTTTGTGACTGATTCAGTTGAAGGCATTGTTCCTGAATTTCTTACCCTGTTGCATGGTGTAATCGATTCGCCGGATATTCCATTAAATGTTTCGCGTTCGTATCTGCAAAGCGATTCGAATGTAAAGAAAATCAGCAGCCACGTCACAAAAAAAGTGGCCGACCGCCTTTCGCAACTGTTTGCTGAAAAGCGAGAAGATTTTGAAGCAAAATGGGATGATCTCCGTTTGTTCATCGAATACGGAATGCTCACCGAAGAAAAATTTTACGATAAAGCAGAGAAATTCTTCCTTTTCAAAAATACCGACAACAAGTATTTTACCCTTGAAGAATATGAAACCCTGATCAAACCAGAACAAACCGACAAGGATAACAACCTGGTTTATTTATACACCAGCAATCTCGAAGATCAGTTCTCATTTGTTCAGGCCGCAAAAAATAAAGGTTACGATGTGCTGGTAATGAACAATGTACTGGCTACTCCATTGATTAACAAATTCGAACAGAAGTACACCAACAAGCGTTTTGTGCGTGTTGACTCCGACGTTGTAGAGCATTTGATTGCCAAAGATGACAAAACGCACGAACTGAGCTGGGAAGAAAAGAACGAGCTGAGTCCGATTTTTAAAGCCGTTTGTCCTGAAAATAAAGATTTCGGGTTTATTGTCGATTTCAAAGATTTAGGCGAAAATGGCAGCCCGATGGTAATTACCCGCAACGAGTTTATGCGCCGAATGAAAGATATGAGCCAGATGCAGGGCGGAATGAGTTTTTATGGCGATCTTCCAGAAAATATGAATCTGGTTGTAAACACTTCGCATCCGTTGGTAAAACAAATTTTCGGTGAACGCGATGCCGTGTTGGGTTCGGAGCTTGAAAAGGTTAAAAGTGAATTGCAAGCGAAGGAATCAGAAAAATCGGAACTCGAAAAAACCAAAAATGGTAAAAAAGACGAGGAAATTCCTTCAGAAATAAAAGAAAAATCGGAAGAAGTTGAGAAAGCGATTTCTGCCCTTCAGGATGAGCGAAAAGAAAAACTTACAGCGTTTGGCAAAGAGAACAAATTGGCCAAACAGCTGGTCGATCTTGCTCTGCTTGCCAACGGAATGCTGAAAGGTGAAGACCTCGATAAATTCGTGAAGCGTAGTTTTGAAATGATCAAATAAAAATCTTGGGTTTAGTTTAGTTAGTTAGGTTTAGTTTGGCAGGTTCTCTTCGGNNAAAAAATAAATTTTTATTTTGATTTTTTTTAGTAAAAGCATAATTTAAGCGTGTTAAAAAACTGAAAGGAGGTCCTGTATGAATACCGAAATGGCAATGGAACCGAATTTAGTTCAAAAGATTAAACGCAAAAGAAGCAAACCAAAATTAAAAAAAACAAGCTCGAAAAGGTTTGACTATGAAGGCTTTCTTGTTACATGGGGGATAGCCATCTTTTTTGCAGTTATTGGTATCAAAATTATTTGGACGATAAAAAAAGCTCCTGAAGTTGATTTTCAAACAAACATATCTCTTGCCTCCCGGCACCTCGTCGGATTCTATCCCGAAACATTCAAAGAAATATTGATATTCGTTGCTGGTAGTCTGTTTTTAATTGGTTCGGTTTTTTGTATTTTTTTGGGACTAAAAATTGTTGCTTATTATATTGTTGGCAAAAGGTTGAAATTAGGCAAGACCTTAAAGTCGGTATTTTTTATCAACAAATTGCGCAAACTGTTCTCCGATAAAACTTCTATTTCTGAATAAAGGTTTTAATTTTGGGCTTCAATGCTAAAATTCAAAGATGCAAGATAAATTGAATGCCTTTGCCCGCCTGCTTGAAATCATGGACGAGTTGCGCGAGAAATGTCCGTGGGACAAAGAGCAAACCCTCGAATCGCTCCGGAAATTAACCATCGAAGAAACTTACGAACTGGCCGATGCCATCCTGAAAAATGATTTGAACGGTATCAAAAAAGAGTTGGGCGACCTGATGCTACACATCGTTTTTTATGCCAAAATTGGTTCTGAAAAAGGTGCGTTCGATATGGCCGATGTGCTAAACTCGATCAATGAAAAACTTGTTTACCGCCATCCGCATGTATTTGGAGAAGTGGATGTAGCCAATTCGCGCGAAGTGGAACAGAACTGGGAAACTTTGAAATTGAAGGAAAAAGGTGGAAACACGCGTGTTCTGGAAGGTGTTCCGGCCGCAATGCCTGCTTTGGTAAAAGCCAACCGTATTCAGGAAAAAGCCAGCGGAGTTGGATTCGACTGGGAATACCGTGAGCAGGTTTGGGACAAGGTGAAGGAAGAGATTAATGAACTTAGTGTGGAGATCGATCAGGTTGATCAGGATAAAATTGAAGGCGAATTTGGCGATCTGTTTTTCGCGATGGTGAATGCAGCCCGTTTATACGGAATCGATCCGGAAACCGCGCTGGAACGTACCAACCTGAAATTTATCAGCCGTTTCAATTACCTCGAAAGTGAAACTTTGCAGAAAGGACGTGACTTGAAAATGATGACTCTGGCCGAGATGGACGAAATTTGGGATGAGGCGAAACGTCTGGAAAGACTTTGAAAAAAGTGTTCAGTCTCAGTATTTAGTCTCAGTGTTCAGGAATAGGAAACTACTGTAAATTAGTAATATTGATGATCAGCAAACTTCAGAAAAAAGGAACTTTGTTTCTGTTCCTGATAGTACTTTCTAACGTCGTATTTGCACAAATCGATACCGTTCGTTTAAATAAATACTATTTCAAAAAATACTGGACCGACACAAAAGCAATTGTTACCTCACCTGCCAGATGGCAGCAAAACGACTGGATAACTTTTGGAGTGCTGGTTTCAGGCACTGGTGGTTTAATGTTTGCTGATCAATCTGTTGCCAATTTTGTGCAGGAACATCGAAGTGCAAAAGCTGACCAGATTTCTGCCAATTTTCTGGAACCATTTGATTTGGAGTACAGCATGATTTTGATGGGCGGTATTTTCGCGCACGGAATTCTAGCGAAAAACAACAAAAGCGTTAGTACTGCCTTGCTGGCTTTTGAAAGTTATGTTTTAGCGGGACTGATAACACGAGTTCCCAAAAATTTGCTGGGCCGGGAGCGTCCCGATAATTGGCAGGGCTATGGCCCGCTTGTCTTTAATGGTCCGCTTCATGGCAATAGTTTTCCTTCAGGTCACGCAACCGCTTCGTTTGCAATTGCTTCTGTAATTGCAACCCAGTACCGCGATCACAAATGGGTTCCGGTTGTAGCCTACTCAGTGGCTTCGCTTGCTGCAATCTCAAGAGTTTACGACAATAAACACTGGCTGAGCGATGTCGTTGCAGGGGCAGCTATCGGAACGCTTGTCGGAAATCTGGTCAGTCAGCGTTCCTCAAATTCAAAAATATCTTTTGTTCCATACAGAAACGGTGGTTTTCAGGGCGTGAAATTGTCTTATATTTGGTGATTATTTATAGTCAATAAAAATAGATTTATGCGGAAATTTCTTCTTTTCATTTTGGCCGGTTTTTTATTCCTGAATTCATGTTCGACCGGCAAAAAGTCATTGCAGCGCGGCGATTACTACGATGCAATAATGAAAGCTGCCGGTAGGCTGAGTAGCGACCCCGATAACCGCAATGCAACGCAGGTTATCCGAGACGGATACCCAATGGCTGTTGCTTTTTATCAGGAAGAAATTGACCAGGTTTTAACCAGCAACGATCCGTTTAGGTGGAAACGCACACTTGAAATAATGCAAACGGTAAATCGGATGTCAGACGAAATCAGGCGGATTCCAGCAGCCCGCAAGCTGGTTACTTCGCCCAAGAATTATACTTCCGAAATGGCTGACGTTCAAAACCGGGCAGCGCAGGAATTTTACGATGCCGGTATGGATGCGCTAAGCCGCAAAACGCGCGAAGCAGCCAAACAGGCTTACTTTCATTTCCTGAATGCCGACGGGCTTGTACGCGGATTTAAGGATACCAAACAGAAAGCGCTGGAATCGAAAGATTTGGCAACTCTAAAAGTGGTGGTCGAGCAAATTCCGGTGAACGGTAAATTCGAATATTCAGCACAGTTTTTTTACGACAATGTTTTCCAGATGCTGAATCAACAATTTCAGGAAAAAGATTTTGTTCACTTTTTCTCTCCGGAAGAGGCTGACAGAGTTCGTCTGAAATATCCGGATATGGTTTTGCAGATGGGTTTCTACGATTTTTTCATCGACCGCCCGCAACATCATGAAGAAGAAAAAGTGCTTACGAAACAGGTAGAGGAAACTTATCAGACAAAAGCCAGAAGAGATACAACAATATTGGTTCCAGGTCCAAATGGTCAGAAAAATCTGGTGATGGTAAATGTGAAAAGAGGAGAGTCGATTACACTTACCAGAAAGGTGACTAAAAAAGGCAAAATCAAAATTCTGACCGATCAGGTGGCTTCTGGCGGATTGCTTGAAATGAAAGCAGTTGAATTTCAATCACAAAAGATTGTGTTTACCGATAAAGTTCCCGGACAATATACATGGCAGAACCGCTATGGAATTTTTGTGGGAGATAACGAGGTACTCGATAACGAACTTACCGCTATTTTGAACAACAAAATGGTGATGCCACCCGCTTCACAGGATATGTTCGTACTATTTACCAAACCCATTTTCAACCAACTGACCGGAAAGCTGACCAATTATTTCAAGCAATATAATTAACATTTCGGCAAGGCGGTAAACAGCGCCAGTCCGGCTTTGCTGGTTTCCTTGTAATCGTTCGAAAGATTTTTACCGGTTTTGTACATGGTTTCAACCACTTCGTCGAAACTAATACGGTGGCGGCCATCCGACATCAGCGCATACGTGTTGTGGGCCAGCGCACGTTCGGCAGCAAAGGCATTTCGCTCGATACACGGAATTTGCACCAATCCGGCAACGGGGTCGCAGGTTAGCCCCAGATGATGTTCGATGCCCATTTCGGCGGCGTATTCAATCTGGTTAATCGTTCCACCCATCATTTGGTTGGCGGCGGCAGAAGCCATCGCACAAGCTGTTCCAACTTCGCCCTGACAGCCCACTTCAGCACCCGAAATGGATGCGTTGTGTTTGACGAGCGAACCAATCAATCCGGCCGTTGCAAGCGCTTTGTATATCTGCTGCAAATCAGCATCATAAACTTTCTGGTAGTGTTTCAACACAGCCGGAAGCACTCCACAGGCACCGCAGGTTGGTGCGGTAACCACCAGTCCACCCGAAGCATTTTCTTCGGAAACGGCCAGCGCATAAGCAAACAGCTTCGAGCGTTTTTTAAACGGGCCGCTGAAATTCTGCGCCTTCAGGTTAAACGAACTTGATTTTCGCGGAAGCATCAATCCGCCCGGCAAAGTGCCTTCTTTTTTCAGTCCGCGGGCAATGGCAGCGTCCATCACGCGCCAAACTTCGGCCAGGTAATCCCAAATCTCCTGTCCTTCGTGATCCTCCACAAATTCCCAGAGTTGTTTGCCGTTTTCGTGACACCAGTTTAAAATATCTTCCAGTTTGCTAAGCGTGTAAACGTTACGGGTTTCGAGTTCCGAAAGATCGTCGATAATGGCGCCGCCACCCACGCTGTAAACCGTCCAGGCTTTAATCAGTTGCTTTTCCCCGTCGAACGCTTCAAATTTCAGGGCATTCGGATGTTTGGGCAGAAAAGTTTCGGGTTCCCAAACGATATCGATCGGTTTTCCGCTGAAAACTTCCAGAATAGCCACATCGGTTAAATGACCTTTTCCGGTTGCAGCAAGGCTTCCGTAGAGATAAACCCGGTAAGTGGCAGCATCAGGCGCTAATTCTAAAAAACGTTTGGCAGCTTTGGCCGGCCCCATCGTGTGACTGCTTGATGGCCCCCGCCCTATTTTATATATTTCGCGAATGGATTCCATGATTGAAAATTTTGATGCAAATTAAGTTCTTTCGGGTGAAACGTATGCAAACTCGACAAAAATATATTGGCTTTCAGGGTTTATTGTAAATAGAAGCTTGAAAAAGTGGGTTATATTTGGGGGAGCGTTTTGAGTTATGCCCAATTTTAAAAGACATTGATAAGCCACTATTTGAAATAAAGAATAAGAAAGCAAAAAAAATAAGTACCAAGGAATTTAAAAATGAGTTGGAATTGCATCAACTAATTGACATGAACCTTGAAGAAATTTTTGGAGTTCGGTTTATTAAAAATGAGCATATAACTGATAAACATGGTAGAATTGAAACTTTAGGTCTTGATGAAAGCAATAGACCGATTGTAATTGAATACAAAAAGACAAAAGAAAAAGGGCAACTTGTACAAGCAAATAGGTACATGACATGGATAAAACAAAATCCTGATTCATTTGAATTATTAGCTAGAAAAAATATAAAAAATTTAAATGGAGAAATTGATTTCTCAAATCCCAGAATACTTTGTTTTGCTCAAGAATATAGCATAGATGATAAATGTTTAGCACTATCCCTCAGCGCGGAATTATGGAAATATAGGTACTACGAAAATGACACTCTTGTTATATCGAGAGAAGAAGAACCAGAACAATTAATTACGACTAAAAGCAAAGGTGGTTTTACAATAGAAAAAATAACAAAAGAACCTAGAATTGTAAAAACAGTTGACCAGCATTTACAAGGAGCTTCTGATGAACTAAAAGATTTATTTTCTCGTATTGATAATGAAATTAAGAATATAAGTTCAGAAGTGGAGACTTATACAACAAATCAAGAGGTATTATACAAGACCTCGAGAAATTTTGTCTGCTTAGCTATTCAAAATAGAAGCAATTGTCTTAGATTACTTTTAAGGACTATTAATGATGAAATGGTTGATACTAAAAATCTAACGACTAAAATTCCTAAAACTCACGGATACGGTAATATTACAAGACAATTAATCATCTCGCCAAAAGATGAAATAACTGAAAAATTTTCCATTGATGATATTATGTATTTAATAAATCAATCATACGAAACGACCCAATAACAAACAAAGCACAACGGTAAAACGAATAATATTAAGTACCTAGTTGAAAGTAAACTAGAAATTAAAAAGCATCACTTTCTTGTGCGTTCCACTCAACTATCTGAACCTTGATTCTTGTGATTAAACGATTACCATGATAAAAGAAGAATATAAATATTCGGGACTGACCGGCAAAATCATTAAGTGCGCGATGACTGTTCATAGTGCGTTGGGTAATGGTTTTCAGGAGGTAATTTACCAACGGGCATTGGAAATTGAAATGCGTTTGGCAGAAATTGAATTTTCAAGAGAATTTGAAATGCCCATTTTTTATCGCACAGAACTGATCGGTACTCGCAGGGTAGATTTTCTGGTGGAAAAAGTAATTTCAGTAGAATTGAAAGCGTTAACGAAATTGGAGGATGTTCATTTCGCTCAGGCTATAAATTATCTGGAGGCATATAATCTGGAAATAGGCTTATTGGTTAACTTTGGCGAACGAAGTTTAAATTTTAAACGACTTACAAACAAAAAATACAGAATCATTTAATCAAATAAATCATACAAATCATAGTTCAGACATATGAAACGCTTAAAAAACTTATCGCCACAACCTTTGTGGAATTATTTTGAAGACATTTGCCAGGTTCCCCGGCCATCGAAAAAAGAGGAAAAAATCATCCGCTTTTTGCTCGACTTTGCCGCTGCCAACGGATTAAAAGCCAGTCAGGATGAAATTGGCAATGTGCTCATCAGCAAGCCCGCTACCCCGGGGCGCGAAAATGATCCGGTCGTAATTTTACAGTCGCACGTGGACATGGTTTGCGAAAAGAACAGCGAAACGCAGCACAATTTCGATACTGATGCCATTAAACCGTTTATTAACGATGGATGGGTAAAAGCCGAAGGCACTACTTTAGGATCGGACGACGGCATTGGCATGGCTGCTCAAATGGCCGTTTTAACCGCCACTGATTTATCACACGGGCCCATTGAATGCCTGTTTACGGTGGACGAAGAAACCGGTCTTTCCGGAGCTTTTGCCCTGCAACCCGGATTTCTGAGCGGCAATATTTTGCTGAACCTCGATTCGGAAGACGAAGGCGAATTGTTTATTGGTTGTGCCGGAGGAATTGATACTGTTGGAACGTTGAATTTCACGCCCGAAGAATTACCTGTTGGTTCGTTCGCCGTGAAGCTTGAAGTGAAAGGCTTGCAGGGTGGTCATTCGGGCGACGATATCAACAAAAACCGAGGGAATGCCAATAAGATCCTGAACCGCTTTTTGATTGCAGCGGCTAAATTATTCGATTTACGGATTGCCGATTTTAACGGCGGTAACCTTCGGAATGCCATTGCCCGCGAAGCTTTTGCCGTAGTCGTTGTTCCCCATTCACAAAAAGAAAACCTGATTGTAGAGTGGAATGTATTTGCTTCGGAAATGGAATTTGAGTTCGAACGCTCGGAGCCTAAACTGAAATTACACCATCAGTCGGTTGCTTTACCCGAATTCGTGATTGACCTGAAGACACAGGGAAAACTGCTGAAACTGATTGCGGCCTGTCCGCATGGCGTATTGGAAATGAGCAGCCGAATGATGGGCATGGTGGAAACTTCAACCAATCTGGCTTCGGTTAAATTTAACGACAAAAATGAAATTGTTCTGACAACCAGCCAACGCAGCGAAATTGATAGCCGCAAATACATGGCCGCCGAAATGGTGGAATCGGTGATGCAACTGGCAGGCGCTTCTGTTGTGCATTCCGACGGATACCCGGGCTGGACACCTAATCCGGATTCGGCAGTAGCTAAAATAGCTGCCGATTCGTACAAAAAACTGTTTGGAAACGAACCGGTGGTCAAATCCATTCACGCCGGATTGGAGTGCGGTTTATTTTTGGAGAAATACCCCGAACTTGATATGGTTTCGTTCGGTCCGACCATCCGCGGAGCCCATTCGCCCGACGAAAGAATCAACATCGAAACCGTTGATAAATTTTGGAAACTGCTGGTTGACGTGTTGGAAAATATCAGGTAACTAAATAATTCAAAAAGCAAAGGCACGAAGAATACAGGTTTTTTAAATTTGTGTCTTCGTGTCTTTGTGTTTATATGCGCGGATAATTTCAGAAATCACAAAAAAGAATCATCTTCACAGTTCCAAATAAACCGAAACCATGAACCGAAAACCATTTTCCCTTCTGTTACTCGCTATGGCCATTTCAGTTGGACTGTTTGCCCAAAATACAGAAAACTGGACGCATTTACGCGGAAGCCAACTCGACGGACATTCGTTGAGTGCAAACGCTCCTGTTACGTGGAACGAAAACAGTAATGTACACTGGAAAACAGCCATTCGTGGTGTTGCCTGGTCGTCGCCGGTTATTTTTGGTGACCAGATATGGACGAGTTCGGCCACTGATGATGGAAAGGAACTGTTTGCTGTTTGCACCGATTTCAACTCCGGAAAAATTCTGAAAGAGCTTTCACTTTTTAAACCCGATTCGGTTCAGCATATTCATCCGACAAACAGTTATGCTACTTCAACACCCTGTATTGAAGACGGCTATGTGTATGTGCATTACGGGACTTACGGAACCGCCTGTGTGGATACCCGGAATTTTCAGGTAATCTGGACACGCACCGACCTGAATTGCGAGCACATGCAGGGAGCGGCATCATCGCCCATTCTGTATAAAAACCTGTTGATTTTGCACATCGAAGGCACTGACGTTCAGTACCTGATTGCTTTAGATAAGCGCACCGGAAAAACCGTTTGGAAAACCGATCGTCCGCAAGAATTTTACAAAAATGTGGAACCCGTTTACCGGAAAGCCTATTGCACACCAATTGTAATTGAAGTGAATGGGAAAGACCAGTTGGTTAGCAACGGGGCGCAGCTTTGTATTGCTTACGAACCTGAAACCGGGAAAGAGATCTGGCAGATTTTTTATGGCGACGATTCGACTGTTGCGATGAATTTGAGTTACAACGGAATGGTGTATATCAATTCAGGATGGATGTTTCCTGAAGGCGGAACTTTTTATGTCCGCATGTTGGCTGTTGACCCAACCGGAACCGGCGACATTACCAAAACACACGTCCCGTGGGAAGTTGCCGAAGATGTTCCGCAAATTTCAACGCCGGTCATTGTGGATAGCCTGATTTATATGGTTCACGAGCGAGGCGACCTCACCTGCCTGAGCACAAAAACCGGGACTGTAATCTGGAAAAGCAAACTAAAAGACCAATTCAACGCATCGGTTTTGTATGCCTCCGGAAATATTTATCTCTTCGGCCTGAAAGGGAAAACCTATGTGATTAAACCCGGGCTGACTTTTCAACTGGTTGCCGAAAATCAACTGGAAGGAACTGTAAAAGCTACGCCAGCCATCGTCCGCGACCAAATCGTTTTGCGAACAGACAAATTTTTGTACCGAATTGGGAGATAGTTTTAGTTTGCAGCTATTCAGCTATTTATATCTGTAGGCAATGCCAATTCCCAGATTGAGTGATTGGAAGTTTTTGGTGTCGAATTCAATTATTTTTTGTTTGGAGAAAAAGTATCCGGTTTCAGAAATAATGCACCACCGTCTGTGAAAATTGTAGCGAAAACCCAAAGCCGGGTTGAATACCAACCCACTTCCATCATGTTGAATATCAATATCAGTGTTAACAGCCAATCCTGCCAATCCGATTCTTGGTTTTATATCGAAAATAAACTTTTCCCCTATGTTATAAGAATACATTGGTCCGATCAGGATGCCATTTAGCGACCACCATTCTTCTGGATCACCACTTTGTGCGTTGTATTGGTTTTGGAAGTATGCAAACGAAATTCCCCGTTTGCCTTTTAACCGATATCCAATATTGATGACTTTGCTGCTGAAGCCGGTTTTTGCCTTCAAATTCCGGTTGTTTATCATTACGTCGTGATTTAGATCCCCAATCGGGAAAGAGGGGCCATTTACAATTCCGATATAACTTTCATGCTCATATCCGATTGCAGTTTTAATTTTTTTTGATTTTACTGTACCCTGAATATTCTGTAATTCGGGTGAATTGTTGATAGCAAAATCCTCATTTTTATTCACGGCAAAATAATTCAGTTTGCTTTTGTACGCCTCGAAATTGTTACGATTTCCCGATATTGGAATTGTAATTTTGAGGGAACCTAATCCGGCTCCGACCGCCGCACCAAATATGGTAAACGGAACACTCAAAACAGCATTCACCAGTGGTGTCAAATCAGAATCACGACCGCTCCCCGGGTTTGCAATAAATGGAGTGATAAGTCCAATACCTCCACCTATGAGTACCCCTTTCATAACATTGTTCTTTCGTCTGATTTTAACCTGATCGATATCCCGAAAATGATAGGTTGCGAAGTCGTCCTTGTATTGATGGGAAATTCTTATCGATGAATCCTGAACATCGTGCAAAATACCCTTTACAATGCTGTAGTTGTCAGTGCTTTTGATCCAGGTGTCGTAGGGTTTTACTTTTTTTTGTGGTAAATTTTGGGCTGCTGTGGTACAAAAGATACCCAATAGCAGGAAAACAGTCAGGTTTTGTTTCTTCTTCATTTTTAATTCGTTTTGAATTTGAGACAAATGAATCGGTACTTTGCGGAAACAAACCGTAAAGCTCTATTGTTCAAATCTTAAAACAGAAGAATGAAGATGTTTTTTTGTTGAAATATATTTATTCTGATCTGGGTTCCTTTTCCCATTCCCAGCGCGAAAGTCCACCCCAGTTTATATACTTTTTATAACCCGCTTTGCGCAGTTTTTTTGATACTATTTTCACAGTTCCGCCAACAGTGCAATACAAAATCAAATACTTGTCTTTTGGAATTTCATTTAATCTGTCTTTGATGGTTCCTGAAGGAAATGATCTTGCTGTAGGAATATGGCCATTCAGGTATGCTTTTTCAGACCGCACATCAATAATCCAAATCGAATCGACTGGGTTGTCAACGATTTTTTTTAGTTCTGAAGGCTCAATATATTTTATCAAAGCCTTACCATTTTTACCGGTTTTTCCCACAAATACCGACTGCGCATCAGCTATATGCGCAATTGAAATTAAAAAAGCGAAAGTAAGAAGTGCGATTTTTGAAATGTAATTTGATCCTGATTTCATTTTTTTTATCTGGTGTAAATCCGGTTTTCCTGTTCAGCCACACGAATAAAAGTAGTGCGTTTGCTCAGTTCTTTTAATTGCGAAGCGCCCACATAAGTACAGGTACTACGGATACCTCCCAAAATATCCTGAATGGTATTTTCAACCCCTCCGCGGTAAGGAACCTCAACAGTTTTTCCTTCGCTGGCGCGGTATTCGGCAACCCCGCCTGCATGTTTGTTCATGGCAGTTGCCGAACTCATTCCATAAAATTGCTTGTAGGTTTTGCCATCGCGCTCGATGGTTGCACCACCACTTTCGTCGTGACCGGCCAACATTCCGCCCAGCATCACAAAATCGGCACCTGCGCCAAAAGCTTTTGCAACATCGCCCGGAGTTGAGCAACCTCCATCGCTGATGATTTGTCCGCCAAGGCCGTGAGCTGCATCGGCACACTCAATAATTGCCGATAATTGCGGGTATCCGACACCTGTTTTTACACGTGTGGTACAAACCGATCCGGGGCCAATTCCAACTTTAATAATGTCGGCGCCAGCCAATAGCAGTTCTTCCACCATTTCGCCAGTCACCACATTCCCGGCAATAATCACTTTGTCGCTAAATTTCTTGCGGGTTTGTTTTACAAACGAAACAAAGTGTTCCGAATAGCCATTGGCCACATCAATGCAGATGTATTTCAGCTG
This sequence comes from Prolixibacteraceae bacterium, assembly GCA_003537645.1. Lineage (GTDB taxonomy): Bacteria > Bacteroidota > Bacteroidia > Bacteroidales > Prolixibacteraceae > Aquipluma. Next base: position 20,175 of record DPRM01000142.1, read on the forward strand.
GGGATTCGCATTGATAAGTTGAGCAATTTTCTCAAAATCCTGCGATCCGGTGCCTGTGCTTAGTGCTATGTAATTTTCTATTCCTTCAGGAGCTTTTGCCAGAAACTCATTCCATTCATCAATGCTGTAATGTTTGTGGATGGCTGTAAACAGTTTTTTTTCGGCAAGGGTAAGCGCCATTTCAAAAGTACCAACCGTATCCATGTTGGCGGCCATAATTGGCACACCGGTCCATTCCGATTTGTTGTGCATCATTTTAAATGTACGTTCCAGACTTACCTGCGACCTGCTTTTTAACGTTGAGCGTTTTGGCCGAAACATTACATCCTTAAAACCCAGCTTGATATCGTATTCAATTCTCATATTCTTGTGATTAAAACTTGTTTGATTCCAATGTGATTTGTGGGTGCAAATTAAAGATAAATCAGCGGAATCTTCATCAAAAATTGTCCACTACTATTTTGTCCACTCCTGAATGAATTTCTATAACTTTACTTTTCGAAGTAACTTCCCCCAAAAAAAACACAGAGAACAGCCTGTTTTCTTCAGGAAGTCCTCTGTGCTTTTTTGTGTTAAAATACGGGAAATTTATTTCTGCTGTTTGTCCAGAATCTTTTCTATTTCATCCATTACTTTGTTCATCGATGCCATTGTCAGTTTAAACGGTTCGTCGGAAGTCATGTCAACACCTGCTTTTTTCAGGAGTTCAACCGGGTAATCGGAGCCTCCGGATGATAAGAATTCCATGTAATTTTTCAGTGCTTTCTGGTCGCCACTCATCACTTTTTCGGCCAGCGAAATTGATGCGGTAAACGATGTGCTGTACTGATATACATAGAAACTCCTGTAGAAATGCGGGATGTAGGCCCACTCCATGCTGATATAATCGTCAACAAAACAAACGCCCTGATCATGTCCGTAATACTTGTTTACAATGTCTTTGTATATTTTCGAAAAAGTCTCACCGGTAAGCGGTTTGCCCTGTTCGGCAACTTCGTGGGCTTTCAGCTCGAACTCGGCAAACTGGGTCTGGCGGAACAGTGTCCCTTTAAAACCATCAAGCCAGTTCATCAGAATCGATAGCTTCACATCGTCGTTTTTTTCGGTACCAATGATGTGGTTAAAAAGCAATACTTCGTTAAATGTTGAGGCTACTTCAGCAACAAAAGTTACATAGTTGGCTTTTGGCTGTGGCTGTGTTTTGTTCGAGAAATAGCTGTGCATGGTGTGCCCCAGTTCGTGCGCCAAAGTACTTGCATCGCTGTACAGGTCGTTGTAATTCAGTAGTATATAAGGGTGTCCGTTGTAATCGGCTCCGTTCGAGTATGCTCCCGAGCGTTTGCCGGGGGTTGGGTAAACATCAATCCAGCGCTCGTCAACCGCTTTTTTTACGGTCGATACATATTCATTTCCAAGCGGTTTCAGCGCTTCGAGAATCACTTTTGTAGCATCGTCGTAGCTGTATTTCAGATCAACATCTTTCACAACCGGTGCATACAAATCGAGGTATTTCAGGGTATCCAGCCCCATCATGCGTTTTTTTATTTTCAGGTAGCGGTGAAAAGCTGGCAGACTTTCGTTCACATTGTTTACAAGCGAATGGTAGATCTCAACCGGAATATTGTTGGGATAAAGAGCGGCTTCGAGCGACGAACTGTAATTTCGTGCTTTTGATCGGAACATGTTGGCTTTTACATTGCCGTAAAGCATCTCGCCATAAGTTCCCCTGAATTTTGCAAAATTGTCCCAGTAAGCCTTGAAAACAATCTCGCGGTCGTTCCGGTTGGCCGATGCCCTGATCTGGCTGTATTCGGAACTGCCGATTTCAACTTTTTTGCCATCCGACAAAGTTACCTCAGGTTTGGGCATTTCGGCGTTCGAGAAAGTTCCGAAAACCGACGACGAAACTCCTGAAACCATGCGGGTAAGCGCCATAATTCGCTCTTCCTCTTCGCTTAAAGTATATTTTTTTGTGCGGAACATGTTTTCGAGGCTCATCCGGTAATCTTCGAGTTTGGGCTCGGCTTTAATAAACCCGTCAATTTTTTCCCAGTCGGTAGTCAGAATTTCTGGCTCCATAAATGCGGCTTTTGCACCGAAATTCGAAAACAACTGCTGAAGCTCCTGACTCATCCCTTTGTATTTCATGTTGCGGGTGTCAAGATCCCCGTTCATTCCGGAATAGATGTATAGTTTGGAGGCTTCTGTTGATATTTGGGTACTGTACTCGAGTGCCTTCAGCAAATTCGATGGGGATTGAGTCAAAGTGCCTTTAAATTTCTCCACCTCGTCGAGTTTTGCGGCAACATCACTCATTGCCTTGCGCCATGCATCGTCCGAAGTGAAAAGATCAGTCAGGTTCCATTTGTATTTTTCAGGAATATCTTCCCTGTTTTTTTGACTGAAACTATTTGTTGTTGCCATCAAGGTCGTAATAACCAGTAGGATGACTTTCGGATTTAAAGAAAAATGTTTCATTTTTTCAGATTTTTAGATTTTCAGATTTATTGGTATTTGTTTACCGGATTAATTACATACAAGTATTTTTAATTCTGACAATCATATCGGAGATATGTTTACTTTTATTTTTTCAATTTTGAGTTCACTCCGAAAAGCTGATTAATTATCCTGAAGGGATAAAATTTGAATAACCACCGGTGAAGACCGGTGGAAAAGAATCGAAATCAAAACACAGCCATGAAAGGGTTGAATTTTGATTGTGTTAATATTCAGCCGTGGGTTTCGCCCACGGTTATTCAAATTCAATCCCTGCCTGCGGCTGGCAGGCTTTCAGGACTATTATTTGACTTTCTGACTTTTCAGAGTGGACTCAATATTAAAAATAAAATAGCCACTAAGCCACGAAGTTTTTAAATCTGTTTTTCTGGGTAATCCCCGCCTGCATCGGGCAGGTGTGGTAAAAATTATAAAAATGTCGCAACTCAAAGTATATAAAGCCTCTGCGGGCTCCGGAAAAACCTTTCGGCTGGCCATCGAATACATGAAACTGGCACTGACCAGTGAATCAACTTACCGGCATATTCTGGCGGTAACCTTTACCAACAAAGCCACTGCCGAAATGAAATCGCGCATTATCGGCGAGTTGTTCCGCTTATCGAAGGGGGAGGACACTGCTTACCTGAAGATTTTGTCGGAAGAACTTGGCTGGCAGCCAATGATGGTTGAACGGCAGGCTCAATTGGTGCTGAAGCGCATTTTGCACGATTATTCGCGCTTCTCAATCAGCACCATCGATAGCTTTTTTCAGCGCGTCATCAAGGCTTTCAACCGCGAGCTGGGCATCAATGCGGCTTACAATGTGGAACTTGACGAAAACAGTATTCTCGAAGAGGCTGTTGACCGCCTGATTCAATCGGTTGAAGATGACCCGAAATTACTGGAATGGCTCGATGCGTTTGCTTCAGAAAAAATACGCGACGGCAAGGGCTGGAACCTGAAAAAGGACATGATAAGGCTGGGAAACGAGATTTATAACGAAACATTTAAGTCGCTGAACGACGAGTTGTACGCGAAGTTAAACGACCGTAGTTTCCTGAAGGAATACCGCGCAAAACTGAACAAAATCATCGCTCAATACGAAAATAAACTGAAGTCGCTGGGGCAGGAAGGGTTGAATATTCTGGCGATGGAAGCGTTGACACACGACGATTTTAAATCGAAGGGAAGCGGTCCGGCTGCGGGTTTCAGGAAGATGAAGGAGCTGACTTTTTCGCTGAATATTACAACCATCAGATCAACCACCGAGCTTTCGGCATGGGTAACCGCCAGCACAAAGGAACCGCAAAAGTCGAAACTGGAAGCAGTTGCCGAACAAAAGCTGATGCCCAAAATGCAGGAAGCTGTTCGCCTGGTTGAATCGCAGTCGCGCAATTATATTACCGCAAAACTGATTATCAGCCAGCTATATACACTAGGAATTCTGGTCGATTTGCGAAGGTCGGTCAAGGAAATATGCCGCGAAAAAGGAGTAATTCTGATTTCTGATTCGGGTCATTTACTGAAGACGGTGATTGCCGATTCAGAAACGCCTTTCGTGTATGAAAAAACGGGTTCAGTGTATTCACATTTTATGATCGACGAGTTTCAGGATACATCAGGTTTGCAGTGGAATAATTTTCGTCCGCTGATCGGAAATTCGCTTTCGGAGAACAATCTCGGAATGGTGGTGGGCGATGTGAAACAGGCCATTTACCGCTGGCGAAGCGGCGACTGGCGATTGCTGGCCGGCAAACTGGGCGAAAGCTTTCCGGCTTTTGGCCTTCAGAACGAAGTGCTGAACAGCAACTGGCGCAGCTACGGAAAGGTAATTCGTTTCAATAATACGCTGTTCAGACTAATTCCGGAGCTACTGCAAAACCACATTGAATCAGAACTTTCGGAAGCCAATGTTGCTGATAATCCGGTAGAAATTACCGTTCCTGAAGTGTATGCCGACAGTGTTCAACAGGTTTCGAACAAAGAGGTGGCCGACCTGGGTTATGTGCGGGTGAAATTTCTGGAAAGCAAAGCCGAACTGAAAGCAGCCAATGAAGCACTGATACTTTCGGAGCTGGTCGCTTCGGTAAAATTGCTTCAGGAAAAAGGAGTGAAAGCCCGTGAAATGGCGATTTTGGTTCGCGCTAAGAACGAAGCCCGCCAGATTGCCGACTTGTTTCTGGAGCAAAAAGGTCTGCCCGAAAATGCGGCTTATAATTTTGATATTCTTTCGGGCGAATCGCTCTATATTATTAATTCAGAAGTAATTGGTTTTATCATTTCAATGCTTACCAGTTTCCTTAATCCTGATGATGAGGTGGTGAAAGCAGAATTGAGTTATTTGTATTACCGCAGGATATTTCCGCAGTTGAAGGAGAAGGGGAGAGTGCCGGAGCTGTGGGAGGACGAAGAAGGGGAGACCGGAGACGGGAGACCGGGAGACGGGAGACGGGAGAATGTATCTTTGGACTTTGGACTTTGGACTTCTGACTCTAAACTGACCTTATCGGAGTTTATTGCCGGGAAAGATTTTCAGGAACTGATTGCCGGGAAGCCGATTCCGGAGATTATTTACAGTTTATGCGATAAGTTTAATCTTTTCAGCCTGACCGACGAATTGGCTTATTTGCAGGCTTTTGTCGATCAGATTTCGGTGTTCGAGCGCACACAGGCGTCGGAACTTACCAGTTTCCTGAACTGGTGGAAGCAAAACGGCGATCGGTTCACAATCCCGGTTTCGGATAGCATTGACGCCATCACCGTGCTGACCATACACAAATCGAAAGGACTGGAATTTACCCATGTGTTCGTGCCGTTTTTCAACTGGTCGATTCATCCGCCGGCAACTCCCGACCGTGCGCCATTGCTTTGGTGCAAGCCTGATGTGGAGCCTTTCAGCGACATGGAACTGGTGCCAGTGCGTTACAAAGGCGATGTTGGAAACTCCATTTTTTACCACGAATTCTTTACTGAAAAATTCAATACTTACATTGATAATCTGAACCTGATGTACGTGGTTTTTACGCGTGCAAAAGCGGCTTTGTGGGTGTGGGCAAGTTTTTCGGCCAGCAAACTCACATCGGTGGGCGATTTGCTGAAACAGGTGCTGGAAAAGCAAACTGCAATGGGGACGTGCGGTTTGAAACCAGAGGAATTGGTTCAGCTGGCTGAAAGTTATGCTCCGGAAAAGCAACTTTTCGAAATTGGAGAAATAACTGTTTCAGAAGAGAAAACGAAAGCAGGGAAAACGGTGCAGGATGTTCGTCTTTCGGAATTTGAATTTGCAGATTTCCGGAAGTTCCTGAACATTAAAAAACGGGGCGAAGATTTTTTTACACGCGACGACAAGAAGCAAAGTGGCATTAACAAAGGCAAACTGATTCATGAAATTCTTTCGCTGATTGAAACAACCGGCGATTTGTATAAAGCAGTTAAACGAATTGAACTGGAAGGAAAAATTGGCGCCGAAAAAGCGGAAACAATGAAAGCGGAGTTGATGGAAATGCTTGGTGACCAGGAAGTAAAATCTTGGTTCGACGGTACTTACCGGGTGGTGAACGAACGAAATATTTTAACCGGCGCCAATGGTGTCAAACGCCCCGACCGTATCATGATTGCAGCGGATGGGGTAGTGGTGGTCGATTATAAATCGGGTGAAACAGAGTCGGATAACTACAAATATCAGTTGCGTTCGTATATTCGGGAATTGAAAAATTGTGGTTATAAAAATGTTTCAGGATATATTTGGTACACACGGCATAACAAACGCGTGGAGGTATAATTTAAAAATGAAAAAAACGATCCTTCTCATTGGCATCTTATTCTTTTTCATCTGCCCAGTTATTTCTGATGAACCGGAAGATTTATGCCATTATTCAACAGAAGGACGGGATTTTTGGTTTGGCCTGATGCAAAACCGGGACAAGGGGAATGACCACTATCTCGAAATTACAGTTACTTCGCGAATCGGAGCTGATTTCACGCTCACTTATGGCCCAAACGAAATGCCCATCGGAGATGGCTCTTATTCTGTGGCAGCCAACGATTCGCGAACCATACAGATTCCCTTCGAATTATTGGAATCGAAGGGATCTGAAAATACTGAAGGAAAAGGAATCCACCTGCAGGCATCCAATCCGGTAAATGTTTATGCTTTAAATTACCGGACTCAGTCGTCGGATGTGGCCGTCATTTATCCAACCAAATCGCTGGGAACAGAGTATTATGCAATGTGTTACATGCCTCCTCAGGTTGGATCAAACGAGAAAAACAGTGAGTTTTTAATTGTCGCTTCTGAAAATGATACGAAAGTTACAATTACTCCATCCGTTAATACCGCCGGAGGGAAGACTGCCGGAATTCCGTTTACGATATCTTTAAGTAAAGGTCAGTCGTTTCAGGTACAATCGCTTAATAATAATATAACGGGGCAAGGCGATTTAACCGGAACATATATCTCGTCTGATAAACCCATCGCTTTTTTTTCGGGCTCAAAAGCAACTCCAATTCCTGTAAACGGAAATTCGTACGATCATTTGTACGAACAAATGCCACCAACAAGTACATGGGGAAGAGTGTTTTACATTGTTCCGCTCGCATCGCGGCTCAAAGATACTTACAGGGTTTTGGCTGCCGACGATGCGACTGTTGTCACCATCGAAGGTCTCAATCGAATAATTACTTTAAACCGGGGAGAATACTTCGAATTTGAACTTGACCGTAATCAGGCAAGTCGTTTGATCTCGACCAAAAGAGTGTTGCTGGCCCAGTATTGCCGCTCGCAAAATCTTGATAACTCGGGCGTTGGCGATCCATTTATGATTATTTTAAGCCCGGTTACCCAGAAAATCGACGATGTTACTTTCGTGGCTTATGAGTCAGCCCTGATTCAGGATATCTTTTACATTAATATTACCTCGCTGACGTCTGAAATCAATCATATTATTTTAGACGATGCACCTATCAGTAGCCAATATATCAAAGCTTTCCCGAAAGGTGAATATTCGTATGCCAGAGTACCAGTTTCAAAGGGAACTCACCGGTTATATAATGACAATAAGGATGGCGGTTTTCTGGCCTTTGTATATGGATTCGGCGATCGTACAGAATCCTACGGATACGGCGTTGGCTATAATCTCGATATTCAGCTCGATATTGAAGGTGATATTAAGGACGATACATTGGTGATTTGCAGGGGCGACAGCTATAAACTTGATGCCGGAGACTATTTTATAAATTACAAGTGGAGTACCGGAGAAACCGGCTCAACCATTGTGGTTACAAAAGAAGGCTGGTACACTGTAATTGCCAGTACTCCATCAGGTTGCACGAAGTCCGACAAGGTTTACGTAAAAGTTGAAGATCCGAAAATTGATTTGGGCGAAGATAAAGTTGCCTGTTATCCCGGAGAAATAATTCTGGATGCCGGGCCTGAATTCGAAAAGTATCTTTGGCAGGATGGATCGACTGATCGTACTTTTAGAGTTTTGGAAACCGGCGATTACAGCGTTACCGCAACCAATGAGCGGGGTTGCAATGCGTCCGCTTCTGTTCGCGTATCAGTTTTCGATCCGGTTTTTAGTCAGAATTACGAGGTGGCCTCGATTGAGCACCCAGCGATTTCATTCTTCAACGAAACTGAAAATTCGGTAGGATTTTGGTGGAATTTTGGCGATGGCGCAACAAGTAACGAAGAAAATCCGGTACATCATTATTCTGCCATTGGCAAATACAGGGTTGTTTTTCAGGCAACTTCGAAGTTCGGATGCGCTGATACCACCAGTTCGACGGTTAAAATTATTCCTTTCACCCTTTCAACTCCAAATGCATTCAGGCCTGAAAGTGAAATTGCGGAAAACCGTGTTTTTCTGCCGATTACCGAAGGTATTGATCCGGAGAAATACCATTTGAGGATATTTAACCGGGTAGGATCAACTGTGTTTGAAAGTAAAAATCCTGAAACTGGCTGGGACGGAAAAATGAAAAACGGAACTTTGGCCGAATCCGGGGTATTTGTCTGGATTGTTCAATATGCTGATGTACAGGGTTATGCTCATCAGCAAAAAGGAACAGTGATGCTGGTTAGGTGAGGAAGTTCGAAGTCCCAAGTCCCAAGACACTTTCTCCTTTCTCCTGTCTCCCTTCTCCCTTTTCCTTTCCCCCTTTTTTCTACCTCACTTCCCATTCTCCCGGGATTTCGTAGTACGGAAAAATGCTTTTTACGCCGGGATCTTTCAGCAGAAAAGAAATGGATATTTCAACCGATCCGTGCGATCGAAGTCCGACTCCCCGAAGATTGGTGTCGTAGGTAATGGCCGTTTTCATTTGTTTACCCATAAAACCTGCCATCGCGATTATATCTGTACTTTTTCTGGTAGTCTGCCTGGTCCATAATCCAAGCGAAAAACCTTTCCGGTTGGCATAAACACCGAGCGTAATATTTTGCTCGTTCCCCTGCGACTGAATAATAATGTTGGGATTGAAAGAGTAGTATTTCCGCCAATGTCCGGGTCGGTGCCACGGAAGGTTGACCTCGAAATGCGCTGTGAATTTCCGGGGCAAAGCAGTTGGAAATTCTGAATAAATCGACTGATTGGGTTCACTAAGGTGGTCGCCTGCCAGACCGAAGAAATACTTGCCATTGTACATTAATATTCCTGCGCCAAAATCAGGAAAAATTCGCCGGTTGTTTTCAGGCATTGTTTCCCCGGAAGGTAATTGTATTCCGTAAATCGCATCCAATCCGTCCGGAAACAGCAAGCGGCTAAAATTCAGCGCATTCATTTGCGCCCCTGCCGAAAGACTTCCATACATTATCCAGTCCTTGTTTATGCGAATTTCTCTCGAATAAATGGCTTTAAAACTGCTTTGCGTGTAAGTTCCGTCGGCCTGAACATCCTGATACATCAATAGTCCGATGCCGCTGCTAATCTTCGGAAGATAGGTGTCGAACGATGCAAAATAGGTGGTGTACGCTTTGTTAAACGCAGGCCACTGGTTGCGGTACTGAATCCCGATTCTGGGTACTTTCATTGTTCCTGAATAGGAAGGATTCATGTAAACAGGGTTCATGAAAAATTGCGAAAAATAGGGATCTTGTGCGCTTAAACTGAATATCCAGCCGGTCAGGAAGCAGAATGCAATGATCGCTTTTTTATGTAAGTGTTTGGTTTTGCGAAGCATAGTTGTTGGCTGGACGTAAATTCGTTTCCTCAAAAGTAAAAATAATACCAATGATATTTTGTTTATCGAAAATTCAATCGAAATTGTTCGTTCTAAATGAGTTACAAAAAAGTAAATCCTGATTTTGATTTTTGTAATGAAAAACTTCGAAAAAGACTATTTTTGCACAAAATTTAAAACTCATGATACAACGAATTCAAACTGTGTACCTGTTAATTTCGGCTTTACTGATTGGCTTTTTGTTTTTATTGCCTTTTGCTGAAATAGCACAGGATGGTATGATATATCTGTTTAATTATAAGGGTATTGTGCTTGATGGTACTGTAAAGGAAAATGGTTTTTCGATAGCGGTACTGATTGGAATAATACTGGCATTGCATGGAGTTGCGATACAAAGCTTTAAAAACAGGATCAGGCAAATGCGGATCATTGTATTTTCTATATTGCTGATGCTGGGATTGTTCGGTTTGTTTTTCTTTTTTACCTCATACACTTTCAGCGACGCAAAAATCAGCTATAAAATTAGCATGGTTTTCCCGCTAATAGCTATTATACTTGATTATCTGGCAATTCGTGCCATCGGTAAAGATGAGGCGCTGATTCGCTCAATCGACCGGATCAGATAGGATTCCTGATGGAAACTGCGACTGATTACTGGCTTCCTTTTCGGCTCGAAGATTCCCTGATGATCAATTCGGTAGGCAAAACAATGGTTTGAGGGTTTCTTTCCTTTGTTTCTATTTCCCTGATAATCAGTTCGGCGGCTTTTTGTCCCATCTGAAATCCTGGCTGTGCAATGGTCGAAATGGATGGCGAAACAACTTTCGAGAATGGCTCGTTGCTAAAACCAACAATCCCAAAATCCTGTGGAATCCTGATACCCATGTCGCGCAGATAAATCATTGCACTAAGTGCAGTGGTGTCGTTTCCGCAGAAAATAGCGTCGGGCGGATTGGGGAGCTTCATTAGTTGCTTAACAGCCGTAACTCCCTCTTCACTGGTAAGTGAGCTAATAATCACCAGCGACTCGTCATAATGAATACCATTTTTTCTTAATGCTTCAATGTACCCGTTTTTACGGTTCGAATAGATCGTCAAATCCTGAAGGCCTGCCAAATGAGCGATTCGTTTATACCCCTGATCAATAAGGTGTTGTGTGACACGAAACCCACCGGCAAAATCATCAACAACAATTTTATCTGTTTCAATTTCAGGAATAACCCTGTCGAAAAATACAAGTGGAATATTCTTCTTTTTGAATATTTTCAGGTGTTCGAAAGTGCTTGTCTGCATGGCGATGGAAATTATCAGTCCATCAACCCGGTTCGAAAACATCGACTGAACGATTTTTATCTCCTTGGCAGCCAGATCGTTCGATTGCGAGATCACCACATTGTATCCGGCTTTAAAAGCAACATCTTCGGCGCCGCTGATTACTGAAGAAAAGAAATGACGGTTGATGAGTGGAACCACGATTCCGATGGTATTCGATTTTTTATTCCGGAGGTTCGATGCGAGTGTATTCGGACGGTAACCAAGAGAATCGGCCACCGCTTTGATTTTTTCTTTGGTTTTGAGGCTGATACGCGGATTGTCGTTTAAAGCCCTTGAAACGGTTGAGGCCGAGATTTTTAATTCTCTGGCAATATCATGAATGGTAGGTTCCGACTGTTTGTTCATAAGGATTCTGAATATTATGCAAATATGCTAATTATTTCTTTTTTGTCCATCATTAATAAAATATAAATGCAATCGATTGCGCATTTGCAATTTACTATTATCTTTGTTGAGCTTTAACCAATATTTATCCTGAAATTAAACCAATAAAATAATTCACTATGAAAAATTTAAGTTTTTTAATTCTTAGTTTACTGATCTTGGGTGCGTGCTCATCAAAAACGCTTTTCGAACAAAAAGATAAACTTGTTAGCCAGATTTCGCAACAAGTAGATTATCTGGTTGTAAATTCGGCAAATGATACTTTGGTTCCCCGTTCTTTCGAAAATGGCAAATATGATTTGGTAACCCAAAAGGATTGGTGCTGCGGTTTTCCGGCCGGAAGTTACTGGTACCTTTACGAACTGACCGGCGATAAAAAATGGGAAACGATTGCCACCGAAAATACGCTAAAACTTAATGGTGTTCAGTACCGCAAAAATACGCACGACCTCGGTTTTATGGTATTTTGCAGTTATGGAAATGCCTACCGCATCACCAAAAACGAAGATTATAAAAAGGTTGTTATCGAGGCTTCTGAGTCGCTGATTACCAGATTTGATTCTACAATTGGCAGCATTAAGTCGTGGGACTGGGCCAAACAATGGCAATTCCCGGTTATTGTTGATAATATGATGAATCTCGAAATGTTGTTCTGGGCATCAAAAGAAACCGGCGATCCGAAGTACCGCAATGTCGCAATTGCACATGCCAACACCACACTTGCCAACCATTTTCGTGAGAATATGAGCTCGTACCATGTGATTGACTACGATACAATTACAGGGCAGGCAATTGCCAAACAAACGCATCAGGGATTGAAAGATGATTCATCGTGGGCAAGAGGACAGGCCTGGGGCTTGTATGGTTTTGTTGTTTGTTTCCGCGAAACAGGCGATACCAAATATCTGGACGCGGCAAAGAAAATTGCTGCTTTTATTCAGCAAAACCTTCCTGAAGATTTGGTTCCTTACTGGGATTACAACGACCCTGCCATTCCGAACACTTACCGCGATGCATCTGCTGCTGCAATTACATCTTCAGCATTGTATATTTTGAGCACAATTACTGATGAGGGCAAAGAAGAATATGCAGCTTTGGCCGAAAAAATACTGGCAAGTTTAAGTTCTCCGGAGTATTTGGCCGAAGTGGGCCAAAATGGTGGTTTCCTTATTAAACATTGCGTGGGAAATATGCCTAAAAATTCGGAAGTTGATACGCCAATAAACTATGCCGACTATTATTATCTGGAAGCATTGAAATTTAAATTCAAACAATAAATATTTACGATATGGCTATAATTTATGAAGAACGCTACGCTTCGCATCCCCGGGATGCGAAGAAGTACGATACAGCGCAATTGCGCGAAAACTTCCTGATTGAAAAAGTGATGGAAGACGATAAAATCCGTCTGGTTTATTCGCATTACGACCGTTATATTGCCGGAGGTGCAGTGCCTGCCAGCGCACCACTTGAGCTTACTGCCATTGAACCTTTGAAAGCTCCCTTTTTCTGCGATCGCCGTGAATTGGGAATCATCAATGTTGGGGCAAAAGGTTCAGTAATTGTTGATGGAACCGAGTATGAGCTTGATTTTAAGGAAGCGCTTTACATCGGAAAAGGTGCAAAACAGATTACATTTAAATCTGATATCGCAACTGCTTCGGCCCGTTTTTACCTGAACTCGACTCCCGCACACAAGGAATTGCCAACACGCCGGATTACCCTGAAAGACGCCAATGTGTTGCAGATGGGATCGCAGCAAACATCCAACGAGCGTCAGATCAATCAGCTGTTGATTAGTAAAGTGATTGAAACCTGCCAGCTCCAGATGGGAATGACCGAATTACGTCCCGGAAGTGTTTGGAATACCATGCCTGCACATACACACAGCCGCCGCATGGAAGTTTATTTCTACTTCAATGTTCCTGAAGGCCAGGCAGTCTGTCATTTTATGGGACAGCCACAGGAAACCCGTCACATCTGGATGGGCAACGAGCAGGCAGTCATTTCGCCCAACTGGTCGATTCATTCGGCGGCCGGAACCAGCAACTATATTTTTATTTGGGGAATGGCAGGCGAAAACATGGATTACACTGATATGGATGTGGTTCAGCCTGATCAATTGAGGTAAAATATTTAAAAATTTAGAATATGAACGATTTATTTGATTTGACCGGAAAAGTCGCCCTCATTACCGGAGGAACTCATGGAATTGGCATGGCCATTGGCAAAGTTCTTGGAAATGCGGGCGCTAAAGTTTGTGTAAACGACCTGAGCCAGGAAAGACTTGATGCCTGCAAGCTTGAATACAAAGCTGCCGGAATTGACGTTTTTACGCTGGTTTTTGACGTAACCAATGAAGCGGATGTTGACAAAGGAATTTCGCTTATCGAAAAAGAACTGGGTAGTGTTGATATTTTGGTTAACAATGCCGGAATCATCAAACGTATCCCGATTCTGGATATGCCGATTGCTGATTTCAAGCAGGTAATTGATGTTGATTTGGTTGCCCCGCTGATTGTTTCAAAGCGTGTGGCTCCCAACATGATTGCCAAGCGTAGCGGCAAAATAATCAATATGTGTTCGATGATGAGCGTTTACGGACGCAACTCGGTTTCGGCTTATGCATCGGCAAAAGGTGGATTGAAACTTTTAACTGCCAATATGTGCTGCGAGTGGGCAAAATACAATCTCCAGATTAACGGCATTGGTCCGGGTTACATTGTAACTGCACAAACAGGCCCAATTCGCGAAAATGGTCACCCGTTCAACGATCTGGTAATGACCCGCACACCGGCTGGCCGTTGGGGCGAACCCGAAGATGTGGCAAATGCAGCGCTGTTCCTGGCGTCGAAAGCAAGTAATTTTGTAAACGGTCACGTATTGTACGTTGACGGCGGTATTTTGGCAAACTTTGGTTATGTAAAAGGTGAAAACGATTTACCCGAATGAGAAATTTACTTGTAATTATATCTGTGCTTTTAGTCGGAATTACTTCTTGCACAAAAAAGAATACGCTCGTGCTTACCAATCCGCTGGCAGTTGACCGTACCGATGAAACAATCATCATGAACCGTGCTGATGTGGAAGCAAAATTTGGAACTGTTCCTGAAGGTTTTGCTCCGATCCTGAATTTAAACGGACAAAACATTCCTTCGCAGGCCGACGATTTGAATGCCGATGGCAAATGGGATGAACTGGTTTTTACCGTAAATTTTAAAGCTTCAGAAACAATTAGCCTTGAAGTTGAAAACGTTGCTGTGACTGCCTATCCTGAATTTGAGAAACGCACCAATGTTCGCCTGGGAATACATCAGGCAGATGATACTTATCTTGAAGTAGATCAGTACATGGCGCCATCTTGCAAGGATAGTTTCAAAATTATTGCGCAGGGCGAAAGCGTTAGCTGGGAAAACGATAAAATGGGATTCCGGAATTATTTCGATTGCCGCAATGTGAAAGATTTATTTGGCAAGTTGCAGCCGGGTTTGGTCATCGATAAAATTCATACTCCTGAAATTCCTGATTACCACAAGCTTTCTGACTGGGGAATGGATGTTCTTCACTGCGGAAGTTCAACCGGTTCGGGAGGTTTGGCCATGCTGGAAGGAGATTCGCTATATCGGTTGGGTTCGACTGATACTTATGAGTATCAGAAAGTGATCGAAGGTCCTGTCCGCTCGGTATTCGACCTGAAATATACCGGTTGGAATGTAGCCGGACAAAACCTGTCGGCAGTCGAACGGATTTCAATTTATCCCGGGAAATACTGGTTTCAGTCGGATGTGACTGTTTCAGGCTTTTCAGGAGAAAAACAGATTGTGACCGGAATTGTAACCAGCCTGTTGAAAAATGAACCGGTTGATTTTTCAGCCAATGCAGATTACCGGTCAATCGCGACACTCGATAAACAATCGCTGAATAACGATGAATTGGGAATGGGGGTATTGCTGAAAAGCAACGAAGTAACCAAAGTTGCCCGCACTACCGACATCGATTTTTTTAGTCTCGGCTACAAAACCGTGGATGAAAAGAAATTCAGCAATGTGATTTCGCAAACCTATTATGTCGCCCAGAAAATAAATGCAGATGCGCCTGCGCGGCATTATTTCTTTGCTGTTTGGGGCCTTGAAAACGAAAAATGGAAAAATATGGATGACTTTAAAGCTTATATTTCTTCGGAAGCCGAATTGCTAAGCCATCCGATTTCCTGGTAGAATTACTGTTTTTGAAAGATTTTAATTTTTTAAGGGTTTAAAAATCAACAGAATGACTGCTGATTTTTAAACCCTTTTTGTTTTATTAATTGGTTTGTCCGAAACACAATAATTACATTATTTTTGAGCCACACTAACTGGAATTATTTTCGATGCTGATTCATTTTTTTTGAAATGAACCTGTATTTTAAAAACTATACCGATGAAAAAAACTAAACCTAATCTGCTGGTCGCGTTTGCAGTGCTACTTTTTATGATGGGTTGTCAGAAAAAGGTGGACAATCTTGTTCAATTTGTAAACCCGCTAATCGGAACAGGAGCCTCCACCGGGCCGAGTGGAATTAAACACAACCATAATACTGAAGCTCTTGGGCAGGTAACACCGGCGGTTTGCACCCCTTTTGCCATGACACAATGGATACCGCAAACTCGCGAAAGCGAACAGAAATGTGTCGCACCTTATTATTACCGTGATACCGAAATTCAAGGATTCAGGGGATCTCACTGGCTGGGCGGATCGTGCGTTCAGGATTACGGAAGTTTTACGATCATGCCAATGACTGGTTATCTGCGTACATTTCCGACCGATCGCAGTTCAAAGTTTTTCCATGAGAATGAAACCTCCACACCCGCATATTACTCAACGATGCTTCAGAAATACATGACTTTCGTTGAAATGACCGGAACTGCCCGCTCCGGGTTTTTTAAGTTCTCGTTTCTTCGCGGAGAAAAGGCCACAATTTTGGTTACGCCAAATAGCGATGAAGGTGAAGGTTTTATAAAGGTTGATACTGCCAAAAGAGAAATTTACGGCTACAATCCGGTTCATCGCATTTATCAGGGCAGGGGCCAGGCTGCCGGATTTAGCGGATATTTTGTAGTTCGGTTCGATAAGCCAATCGACAATTTTGGATGTTATTTCCAAATGGAAGACCTGAAAAATCAGGTTGAAATATCCGGGAAACCTGATATTGGAGCTTATGTGTCCTTCAGTATAAAAACAGGTGATGTTGTGCTTGCCAAAGCCGGAACTTCGTTTACAAGCATCGAAGCAGCCCGTGCAAATCTCGATGCAGAAATTTCGGACTGGGATTTTGAGAAAACTAGAATGGAAACCGAACAAATCTGGAATGAAACATTATCGGCCATTAAAATAACAGAAGGGAAACCGGAAGATCATACCAAGTTTTACACCGCACTTTATCATTCGTTGCTGTACCCCCGTACTTTTAGTGATGTTGATGGTTCATATCCTGAATTTGACGGAAATAAAACCATCAGGAAAATAGATGCAGGCCACGTTTATTATGATGATTTCTCGTTGTGGGATACTTATCGTGCGCAACTTCCGCTGGTGAGGCTTGTGGCTCCGGATAAGTATGAGGATATGATGAAGTCGCTGGTTTTAAAGGCCGAACAGGGCGACTGGCTGCCAATTTTCCCGATGTGGAACAGTTACACTTCAGCAATGATAGGCGACCATGCCAACACCGCGTTGGGCGATGCTTACCTGAATGGTTTTGATATTGACGTTGACAAGGCATATCCTTACATGCGAAAGAATGCCTTTGAAATTTCGGAAGGTGATGATTATAAAAACGGAAAAGGGCGGCGTGCCATGAAATCGTATCTTGAATATTGCTATATACCGCTTGAAGATAGCGTAAAAGAAGCATTTCACCAGAATGAACAGGTTTCGCGTACGCTTGAATACTCAATGACCGATTTTGTGTTATCCAAAGTTGCTGCGAAATACGGAAAAAAAGAAGATGCTGAAATTCTGACAAAACGAGGCAAGAACTATTCACTGGTTTTTGATGGTATAACCCAAAGCATGCTTGGACGGTATTCTGACGGATCATGGTATAAAGATTATAATCCGATTGCACGTGCGCCGTATCTTACTGAAGGTACACCAATGCAACATTTATGGGGTGTACCGCACGATATTGATGGTTTATTTGACTTGATCGGCAGTAAAGAACAGGTGCGTGAAAAGCTTGATGAACTTTTTGATACCGGCGAATATTGGCATTCGAACGAGCCCTGCCATCATATTGCCTACCTGTATAACTATTTAGGTCTTCCTGCCGAAACACAAAAACGTGTTAAAAATATCTTAAACACCGAATACACCGCTTTCTACGGAGGTATTCCGGGGAACGACGATTCAGGCCAAACTTCGGCATGGTATGTTTTTTCAGCGATGGGCTTTTACCCGGTATCGCCCGGGAGTGGTGAATATCAGCTTTCTTCTCCCATTTTCTCAACAGTTGAACTAAACCTTAACCCAAAATATTATCCGGGTAAAAAGTTTAAAATATCAGTCGGAAAAGCGGAAACCGATAGTATTTATAATCATGTTGAATTGAATGGCAGTAAATGCGATTTTGTAATAAAGCATGAGGAGATCAAATCGGGAGGAAAATTGGTGTTCTCGAACAAAAATTAAAACAAAACTGACAGATCAATACTATTCGCGACTTTTTTTGCACCATTCATAAAAACTGACGTCAGCCAATATTGCCATCAATTTGCTAAAATAGAGCAGTTTGATGGCAATATTAGGTTTTGAAGAAGCCCTAAAAAATCTACTAGTCGGCTGTTGATATTCTTTAACACCCTTTATTATTAACATTTTTTTACATTTTTAGATTACTTTGGTCTCGTTAATTTTAATCACGCAAGACTCGAATTAACGCACGCAAACACAAACAAGATCGAAAAACTGGCTACATGGTAGGTGCGGGTTATCTGCATTATCAGTACCCGGCATATTATGTAAGTCATCTTTCCGTAATTAGCCAAGGCTTTTTCGTTTGTTTTTGCTTGTTTTTTTGTTTGATCAATTTTTGATATTCTCATTTGAATCATCACAAACAAGATAAAAATGAATTATTCATCACAACAGAAATGCCTATGTAAATTTAATTTTTAGCGAACCTGAAAGTCATTCTCATTTTTGACTTTGAAAATTAAGTTATTACTAATCACGTAATTATTACAAATTAAACATTAAAACTTATGAAAAAAAGTAAATCAAAAGGTATCTTGCGAATAGCAGCACTGCTGTTTTTTTCGTGCTTTTTTGCCTTTACCTCGTTTGCGCAGCAAAAAACGCTATCCGGTACTGTCGTTGGCGAAGATGGGGCATCCATACCGGGTGTTACAGTAGTTGTTTCCGGCACCACTGTTGGAACAATTACCGACATGGAAGGAAAGTTTTCATTTTTAGCGCCAGCTGATTCGAAAATTCTTGTGGCTTCATACATTGGTATGAAAACACAGAATATAACAATCGCAAATCAAACTACCTTTAAAATTGTTTTGGAATCTGATGTAATTGGTGTTGACGAAGTAGTAGTTGTAGGTTACGGAACACAACAGAAAAAGTCGGTAACCGGAGCTGTTTCAACAGTAGGTTCGGAGGATATTAAAGCCATTCCGACAGCAAATGCTGCCGCACGTCTTCAAGGCCGTGTAGCAGGGGTAACTGTTGTAAACGACAACTCTCCTGGAGGAGATGCAACTGTTCGCGTTCGTGGTTTTGGTACTATCAACAACAACTCACCATTGTATATTATTGATGGCGTTCCTACTGAAGGTGGGTTGAGCAGAATGAATCCAAATGACATTGAATCAATGACAGTTCTGAAAGATGCTTCATCTTCGGCAATTTATGGAGCCCGTGCGGCCAATGGTGTAATTATTATTACGACCAACCGTGGTAAAAAAGGTTCTGCCAAGTTAACTTTCGATGCCCGTTATGGAATACAACGTACGACAAACTCACTCGATTTATTGAACACTCAGCAATACGGTGACTTGGTGTGGCTGGAATTTCAGAATGACAAATTTTTGAATCCAAATTCTCCTCCTGCAGCGCCTTGGCAAGGTCAGTATAAATTTGATGCCAACGGTAAAGTAACAATTCCTGATTATATTTTACCAAAAGCAGCCATGGAAGGTAATCCACTTGCAAATCCAGCTTTATATGATGCAAGAGATGATGATGGAACTCCATTTTATTTGATTACCAAAGCAAATAAACAAGGTACCGATTGGTACGATGAGATTTTTGAACCGGCACCAATTAAAGAATATAATACCTCAATTTCAGGCGGTACTGACAATAGCAATTATGCATTCAGTTTGGGTTATCTTGGTCAGGAAGGTGTTGTAATTCATTCCGGATTCGAAAGATTCTCAATGCATGCAAATTCAGATGCTAAATTAACCGACTGGCTTTCTTTAGGACAGTCATTAGGAGTAGCATACACCAAACGTACGGGTGGAGTTGGTACTAATAACGACGAAGGCAATGTTGTTTCACAGGCATACCGTATGCAGCCAATCGTTCCTGTTTATGATATCGCAGGTAATTTCGCCGGAACAAAAGGTGAAAATTTAGGTAATGGCGCCAATCCGGTTGCTATTGCTACCCGTAATAAAGACAATTGGGGAATGGATCTTCGTGTTTTGGGAAATGCCTATGCACAGATCGATTTGTCTAAAGATCTTTCGTTCAAGTCTTTACTAGGTGTTGATCTGAACAACGGACGTTGGAAAACATTTACTATTCGTGATATTGAATTTTTTGAAGCAAAATCAACCAACAGGTTAGATGAAGGAAATTCATATACCATGCAATGGAACTGGGCCAACACCTTGAATTTCAAAAAAATATTTAATAGCGTGCATTCAGTTGATGTTTTGGTTGGATCGGAGTCAATTGATAATATTTATGAAGAATTTACAGCAGGTAGAGCTTCTTATTTTTCAGAAGACATTGATTACAGGTATTTGAATGTAGGAACAGCCAGTCTTGCAAACGGTGGTTATGCTACTCAATGGAAAAGTTTCTCCTATTTCGGAAGAGCAAACTACAACTATATGGGCAAATATCTTTTTGAAGGAGTAATTCGTCGTGATGCTTCTTCACGTTTCCATGCTGATAACCGTTGGGGAACTTTCCCTGCTGCTTCAGTTGGCTGGAGACTTTCTGAAGAAAGTTTTATGGACGGCTCAAAAAGCTGGTTGGATGATATGAAAGTTCGCTTTGGATGGGGACAGAATGGTAACGACCGTGTTAATAACTACAATTATTGGAGTACTTTAACCACCGGACTAAGCCAGTCGTATTATCCAATGACAGGCGATGATACTGCATTAAGCTCTGGTTTCTATACCAACAGGTTGGGTAATAAAAATGCCAAATGGGAAACCACAACTGCCTTAAACTTTGGTTTGGATTTGACAATGCTTGACAATAAACTGGAAGCAAACATTGACCTCTTTAACCGCAAAACATCCGATATGCTTTATGCCGTTCAGCTACCCCACGTTTATGGTAATGCTCAGCGTCCTTCAGTAAATATTGGTGAAATGGAAAATAAAGGTATCGATCTGATGCTTACTTATCATGGCGAAATTTCTAACGATTTCACCTATACCATCCGTGCAAATGCTTCTCATTACAAAAACGAAGTAATTAAACTGAACGATAACGAAAAAGAAGTACTTTGGGGTGAAACCGAACGTGGTAATATTTATACCATTTCAAAAGCAGGTGCACCAATTTCTTCATTTTACGGATACGAAGTATTGGGTTATTTCAATACATGGGAAGAAGCCAATGCTTATCCTAAATTTGGAACTTACAATGCTCCCGGACGTTATAAATACAAAGATCAGCTGACCATTGATACAAATGATGATGGAGTTCCGGATAAAGCTGATGGAGTAATTACTCCTGATGACCGCGTAATTATTGGCAGCCCGCATCCTGATTTGACTTATGGTTTGAATATTGATGCACAGTATAAAAATTTCGATGTAACCATGTTTTTCCAGGGATCTTATGGTAACGACCTGATCAATTATGTAAGCCGTTGGACTGATTATTATCAGTTTACAGGTAACCGTAGTCCAGAGCGTTTAAATGAATCATGGACAGAAGCAAGATACAAAAGTGGTGCTAAAATTACCCTTCCAATTGCTGAAACACACGATACCAACAGTCAGTTACCAAACAGTAGCTTTGTTGAAAGCGGATCATATTTCAGGATGAAAAACCTGCAGATTGGTTATACATTGCCAAAAGATGTCGTTTCAAGAATGAAAGTCAACAGTTTAAGATTGTATGTTCAGGCCAGTAACCTGTTTACAATTACATCTTACAGTGGATTGGATCCTGAAATTCGCAGCACCAACGACCAGCACAATGGTTTGGATCAGGGTATTTATCCTACCTCACAAACAATCATGTTTGGTCTTAACCTGTCTTTATAATTTTGTTTCAACATTTAAACCAATTTAAGATGAAAAAAATAGTAATATTCAGCTTGGTGGTATTAACGGCGTTCATGTTTTCGTGCTCCGAGGAGTGGTTAGATACTAAACCGAAAGCAGCCAATTCCATTAATACATTTTACAGTGAAACAGGCGTAAATGCTTTGTTAACTGGTGCATACTCAATGCTCGACGGGCACTACAATAATGATTGGGGCTTTAACCAGTGGGGTGGTTCTGTAACCAACTGGGTTTGGGGTTCTGTTGCAGCCGATGATGCTTACAAAGGCTCTGACCCTTCTGATCAGCAAACAATCAATGATATTGAGCAATTCAATGTTTCGCCTTCGAACGAGTATTGCGATTCAAAATGGCGTTTCATGTACGAAGGTGTTTCGCGTTGTAACGAAATACTGAAAGTAACCAGTGCAGTAACTGCAGAGCAGGTTAGCGCTGATAAAAAAGCATGGTTTGAAGCTCAGACCAAAGTGCTTCGCGCTCATTATTACTTTGAACTGACCCGTGTTTTCGGAAAAGTGCCCTATATCGACGAAAATACACAGGCTCCTGAAACTGTGAAAAACGACAAATTCCTTTTTGCCGAAATTGAAGCAGATTTGAAAGCCGCCATTCCAAGTCTTAAGACTCGCGAAACTGACAAGGCAAGGATTACCAGCTGGGCAGCAAAAGCATATCTAGCCAAAGTTTATTTGTTTCAGAAAAAATATGCTGAAGCAAAACCTTTGTTGGTGGATATTATTACCAATGGTGGTTTTTCACTCATGCCTAATTATCAGGATAATTACATGATTGCTACCCAGAACAATGCTGAATCGATTCTTGAAGTTCAGTATGCTGTAAACGATGGAACTGATGGTTCATTGAATGGTGGATGGGGCGATGCCCTGAACTTCCCTTCAGCCGGACCTTCAACCTGTTGCGGATTCTTCCAGGCATCGCGCAATTTTGCCAATGCATTTAAAGTTGTGGAAGCTACCGGATTGCCAGATTTTACGAATTGGAATGCTCCCGGACAGGAAGTTGGTGGTGTTGAATATAAAGGTGCAGTTGACCCAAGGTTAGACCATAGCATTGGTCGTCCAGGAATCCCATTCTTAGATTGGGGTATTCAGCCAATCAATAATTCATGGGTTCGCGATCCAAGTAACGGTGGACCTTTCCTATTCAAAAAGAGTTTGTATAAAGCTTCCGAAAAATCGAAAGCAACACAAACCGGTTGGGCTACTGGTGTAAATGCCAATAACTTCAGGTTTATTCGTTTGGCACATGTTTACTTGTGGGCTGCTGAATGTGAGGTAGAAGCCGGCAATCTTGACAAAGCAAGGGAATACGTGAATATAATTCGTAACCGTGCAAAAGCAAGTGCAGTTGTTACAATGCCTGATGGTTCTCCTGCCGCTAAATATAAAGTTGAGCCTTATTCATCGTTTGCCAATGCTGACGAAGCAAGAAATGCAGTCAGACTTGAGCATAGATTGGAATTTGGTATGGAAGGCGGTCGCTTTTTCGACCTGGTTCGTTGGGGAATTGCTGCTCAGACAATGCAAAATTACCTGAACACCGAGGCTCCACGCCGTTCGTATTTGAGTGGAAGAACATTCAAAGCTGGTGTTAATGAAGTTTGGCCAATTCCACAAAACCAAATTGACTTGTCAAAAGTAAATGGTACTTCATCGTTGACACAAAATACAGGTTACTAATACTTTTTTGTAATTAAATTCCGGCGGCTGCTTCATTCAACTATGGAGCAGCCGCTTTTTTATTTATATTTAGTCCGAAAAAATGAAATAAATGGCACTCAATTATATCTGGATTTTCTTCTTTGTGGTGGCTTTCGTTATTGGTTTGGTAAAGCTTATTTTTTTTGGGGATGTAAACATTTTTCCTGAAATGATGAACTCCACCTTCGTGATGGCGAAAACTGGATTCGAAATTTCGCTTGGATTAACAGGCGTATTGACTTTGTGGATGGGAATCATGAAAATAGGGGAGAAGGGTGGGGTTGTCCGTGTTTTTTCCAGATTGGTTGGTCCGTTTTTTAACAAGCTTTTCCCCTCTCTGGGGAAAGATCATCCGGCACATGGTTCTATTATTATGAATATTGCCGCAAATATGCTCAACCTCGACAATGCGGCAACGCCAATGGGATTGAAGGCAATGAAAGAAATGCAGGACTCCAATCCATCATCGGATACTGCTTCGGATGCGCAAATTATGTTTATGGTTTTGAATGCTTCAGGATTGACAATTATTCCCATCAGTATCATGGTTTACAGGGCGCAGTTGGGAGCCGTCAATCCGTCAGATATTTTTATTCCGATTTTGCTGGCAACTTTTTTTTCAACCCTTGCCGGTTTAATTTCAGTAGCCTGGCATCAGAAGATTAATTTGCTCGACAGAACCATTCTGAGCTATATTGGAGGCTTGGCAGTCTTTATTGGTGCAATTATCTGGTACTTCACCGCTTTGGGAAAAGATCAGATTCAAGCTATTTCGAATGTTGCGAGCAATCTGATTATCTTCTCAATCATCATCAGCTTTATTTTGCTTGCACTTCGTAAAAAGGTAAATGTTTACGATGCTTTTATCGAAGGGGCAAAAGATGGTTTCAAAACAGCTGTAATGATCATTCCTTACCTGATCGCAATATTGGTGGCCATTGGCGTGTTCCGTACCTCAGGAGCTTTGGAGTGGACAATTTCAGGAATTAGCTGGGGTTTCCAGCAATTGGGTATCAATACCGATTTTATTCCGGCCTTACCCACAGCNNAATTACGGTGCCGATTCTTTTGCCGGAAGGGTTGCCAGTACTATTCAGGGCTCAGCTGACACCACTTTTTATATTCTGGCTGTTTACTTCGGATCGGTCGGAATTAAGAATACCCGATATGCACTAACCTGTGGATTAATTGCTGATTTTACAGGTATTGTTGCAGCCATTCTGATGGCCTATCTTTTCTTCCATTAGTCAGGAAACAAAAACTGCCAGCGATTTGCCGGCAGTCTGTGTTATTGTAGGAAAGTTAGAGTTCCACTCCAAGTGGAATTCAGACTAAATTATTTATTCAAAGCTTTGTACGCCGGCAACTTCGGCATTTCTATCCACTTTTTTAATCAAACCCTGAAGTACTTTTCCCGGACCAATTTCGGTAAATAGAGTGGCTCCGTCAGCAATCATATTTTTTGCAGTTTGTGTCCAGCGAACCGGTGCAGTCAGCTGGGCGATCAGGTTTTGTTTTATTATCTCCGGATCAGAAGTTGGGGCAGCATTCACGTTTTGGTAAATAGGGCAAACTGGTTGAGCAAAAGGAGTTGCGTTAATTGCAGCTGCAAGTTCTTCGCGGGCAGGTTCCATCAGTGGTGAGTGGAAAGCGCCTCCAACTGCTAGTTTCAGAGCACGTTTTGCACCGCGGGCAGTCATAGCTTCGCAAGCTTTATCTATACCTGAAAAAGAGCCTGAAATTACGAGTTGTCCGGGGCAATTGTAGTTTGCCGGAACAACCACATCGTCAATAGAAGCACAAACTTCTTCAACAATTTCATCGTCAAGTCCAACAATAGCAGCCATAGTTGAAGGTTCGGCTTCGCAGGCTTTTTGCATGGCCTGTGCACGTTTCGATACCAAACGTAATCCATCTTCAAAACTTAAAGCTCCATTGGCAACCAAGGCAGAGAATTCGCCCAAAGAGTGACCAGCAACCATTTCAGGCTGAAAGTTTTCAAGTGTTTTGGCCAGTAAAACCGAGTGCAAAAAGATCGCAGGTTGGGTAACTTTGGTTTGGCGCAGATCTTCTTCGGTTCCATCGAACATGATATCGGTAATCCGGAAGCCTAAAATTTCGTTTGCCTTTTCGAAAAGCTCCTTTGCCAACGGCGATTTTTCGTACAGATCTTTGCCCATGCCAGGATATTGGGCGCCTTGCCCGGGAAATACGAATGCTTTCATTTTGTCGTAGTTTTTAATTTACAGCGGGCAAATATACAATTTCTTTCAACAGAAATTTGGCGATATTTCCTAACAACAAATGACAACTTTTTCCCTATATCACCCCTTCTTCGCGACAAATATCCAGAATCAGTTTCAGGCTGTCTTCAATGTTATTGTCGAGCCCAACTGAAAAGCGAACCAATCCCTGTGAAAGTCCCATTTCCTGCTGAACTGAATCAGGAATTTCGGAAGAAGTGCTTTTGCCGGAGCAGCTAAACAGCGTTTTGAAATAACCCAGACTTACAGCAAGATAACCGACATCGGCCTGCTGCATTCTCTGCATAATCAGGTTCGCTTTCTGAACTGATCCGAAGTCGATGGCTAACATTCCGCCAAACCCGTAGCTTTCGTTCATCAGCGATTTATGTAATTCGTGCTGTGGATGAGTTTCAAGTCCGGGATATGAAATCTTCAGGCCTGCTTTTGCCAGTTCCATTGCTAAAAATATCGCATTTTTACTGTGCTGACGAATGCGGAGGTGCAGAGTATGCAGATTTTTGTGGATCGAAGCAGAGCGCATCGGATCGAGCACCGGGCCAAGCAACATGGCAGTTCCGTTGTTTACGTTCGAGAGGTCATCGACAAATTTTTTACTTCCGCAGATTGCTCCGGCCACACAATCGTTTTTGCCATTGATGAATTTGGTCATGCTGTAAACCACAATGTCGGCGCCTAACCGTGCAGGCGACATAATCATAGGTGTAAACGTGTTGTCAACCATCAGTAAAGTTCCGTGTTGGTGAGCTATTTTGGCCAGTTTCGGAATGTTTGCGACCTGAAGCAGTGGATTGGTAACACTTTCAGTATAAATAACTTTGGTGTTTGGTCGTATGGCTGCTTCAACCTGTTCTAAACGCGTAATATCTACAAAACTGACTTCAATGTTAAATTTTGGCAGGTAATTTTTCAGGAAAGCATAAGTTCCGCCATAAGTAGTCACCGATGTAACAATGTGATCGCCAGCACTGCAAAGCTGTAAAATGGCACAGGTGATGGCCGCCATTCCCGATGCGGTAACCCATGCCGACTCGGTATCTTCCATTGCTGCGAGTGCATCGGCAAGATATTTATTGGTTGGGTTCCAGTGGCGCGAATAGAGGAAACAACCTTCGGTATGCCCCAGAAAGGTTTCTTCCATGGTATCGGCATTCAAAAATGTGAAGGTCGATGAATCGGTTATGGAAGGATTTACCCCGCCAAATTCGCCAAATTGTTTTAAGTGCTGAATGTTTGAAGCAGGATCGAATTTCATAAAATCATGTTTTAGTTTCTTCGGAAAGTTAGGCTTCCTGAAACTGCGATTACATGACTTTTTTCAAGTACGACAGCTATTGTTAAACATCAAGGAAGGTAAATAATTCCTCCTGAATGGTCGTGGTCGGCGCCGGTAACTGATTTCAGGCAGTTAACTTCGTTGCGAAGCCGGAGAACTCCCAGAAATGCAAATATAACAGCTTCTTTGAAATCAATGATTTGTGCTGAAGGTACAATTGTTTTATGCTTTGTTTTTTCGCTGAACAATTCGATGAGGAAAACATTGCAGGCGCCTCCTCCGGTAATAAGTATCTGGCCTTTCGGATATTGGTCAACAGCAATGGTAAGCTGGTCAGAAACATGCTCGTAAAGTGTTCGGAGTGCATCTTCCGGCGAGAGTTGAAACGAATAAATCAAGGGCAGAAATTCAGTTTCAAACCATTCACGTCCCAATGATTTGGGGCCGTCGAGCTGATAGAAATCCAGTGAATTCAGTAGGTTAAGTAATTCAGTATGGATTGTTCCGGCGCGTCCCATACTGCCGTTGAGGTCAAAATCGAATCCCAATTCTTTGGTGAAATGGTTAAAAGCCATGTTCGCCGGGCAAATATCGAAAGCTTTTCGGTTGCCTTTTTCGCGAAACGAAACATTGGCAATTCCTCCAAGGTTCAGGCAAAATTCGTATTCGCCAAACAAAAGTTCATCACCAATCGGAACAAGCGGAGCGCCTTGTCCGCCCAATGCCACATCGAGCGACCTGAAATCGCAAATGGTTGGTATGCCTGTGGTCGCTGCAATAAAAGCTCCGTTGCCAATCTGCACTGTCAGCTTTGAGTCGGGCTGATGGAAAATTGTATGGCCGTGAGATCCGATCAGTGCAGGTTTTTCTGGAAGATCGGCGCAGAAATCGACGATTTGTTTACCGATAAACTTTCCGTATTCGTTGTGCAGGAAAGCAAAATCGAGCGCATTTAGTTCAGTAGCCGATGTGAGCTTGTTTACCCATTTGTGCGAATACGAAATCGTATTTGCTTTCAGTACTTCGAAATTCCATTTCGTGTCGAAAGTAAACCGGCAGGCCACCAAATCGAGGCCATCAACCGATGTGCCCGACATACAACCTATACTCAGGTAACTTTGCATTATTTGTAGAATTTTGCTTTGTAAGTACTTTTATTGTCTTTAAAATCAGTTACTTCGAGAATTAATTCATGACTTTTCCCGAATTGAAACCTTTCTTTATCAAACGTATAACTTATTAATTTGTTTTTGAGGTCGTATTCAAACAGCACCCATTTGCCCTCGATTGTACCTCTAACAGTTTCAATTCCCGAAAGGTTATCTGTAATGGTGAATCTGATCCGATTGGTTTCGGTCAGCGTTTTCTTTTCAGTAATACTTAGCGGAACGATCTTTGGTGCAACGGTATCAACCGCCAATGCGTAATTTCCTAATAATCTGATGTTTCCTTCCACCCATCCGTCAACGTATTTTCCGGTGGCCGAATATATTTTTCCTGAAACCGGGTCAACCTGTGCAAGCATAACTTTCGATTGCAGTTTCTCCGGAAGGTTCACAGCTTTTATTCGCAGCGGGCAGGCAAAATGCAGCGGAGTGAAGGAATTATGCAGCTTAAAAACTGGTGAATAGAATTTTGGATGAGCCGGCAGTTTTTCGAACTGAAAATCGATATCGTTGTACAAAGCACCTTCAGGAATATTAAATTCGATATCTCCATTCCTGATGTGGTTATTCCGGTTGAATTTAAACAGTTCACCAGTGGGTTCGGGTGCGGCAAAAGCCATTTCTTTCGACTGTATTTTAAACGAAAGCGAAGTCGCATTCCCATAAGTATCAGTTATTTCATATTTTACATTGTGCGTTTGTCCGTCGGTTGCCTTAAAAATCCCTCTTTTTTCGGCCATATCGTAAATCGAAAGTTTATTGCCAGGTTCAAGCCAGGTGCGGTAAAGTCGTCGGCCTGTGCGCGCTGCCTGCTCGTAATCGATATGAGAATTGATGTATTTCGATTCTTCGAGCAAAAAATCATCCATCGTAAACGAATAAATCAATTCATTATCGATACTCAGCTTCAGGCTGTAAATGCCACATTTATTTAAACTTCCGTCGAGCAAATCAATGGCCTGCAATCCAAATCCAACCTTTCCTGAAACTAGTATTGGCTGGTTGTTTTTTAGCTGGTAGCTGCTGCCAACAAGCATTGTTTCGAACCGTTGTGGCTGTTGTTTTCCTGAAATGCCTGCATCGCCGGAAGCCGGATAAACCATCAAAGCCTGAATAACAGGTTTTGTTTTGTCGGTTACAGGCATGTTAAACAAGAGCGGATTCAGCATAGTTTGCTCTTTGGTTCGCCTGATTTCGAAATGCAAATGAGGTCCGCCCGAACTTCCGGAGTTACCGCTTTTTGCTATTTGCTCTCCTTTTTTAACAAGCAACGAATCGGCAGGTACTTTTTGGTCGATTGCAAAAGTCTCTTTTTCGTACTGAATTTTGCGAATATATTCCGAAATCTTTGGTGAGAAACTTAGCAGATGTCCGTAAACGGTGGTCGTTCCGTTTGGATGATCGATGTACAAAGCATTTCCGTAGCCTGAAGGTGAGATCGAAATTCTGGAAACCATCCCATCAGCTGCGGCATAAACGGGTAATCCGCTTTTCCCCTGTGTTTTAATGTCGATACCTCCATGAAAGTGATTCGGCCTTAATTCAGCAAAATTTCCGGAGAGAAAAATTGGAATTTTCATTGGCACTGCATAATAATGCGGATCAATTTGTTCGGGTGGCTGGCTGTTTCCTGTTAATCCGATGATCAGAAATATTGATAGATATATGATTCGTTTCATTGTATTCTGTTTGGTTTGCGAAAATATAAAACTTATTGAACCATTGGCCTGACTGCCGGTTTTGGTGAGAACGAAATAATGGTCAGCAAATTTCATGTATTGGTCAAAAATGTTAATTTTGTCGATGAAAGTTAAATGAAATGACCGATCTGGAGAATAACCTATTGATAGAATTTAAGTTTAAAGTGAAGCAGATGATTGCTAAACACGAGAAACTTAAACAGGAAAAAGACCAGTTACGTGGGCAAATACAAGGACTTGAGGAAACTATTGATCAACTTCGTAGTGAAAATAATTTGCTTGAGCAAAAATATGAAAATATAAAAATGGCTAAAATGTTGGTTGCATCCGACGAAGATAACAAGGATGCAAAAAACAGGATTCAAAAATTAGTGCGGGAAATTGATAAATGTATTGCTCTTTTAAACAAGTAATACAAAAATAAATGACAGACAAGCTTTCAATAAAGATCAAAATCGACGGACGTGAATATCCGTTGAAAGTGGACAGGGAAGAGGAGGAAAAGTACCGGAAAGCTGCCAAAATAATAAATGATATAATTCTACAGTACCGTCAGAAGTATTCAAGTAGTAATACTCAGGATTTTCTGGCAATGACTGCCTTTCAGTTTGCGTTAAAATCGATTGAACTTGAAGAAAAAGTTGATCGTTCGCCTTTGTTTGATGAGTTAAAAAAACTGGATGAAGAATTAAGTGATTATCTGTCGTTGAAGGAATAAAATTTTATCATATATTAAAACCCGCATTTTTTATTTAAATTCCGGAAGTTTCTTTTAAAACCGGTATTTGAATTAAAAATGTGGGTTTATTTTTAAGTGTAAACAAGTTTAATTTTAATAACAAATGGAGATTATATTATATGTCATAGCTGGATTTCTTGGCGGTGGAGTGCTTTCCTATTTCATGTGGGACAAAGCTCTGCAAAGCAAGAAACGAAAAATTGTGACCGAGGCGGAAGCCGAGGGAGAAGTCATTAAAAAAGATAAAATACTTCAGGCCAAAGAGAAATTCCTTCAGATGAAATCTGACCATGAGGAATACATTGCTGAAAAGAACAGTAAAGTAAACGCCTTTGAAGCGAAATTGAAACAACGAGAAACCGGATTGAACCAACGCAGGGAAGAACTTAACCGCAGCATTAAAGATTTCGAAACCTCGAAACACGAAGTGGAAGTTATTCGTGAAAACCTGACCACACAGCTCGAATTACTCGAAAAAAGAGAGCATGAAGTTGAAAGTCTTCATAAACAGCAAGTTGAAAAGCTTGAATTGTTGTCTGGTTTATCAGCAGAAGAAGCAAAAGCTCAACTGGTTGAATCACTGAAGAATGAGGCAAAAACTGAAGCCATGTCAACCATCAACGAGATCATGGAAGAAGCCAAACTTTCGGCGAATAAAGAAGCCAAGAAAATTGTGGTTAAAACCATTCAGCGCGTTGCAACCGAAACAGCCATTGAAAATTCGGTTACTATTTTCCACATTGAAAGCGATGAAATAAAAGGTCGCATTATTGGTCGCGAAGGCCGTAATATTCGTGCACTCGAAGCTGCAACCGGCGTAGAAATTATTGTTGACGATACTCCTGAAGCCATTGTTCTTTCTGGATTTGATCCGGTACGCCGTGAGATTGCACGCCTGGCGCTGCATCAGTTGGTAACCGATGGCCGTATTCACCCGGCACGTATTGAAGAGGTGGTTGAGAAAGTTCGCAAACAGGTTGAAGAAGAAATAATTGAAACAGGAAAACGTACCACCATCGATTTGGGAGTTCATGGATTACATCCTGAATTAATCAGAATGATTGGAAAAATGAAATATCGTTCGTCGTATGGCCAGAATTTGTTGCAGCACTCGCGCGAAGTGGCAAATTTGTGTGCTATTATGGCCACCGAGTTAGGCCTGAATGCAAAGGCAGCTAAACGTGCCGGATTGCTCCATGATATTGGTAAAGTGCCCGATGATGAACCGGAATTGCCACACGCAGTATTGGGTATGAAGCTAGCCGAACGTTTCAAAGAGAAACCTGATATTTGTAATGCCATTGGAGCTCACCACGACGAAGTTGAAATGACCAGTTTGCTTTCTCCGATTGTGCAGGTTTGTGATGCCATTTCAGGAGCCCGTCCGGGAGCCCGCCGCGAAGTGGTTGAATCGTATATCAAACGTTTGAAAACCCTTGAAGACCTCGCCCTTTCGTATCCGGGAGTATTGAAAACTTATGCCATTCAGGCCGGCCGCGAGTTGAGGGTGATTGTTGGAAGCGATAAGATTACCGATAAAGATTCGGAACAGTTGTCGTTCGATATTGCAAAACGAATTCAGGACGAAATGACCTACCCGGGACAGATCAAAATCACTGTAATCCGCGAAATGCGCGCCATCAGTTACGCGAAATAGAAAATTTATTAATTATCACATACAAAGGCCATTCGTCAACCAACGGATGGCCTTTTTTCGTATAAAGGGGGAATCGGAAATGATCAACCTTCGAATTAATTTGAATCGTTGCGGGGAAGGCATTTTCTCAATATGAAAATTTATATGTGATGTACTTCGCTTTAACTTTACCTTTTCGTTATTCAAGGAAGGTAATTCAAGAGAAAATCCGTATCAGGATTGAAAAATTCACTACCGGCATTGTAAGCATGAACACAGGAATGATTTTACTTCCTGAACGGGTGTAACAGTAATAGTTATAAAAGCAGTTGTAATTTAAAGCGCTATTTCCTGTCAGTGCATTTTCTTCTTTATGATAGCTTGAGGAAGGTTACTCTCCTTTTTTCGAGAAAATTGAAAAAGCAAAGATAGATTTGCTCTCTTTTTTTTCTTCTTCAGCCACATCATTTCTGCTTTGCCATTTCATGATATTCGCCGGAATGCTTGCCAATACAAAGCCTAAAACCAAAAGCAGTATAAATAACAGGTTGTTCCCTAATTCACCGATAAGAAGGAACGAAAGCAAAATAATCAATCCGTTGACAGCAATAATAATTGAACTTGCAGCCAGATGACTGCCTCCTGTTAATTTGAGTAAACTATGATGAATATGGTTCATGTCGGGCGAAAAAGGCGAACGCTTTTGCGATATTCGGATAATGAAAACTCTGATAGTATCGATTACCGGAACAATAATAATTGCCAGTGAAATTGCAGGCAATCCTTTTGGTACAGTTTCAAGAGCAGGTATAAACTCATTAAAGTGAATGGTCATAAAAGCCATAATTGTACCCAAAAGCAAAGAGCCGGTATCGCCCATGAAGATTTTATTTGTTTTACCAAAAACATTGTACAGCAGGAATGCAATCAGACTTCCGGCTAAGCTGAAGCAAGCCAAAGCATAAACAATGTCGCCTGCATACAGAAACCAAAACCCGTAAACCAATGAGGTCAAAAGACTGACTCCACCAGCCAAACCATCAATTCCATCAATCAGATTAAAAGCATTGATAATACCAACAATTGCTACAATTGTCAGAATAACTCCTGTAACATATCCAATTTCCTGAATTCCAAGAATGCCATGAAGATTGGTAATTCGATAGTTACCCAGTAGAACCAGATAAATTGCGATAAGTATTTGAAAATTAAACTTCTTTTTTGCGCTGATGCCAATGATATCATCCTTAAGGCCGATAACAAACATTGTGATAATGGCCGCAAATAAATATTTTAAATCATTAATGTTGTAGTAATTTGAAGATATAATTGTACTGATTACAAATCCGGCCATTATTGCGATTCCTCCAAGTGTGGGTACAATATGTTTTGCTGCGGACCGATGATTCGGAACATCAAATAATTTCTTGATCCTGGAAACCTTTATAATCTTTGGAATAACAAAATAGACAATTGTAAAGCTTATTGCAAAACTGAAAAATATATTTAAATGAAGTTCCATGGGAATAAATTTTGACAAAACAAAAGTACTACTTAATTCCCATGACGACTTTAAATATATGTTAATAATAGTTTATTTATTAATGAACTGATCGAATTATTAGTCGAACGTGCTGTTTTGGCTGTTGAACCGACTATTTTTTTTACTATTGAACAACAAAAATCATAAAAAAATACACCCTTTCTAAAAAGAAAGACCGTCTCATGTTTTACATTGAGAGGGTCTTTCCTTAAGTGTATTCTGAAATTTTTCAGCTTTTTCTCCAGTAGTTTACTTCAGATTCCGATTCATTCTCTGATTCCTGAAGCCAATATGCTGGCGTAACTTTTTTCCCTGAAGGGCTTTTTAGTCTGCGCTCATAAACATCGATTACCGGGTTGAAAAGGATGTCGGTTACACCGAGCTTCATTGTTGCCGGATCGGCTTCAACGGCAGTTTTAACTTCAAGTCCATTCAGTTCCAGCAGTGTTTTAAGGAATTGTGCTCTTTCAGGAGTAATTCCTTTTTCGACCACAGTGCAGCGAACACCATCAATTTCTTCAACCAAATGCTTTCCTTTATTGAGTGCCATAGTTTCTTAGTTTAAAAATAGTTGACTGATGGTGCGGATATATTCAAAAATTCCGCTTGCAAAACCGATAATAAATACCCCTGCCACACACATTACAAGGCTGATCCGCATTGCTAAAGTGCTGCGGAACCATGCAACGGGTTCGTCGTTTTTCTCGATGAACATTGCTTTTATCACGCGCAAATAGTAGTACAGCGAGATGGTTGCATTCAATACTGCGATCAGCACCAGAATATAATATCCTTTACTTGCCGCGGCGGTGAACAGGAAAAATTTTCCGAAGAAACCTGCAACCGGCGGAATTCCAGCCAGTGAAAACAATGAGAGGGTCATTAGCAAGCTAAGCATCGGATTGGTTTTGTACAATCCGTTGTAGCCCGAAATCGTTTCAACGCCCGAGGCATTGTGTACCGCAGCTACTACGCCGAAAGCCCCAAGGTTGGTAAATACATATACAAGTACGAAATAAACGACTGAAGTCATTCCCAGCTCGCCGAAACCAAGAATGCCAAGTAGAATAAAACCTGCCTGTGCAATCGACGAAAAGGCCAGAAAACGCTTGATGTTGTCCTGACGCAAAGCAAACAGGTTGGCAAGTGTCATGGTGAAAATGG
The DNA here is from genome assembly GCA_003537645.1 of Prolixibacteraceae bacterium. Classification (GTDB taxonomy): domain Bacteria; phylum Bacteroidota; class Bacteroidia; order Bacteroidales; family Prolixibacteraceae; genus Aquipluma. Next base: position 55,310 of record DPRM01000142.1, read on the forward strand.
CCAGTGTATAAATCATAGGCTGCCACAATTCCACTATATTTTTGAAAACGGTGAATAAAATGATCGTGAAAATAAATGCTGCCGCTCCTTTTGAAACAACTGAAAGGTAGGAAGTCACATTGATAGGTGCGCCTTCGTAAACATCGGCAGTCCAGAAATGGAATGGAACCAGTGAAATTTTAAATCCCATTCCGCTTACGAAGAAAATAAATCCAAGTAATGTCATGGCATCTTTCGAAATCAATCCGGCCATATCGGCAAAATAGATGGTTCCGGTTGCTCCGTAAAGCATCGAAAGGCCNNGTAGCAGTTTCGAGTCCGATGTAGAAAATCAGGAAATCGCCTGCCGAAATCATGAAATTCATTCCGATCAGTGTTGCCAAAGTCAGGATAAAATATTCGCTGATTTTATCGGCATTTTCCGGTTTGCGCAGCCAGCCTTCAGCCTGAAGGAAAACGATCAGCACTGCCATGTTCAGGATGTTTTTCATGAAAGTGGTGAGTTGACTAGTCTGGAACGATCCGCCAAATAAATTGCCNNGACTTGTTTTTTTCGCTGGTAAAAATTTCAGCAACCAGAATAGCAAGGGCTGCAAGCGTGAGCAGCAATTCGTGGCGCATGAGTATAAACTGTCCGAGATCCATATCCAAAATTTTTAGCCTCCCTCAACCCCTCCGTAAGAGGGGCTTTGAAGAACGCTTTGTTTATATTTTTTTCTTTATTAGCACCTTTTTTTATTCTTTTTCAAGTCTCCCTCTGTGTGATTTAGGGTACTATTGCCATTGCCAGCTTATCAATGATCGGTTTTAAACTTGCAATGATGGTGTCAGATAACCAAAGAGGTGCAATACCAATGGCTGCAACTGCCAGAACAAGCGTAACCGTACTTAATTTTTCGAACCATTTTGCATCCTGAAGATGTGCATGGTGCTGATCTTTCAGAGGGCCGAGAAGTATCATCCCGACAACCCTTAAAATATAAACAGCAGTAACGACAATTGAAGAAGCAACAATTACTGTAACTACCCTGTGAAACATGTCCTGATGCTGGAATGCTCCAACGAAAACAGTCATTTCAGCAACGAAACCACTCAATCCGGGAAGTCCAAGTGATGCAAAACCTGCAATCATATAAACCACTGCAAGGAATGGAATTACCTTCATCAAACCACCCATTTCGTTTACGTCGCGAGTGTGTGTCCTTCCGTAAATCATACCAATCAGGGCGAAGAAAAGGGCTGTCATCAAACCGTGTGAAATCATTTGCAGGATGGCTCCGTCCATTGCTGTTTGGTTCAGCATCAGCAAGGCAAAAATTACGAGTCCGCAATGGCTAACCGATGAGTATGCATTGATGAATTTCAGGTCTGATTGCCAGATGGCGCCGAATGCTCCGTAAACTACGCTGATGGTTGTCAGGATTATGAAAATCCAGGCCATTTCGTGTGCTGCTTCAGGCATAAGAAAGATGGCAACACGGAAGCATCCGTATCCTCCAAGTTTCATCAAAACGCCTGCATGGAGCATCGAAACCGCAGTTGGCGCCGAAGCGTGACCATCGGGCGACCATGTGTGGAAAGGGAACAGCGCTCCAAGTATTCCGAATCCGATAAAAGTGAACGGAAAGAAAAAGCGTTGCACATCGAGTGGCATGTTTATTTTGGCAATTTCAAGAATATTAAAAGTTAGCGGTCCGCCATCGGGTGCCGAATTAAAATAAATACCAAAGATTCCAACCATCAACAGCGCAGAGCCTCCCATCAACATCAAAGTCAGTTTCATGGCCGAACTTTCTTTTGGTCCGGTACCCCAAACGCCAATCAGCAGATACATTGGTATTACCGCCAATTCGTAGAAAAGGAACATGGTAAACAGATCGAGCGAAATGAAGAAGCCGTAAACTCCGGTAGCCAGCAATATCAGCGAGATGAAAAACTCACGCGACAGATACTCGACTTCCCACGAGGCAAAAATTCCGGCAAAAACCACGATCGAGGTCAGACCGATCATTGCAACAGCAATACCGTCAACTCCAATCGCATAATGAATGTTCAGGCTTGGAAACCATAAGTAATCAGCGGTAAACAGCATTTCGGCCATCACTCCTGATTTTCGTGCAGCCAAATACATAAAAACCAGCACTGCGGTTGCTATCAGCTGCACACCCATTCCGGCTGCCGAAACAATACGCGCGCCTTTGTTATCCTTGGTAAAAAGGATACCGATCATGGTTACAATCGGGATGATTACATGTAAAGTCAGAATATTCATCAGAATATGTTATTTTAAATTTTCAATTCAATTTTTTAATAAATAAGGAACGAGAAATAAGAAATGTAAAACGGATACTTCGGTGTTCCTTATTTCTTATTCTGTGCTTCTTATTTTTTCTTTTTCAAACACTAACTCTATTTCGTCCGAAAGATGGGTAGATCCTTGTTTATCTTTATCTCGCGGACGACTTTTACATTTTTTCTTTTTCCCCGGGCTTGAAACCCCGGGCTACAAATATTTCGCTCCTCTGGAGCTAATATAATAGAATCGCAGTACCCTAAGCTTTCCCCCTTCGGGGGAATAAGAAGGGGGCTATTCTTTACATCAAAAAGTACAGCATCGACAATGTCAAAGCCAATGTTCCGGCAACGAACATAAATGCGTAATGCTGCAATTGACCCGACTGCATTCCTTTGATCTGATAGGATATTTTTTCGGTTACCAATCCGATTCCAACCATAAATCCATCAATAATGTGGCGGTCGAACCATGCCACCGGACGCGAGATGTAGTTGAAAATAATCTTCTTCGTGACGAACATGTAAATCTCGTCGAAATAGAATTTATTGTAGGTTGCTGTATATAAAACTCCCCATTTTAAAGCCAGTTTCGCCGGAATGTCGCTTTCTTTCTTGTAAAGTATCCAGGCCATAACAATTCCTAATAATCCGATTAATACTGAAGGAATTGCGATTGCATAATGCATTTCAGTAACAAATCCCAATTTGTCAGAAGTTACCAGATGATGGAATGGCAGGAATCCGGCGAAAACCGAAGCAACTGCTAAAAACATCAGCGGAATCGACATTGTCAGCGGACTTTCGTGTGGAGTATGATGATAATGGCGATCTTTTCCCCAGAAAACACTGAAATACAAGCGGAACATATAGAAAGCAGTTAACCCGGCAACAATATACTCGACCGCAAACAACAGTTTGTTATGATTGTATGCTGCCACCAAAATTTCATCTTTACTGAAAAATCCTGAAAGTGGCGGTACTCCGGCAATTGTCAGACAGGCAATCAGGAAAGTAATGTGTGTAATTGGCATGTATTTGCGCAAGCCACCCATGTCGTACATGTAGTTTGAATGAACTGCATGAATGATTGAACCGGCTCCAAGGAACAGCAAAGCTTTAAACATAGCGTGTGTAAACAGGTGGAACATGGAAGCCATGTAGCCCAAGCCTTCTTCGCCACCATAACCAGAAACACCCAGAGCAAGCATCATGTAACCCAGTTGCGAAAGTGTTGAAAACGCCAGAACACGTTTAATATCGTATTGGGTGATGGCAATTACCGCGGCAAACAGCGAAGTAAAACCACCAACGTAAGCAATAATTTCCTGTGCAGCAGGAGCCTGAAAATGAATGACCGTAAACATTCGTGCAACAAGAAAAACACCTGCAACAACCATTGTGGCAGCGTGTATCAATGCCGAAACTGGTGTCGGGCCTTCCATTGCATCGGGTAACCAGATGTGTAACGGGAACATGGCCGATTTACCGGCGCCACCAATGAAAATCAGTGTCATTGCCCAGGTCATTGCCGAAATGCCCATAAAACTCATGGAGGCAGCACTTCCGAAGATGGCTGTTCCGGGTTCAGTAAGTTTCGCAAAATCAAAAGTTCCGGTTACAAACGAAAGAATCAGGATACCAATCAGGAAGCCAAGATCGGCAAAACGGGTAACGATGAATGCTTTTTTCGAAGCGGCCACTGCCGATGGTTTTGTATAGTAAAATCCGATCAGGAGGAATGAGCTCACACCCACCAATTCCCAGAAAATGTACATCTGGAAAATATTGGTAGCAATTACCAATCCAAGCATAGAAAAGGTAAACAGCGACAGGAAAGCGTAAAAGCGGGCAAACCCTGTTTCGCCTTTCATGTATCCGAGACTGTAAATATGCACCATAAACGAAATGGTTGTAACCACCACCAGCATCATCACCGAAATAGGATCAAGTAAAATTCCCATTTTAATGATCAGGGTTTCTGTAAATTTCAGCCAAGTCGTTTCAAGCGGAATGATGGCCTGAAAACCTTCAGCGTGATGAGCTCCTCCGAAAAAATAGCTGCCCGCGGTTATCAGTGAAAGTACCCACGAAATTCCCATTCCAATGGTTCCAATAATTCCTGAAACTATTGGTTTCCATTTCATCCCCAATAAACCGGTAATCAGAAACATTACCAGCGGAATCAGTATAATGAATACAGTATAAGTATATCCTACCATTATTTTGTGTTTTATTTTTTAGTCTTAAATCAGAGAATAAAGTCCTAAGTCCAGAGTCCTTTTAATACTTCATTTCACTGACGTTTTCAACGTCGATGTTTTGCAGGTTCCTGTAAATATTGATGATGAGAGCAATGGCAACCGAAGCTTCGGCAGCAGCAATACCAACAATAAAAAGCGAAAAGAAATGTCCTTGCATTTGATCGGGATATAAATATCTGTTGAATACCAGGAAGTTGATATTCACCGAATTCAAAATCAATTCAATTGACATCAGCATGGTAATCAGGTTGCGGCGAATAATGAACCCGCAAACCCCGATGAAAAACATGAGCGTGCTGACCACTAAAAAATGTTCGATTCCAATTCCTTCGATCATATCTCTGAATTTTTGTTTTTATCTTTTTTCGCAACAATTATCGCGGCAATCATGGCTGCCAGCAATAAAATACTGATTAACTCAAATGGCAAAACATATCCGTTTTTTCCGGTGCTCAACAATTGATTTCCAATAGCCGACATGTCAACCGGAAGTTCCGGAGCAATAGTGGCTCTGAAAGGGTGGGTGAGGAGCGTTGCCAGTACAACTCCGCTTCCAATTACCGCCACGCCGATTCCCATCAGCAGATTTATCAATTCGGGGCGTTTAAAACGATGCGAAATGTGGTGTGTCAGCAGAATACTGAAAATGATCAGAACCACAATACCTCCGGCATAAAGCGTTAACTGCACCGCCGCCATGAACTCGTATTTCAGCATAAAGTACAATCCTGAAGTTGCAACAAGTACAAACAACAGATATACCGCAGCTCTTAAAATTCTCCGCGTTGTAACCGACAGAACGGAGAATGTCAGGATAATTCCTGATAACAGGTAAAACATGAATACACTCAGGCTCATTTTTTTGCCTCCTTTTTTAGTGACGAACCTGGTTGGTTCAAGACTTTGGTCAGTTTGTGCCGGTCGAAAACGGCATGTTCAAATTCCTGTCCGAATGCAAGTGCGTCTGAAGGACATGTTTTCACGCACAATCCGCAGAAAGTACACATCGACAGGTGGAAAATATGTTTGTCGATCACACGTTCCGGTTTTCCATCGGCATTCGGAACGCGGTCGGTAATAATTTCAATCGAACCGTTGGGGCAATTCATTTCGCAAATTCCGCAGCCTGTACATTTGTGCTGGTTGTTTTCATCGTGCGGCATAATGATTTCGCCTTTGAAACGTGGTTCCATTTTCAGGGAAGCACGGTTTTCAGGATATTGCTGGGTAACAATTTGCCCCGGACTTACAAAGTACTTCCCGGTGACCCGCATTCCGGCCCACAGCGAGGAAATCCCTCTGAATAAATCGCTAAAATATTTTGAGATGCTGTTCATCGTTTTTTGCTGTTATAATTAAAAGTGCCAGTGCATCAGTACTAAAAATGCGATCAGCAGAATGTTTACCATGCTGATTGGCAACAGGAATTTCCATTCGAGTGTCAACAACTGGTCGATACGCAAACGCGGAAATGTCCATTTGAACCACATAATCACATAAATGATGAAGAAGGTTTTGGTGAAGAACCAAACGATCGATGGAATGTAATCCATCACCTGGTTGAAACCTTCCCAGTTTCCGATGTGCAGTGGCATCCATCCACCCAGAAATACAGTTGCCCCAAGGGCTGCAACAATAAACATGTTGATGTATTCGGCCAGGAAAAAGAATGCAAACTTAATTCCTGAATATTCAGTATGGAATCCGGCGGTCAGCTCCGATTCTGCTTCTGCAAGGTCAAAAGGGCCACGGTTGATTTCGGCTGTACTGGCTATCAGGAATACAATAAATGCAATAAATGCCGGAATGTGGCCTTTAAAAATCCACCAGCCATCGGCCTGGCTTTCAATAATTCCTGAAAGCGACATCGTTCCCGAAAATACCACAATTGCCATCAGCGAAAGTCCGACTGAAAGTTCGTAGCTAACAATCTGGGCGCCACTTCTCATGGCTCCGATCAGCGAATATTTACTGTTGCTCGACCAGCCGGCAATCAGGATACCAACTACTCCGAGCGACGAAACTGCCATCACGTAAAATACACCGATGTTGAAATCAAGTACATGAAGTCCTTTGGCAAACGGTACAGCGCCCATTGCCATAAACGAGGCGATGATTACAATGAATGGAGCCAGTATAAACAGTAAATGATCAGCTTTGCGAATTGGGATCAACTCCTTCATCAGCAATTTGATAAGGTCGGCAATGGTTTGCAGCAAACCCCATTTCCCTACACGGTTAGGGCCTACTCGGTTTTGAATGACCGCACAAACTTTACGTTCGAGGTAAACCAGGAAAAGTCCGAGTAACGCGTAAAAAATCAGAAATACCAGTCCGATAATTACCAATTCAGTCAGAACGGCCAGTCCGGGGCTCATCCAGCTGTTTAAAGCAGCGTCAATTGATCCGGTCAGCGTTGAAAAATCGTATATTTTTGAAGACATATCAGTGTTCATTTATCTGTCAATATCAGGAATTACAAGGTCGAGAGAACCGCTGATGGCCACCAGATCGGCGATTTTTCCTCCCGCAGCCAATTCGTTCATCACAAACAGGTTGCTGAAGTTGGGCGAACGGAATTTTACACGATACGGCGATTTGTTACCATCGCTCACCACATAAACGGCCAATTCTCCGCGGGCAGTTTCTACTCGTTTAAAGTATTCGCCGACAGGCAGTTTGATGATTGGCTTCATTTTGGCGGTAAAATCACCTTCAGGAATGTTATCAATCAGTTGCTCAATTATTTTCAGCGATTCCCACATTTCAGCCATACGAACCTGATAGCGGGCAAAAGTATCGCCTTCGGTCATCAGAATCTCGTCGAACTGAACCTTGTCGTAAGCGCCGTAAGGAGCAATTTTCCTGATGTCGCAGGCCAGATTCGATCCGCGTCCGGAAGGTCCGGTTACGCCGAATGCAATCGCTTTTTCGCGACTCATGTACCCAACTCCTTTTGCACGTTCCTGAAATATGATATTTCCAGTCAGCAGCTGGTCGTATTCGGGTAGTTTTTTCCTGAAATAGGTAATGAATTCTTTGGTACGTTTCTGGAAATTTGGATGAACGTCGTGCATCAAACCTCCGGGCGTATTGAAACTATGCAGCAGGCGCGATCCGAACGATTCTTCAAAAATATCCAGAATTTGTTCACGGTCGCGCAATCCGTAGAAGAAGGCAGTCAATGCGCCCAAATCCATTCCAAAAGCACACCACCAAAGCTGATGCGAAGCGATACGGTTTAGCTCATCCAGAATGGTGCGGATGTATTTTACACGCTCCGGAACTTCCACCTGCATGGCTTCTTCAACCACCATACAAACCGCTTCGTTGTTGATGTGCGCCGAAAGGTAATCCATTCGGTCAGTCAGGTGAATAACCTGCTGATAGGTAATGGCTTCACTCATTTTTTCGATGCCGCGGTGAATGTACCCGATATGGGGAATCAGGTATTTTACGGTTTCACCTTTCAGGCAAACCTCAAACCGCAAAACTCCGTGAGTTGAAGGATGCTGCGGACCCATATTGATAATGTAGTCCTCATTCTCCCTTACAANNGTCGCGGAAGTCTTTGCGGAGTGGAAATCCGTAATCATCTTCCAGAAACAATCGTTTCAGGTTGGGATGGTTGTTGAAGCGGATTCCGAACAAATCGAAAACTTCGCGTTCATGAAATTCGGCAGTTGCCCAAACAGGAGAAACGCTGTCAACCAAAGGATTTTCACGGTCGGTCAAAACCACTTTCAATACAATCAGGTGTCTGAATTGGGTAGAATCCAAATGATAAACTACTGTCATATTCGTGGTGAAATCCACTGCGGTCAGGCTGATCAGATAATCAAATGCGGTTTCCTTGTTATTCTTTAATCCTTCGGCCAAAGCCAAAATCTTTTCGGCCGGAACAATTACTTCTGTCAGTTGTGTTC
>DPRM01000150.1 GCA_003537645.1 Prolixibacteraceae bacterium
CCAACTATTTTTGGCATCGTTACCTTTTCAAAAATGGCTTGTACAATAATTATTCTATCAAATGGGTCTTGATGATGTAATGGCAACTTCGCATTTACACGAATTTTTCGCTGGCAGTTTGCACAAATGTAATGCATTTCATCCAAGATATCTGGACAAGAGTATGATAATAGAAATGTTCACAACTGCCGTTTTATCCTTGCTAACGGTATTCTATCTAAATTTCTACCATAGACGACCGGAATCTGACTTCCACCGGATTTAATTGATACTTCTTTCTTTGTGTATAAAAGCAATTCACCCATTGTGATGTAGCTATCATGGTTCATATCTGCAGCTCCCTTTAAACCTTTGATCAGGTAATAACTAAAAACGCCCTGTCGCAAAGCAGCTGTTTCTGCTGATGTTTGATAGGGCTTTGATGACATGATTACAGCCAAACGTGCATCTTGTAGCTGTGAAGTGGATGCTTCAATCTGGTTAGAATTGCTTGCACTTCCAATACTCCCTGAAAAACACGCATCGGCGATACATACCCTGTAACGAGCTTTAGCATTCTTGAAATAGTTCTTGACAATTTCATGGCTTAGTTGCTGACGGGTATAATCGGTTGGACAAAAATTACCAGGACTGCCATGACCAGAGAAATAGAAGATTATAAAATCGTTTTCAGTTGATTGTGAAAACACTTTTTGCAACGCATTGATAATATTGGTGCGGGTTGCATTTTGATTCAACAATAAAACTGATTTTCCGGCGGCCATTTCGTTGGGTAAGGCTTGCCTCAAATGATTGTAGAATAATCTGGCATCATCATCGCTAAAATTTAGATCGGCAAGAGAACCTTCATAATCGGCAATACCTACCACTACAGCGAAAATGCGCGGCGCGATAACTTTGGCAAAATTCTTTTCAGTCGAAATATCCTTCTGCTTTATAAATTCTCCATCTGTTGAATCGCCGCTTTTGTGTTGTCCGATTGCAAACAACCAGCTAAAACAGAGGAAGAAAAAGAAAATTAAACGAACTACTTTTGTTTGCATCTTTCCAATATCAATTGATTATTAATACAGTATATGTTTTTTGGAGTTGTTCCTCCAGCCTGCCTGGTTTTCGTGTTCAACAAAGAATATCTTCAAGTCGGCCTGATTTTCATACTCCACAAAAAAGATTTTCTTCTTGGCCTGGTTGGCGTATTTCGTAAAGAACCATTTGCCACTGTTGTCGCCTGCCTGATTTTCATATTTCACTATAAACACTTTCAGATCAGACTGATTCTCATATTTCACCACAAAAACCTTTACATCGGCCTGGTTGGCACGGTCAACGGAAAATACTTTTTGGGCAGATGCCAATTGAGCAAAATAGAAAAACATCAAAAAGAGAATCATTTTTAATTTCATTTGGCTTCATTTAAATATTATGCTTTCGTATTTCTAATTTAACTTCAGGCTGTTCCAGATTGGTTTGAGTTCTATGCTCAACAAATAACCTTTGTTTTTCTCAAAAAGACTCGTCAGTTTATCAGTTGATGATTCCATTCAGTACATATTTTGGTAAATGTATTTAATTGCCGCAGTTTTATTCTACTATTATTGTCTATAATTTATTCTCTTAAGAACCTTTTTAGCTTTTTTTGACGATCACGAATAAGCTTGAAATTATCATTGATGATAACCAGATTTTTAAACTGGACTTCACTCTCTGGATCATTTTTTCCATAAAGTTCTTCTATTTGTGCAGCTGTAATTTTGTGAATTTTGAAAGGAAAATTTTCTCCAAATAATAGTAATAATAGTAGTAATAACCCCAATGAATTTTCTTTGGTGGAAATTAGCGTTTGAAACTTTTCTACGCTGCTAGGTGAAATGTCGTGCAGTAAATAGAGAGGCAATCCTATTTGCTCTTCTATTTGTTGAAATATGTCAAATGCATTATTTTTCCATACTCCCTGAAAATCATTTTTGTGAATATCCGAAAATTTTAGGTTTTTACTTTTGATAAGTTTCTGAATATTATAGGCCGAAGTGAATGTAACCGATGTATATTCATTTCTGAAATCCTCAAGGAAAGAAAAATGATAAAGTTTTAAGTTTGGATCATCAATAAATTGGTACAAAAAGTACAAAGGGAACGATTCATGTTCCTTTTCTGAGTGAGCTAGTATCATTTCGCATTGTTCCGAATCAATTGAATATGAATTTTCTGTATTCATTTGATTCCCAAAACTTTTAGCTTGAACTAACAGCCGAATATATTTTTCATCGTTTTCTCCAATCCAAAGATTAAAATCAATTCCGGTCTTCTTCTCATGTACGCCAAGGTTCTTAGCAACAATATTAAATCCTTGGTTCTTTAATTTAGCCAATTTCTTTAAAATAATGCTGCTGACTCCATCTTCGTGAACTTGCCTAATTCTAATATTACTTCCATCGTCATGAACTTCCAATAAATCATAAACGATAAAGGAAATATCTTGTAATGTTTGCTTCAATACTTTACTAAATGATTTCATTCGTCTTAATTCTTTAAGTTCTTTACAATCAATGTTTAGTTCTTAGTTTAATCTCTCAGATCTAATTCCCTATTCGCTCACGGCAGAAATGTTCACTAACTTTATGAATTAGTGATATTTTCTGATAAAAACTTGTAGAGTGCCATAATTATAACCATGTCATTAATACTGTGTTTGGCCTTTTTTATTTTGTTACTTTCAGGAACACCATAATTTATCGTTAACCCTTTAGAAAAAAAACCTTCTTTATAACCAACCTCTTTAATGAATGGATGAATACCATCATTTGCAAAACAATAGAGTGCGCAACTGGCAGGAGCACGTAAGCCTTCAAATTCGCTAAAACTTAAATACCAAAAATCATTATGTTGGAATATGGCAAATCCATTATCCCCTTTTCCCAAATTTGTATCATCATAGTATAAGTAAAAATTCGAGTCAATCATTATATCTCTGGTTTTTTGTCCAAAACATGATATAAACGCTTCTAATTTTTTGTCTGGAATATCATTTCCAAAATAAATTGTTTTGTTTTTTGTCAAATAGCCAAAATACTGTTCAAAATCATATCTTGGAGAATTCAGGCTTTCCTCAAAATTGTATTTCCATTCTTGATCTTGCTCATTCCAAATCATATCTTCTCCATCAAAATCTTTAAGTATGTAATCATATTTTGGTTCGATTACCCACTTTCCTGTTTTGTCAATGAATCCATATTTGTTATTAGCAGAAGCTTTGTAGAAAGGGGTTTGATATACTCTCTCCAACAAATAGAATTGTAATGGGATAATTTGTTTGCCTTGTCGATTAATTAATCCATTTTTTATTCCTATTGTAATTAAGGCTAAATCATTATCATCAAAATCCCCTAATCCAATATTATCAAAATTCCCTAACAAATTCCTATAAATATCTCGTAGAGATTCAGGCTGTATTATCCATGCCCCTTGACGATCTATAAATCCAAATTTTAGATTTTTGCCGACAAAGCAATATCCCTTATCATCGAATGAAGGCATATTAGTTTTATCAAATATGGGCTGGATAATCCAATTTCCTTTCCNNATAAATCCCCATTTGTCATCTATTTTAACACAACAGTAATCCCTATCATCGAATTTGTCTATGCTATCAAAAGTTGGCTGGATAATCCAATTTCCTTTCCGGTCTATAAATCCACTTTTGTCATCTATTTCGGCGCCACAGTAATCCCTATCATCGAATTTGTCTATCCAATCAAAAGTTGGCTGGATAATACAATTTCCTTTCCGGTTTATAAATCCACATTTGTCATCTATTTTAACACAACAGTAATCCCTATTATCGTATGAACATAAAATATCAAAATTTGGATGGATAATCCAATTTCCTTTCCGGTCAATAAATCCCCATTTTTCATTTATTCTGGCATTACAGTAATCCCAATTATCGAATGAATCTAATTGATCAAAATTTGGCGGGATAATCCATTTTCCTTTCCGGTCAATAAATCCATATTTGTCATTTATTTTAGCACAACTGTAATCCCTATTATTGAATGAATATAAATTATCAAAAGTTGGCTGGATAATCCATTGGCCATTAAAGTCAATGAACCCATATTTCAAATTTCCATACTCATCCATCATCGATGCTTGTAAATAATCTACAATAGTTGAACCATTTTCAATTTGAGTTTTTTCTGCATTAGTTGTTTGAATTATAGTTTCTTCTACCTGATTATTTAACGCCATATCTGCATCAAATTTTATCAGACTCCTGAACTCATGAGTCGATGCAAATCTTTTTTCAACCGCTTTTTCAACTGCTTTTTGAATCGGATTATCCCAACGAGTTGCTGTTAAAGGCATTTGTTCCATTACAATCTTAGTTTGTAACTCCCAGGTAGAAAGCGTGTCTGTATTGTAAGGTTTCTTGCCCATTACCATTTGCCACAGCACCACCCCCAGGCTGTATATATCGGTTTGTGCGGTAACGTCTTTGGTGCTTTTAATTTGCTCCGGGCTCATGTACATGGGGGTGCCCATGTTTTGGGTTGTGCCTGTTTGAGTATATTCGGCACTGTTGATATCAGTATTCTTGGCAATCCCAAAATCGAGCAGCTTAATTACCCCTTTGGTAGTGATCATGAAGTTGGAGGGTTTAATGTCACGGTGTACCAAACCCAGCTCGTGTACATGCCCGACAGCATCCAGCATCTGAGAAAATAACAGTTTTATTTCTTCGTCAGGCAGTTTGCCTTTTTTATCAAGGTATTCTTTTAAAGTCTGGCCATCAGCATATTCCATCACAAAAGCCACCATATCCTCCTGATCAATCAAATCGGTTACCTTAATGATATTGGGATGGCTCATTTTGAACATGTTGCGAGCCTCTGCCAAAAACCGTTTGCGGATGTTTTCGTTGTGTACAAACTCTTTGTTTAGCACTTTAATGGCCACGGGCTGGTGCAGGGTATTGTGATCTGCCAGCCAAACAGTGGCCATTCCGCCATGACCGATTGTTTGTTTAAAGGTATAGTTAGGATGTTGCATCATTTTACTTTTTGATTTGGGTTGTTATTGGGTTTGCTTACTGTGCTTTGATATTTGTTCTCTTCCTTTTTATTCTTCTCAATTTCAGGTTTATTTTCAACCTTTTCAGCAGGTTAATTATTTGGATGAACCGTTACCGTATCCGTTTGTGGTGGCGCTACTGGAATGGATTGCTCCATCTTTTCCTTAGCTGGGTGCATCACCAGATCAGGCTCACTTTGTGGATTTTTGCTGCTGATGGAAAAGAAAATCAGAAAAATGACAAACGGAAGAATGGCCACTAAAAAAACTATGAGTGGAATACCGAGCACCTTTGTCTTGAGAATATTTATCGATCCAGAACCAGAAGTCTCCTTTTGATTTACGGGCTTGACAAATTGGACAGCCTCGTTTGGAATTGCGTCTGTCACAGATTTTTGATCCGATGTTTCTTTTACTTTTTCTGGAAAAAGCGCCTCGCCAACTTTATAAACGATAGCAGTAAAATTATCTTTCGATTGCAGCGCACATTCCCGTTTAATGATTTCAAGTATTTTATCAGGTTCGTTTTCGGATGAAAACAATGCTTTTAAATCATCGTTGCTCCAGGTTTCCAACACACCATCGGTGCAGTGCATAAACAAATCTCCTTGTCGGATATCGGATAGGAACATTGTTTCTATCGAAGTGGGTTTATGGCTTCCCTGCACTGCCCTCGTGATAATATTCGATTTGGGATGATTTACAGCTTCTTCCTGGGAGATGATTCCAGATTTAAGTGCCTCATTTACCCAGCTATGGTCGGTAGTCTGAAAAATGATTTCTCCATGCCGGAACTGATAAATACGACTGTCGCCGCACCAGCCCAGATAAATTCCCCCGTCCTTTATCTGGGAAAGTGTCAGGGTAGTGCCCATTCCGTTGGCTTCGGAGTGCTGATTAATGTATTCAGTCAACTTGGCTTCAGCGGTTGAAAGAACCTGATTGGCATTAGCATGCGGGTTTGCCTTGTATGCTTCCATAAAACACCGTGTTACTATGTCGGATGCAACTTCACCATTTTCGGCACCACCCATACCGTCGCAAACCACATAAGTTGCTCCCTTAATCAATCCACAATTGTCCTCATTATTTGACCTTTCCCCTATTTCAGAAATATATCCCTGGCTATTAATTTTTATCATTCAGATTTTGGTTTAGATAAATTCAGAGCTTACAGAATCATTCCCTGACTCAAACAGGCTGTTGTTTGCATGATAATTATCAAAATCGGTTTGAGCTAATGCCTGACCATAAGCTGAATCATCAATACCCGGGTAATCGTCGCTGAATGACGCCCAATCAACAGAATCATAATCACCTGCACTTTCTTCTCCAATTGGCTCGTCAGAAATTGGCGAATCAATAAAATTGACCATTTGATTGTCAAAGTCACCACCCGTTTCGTATGGATTGCTGATATGATCGTTATCAGGAATGATCAATTGGTGTCTGGCATAAATCTGATCGGCATTCGTAATATCCGGATTCAATTCCATCAGGTGTTCGATGCTGGTATGGTTAGCGGCGGCGATTTCACTTAAAGTATCACCGGCTTGTATTTCATAAATATGAGTATTTGGCTCTGCTAACATTGGATTACCAATACCATTTTCTACATAGAACCCCGGTAATTCCTGATAATCCTGTGGCTCCGCCAAATGAGCAGGTTCGGAAGCAAAAAGACTTGCGCTATCCCCTGATTGGATGTAACTGATTGACGAACCATCAACAAAATGAAAATTCCCTGTTTCAAAATCGAACTTACCATCCCCATCCAAGTCCAACAGTGAAACTGCGTATGTGTTTCCTGCATTATCGGTTGCAGAAACATCGAAAGAATGGATACCGTCAGATGAAACTTCCTGATGTTCAATAGGTGAATTTGAAAGATTAGTCGAAGCTTCATTCCCGTTATTAAGATCAGGAGTTACTTCGTGTGCCGAAGTATCAGATGCGGCAGGTGTATCGGTTGCATGAACATGAAAGAGCTCTTTGATTTCATCTGAAAATTCGGTACCCAAAGCGGCACCGGCAATGCCTGCACCAGCCACACCCGCCGCAAAAACACCGGCAGAAACTTTGTTTTCTTTTGCTTTATTTGATGAAATACCAGATTTTTCAATACTTGGAGCTGCAACTTCCGAAGCAGGCGTTTCCTTAGTTTTATTTACAGGTGAGCGGGTTACCTGCGTTTTTTCGGCATCGTTGCTAACAACTGCTGCTTCTGCATTTGCATTTTTTGCCGATTCTTTATCTGAACTATAAACGATGGTTTTATCATCATCGTTACCAATGTTTGTGTCTAAATTTTTCATAAGCTTGTATTAGTTGAGTTTTAGGGTGAGTTTAGTTAAGCCGACAATAAAGTAATCGCCTGGAAGGAAAGGGTACTTTAATCCCGGTTTTAGTTTGACTTTGTTTTTATTGTATGTTCCATTAAGGCTGCTCTGGTCTTCTAAGCCAACAAACATTTTGTTGTCACGATTTTCAATCCAAATGGAGGCGTGTTTTCGACTTACAAACTCATCGTCAATCAGAATATCGGCTTCAGGTTTTTTTGATTTTCGGCCCAAAGAATTGGCTCCAGGTTTCAATGAGAATTGCTGAGTCTTGTCTTTTGACTGTGCAACTAAAATTGGGCCCTGATGCAAAACATTTTTTGCTCCACAATTAGCACAAGTAACGAAGATTTGTACTGTTTTAATCTTAGTTTCATCAATCTTGTATGGGGTCTGGCATTGCCCGCATTTAAAGTATTTCATAGTTTATCTGAATTTTGCTTTACATTTATAACATTCCCGGATTGTAATCCAGGGTTTTTTCTGGAAAGATTCACCGCAGCGCGGACAAGCATAGATTTGTAGGAAAGCATCTTCATAAGTCAAATCGTTTCTGATTTTGTTTGACTTTTGCTGACCAAGGTATCTTCCCAGAATTCCACCGCCACTCATTAAAAATATAGCTCCGGCTCCCCCGGTAAAAGCAACAGCGGCAATTCCTAAAACTGCACCTCCAATACCATATCCTGCAATAAAATTGTTGGCTTGGTTCTGGCGACCAACATATTCTTTCCAGACAGCTTCCAACTCATAAAAAGCTGCTATTTCCTTTCTTGTAAGTGATTCATTTGGATTAGATGGAGTCTGTTGATGCTCCGGCTTCAGCGGTAAATTTTTCGGTATGATTTGGATGTTTGGAAAGAATTTTTTAAGATCTAAAATAAAGGAGCTACCCAACCGAATTTTAACCGAGCTGGAATATTGGGATCGTACATTTGGTTTTAACTTTTCTTCATCAGCATACGTTCCATTGGTAGATCCTAGGTCTTCCACCTCAATCATTACAGGTGTCAATAGACGGATTCGGCAATGATATTTTGAGATATTATTGTTGCTAATAACAACTCGATTATCTGTGTTCCTGCCAATAGTTAAAAAAGGCGAGTTGTCCATCTGGAGTAAATCCTCCATCCGGGTTTTATCACGATCAAAAACAACAGTGCGTTGGTTATCTTTATAAACTGCCTGATTATTTTCGAACCCAGCAGAAGATAAGCTTATGTTCGAAGGAAGGATTTTTGTTTCATCATCGTCACTGCCAAAGATACTTTTTGGATCAAAATGATAATCAGTTGATAAAGTCACTTTATCAGTCAAAACAATTTGAACCAGATTTTCCGGGATAATTCTATTTCCGTTGACATAGGTGCCATTTTTACTACCTAAATCTTTGATATAGTACTGGTTGTGATCCCTATACAACTCGGCGTGTCTTCGTGAAACCCTGTTTTTTGTATCAAAAATCACATAATCACAAGAAGCATCCCTACCTATTAATTTTCTTTCCATTGCCTATCGTAATTTCAAATTACTTCATTTAGGCATTAAATATAGTTAAATAAATTTCAAGTATTGCGTATGGATTTCGTTTTTTTCTGTGTTGATTGACCTGATTTAATTATTCTTCCCCTTCTTTCAGATAAGGTGAAGAAAGTTTCCTGCCACGATACTCAAACCGGGTGGCCATCATGTTCAATATTTCGTTAGCGGTGGTTTCAACCGGTTTGTTCGATACATTTATAACAGTAAAACCGCCCCTTTCGAACAGAAAATTGGCATTCCTGATTTCAAGCGCAACCAAACGTTCGTCAACATAATTGGTATTGTTGGTATTATTTAAACTTTTCAGTCTTTTGATCCGGTGCGATATCAGCTGGCCCGAGCTAATACTCAAACCAAACACTCGTCGCGGATCAACCTCGAACAGTTCTTTTGGCGGATCGATACCGTTTACCAATGGAATATTTGCCACTTTCCATCCGTACATGGCAAGGTAAACACTCAGCGGAGTTTTCCCTGAGCGCGAAACCCCGGTAAGTACAATTTCTGCCTTGTGCAATTTCTGCGGCTGAAGGCCATCATCATGATTCAAGGTAAATTCAATGGCTTCAATACGATCGAAATATTGCTGGTTCAACTCACGGTAAAGTCCGGGCGATTGTACAGATGGAATGTCCAGCTTTTCATCCAGATAATCGGCCAGCTCGCCCATGTAATCAATATTTTTAACCCCTTTCTCGGCACAAAGCTTCTTCAGAAAATCCCGTAATTCGCGGTTCACCAGCGTATGTGCAATAAGTCCATCTTCGTGCTTCGCTTTTTCGACCAGCTTAACGAGTTGTATTTCTTCGTGAATATTGGGTACAATATTCACCGGAACATTGTTGTTCGGATATTGAATTAGCATCGAATGAACCATATTGTTTCCTGCGAGACCCTTTCCTCCCGAAACAATATAAATTGGTCCAATATGTTTCTCATTATTTTCTGCGCTCATAGGTATAAACTTAAATTTCTCCTGAAACAAAAATAGCCTGAAACTGTAATCATTGTTAGTGAAATGAACCGTTTTGGTTTAAAAAAGTTCGGTTTAATTACGTTCTAACAGA
The DNA here is from genome assembly GCA_003537645.1 of Prolixibacteraceae bacterium. Lineage (GTDB taxonomy): Bacteria > Bacteroidota > Bacteroidia > Bacteroidales > Prolixibacteraceae > Aquipluma. Next base: position 10,019 of record DPRM01000150.1, read on the forward strand.
CATTATTTCCTAAATTGGCTTTTTTAACAACCTAAATTATAAACTAATATTTTACCAAATGCAATACCAGGCTGATTCTGAACGATATGGCCAGATGCCATACAATAAATGCGGAAAATGGGGTTTAAAACTACCGGCTATTTCGCTGGGACTTTGGCACAATTTCGGCGGAGTTGATGATTTTGAAAACGGACGGGCTATGTGCCGCCGGGCCTTCGATCTTGGAATAACTCATTTCGACCTAGCCAATAATTATGGCCCGCCTCCCGGCTCTGCCGAAGAAAATTTCGGTAAAATTATGCAACTCGATCTGGCTCCCTACCGCGACGAGTTAATCATTTCGACCAAAGCTGGTTACCTTATGTGGCCAGGTCCGTATGGCGAATGGGGAAGTCGCAAATATATGCTTTCAAGTCTCGATCAAAGCCTGAAACGGATGAACCTCGACTATGTTGATATTTTCTATTCGCATCGCCCTGATCCAAACACACCGCTTGAAGAAACCATGATGGCGCTCGACCATGCCGTTCGTCAGGGAAAAGCACTGTATGCCGGAATTTCGAATTACCCGGCAAAAATGGCTCTAATGGCCTCAAAAATACTGAAGGAACTGGGAACTCCCTGCCTGATTCATCAACCCAAATATTCGATGTTCGAACGCTGGGTGGAAGATGGATTACTAAATGTTTTAGACCGCGAAGGAATTGGATCTATCGCATTTTCGCCACTGGCTCAGGGATTACTCACCGACAAATATCTGAACGGAATTCCGGAGGGATCGAGAGCTTCCAAATCATGGGGATTTCTGAAACCCGATCAGGTTGAACCAGCCATTGAGAAAGTGAAGCTTTTAAATGGACTTGCCTTAAAAAGAGGACAGACACTTGCACAAATGGCGCTGGTATGGCTACTGAAAGATAGCAGGGTAAGCTCTGTACTGATTGGTGCCAGTTCTGTTAAACAACTGGAAGACAACGTAGGTGCATTGAAAAATATGAAATTCACGAATTCGGAACTGCAACAAATCGAGCTTATACTTTCAGGAGAAAAATTTGCTGTAAAAAAAAGTGTACCGATTGAGAAAATAATTAAAAAAGAACCAGCGGCATCAAAAGAGAAAGCAGTTGTGCAAAATACCGAATCCACAGCACCTTCGAGAGGCGACTTTATTCTTAACCTTGCAAAAAGAACAAAAAAGCAGTAATTCTGGCGACTAAGTAAACTTCAGGAATGGTTGAATGTTTATAAAAGCATGACAAAAACAGCACTGATAACCGGGGCAGCCAAACGCGTTGGAAAAGCCATGGCAATTCATCTTGCAGCTCAAGGCTGGAACATTGCCATACATTACAACACATCAGAAACCGACGCGAAATTGCTCATGGAGCAGTTAAAATCATCGTTTCCTTATCAGCAATTTGCGCTTTTTGGTAGCAACTTAAACAATGCTCCTGAAGTTGAAACCCTTATTCCGAAGGCATTGCAGCAAATGGGCAGCATTAATTTGCTCATCAACAATGCATCGGTTTTTGATCGTGCCGATTTTGCAGGTACTGATACGGAGTTTCTCGACCGGCAGATGAACGTAAACTTCAGGGCACCGTTTATTCTCACGCGCGAGTTTGCAAGGCTGGCAAAAAATGGATTGATTATCAACTTTACAGATACCCGCATTGTCAATAACAAGTCGAATTTTGCAGCCTACTCGCTGTCGAAAAAGGCTTTGTGGGAAATGACAAAAATGGCGGCGCTTGAATTTGGACCCGATATTCGCGTCAACGCGATTGCGCCGGGTTTAACACTTCCCCCGGAAGAAAAGGACGAAGATTACCTGTGGAAACTGGCCGGAAACATTGCGATGAAGCGCCCCGGAGGCCTCGATCCGATCCTGAAAAGTCTGGATTATATTGTGAGCAACGACTATTTAACCGGACAGTTGCTGTTTTGCGATGGCGGCGAAAATCTTGGATTAACAAATTAATACAACTTAAATGGCACTCATCCGTGTAAAAAATTTATTGCTGCGAACGTATATCGGTTTTAATCCCGAAGAAGTAGCGAATAAGCAAGATGTTGTTATTAACATCCAAATTGAAGCCGACATTCCGGAGGAAGCCCTGCTTGCCGACGAGCCTGTTGGCATTTACAATTATAAAACAATTACAAAACAAGTTATTGAGCTGGTTCAGGACAACCGTTTCAAACTGCTTGAAGTGCTTACAAAAAATATTCTCGACCTGATAATGACCGACCAACGTGTAAGTCATGCCCGTGTTGAGGTTGATAAGCCTCATGCCCTGAGGTTCGCCGAATCGGTTTCGTTCGAAATGGAGGCAAGGAGATGAACGATTGTATTATTGGCATCGGGTCGAATATTGAAGCCAAATATCACATTCAGGAAATGCTAAGGCTTTTGGCTGCCGATGTTGAGATTGTTCGGGTTTCGGATATGGTGCAAACCAAACCGATTGGAATTACAGAACAAGCTGATTATACCAACGGAGCCGTCCGAATCAGAACTGAAATGGAGATGGAAGTTTTATCGCACTATCTTAAAAACCTTGAAGATCAGATGGGAAGAGACCGGACTCAGAAAAAATACGGACCGCGAAACATCGATCTCGACATATTGATTTGGAATGATGAAATTGTTGACCCGGATTATTTTACCCGCGAATTTCTTCGGAACTCGGCTGCTGAACTGGGATATGAACACAAGACTTAAAGTATAAACAATATGATTGTCCGTTTACATACCTATTTGGTATTTTGCATCAGTCATTCAGTTGTCAATATGTGGTCATTTCCTGACAATTGAATGACTACAAAATGACTATTGAATGACTTTTATGACATTGGGAAATATTAAGGATATTCATACAAAAAATTAAATACAGATGAAAAACTTCAGGATTTACCGCATTTATTTGTTGATGTTCATTTTTTCAGGATTATTGCTGAATTCTTGTGATAAAAATGACGAACCTGATAAAATTCAGAATGAATATCTGATCAAGAACGAACTGAAATTTGCCGTTACCGCCCAGGAATCGCAAATAAGATTATCGACAGTAGAGCTAATTTACGCCGGAACTTCGGTCATTGGCTCTAAAGCTACCGACGACCTTGAAGTTCATAAGATTGTTTACAAAACCAAATTCAAAAATACTAATATTCAGGCCTCCGGATTGGTTTGTTTGCCAAAGGTGCCTGGTGATTATCCTATTCTGTGCTTTCAGAACGGGACCAACACCGAGCACAACAAAGCGCCCAGCGAAAATCCAAAAAACGACTTGTTTTTAATTCTTGAAAGTGTAGCCTCAACCGGCTTTATCGTGGTTATTCCCGATTATATTGGCTTTGGTGCTTCTTCACAACTTGCTCATCCTTATCTCCATGCCGAATCGACCACACAAAGTATTCTGGATATGCTAAGGGCTGTAAATGAATTGGGAAAAGACGAAAAGATTGTGGCAAAGCCAACCAAAGAGCTTTATATTTTTGGCTACTCACAAGGAGGCTGGGCAACCATGAAATTGCAGGAAGCGATTGAAAAAAACTATGCTTCAGAATTCGACCTGAAAGCCAGCTCGTGTGCCGCCGGCCCCTATTCGCTCGAATTTATGAACGAGCAGATCATTGCAAAAACCGAATATCCAATGCCTTATTTCCTGACCTATCTGCTCAATTGCTATACTTCCATTGGCTTGGTAACCAATCTGCTCAGCGACTTTATTCAGGCACCTTATGCCGCAAAAATTCCTGGCTTATTCGATGGGAAACACAGCGGGGGAGCAATAAATTCTGAATTATCCACCAACATGGCTACTCTTTTAACTCCTGAATACCGCACCGGATATGCCACCAACGCCAAATTTGCAGCACTTAAAAGTGCATTCGTTGCCAACAGTGTTTCGGCATGGAAAATTTCGACACCAACAAAACTTTTCCATGCTGGCAACGACGAGTACATACCGGTAAATGTAAGCCAGAAAATGTTGGCCGATTTTATGACTGCCGGAGTGCCCAGTAACAAATTAGATCTTACCATCATTCCGGGATACGATCATCCGTTGGGAGTTGTTCCGGTTGGATTGCAAACCATTAAGTGGTTTTTGGAGTTAAAGAAATAATGCGGTTTATTCGGTATAAACGTGCACGCTGTTTTGAGCACTTGGCAGGTAATTCACGCCAAACCAGCAAATAAGCAGAATTACAAACGAAGCGGCCAGTATCATCATGGCCTTGTTGTGAGCCAGCGGATTTCTGAAACGGTAATGAATGTAAACCAGGTAAAACATCCAGGTAATAAATGCCCAGGTTTCTTTTGGATCCCAGGTCCAATAGTGTCCCCAGGCTTCTTTTGCCCAAAGCGCACCGAACAGCAAACCCAATGTCAGGAACGAAAATCCGAGATAAACCAGGTTGTCGGCCATCGAAACCGGTCCGCTGATCGCTTTGCCTGATTGTTTTACAAACAGATTACGAATAGCCACCAGCGACGAAGCTCCCAAAAGCGCGTAGGCGAAAATATACACAATCACGTGGGGCACAAACCATGGGCTTTGTAATGCGGGCATCAGCGTTTTGTCGTATGTTTCCGGGTGATTAAGATTGACCGAAAGAAACATCACGGCCAAAGTCAGGCTGTAACACACCAGCCATTTGTATTTCCAGCGAAAATAAGAGACAAGACCAATTCCTGAAAGAAATATAGCATACCACAAACGGGTTTCGCCCAATGTCCGCATCGGCGGCCTGTCGATCGAAATCCATAACATGATCACAAAAACAAGCAAAACAGCTGTTCCTGTTACACTTAATCCTGCTGCCAGTCTGTTCAGCATTTTCGAAGCCGAAAAGAGGAAAAGGCCTGTGGCAGCCAGCCAAAGTACGATGGCAAATGATGCAAAAACCGGAAAATTAAGCCACATTTTCAACTCCTCCATTTTTAGGTTTTCCGAAAATAAATAAAAATACAGCGCCAGCCATCATCAGGAAAATACCTGAATAAACTGCTGGAAGCCACGGATCGCGTACCAGTTGCAGCACACTCATATCCGACCATCTGCCCATTTCTTCGTTATAGCTAAGCTGGTAAATAGTCCAGCCATTGATCCTGAAAGGCTTGTTCACTTCTATTGTTACGGTCCGGCTTGTTCCGTCTTTGGTTAAAACAGAAACTTCAGAGCTAAACTTCTTTGGTTCGGCAGGTAGCATTACCAGCGAATGATCTTCATTAAGTTTTAGCGCTTCGGGCTGCAAAACAAAACTTCCGCTGCAAATCCATCCCGAAGTGACCGTCCCATCGAGCGAATTGGTCACTTTTACCCTTGCCGATGGTGCCGAACCGGGCTCGTTAACCGCGAAATAGCGCTCTCCTACTTTTCCTGAAGTGGTTAAAAAAGTATCTACTTCCAGATGGTATTCAAAAAAATCGAAAGTATCACGGTCGAGCAGTTCAAACGACTGGCGGTTTTTGCCCATCAGTATTTTGCCGGTTTTATTGTCAATAATTGTCACTTTTGGGCGAAATTCATCGATCNNTCGCTGGCGCGCCATTCCGACTGGTTTTCGTAACAATTCATGTTCAAAGTCTGTACATCGCTACTTCCGAGAGCAGTCGAAAACAAAACCAGAAACAAGCCGAAATGATTGAGAAAGAATCCCACGTTCCGGCGTGTAAACGGAGTCAGTCGCTTAAGGGTAACGATGCCCAGCAAAACCATTAAATAGAGGTTGATCAGTATAAAAGGCCAGGTTTGTACCAGATGAGACAAACCCAAAATACGAACCAGATTGTTTTGATGAACAACATCCTGTTTCACAAAACCCATGAGCAGAACCAGAAAAGTAAAGCCCAGAATGGCTGGTAAAGCCGCTTTCACACCACCCAGCCATTTTACTGCCGGGTGCTTTTTCAGCCACAAATAAAACGAAACAAGAATACTCAGAAATACAATTCCTGAAATCAGATTCCAGGGGAAACCGGCAACCCGGAGCACCATGCCTCCACCGGCAGCCTGAAGGGCAAAGCCGAGCAAAAGAATTGCCACCGTAACAATCGTTCCTTCGCGGTACGACCACGGATGCACCCATGTTTTTCTGCTGTTTTCGTCGCTCATAGCTTAAATTGATTTGTGGCCGAAGATACAAAAAGGAATTTAGCTCACCACTCTCGTTTTTAAAGCTCATTAATTCCAGATCTTGAGCCACAAATCACCTAATGTTGAGCTACAGAATAATTTTTTCCTGTTTAAATGGCATTCTGCCAATTTGTAAAATCGCTATATTTATTCGGTAGAATATAATCTTCAATATTGACAGCCATGAAATTAGCAGATTTCGGATATAACGAAGACCTTGAAAAATTCAGGATTGAGAACAATCTCTCGAGTTTTGAGGTGGGACGTGTGATTACCGAGCACAAGGAACGGTATATGGTGTGGACTGAAAAAGGCGAACTGGAAGCAGAAATAACCGGGAATATGCGTTTTACGGCAAAAAGCCGGGAGGACTTTCCTGCCGTGGGCGACTGGGTTTCGCTGATTGTTTATGATGCAGAATCTGCTATCATTCACCAGGTATTTCCGAGATACTCCATCCTTAAAAGGCAGGCCATTGGACAGTTTGGCGAGGTACAAATCATCGCAACAAACATCGATTTTGCTTTTCTGGTGCAGGCTGCCGACCGCGATTTTAACATCAACCGGCTGGAGCGGTACCTGACAATTTGCAATACTTCCGGAGTAAAACCAGTGATTGTACTGAGCAAGACTGACTTAATCGATAAACCCACACTGAACACCACCATTGCAAGTATAAAAGCACGCATCAGCAATGTTCCTATTTTGTCAATCAGCAACGAAACCCGCGACGGATATGAAACTGTAAATTCGCTAATTGAAAAAGGGAAAACCTATTGTATGTTGGGTTCTTCGGGTGTCGGGAAATCATCTTTATTGAATAATCTTTCAGGAAAAACACTGATGCGAACCGATGCGATAAGCCAGAGTACGCATAAAGGACGGCACGTAACTACCAACCGCGAACTGGTTGTTTTGGATAACGGCGGAATTTTAATCGACAATCCAGGTATGCGGGAAGTTGGTATTGCCGATTCGGGAAGCGGTTTGGAAATCACTTTTGACCTTATTTTTCAACTTTCCAGAGATTGCAAATTCAAGGATTGCACACATACCAACGAAGTGGGGTGTGCTGTTTTGGAAGCTGTTGAAAATGGAGAAATTGATCCCGCATCATACGAAAACTATCAGAAAATGGAACGGGAGAAGGCTCATTTTGAAGCTACAATTGCCGAGAAGCGGAAAAGAGAAAAAGAGTTTGGGAAAATAATGAAGAATTACAAAAAAGATATCCGGAGAAATGAGCTTTAATTTGCTATTCTTAACTTTGGAAAAAGCTTCAAAATGACTACCTCTGAAATCAAAATATACAAATCGGAAGACGGAAGTTCCGAGATTCAGGTGAAACTTGACAATGAGACTGTTAGGCTATCACAAAAGCAAATGGCAGAACTGTTTGGTAAAGACTCTGACACTATTGGATTACATCTCAAAAGTATTTCCAAATCTGAAGAGTTAGACGAATTTTCAACTACCGAGTTTTACTCAGTAGTTCAGCAAGAAAGAAAAAGAATAGTTAACCGAAAAATTAAAGTCTGTAATCTTGATGCCATTATTTCTGTCGGGTATCGCGTTAATTTAAAAAGAGGAACCCAATTCCGTATCTGGGCAAATAAAATTCTGAAGGACTATCTGGTCAAAGGATATTCGATAAAACTAGCCGAAGATTGTTGTATGAAGTAAAAATTTTGAATCATGAAAACCAATTCCATCATCAGCATCAAACCACTTGGCTTTATGTGGCCGGTGACCAATCCATTTTTGTTTTGCGCGCATCATCTCGACGATTTTCCTGAAGGAAATGAACAGATGGGTCCTGAAAAATCGCTGCTGAGAGGTCGGCAAATCGGTTCAGACTTCAACCTAAAAGATGGCTGGCGAATGTATCACGGCGACACCATTCCGGGATTTCCGGCGCATCCGCATCGTGGGTTCGAAACCGTGACGGTGGTTACAAAAGGTTTGGTCGATCATGCCGATTCGCACGGGCAGGCTGGCAGATACGGTGGTGGCGATGTGCAGTGGATGACGGCCGGAGCCGGACTTCAGCACAGCGAAATGTTTCCGTTGCTGAACACCGAAAGTCGCAACCTTACCGAGCTTTTCCAGGTGTGGCTCAATTTGCCCAAAGCCAAGAAGTTTGCCGATCCGCATTTTAAGATGCTGTGGACTGAAGATATTCCGGTTGCCCGAATTACCGATGAAAACGGAAAACTTTCAGAAATAAACGTGATTGCCGGAGCTTTCGGAAATGTGCAGGCGCTTGCTCCCGCGCCAGATTCGTGGGCAGCTGATCCTGCAAACGAAGTCGCCATCTGGACGATTCGCCTGGAAGCCGGAGCAAAATTGGAATTACCTTCGGCAAGTTCAGGAATAAGCCGTTCGCTGTACTTTTATAGTGGTTCGTCCATCCTGATTTCAGGAGAAAAAATCGTTCAGGAGAAAGCCATTGAACTGAAAGCTGATGCGGAAACAGTGGTTGAAAATGGCAATGATGAAGGATTATTTCTGTTGCTGCAGGGAAAACCAATTGACGAACCGGTGGTGCAATACGGGCCTTTTGTGATGAATACACAGGTAGAAATCCGGCAGGCGATGATCGAATATCAGCAAAACGAATTTGGTGGCTGGCCATGGCCTCGCCGCGATCAGGTTCACCCGCGCGAAAAAGGGCGCTTTGCACGTCATGCGGACGGAACCGAAGAAATCAGGTAATATTGAACCACATATATCACATAGTTTAGTGTTTTTTCCCAAAGGACAAATCAGAGAGAATCTAAAAAGCAAGCAATTCTTTCTAAGTTCTCTGATTTCTGAATTATCTATTGTGCTCTATGTAGTTCATAGTTAAATTTAAAGAATGAAGAAGCTTTTCCGCATATTCGAGATTACACAGGAATTGGTCGACGACATTGTGAAACGAACGTACGACGCGCATTTTCATGATTTCGAAGAGTTGATCATTTTGACTGAAGGGAGCCTTGAACACTACATCGATTTTAACGTGGAAGTGATTGCGGCACCCGCGGCATGTTATGTTTCAATGAACAAGATGCACAAGCTGGTTCCGCACGAAAATATGCGCGGCTGGGTGATCAATTATAAACCCGAATTTATTCCAAACTCGAAACTTAGCTTTTATTCCAACTTCTTTACCTCAACCAATGTGCCGCTTCCGACGGGCGATTGTTTGAATCGTTTCGTCCGATTATGCGAAATCATTAAGGCTGAAAACGTTCAGGATTTTGCCGATATGGCCACCGTGCAACATCTTACTGAAGGCTTGTTGTCGATGGTTGACGCCGAACGAAAGCGCAATCTGCCCATCGAAAATGTAGCGAAAGTCACCCAGATCACCACTTTCAACAATTTTCTGCGAATTCTGGAGGAGAATTTCAGGCGCGACGTGGGTGTTTCGTTTTATGCCGAAAAGATGAATATGTCGGAACGGAATCTGAACCTGATTTGCAGAAATAACTTTCAGAAAAGCGTTTCAGAAATTATCGAAACCCGCAAATTAATCGAGGCGAAAAACCTTTTATTACACAGCGAAAAGACGATTTCGGAGATTGGTTTTGAACTCGGCTACAACGAAAAGTCTTATTTTACAAGGGTTTTCCACGCGAAGATGGGTATCACTCCTTCCCGGTTCCGCGAAATGTCGCAAAGCATTATTTCCTAAAAGTACCACTCATTTTCCTGAAACTGTTACCGCTTGCCTGTTTGCTAGCCGCATCTTTGTATCATCAATTTGAATGAAACAAATTCACAATTTAAATTTTATAAAGATGAAAACACAGGAAACAAAATGGGTAATTGACCCAACACACAGCAAAGTTAGCTTCAAGGTAAAACACCTTATGATTTCGAATGTATTAGGCAGTTTTAGAGAATTTGAGGGCGCTGCCACAACCGCAGGAGATGATTTCTCGACTGCCCAAATTTCGTTCTCGCTCAACGCGGCATCCATCGATACCGAAGTAGCCGACCGTGATGCACACCTGAAAAGTGCTGATTTTTTCGATGCTGAAAACTATCCAAAACTGACTTTCTCCGGAAATGGGCTGAAAGATTTGGGTGACGACCTTTATGAGTTAACAGGCGACCTTACCATTAAGGACGTGACCAAACCGGTTAAACTTCAGGCTGAATTTGGTGGAATTGGTACTGATCCGTGGGGAAATGTAAAAGCAGGGTTCTCTGTTTCAGGAAAAATTAACCGCAAAGATTTTGGCCTGAACTGGAATGCAGCACTCGAAGCCGGTGGCGTTTTGGTTGGCGAAGAAGTGAAATTAAGCGCCGATATTGAACTGGTGAAAGTACAATAAAGAGTACATAAGTACAAAGTTCCTAAGTTCAATGATTTGGAATTGTTAGGTACTTATGTACTATGGCACTTATAAACTATTATTATGAAACGCCGGTCTTTTCTTGGATCAGTATTTTTATTCCCCTTTGCACTGAAAGCTATGAAATTCAACGAAATCAACCAGTTAATAACCTTCGGTGAAAACACTCCCCGAATGCCGGTTTTGTTTGTAGGGCACGGAAGCCCGATGAATGCCATTGAAGAGAACGAGTTTGTACAAGGTTGGCGGAATCTCGGGAAAACCATTCCGCGACCAAAAGCCATTCTTTGCATTTCGGCGCATTGGGAAACAAAAGGAACGTATGTCACCGCAGTTCAGAAACCACAAACGATTCACGATTTTGGCGGTTTCCCAAAAGCGCTCTTCGATGTGCAGTACCCTGCACCTGGAAGTCCCGAACTGGCACACGAAACAAAGCGAATCATTACCAAAACCTCGGTTGGACTCGATGAAAAATGGGGACTGGATCATGGTGCTTGGAGCGTCATTCGCCGGATTTATCCCGAAGCAGATATTCCAATGATTGAATTCAGCCTGGATTACACACAGGGGCCACAGTATCATTATGAGCTAGCACAACAATTATCTGCTTTACGAAACAAGGGTGTGCTGATTGTGGGCAGTGGAAACATGGTTCACAACCTGCGAATGGTGGCCTGGGACAAAATGAACGAACCCGAATATGGTTTGGATTGGGCGATTCAGGCCAACAATAAATTTAAGCAATTGATTCAGGAAGGAAATCACAAAGAGTTGATCAACTACTCTGCTTTAGGTCGTGAAGTTCAACTGGCAGTTCCAACTCCAGATCATTATCTGCCGCTACTTTATACTTTGGCTTTGAAGGATAAAAATGAACCGGTCTTGTTTTTCAACGACAAACCGGTGATGGGATCACTGACGATGACTTCGGTGAAGATTGGTTGAGTTGTTCCAGATTTATTGAGGGTTCCACTTAAAGTGTAACCCTCAATACTTTTATAAAAACTTTGGAGTTACTGAAATCATCACATAAGCCCAGTTGTTGAAAGCACCTTTTGATCCGCCTTTCAGGATTTCGAGGCTTTCGCTCCCGAACATCTGCGAATAACCCAACGCAATTTTGGTTACCGGATTGATTGTTTGAGTCAAGGTCAAATCCAATTCGGTTCCCAGATAATTATCGGCAGTATCCGAGATTTTGGCGGCACTCGAAAAGAAATGTACATCGGCATTGAAAGCCGTTTTGTTCTTGCTGGTTGCGAATTTCAGATAAGCATCCGATAAGCCCACATTGTTCTGGTGATTTCCAACGAAGAAATAATCCATAAACCCGTTGAATTTGTGGTTGGTGCCATACAAAGGAGCAAACGATTTGTTCTCTTCTGTCTGGTTATAATCTGTTCCTGAAAGAATTTCGTAGCCCAACAAAAACTGGCTTTTTTCAGAAACCTTATAAGTTGCTTCGGCCATTAAATTATAGGCATTCAGCGATTTGTTGGCTCCATCTTCGCCTGTTTGAAAATACAAGTGCCCTGTAAAAGCCACTTTATCAACCGGAACTTCCACATGCGTTCCAAAAGTCTGGCTGTACTTCGATTTCTGTTCGGTCCCTTCCATCACAGGTTTTCCGTTATTCAGGAACAATACGCTAAAATTGAAGTTGTCGGTTTTGCGGTTAAGCCATAGGAATTGCAAATCTTTGTAGGCATCCGGCCCTTCGTACAGATTGTTTTTGCGGTTGCCTGTTTCGTGGTGTGCAATCCCGAAATGAATATTTAGCTTTTTGGCATATTTAAACAGCGCTACATCGTGCGAGCGCCCCTGTTGCGCCCAGCCAACGTTTCCCAAAATGCGCTGGTCATCGTAATTCAACTCCTGACGACCAACTTTCAGTGCAAGGCTTTTGGATAGGTTCATTTCGGCCCAGGCCTGGTGAATGGAAGTGGCTTTTTCTTCGTTTGCTACCTGCTGCGCCTGATTTCCCCACATGCGGACATCTTGCAAAACCACAGCAACTTTCAGCAAATCCATTTTATAGTCGAAGTTCAGTCGGGTACGTTGCGAAGTAAACAGCGATGGATCCTGATCTTCAGCAGCCAGCGTTGAATAACCGTGACTATACTCTGTTCGTGGCCGTAATTCTCCGGAAAGGCTGAATTGTGCTTTCACTTGACTGCCGAAAAGAAGGCCGCAAACTCCTATGAATAGTAATTTTCTCATTTGTCTTTCTTTTGCCTTTGTACTTTTAATTTTTGCCTTGATTTTTACATTTCCACTTTTTTGCCATAACCAGCCTCACGTTTTTCGGCGGCTTCAATCCATTTTGGCAACACGTTTTGCTTGAAAGTTTGCTTTTCTTCGCGCAGTTTTTTCATATCCAGACCAATAAATTCCTGTGCTTTTTCTTTGGTGGCAATGTCCGGATACGGAATTTCCTGGTTAAATCCTTTGCTGGCCAGTAACCGTGCAAGTTTAACGCGTGTTTCTCCTACGATTGAAATTCCGGTCGAGATAATCCGACCAATTTCAACAGGTGCATGAAATGAAGCTCCGTGGCTTGCTGCGGCAAAATCCCAGCGCCATTGTGAATGACGAATTCCTTGCAGAATGTCTTTCATCTCGGCTTCGGTAGCGCCCAAATCCCATGCTTTTTTTGCCTCCACATGGGCGTGAACCAGCAATTCTTCCAATTTGTCGCGGTTCTCAATAATTTTATCCTGACGGTCATATACATTCTGAACCAATCTGGCCGTTTCTTCGCGGTGACAAACCTGGCACGAATTAGCCACATTATTTAATGGCGACTGAATGTGGTGATCAGTAAATTTCTGACCGCCTTCGCTTTTGTACGGCATGTGGCAGTCGGCACACGAAACGCCGCGCTCGGCATGAATTCCCATCGAATGAGTTTCGTACTCCGGATGTTGGGCTTTCAGCATGGGTGCTTTACTCATCGAGTGTGTCCAGTCCGAGAATTCAATCTCGTCGTAATATTTTTCAATGGCTTCGGCGCTCATTCCTTTATCCCACGGGAAAGTCAGGTAATTGGCACCTTCTACTTTGTGTTTGTCGAAATAATATTCCACGTGGCATTGGGCGCAAACCAGTGTCCGCATTTCCTGATGGGTAGCCTTGGTAATGTCTTTCCCCTGACGTTGAAAAGCTTCAATCAATCCGGGACGAGAAATGTGCAGATTCATGGTTTTCGAATCGTGGCAGTCGGCACAGCCAATCGGATTCACCACTTCGGCGCCCATTCGCGACCATTTTCCTTTATAAAATTCTTCCACACCTTCTTCCTGCATCAGGCGCGGAACATCCGGGCTTTTGCAGGTCCAGCAAGTTGACGGTTGTGGCCCATCAGTGTCATTGGTTGGTCCGCCGGTGCGCAAAGTATTGCGAATATCCTCAACAGCGTAAAAATGCCCGCGTCCCTGGCTGTAATCTCTCGAAAATCCGTAACCTGCCCACAGAACCACCAAACGAGGATCAACTTCCAACATGTCGATCATCCGGCTTCCGTTGTATTTACTTCCAAAAGTCGTATCCGAAGTTTGATAATACGACTGATATTCACGTGGATAGTTTTCTCCCCAAACAGAATTTCGTGGTTCGAATTGTGAAACTTCGGTTTTTGGAACATTTACGAAAACGGCTTCGGCACGGCGTTCGATCACCGAAGAAGCCAACAGCCCTACTAAAAAGACAACAACGATAGTGATAAAAAAGATGAGCCAGGCCATCCAGGGGCGCTTTTCAATAATTTGTGTAATGGGTTTCATAGGAGATATTTTTTGTTGTTATTATTTCTGAATATATTGAAAATAGGTTCGGTGTTTTTAGTCGGCCACAGCTTCTTTCAACCAATCCGGAACCGGACTTTCGGGCAGCGGAACCCTCGCGTTGGGCGTACTGCTCAAACTATTCACCCGTCCGTGTGGAACTTCGCGGTGGCATTCCCAGCAAACGCGGTCGGTGCGTTGGGCGTGCAAATCTTTTACTGAAGCGCTCAACTTCGGATCAACCAATAATTTGGAATGACAGCGGACACAATTCTGATGAACCACATCCCTTCCGGCCTCATGAATAAAAATAACCTGTGGTTCGAGCCGGAGAGCAAACATGGAGGCGTGGCGCATTCCGTCTTTGGCTTTAAAAAAGTATTTGTTGAAAACATTGTTGTGCGGTACGTGGCAGTCGTTACAATTGGTGTATTCACGGTGCGAACTGTGTCCCCAGGTGGCATACTGCGGTGCCATAATGTGACAATTTACGCAGGTTTCAGGCTCATCCGATAAATACGAATAGGCTTTGCTCACATAAAACAAGAAGAAAAATAAGCCTATAAAAATTCCGGCCAGCAGCATAACCGGGAATCTCCATTGTTTTGGCGGAAGTAAATGTATTATAAATTTCATACGAGAATGATTTGTCTTTTAATTATCGTATGGAACTCGCATGTTAACATCTTTACCGATGTTTTTGAATTTAGCAAACATGCTCGTTTCATAGCTATAATGTTATGGCAGAAATCAGTCTTTTACCTGATTTTCAATCTGCAACATAAAAATACAGTTATTAAATGGAATAAATTGTAACGTATGTTACAAAAGAGAATTGTTATTGAACATGAATTGCAAACTGCAACTGACCATTGCTTACTTCTTCAGCTCCCAGCTCACACCATCTTTTCCGTCTTTAATGTCGAACCCAATAGCGGCCAGTTCGTTGCGGATTTTATCCGAAGTTGCCCAGTCTTTGTTGGCTTTGGCATCGGCCCGAAGTTTCATCAGTAAAGCAACCACGTCGTTCAGCACTTCACTGTTTCCGGAATTTGCCTGATCATCTGCCTTCAACCCGAAAATATCGAACACAAAAGCATTGAAAAGCGATTTTAAAGCCTCGCGGTCTTTTGCTGTAATGGTTGATTTTCCGTCAGCCACCGAATTGATGATTTTCACACCTTCGAACAGGTATGCAATGGCAATCGGGCTGTTCATATCGTCGGCCATGGCGGCATAGCAATTGGCAGAGAGTTCAGCAATATTTACTGAAGAGGTTTCAGAAACTGTTAACGATTCAATTTTAGCAACGGCTTTCATCAAACGTTCCAGCCCTTTTTCTGAAGCCTGAAGCGCTTCGTTCGAGAAATCGAGCGTGCTGCGGTAGTGCGCCTGCAACATGAAAAAGCGGATGGTCATCGGGCTGTAGGCTTTTTCAAGCAACGGATGATTTCCATTGAAAAACTGTTCCAGCGAGATGGCGTTTCCGAGCGACTTGCCCATTTTTTGTCCGTTCAGAGTAATCATGTTGTTGTGCATCCAGTAACGAACAGCGGGTTTGCCGTGAGCAGCCTGCGCCTGCGCCATTTCGGCTTCGTGGTGCGGAAAGGTTAAATCCATTCCGCCGCCGTGAATATCGAAAGTTTCACCCAAATATTTGCAGCTCATGGCCGTGCATTCCATGTGCCAGCCGGGAAAACCGTCGCTCCAGGGCGAAGGCCACCGCATGATGTGCTCGGGTGAGGCTTTTTTCCAGATGGCAAAATCCAGTCCGGAGCGTTTTTCATCCTGCCCATCTAAAGTGCGTGTATTGCAAAGTAAATCTTCAATTTTCCGGCCCGAAAGTTTTCCGTATTCATTTTCCGAAGCAAATTTTTCCACGTCGAAATACACCGATCCATTGCTTTCGTAGGCGTATCCCGAATTCAGGATTTTTTTTACTTCCTCAATCTGTTCGATGATATGGCCCGAAGCGCGGGGCTCAATGCTGGGCGATTCGAGGTTTAGCATCGCCATCGCCTCGTGGTACATCAGCGTATATTTCTGCACCACCTCCATCGGTTCCAGCTCGTCGAGTTTAGCTTGCTGTGCAATTTTATCTTCGCCTTCGTCGGCATCAGCCACCAAATGGCCAACGTCGGTGATGTTGCGCACGTAGCGCACCTTGTAGCCAATCTGCTTCAGGAAGCGAAAGAGCAAATCAAATGAAATTGCCGAGCGGGCATGACCCAAATGAGGTGCCCCATAAACGGTTGGTCCACAAACGTACAACCCAACCTTGCTAGGAACCAGCGGTTCAAAAACTTCTTTTTTGCGGGTAAGTGTGTTGTAAATTTGTATTTCCTGAATCATGACTTTTGATTTTTTGATGCTGCAAATGTAAAAATTATTGATGAAAGGACAGACTACACAGGAGAACCTGCATTAATATGTAATAATAAGTAAAGATAGATTGCAATTCGCAATCAAAATATCAACTTTAGCCAAAACTCCTCATTCAAAATAAGGTTTTGTTTGCCAAATCGGTTTTTTGAACTTATTTTTGTCTCATTATCAAATAATCCTCGCACAAACTGATTGTTTGGTTATAAAGAAGAGCGGAGAGATCGGGCTCAATGAAACTCTGGCAACCATTCGCCAACTGGCGAAAAAGGTGCCAATACCCGGCCGGCAACGGAATTATAATTTAAGCAAAACAAATGAAACAACTTTCAATTTTACATCTCCTGAGTTTCATGCACTTCTCCAACGGGTGTATGTGCTAAATCCTGATCTAAAGTCACGTAAAAATTTCAACACGAAGACTCAAAGGCGCGATAGAAATAAAACTTAGTGCCTTCGTGACTTTGTGTTTAAGCATAAAATATCAAACTATGAGCATTCAAAAAACATACGAAGAAATTAACGAGAAAATTCGCCGGGGTGAGGCTGTGGTGCTCACCGCCGAAGAAGTCTCACAAATGGCGCTGACAGCCTCTCCCGAAGAAATTGCCGAAAAAGTAGATGTCGTAACAACAGCTACTTTTGGCGCCATGTGCTCGTCGGGCGCGATTGTCAACTTTGGTCATGCCAATCCACCTATCCGGATGGAAAAAATACGGTTGAACGGAGTCCCGGCCTACGAAGGCCTTGCCGCTGTTGACACGTACATCGGCGCAACTGCCTGCGATCCGGAAAACCCCAAATACGGTGGTGCACATGTCATTCAGGATTTGGTTGATGGCAAAGACATTGAGCTGGAAGCCTGGGGAAAAGGAACCGATTGTTATCCGCGCAAACACATCAAAACCATAATCAACAAGGAAACGGTGAACGAAATGTTTCTGTTTAACCCGCGCAATGCCTACCAAAATTATCCCGTGGCGGTGAATTCTACCTCGCAAATGAAATATACGTACATGGGAAATTTGCTTCCCAACATGCGCAATGCGACTTATTCCACTTCCGGAGAATTGAGCCCATTGCTGAACGACCCGGAAATGAAAACTATTGGCATCGGAACCCGGATTTTTCTGGGCGGAACGCAGGGGTTTGTGGTTTGGCCGGGTACGCAGTTTAACACCTCGAAACCGAAAAACGAACACGGCGTTCCGGTAGGAAATTCTGCTACGCTGGCCGTGATGGGTAATTTGAAAGAAATGTCGTCGGAATTTTTGCAGGCAGCCTATTATGAAAAATACGGTGTGAGCTTATTCGTGGGGATCGGGATCCCAATTCCAGTGCTGAATGCCGACATCGCAAAAAATGTCTCCATAAGTAACGAACAGATTGAAACAACAGTTTGCGATTACGGCGTGGAAGGTAGCCCAGCCCTTGGCCGGGTAACTTATGCGGAATTACGTTCCGGAGAAATTGAAGTGCAAGGCAAAAAGATACGGACAGCTCCGGTTTCGAGCCTGAGTAAAGCGCGCAAAATTGCCGAAATCCTGAAACAATCTATTCTGGCTGGCGAATTCGAAATCAGCAAACCGGTTCAGATGTTTCCAACAAATACCTCATTAAAATCGCTGAAAGAACAATAAAAGAATAGGAAACAGGAGAAAGGAAACGGGAGACCGGAGTCTGGAATGAATGGTAAATTGTAAATCAGTAAATTGTAAATTTCTTGAGATGAAAATGCAGAAAAAAAGATATGTTCTGAAGTTTCCGCCACAAAGTGGTGATCAGCCGTTTAGCTATCATTTGGTAAAAGATTTCGACATTCGGATCAATATTCTTCGGGCTGAAGTTTGGCCGGGGAAAACAGGAAGTTTGGTGCTTGAACTGGAAGGAACCACCACCAACCTGAAAAACGGAATCGCTTACCTGAAAGCAAACCAGGTTAGCTGCGAACCGCTGAACAAAAAAATAACCTGGGATAATGTTCGATGCATCAGTTGCGGAAACTGCACTGCGGTGTGTTTTGCCGGTGCTCTGCAAATGGATCCTGAAAAGTGGGAGCTTCAGTTCGATCCGGAGAAGTGCATTGTTTGCGAACTTTGTGTTCCTGCCTGTCCGCTGAATTTGTTTAAAATTGATTTTAGGGAATAAGGAAGCCTCTCTAAATCTCTCCGGGAAAGATTTAATCGGTGCGCGGTTGGCCTTTCACAAAAGGGCAAAATGTGATTTTAAAAATCCCGCCAGATTTTTACCCATCGTCAGGATTGTGATAAACACAAACGATGAAACATCCAAGACAAAATACTGAATAACAGGAAGATAATAAAAATTACTGATAGTGATTTTTTAAGAAATGAATCAACCATTTATTTTTGATATCAAGCGTTACGCCATCAACGATGGTCCGGGCATTCGGATCGTTATTTTTATGAAAGGCTGTAACCTGAACTGTGCCTGGTGCCACAATCCGGAAAGCATTTCTACTGAAACAGAGCGAATGTACGCTCCGTCAAAATGTATCCGATGCGGAACGTGCGTGATCGCTTGTCCTGAAAAGGCAATTACGCTGACTTCGGAAGGAATTATTACCGACGCTGAAAGATGCAACATATCAGGCTGTTGCGCTGAAGTTTGTCCGACCAAAGCAATCGAACTGTCAGGAAAATCCATGTCGGTTGCCGAAATTATGAACGAGATTGAAAAAGAGCGGGTTTTCTTTGATCAATCGGGCGGTGGAGTTACTTTTTCGGGCGGCGAACCTTTGCTGCAATCAAAATTTTTGATCGAACTGCTTGACGAATGTGGAAAGCGAGGAATTCACCGGGCTGTTGACACAGCAGGATTGGCAAATACCGAAATCATTCAGGCTGTTGCAAAACGCACCGATCTTTTTCTGTACGACCTAAAACTGATGGATTCTGAAAGGCATCGGAAATGGGTTGGCGTTCCGAACGAAAAGATACTGGAAAACCTGAAGCTGCTGNNTTTGTTGCTTCACTTTCAGGAGAAAAGAAAGAAGTGAACCTGCTACCCTACCACAAAATTGCCCAGACGAAGTACCAGAAATTAGGCAGACCGGAAGATTTTCAGCTTCTGGAAGAACCGACCAAAGATGCTCAATTGCAAGCCTTGAATATTTTTCAGGAATACGGTATTGTGGCAAGTATTGGCGGATAAAACTAATCTTTTGCTTTGGTGGACAGGATCATTTGATTTTGGATTTCAACTCAATCAATTTCAACACATTCTCCAAATCTTCGTCCGTACGCATTTCGATAGAAATAGCGCGGAGCTTCCCGTAACGTTTGGCATTCTTAAACTCTTCCTTTATGTTTTCAGCAAGGGTACTTGCAAGTAAAACAGGTTCTGCTTTATCGCCAAACCAAAAACTTACCCGGAAAGTATCCTTGATGACACCGATCCAGTAAAGTGTATTTTTCTTCCGGAGTGCCCGGTACAACCAGCTCTTGCCATCGTTGTAAAACCGCCATTCTTCAGCAATATCGAAATGCTTATCGTACAAATAATCGACTAACTGTTCCCAATAAACACTGTTTTCACCGATTATTGAAAAGATCAATTCCTCTGTGGGTCGTACATTTGGATCGGTCAATACGATGGGTTCCATAAGTTTCTGATTTAATGTTGATCTGTCTAAAGTTTTACTAAGTTACAAAGATTATAAGGAAAGAAAAATCCCCGACAACTTTTGCTGACGGGGATTTCGTATCGTATTTTTTCGTTTTACAGAATCAACATAGCATCGCCATAAGTTCCGAAACGGTATTTTTCTTTGATTGCCTCTTTGTAAGCTTTCATCAGATGATCGTATCCGGCAAATCCGGCAGCCATCATCTGCAAAGTCGAAAGTGGCAAATGGAAATTAGTGATCATTCGGTTGGCCACACTAAAATCGTAAGGAGGGAAAATGAACTTGTTGGTCCAGCCTTCATACGGTTTTAAGTGTCCCTGTGTCGAAACCGAACTTTCGATGGTGCGCATAACTGTAGTACCCACGGCACAAATGTTTTTACGCGAATCTTTTGCTTCATTAACAATATTACAGGCTTCTTCCGAAATCCAGATTTGCTCGGAATCCATTTTGTGTTTGGTCAGATCTTCCACATCAACGCTTCTGAAATTTCCCAGCCCAACATGAAGTGTAACATAACTGAAATTTACACCGACAATTTCCAGACGTTTCATCAGTTCACGGCTAAAATGCAGTCCTGCAGTTGGGGCAGCCACAGCGCCTTCGTGCTTGGCAAAAATGGTTTGATAACGATCCTTATCCTCGGGAGTAACCGTACGTTTAATGAATTTTGGAAGCGGAGTTTCGCCTAAACCATAAAGTGTTTTCTTGAATTCGTCGTAAGGACCATCGAATAAAAACCGGAGAGTACGACCTCTCGAAGTTGTATTGTCGATTACTTCAGCCACGAGCAAATCGTCTTCGCCAAAATACAATTTATTGCCGATACGGATTTTGCGGGCCGGATCGACCAGCACATCCCACAAACGCTGTTCGCGGTTCAGCTCGCGAAGCAAGAAAACTTCGATTTCAGCGCCGGTTTTTTCCTTGTTGCCATAAAGACGGGCAGGAAAAACCTTGGTATCATTGAAAATCAATACGTCTTTGTCTCCAAAATATTCAACAATGTCTTTAAAAATCCTGTGTTCAATTTTTCCGGTTGCACGATGCAGCACCAATAATTTCGACTCATCTCTGTTTGCGGCAGGATGCAATGCGATTAATTCTTCCGGCAAATCGAATTTAAACTTTGATAACTTCATTCTACTTATAGTGTTAGTAATTTTTTATTCCTGTGTATCTTCTTCCCAAAACCATCAGTTAGTTTCGTTGCAGAACCGCCTTATACGGAACACTTTTCAATTGGTTTCGTTTGGTGTCAATTTTTCCAGAAATTTTTTCAAATCCCAGGCATCTTCCAACTTTAAATCGCCAATCCGTGTGCGGCATAAACCAACAAGGTACGCTCCTGAATTAAGCGCTATTCCTAAATCGCGGGCCAGCGAACGAATATAAGTTCCTTTGCTGCATACAATCCGTAGTACGATTTGGTCGTTTGAAAAGTTTAGAACTTCAAGTTCGGAGATGGTAATTTTTTTTGGTTGAAGCACAATATCATTGCCTTTGCGGGCATGTTCGTACGCGCGTTTCCCCTCAATTTTTACAGCGCTGAAAATAGGCGGTACCTGATCAATCTCGCCCTTAAAATTTTTCAGAGTGCTTTCAATAAACTCCAAAGTCAGATGGTCAGTAGGAAAAGTCGCGTCTTCAGCTGTTTCCAGATCGAATGAAGGAGTTGTTGCCCCAAGTTTAATGGTTGCCACATATTCCTTTTCTTTTGCCTGAATCAGATCTATATTCTTGGTTTCCTTGCCGGTACAAACAATCATTAATCCGGTAGCTTTGGGATCGAGAGTTCCGGCATGGCCGACTTTCAGTTTTTTAACACCGGTTGCCCGACACAAGAAATTCCTCAATTTCCGAACAAGGTCAAATGATGTCCAATCCAATTCTTTATCGAACAAAAGGATTTCACCCTTTTGAAAATCAAACTCCTCAAAGGATTTTTCCATCCTGAAACACTAAATTTATATTAAGACTTTGTTAACCGGCAGTTATTTGCCTGATTTTGGTTTTTTCATAATGGCATAAATCTCGAAAAGGAAGCCAAATAGAACCACCATCGGGGCGAGGGTTATACGACGGAAACTGAATATTTCAGGATTAAAAACCGATGGATCATTACTTTTTCCGCCAGTCATTAAAATAAAGCCAACAATGATGATTGCCAGACCGATAAGCATCAGTTTCAGGTTTTCTTTTCCCAAAGCAAAACCTTCCATATTATCAAAATATTTCTTTTCCATCTTGTTCGAAATTTTGCGCAAAGTTAGCTGAAAACTTTAAAGTGTAGAAACTAATAAAATAATTCGTCGAATTTTAGCCGCAGGAACTTGTTTACTGCGAAATAAGTCGAACTCCACGAAATGAGCACTCCCAAAACTAAATCGGCGAGAAATACGATTCCGAATATTTTGAAATCTTCCATGTCAACAATTCCTTTGATCTCGCTGGAATAAGAATACATCAGGATAAACAAAAGCAAATTGGCGGCAAATGCTCCTGCAATTCCGTAAACCACACTTCGTTTAATAAAGGGAGCCCTGATAAACCTGTCGGTAGCACCAACAAGCAACATGGTGTTGATAATGAACCGCTGCGAATAAATCGAAATCCGGATGGTATTATTGATGAGTGCCGAGAATATAAAAAGGAGTAATCCGGAGAAAAAAACAAGGATAAACCCGATCTTTTTTACATTCTCGTTGATGATATTCACAATATCGCGCTGAAACAAAACTTCTTTCACCTGTGGATATTCCATGAACTTTTTTTCCAGAACCACCAGTTTCTCAGGCGTAGCGTATTCAGCAAATAATTTTACATCGATTGACGATAACAGCGGATTATAACCCAAAAAACCGGTAAAATCCTCGCCCAGTTCAGCTTTCAGTCTTTCTGCCGCAGTTTCCTTGTCGATGTACTCCACCGACTTTACAAAATCGGTCGATTTCAGCGCTTTCTGTAAATCCGAAATTTCCGACTCCTGAACTCCTTCATTGAGTACCAGCGTGAAGCCAATGTTTTCGCGAACATATTGCGCAAGTCGTTCGGCATTCAGCAATACCAGTCCTAACATCCCTATCAGGAATAAAACCATTGATATACTGACGGTTGAAGTCAGATAGGATTTAAAAATTCGTTTTTTAAGCTTTTGAGGCTGCGATTTGCCTGCCATTATTCTTCTTTTTTAAATTTAAAAACATAAACCAGATATCCGGCAATGGCTAAAAGTAACAAGATTGAACTACCCAGCGAAATTTTATTTCCGGTGTAATACGAAACAGGTTCAAATTTAAACTCGATCTGGTGTTTCCCTGCCGGAACAACCATTGCACGTAGCACAAAATTGGCCTGAATGTGATTGGTTTCCTTGCCGTCGATAAAACTTTTCCATCCTTTCGGATAATAAATTTCGGAGAAAACTGCCAACTGCGAACCTCCGTTAACCGAAGCTTCGTATTTCAGGTAATTGGGTTTGTATTCTGTCAGTTTTATTTCCCCTTCTCCTGAACCGGATTTGAAACCATCCAATTCATTTTCGAAGCGTTTATTCACGATGGCAGTCGATTTCGGATCAAAGTTCTTCAGCGAAGTCACCTCCTGATCGGCACTTTCGACTATTTTAACTTCCTTCACCAGCCATGCATTACCCATAGCAAACGGATTTTCGAGCGGCGCATTGTTCGGATCCAAAATATAGTATTTGGCATTCAGCATGTTAATTACCGGCAAATTGTTCATCACCGAATCAATCGGCGAGCCTTGTTTAAATCCCGCAATCAGGTTTTGTATTTCAGGAGTAATGCCATAATTAATCAGCTCGTTGTATCGTTTCATTTTGGCTCCGTGATAACCTCCCAAGGACTTATGAAAATACGAAGTTCGTGCATCGTTAAACGGATTTTGCAGATTCAGAACCCTGTAATACAAATCCTTATCTTTCAAAATCTCGTTGTCAACCGGCATTTTCTGGAATGGGACAGCCACTTCTTTTTTCGAAGTAAAATGTCCGTTGTTGAAATATTTTTTATTAACCGGCCACATATCGATCATCACCAGCGCAACCCATAAAACAATGGCATACTGCGCTTTAATTTTCTGATTCCAGTAAGCCCACAAACCTGCTGCTGCCAATGCAAC
Organism: Prolixibacteraceae bacterium; assembly: GCA_003537645.1. GTDB lineage: Bacteria > Bacteroidota > Bacteroidia > Bacteroidales > Prolixibacteraceae > Aquipluma. The sequence continues at coordinate 34,473 of DPRM01000150.1, forward strand.
AAAAATAAATGTGCGGAATGCATCCATCCGAAGAGCGCTCTGGCGGTCCGACATCAAAGCATCGATAAACTGTTGGGGATATCCGGCCTGAACGTATTGCACGTCGGTATTTCCGGTGAAGCTACCTGCAATTCCGGGTAAAATGGCAAAAATAAGAGCAAGGCCACCGGTAATACCGAATGAATATTTCAGCCCTTTCATAAATTCGGCATCGCTTATTTTTCGCTGATAAACTTCTTTTATGGCTAAAACTCCGAGTAATGCCATGGAAAATTGCTGAATGACAATGATATTCTTTACGTCCCTGAATTTGTTGTATCCTGGGAAAAAGTCGAGCATCAGATTGGTCAAAACAGAGAAATTTTTGCCCAGCGACAAAAGCAGCGAAAAGACAAACACCGCCAGAAGCCACCATTTGTCTTTACCTTTTACGATGAACAAGCCAAGTACAAACAAAAAGCACAATACAGCACCAAAATAGAATGGCGCCCCAGAAATTGGCTGACTTCCCCAATACATCGGCATTCCGCCTTCAACAATCTTTTTCGCGTTGGTTGCGCCCTGCGATTCAGCTAAAAATTTGTACGTTTCGGAGCTTGTGCCCAAAGGTTCGCTCATTCCTCCGCCTTTGAACCGTGGAATAAAAGCGGTCATGGCTTCACCCAAATCGTAACTGTAATCAAGAATATAATCCTGATCGAGTCCGCTGGTTTTACTCTCGTTGTTGAGGGTTAATTCAGACTGGCCCCGCATCGAATATTTTCCGTATTCGTAGGTGGTGTATAAACGCGAAAAGTTGGTGCCGACAGCAAAAAGCGCTGCAATAATCAGCAGAACGGCTGTTTTTGCAAAATCGGGCAAAGTTTTTTCTTTGATGGCAAAAACCAGGTAAGTGATTCCCAGAATCAGTACCAGAATAGCCACATAATAAGTCATTTGCAAGTGGTTGGCGCTTAGCATCCAGGTAAGACCCAGCGCAGCAATCAGGCTTCCGCCAATTTTATTTTTCCTGAAAGCGAATAAAATTCCGGCAACAACAAGCGACATGTAAGTTAGCGCATGAGCTTTGGTCAAATGGCCGGTTACCATCACAACAAAAGTAAAAGTCATAAAACCATAAGCCAGGCTCGCCGCAAAGGCTGTCCAAACGCCAATGTCGAGCAAAAGGCACAATATAAAGAAAAACAAAAAGCTTAAAGTGAGTATCATTACCGGCTGCGAAATAGCAGTAATGGTTCGCTGAATTTTTGAAAACAACTCGCCCGGATACAGGGTAGAAGTAAGGTAAGCCGGCATTCCTGAAAACATATTATTCGACCAAAGCGCTTCTTTACCGGTAGCAGCGCGGTAATCCACAATTTCTTTGGCCATTCCTTTAAATTGGGTGCCATCAGAACTTTGCAGCTTTTTCCCTTCCAGAACAGGAGAAAAATAAATGACACTGATTACCAGAAACAGAACAACAGCCAGTAATGCGGGCCCCGATTTTTTAAGAAGGTTTTTTGTATCCATATTATTTTACAGGAGTGTATTATTAATTCGTATTTTCGTGCGAAGCAAAAATAAACCTTTTTAAGTCAATAACTAAAAATTAATGGGCGTAATTAAAAGGCAAACAATCAAGGGTTCGATCTACTCGTATATTGGTCTTATCATTGGTTTTTTTTTCACAGTCATATCCACAAAACTGTTCACTCCCGAACAAATCGGACTTACTGCCATCCTGGTTGCAGTTTCTGCATTGTATTCACAATTCGCCACGCTTGGCTTTACAAAAGTGATCGAGCGTTTGTTCCCGTATTTCAGGGATAAGGACAAGAATCACAATGGTTTTCTGTTTCTTACCATAGCTGTCGCAACAATTGGGATTACGATTTCAGTCATAACTTTTCTATTGCTGAAGCCCCGGATCATTGAAAATAATCTGGAAAAATCACCTCTTTTGGTGAAGTATATCTGGTACCTGGTTCCGCTCATTTTTTTCAGGACTTTTTTCCTGATGCTCGACACCTATAATAAGATGCTTTTCGACGCAACCACCGGCTCTATCCTAAGCGATTTTGTATTTCGGCTCGGAACTCTATTTCTAATCGGGGCATTCTTCCTGAATTGGATCAGTTTTCCACAATTCGTATTAGGATTTGTGGTGTTCCTAAGCTTTCCAGCNNAAAGAAATAACCAGCCTGTCGTTTTTCGGAATGATCATCGGATTTAGCTCTATCGCACTGAAAAACATTGATACCATCATGATGAACAGTTACACCAACCTTTCTATGACCGGTGTATATAATATTAGCTTTTACTTTGGAACCGTCATCCTGATTCCGGCCATTGCTCTTGGCAAAATTTCATCGACCATTATTGCTGAAGCCTGGAAAAACAAGGACATGGAAACCATCGACGACATCTATTTTAAAAGCAGTATCAATCAGCTTTTTGCCGCCTTATTGCTTTTTATCCTGATGGTTACCAACCTTCACAACATTTTCAAAATACTGGGACCTGAATACATTGACGGGCAATGGGTTATTGTCCTCATCTCCCTTTCGAATCTGATTGTAGCCTCAACCGGGGTGAGCGTACAGATCATCGGGACATCGCACAAATACAAAATTCAAACCTACTCTATGGGAGTGCTGCTGGGTTTGGTAATTATCTTTTACATGATTTTTATTCCGATTTGGGGAATGACCGGAGCAGCACTCGGATCGTTATTATCGGTTGCAGGAGCCTCTCTTTTTCGTGTTTTTTACCTTCACCGAAACATGAAGTTATTTCCATACCGGATTGTACACCTTAAATGTGTAGCAATTGGCTTGCTGGCTTTTGTGGTTGGCAAAATCATTCCGGTGCTGCCATTTCATTTTCTGGTTGACCTGGTCGTGCGTAGTTTCGCTATTAGCGCAGTCTTCATCGGGCTATGCTATATGTTCAATATTTCCGACGATCTGAATCAGATTGCAGACAAGTTATTGAAATACTTCAGGATTCGCTAGTTATTAAATGGGTTTGCCGGATTCGAACCAAACAACTTTCTGTTCCGACAGGTGATTCTGTCCAATAATTTCACGGCATAAGTTTTTCTGAAGTAATGGGTGCAGTTACTAAACTGCTATCGGAAGAGCGACATTAGGCAACAATATCCCCAAAAGGACCAATAATCAATGAACAACGATTTTTTAGCGTTTCATAGGCTTAATCGGTATCACCACAATCTCGTACCGGCACTCCGGACAAATATAAGCTTCGCAGCCGGTGCAGGCAAAACAGTTGCTGCACGAGCGTTCAAGTTGCTTCTTATCCCATGATTTACCACAGTGGGTGCAGGTAATTACATTGCTCTTTTCGTCCATCACAAGCAGTTTATATAAGCGATAATCAAAAAGCTTTTACCAGTTTAACCAATCCAAAAATTACCACCTGTGTAAAAATAATGGTAGCTCCTGAAGGAATGTCGGCAAAATAGGAAACAAGCAAGCCAATAAAAGAGGCCAGAAAGGCGAACCCAACGGAATAAAACATCATCCGCCCAAAATCGCGCGTGAAAAGATTGGCTGTGGCTTGTGGAATTGTTAACAGCGACAAAATCAGGATAATACCTACCACCCGGATATTCAGAACAATGGTAAGCGAAATCAGTATCATCAGCAGATAATTGAACAAAACTACCGGTAAATCAGAAGTTTTAGCAAAATCTTCGTCAAAAGCGATATAAAGGATGGTACGATAGAAAAGGGTGAAAAATGAAATGATGATTATTGCCAGCGCCAGCATCAGCCAGATTTCGCCGGTCGAAACAGTGAGGATGCTACCAAACAGATAACTCATCAGATTGGGTGCATAACCTGGCGTGAGATACACAAATATAATCCCGATGGCCATTCCCAGCGACCACCAGATAGCGATCGACGAGTCTTCGCGCACTTTTCCTTTACTGCTGAAAAGTTGAATGCCCATTCCGGATAAAATAGAAAAAACGCCAGCTCCAATCAATGGATTGATTCCCAAATAATAACCCATTCCGATACCACCAAACGAAGCATGGGTAATTCCGCCGCTGATAAAAACGATTCGCCGCGAAACAATGTAGGTGCCCACAATTCCGCACGAAATAGCTGCCAGCAGCGATGCCAGAAAAGCATTTACAAAAAAATCGTATGAAAACAGCTCAATGATGGTGTCCATGATGTTCGTGTTCGTCGTGTAGTTTCAGTACAGTATGCGGAATGTTTCCGTGGGTAATAATTTGCAGTGGACAGTTGTACGAAGCCAGCTGTTCTTCGCTGATAATATTGCTCGGATGGTGGTGCAGGCTGCGATTTACGCAAGCGATGGTTTTCACAAAAAACGAAATAGTTCCCACATCGTGTGAAATCAGCAAAATGGCCATCCGGTCGTTCAGTTCTTTTAATTTCAGGTACAATTCGCCTTCAAAATTATTGTCAACATAAGTACTCGGCTCGTCCAACACCAGCAATTTCGGTTCGTTCATCAAAGCACGACACAGAAATACGCGTTGCATTTGCCCTCCTGAAAGTTCTCCGATCGACTTATTCCGAAGCGCCAAAATACCCATTTCCTGAAGCAGCGACTCTGCTTTTTCTTTTTCCTGCGTGTTTTTATGAAACGACGAAAACAAGGCAGTATCAGCTTTTCCGGAGCGGACAACATCGAATACCGAAATCGGGAAACGCTTGTCAATCTGGTTCACCTGTGGCAAATAGCCAACATTGGTTTTGTTGATGAGCAGGTTAACTTCTCCTGAAATTGGTTTTATCAAACCCAGAATGGTTTTTATCAGGGTGGTTTTTCCGCCACCGTTTGGTCCGATTACACCAATAAAATCGTTTGAAAAAATATCGAGCGAAACATTTTCAAGTACCACCTGATTTTCGTAACCAGCCGAAAGATTCTTTATTTCGATCAGTTTCTTCATTTTTGAGCAGCTATTTTCTCCGTAATATCCTGCAGTTGCTTTTCCCAGTCATAGTCGAGCGGATCGATAATCACTACTTCACCGTCTAATTCCCGGGCAAGTTGCTGGGCATTCTCGGCATCAAATTCTTTCTGAATAAAAATAACACGGATATTTTGTTCCCGCGCCAAATCAACAATGCTTTTCATGTGCTTTGGCGAAGGTTCTTTTCCATCAAGCTCGAGAGCAGTTTGTGTTAGCTTAAACTGTCGGGCATAATAACCGAGAGTAGGATGAAAAATAAGAATATTCCGGTTAGTGAGCGAAGCAAGTTTCTGATCGATCAGGCTGGAAACAGAATCAATTTTAGAAATAAACCGTTCATAGTTTGCGTCAAAACTTGTCGAATGATGTGGGAATCCGGCTTTCAATGCATTCAAGATGTTTTGTGCCATAATTTTCGATTCGGCGGGAGCCAGCCAAATATGCGGGTCGTAAGCCTCGTGATGAGCGTGTTCATGATCATGTCCTTCTTCTTCACATTCGCTTCCGGCAATTGGCTCAATTCCTTCAGAGCAATTTACAATGGCCAGTTCTTTGTTGATATCCGCCAGCTTATCTTTCAATGCATCTTCGAAAGTGAGCAAGCCAATCTGCAACCAAACTTTCGATTTGGCCATATCTTTCATTTGCGAAGGAAGTATCGAGTAATTGTGGGGACTTGAACCTGGAGGAACCAACACATTCACTTGTAAAAGATCTCCGGCAATCTGATCGACAAAATATTTCTGCGGAAGAATGCTTACCGAAACCAGTTCGCGCGTGTCTTTTTGTTTTGGCTGACAGGCGGCCAGAAATAAAACGATGATATAAAGGAATTTTTTCATAAACTAAAAAATAAAAAATCAGAAACGATTAAACATTCAAAACCAAAGATAGTTTGATTTCCGTGAAACAAGTATCATTGAATAGCAATAATTAAAGCCTCCCCCAACCCCTCCGAAAGGAGAAGGGACAAAAAATGCTTCGTATTTGCATTTCTTTGGCTTAATAACTCCCATTATTTGATAAAGTACACGAAATCAGCAATTCTTAAAAGTCTCCCCCTCGGGGAGATTTAGAGGGGCTGTCCTTTTTTCGGCGGAACCGGATCGTATCCATGTGTTCCCCAAGGATGACATTTCGAAATTCGTCGTGCTCCCAGCCAAAAACCTTTGAATGGTCCGTGTATTTTTATGGCATCAATGGCATATTGCGAGCAGGTGGGCTCGTGCCGGCACGATGGTCCGGTTAGGGGTGAAATGGCATACTTATAGAAATATACCGGAAGCATCAGCACCCAGCCAATTATTTTCAATATGAATCTTCCAATTTGCTGCATGACAGTATATTATCAATTTTTCAGATGGTAGCATTCAATTTTTGATTCAGAGAAGCCGTTCCATCAATAATCTTTGCAGCCATCGACTGAACGGTTATTTTAAAAACCATTTCAGAAAAATTATCCCGAACAAGTTTGAATTCATCGTGCATGGGGCAAGGATTGCTGCAGTTGCAGTTTTCGAAGCCAAAAGCACAACTGCTAAAGAATTTTTCGCCATCGATTGCTTTAATAATTTCAAAAACAGGAAGTTCTTCTTCCGGATTTTCAAAGTAAAAACCGCCACCACGTCCTTTTCCTGCCTTAATTAAATTATAACGCGTCATGGTTTGCAGCACTTTTGCAGTAAAATGCTCCGGAGAGCCTACTTCGGTTGCAATGGTACGGTAACCCGGACGCATTCCCTGTTGGTTCATCATCCAAATGTAAACCATTGATCGTATCGCATACTCTGCGGCTTTTGATAGCATAGATGATTTTAAGATTTTCGGCCAAAATTACGCATTAATGAGTTCGTTTTCAAGTTTGATGACTTTAATGATTCAGGTTGATAGAACCATTTTAGCATTTTAGAAAAATTGGTTCACATCAAGCTGCTATACAACTAAGTAATGAGATCGATTTATTGTCGTATTTATTGACTCACTCCCTGATCGTCTGCGATGATTAAGGTGTTTGACAAGTTAACAAACTGGATTTTTTTCTCTCTGTGAAACCCGGTGATACGATTAATTACACAGAGAACGAACAGAGAGCCACAGAGTATTTTGATACCCTCATCCGTTTACGGACGTTGGATAGTGAGTCAGCATAAATAATGCGATATTATTTCAATTCTTCTCCTTAATAATCAGCAATTAATAAATATTTTATCTATAAGTGGATAAAATTATCCTCAAAAATACAATAATCCTATTTGAATTTTTACATTTGCAAAAGAATTAAGGACTTTTTTATCTTCTAAACAAAAAATTCTATGAGTACAAAGAAATTATGGATTGGTTTTACGGCGGTAATGGTTATTTCATTTGCCGTATTGCTATTTTTTGGCCGTGAAATTTATCGCAAGGCTCCCCCAATTCCTGAAAGAGTTGTTACAACTTCAGGAAAAGTATTGTTTACAGCCCAGGATATTAAGGACGGGCAAAACGTCTGGCAATCAATTGGCGGGCAGGAACTGGGATCAATTTGGGGACACGGTGCTTACCAGGCGCCTGATTGGTCAGCCGATTGGCTTCACAAAGAAGCAATAGCCATGCTAAATCACTTTGCTTTTGTTGACGACAGTACTGAATTCTCGAAACTGGATGTGGAGAAACAGGCTGCATTAAAAGCGCGTTTGCAAAGCGAGATTCGCGAAAACACTTACAATGCAAGCAATGGCGATTTGGTCGTTTCCGATCACAGAGCCGAAGCAATTGCAAAAGTTCAGCAATTTTATACTGAACTGTTTATGGATGGTGCCGATCAGCACGCTCTTCGCGAAGCTTATGGAATGCCTGCCAATACTGTAAAAGATGCCGATAGAATGGCCAAGATGGCTGGATTTTTCTTTTGGACATCGTGGGCAACAACCACCAACCGCGTTGATTCTGACATTACTTATACCAATAACTGGCCGGCAGAAGAGCTGGTGGGCAACCGCCCAACAAGTGCGCTGGTTCTTTGGACAGGTTTCAGCGTAATTATTCTACTGGCAGGAATCGGATTGTTGTCATGGTACTATATAACAAACCGTCAAGAGGAAATATCTGATACAATTCCGGCCACCAATCCCGTAATTGGTTTGAAAATACTTCCTTCGATGAAGGCAACGCTGAAATATTTCTACGTGGTGATGCTCTTGTTTCTCGTTCAGATAGGAATGGGGATAATTACAGTCCATTACGGAGTTGAAGGAACTGCCTTCTATGGCTTTAATCTGGCCGACTTCCTGCCCTATTCGTTGTCGCGGACATGGCACGTTCAAATGGGAATCTTCTGGATTGCTACCTCATGGCTGGCAACAGGGCTTTTCTTTGCCCCGGCTATCGGTGGAAAAGATCCCAAGTTTCAGGTCTGGGGTGTCAACTTCCTGTTCATTGCACTCCTGATTATTGTCGGCGGATCAATGGCCGGTCAGTTCATGGCCATTATGCAGAAACTGGGTTATGTGACCAACTTCTGGTTTGGACATCAGGGATACGAATATGTGGATCTTGGCCGTTTTTGGCAGATTTTCCTTCTGGTTGGTTTATTCCTGTGGTTGTTCCTGATGACTCGTGCCATTATACCAGCATTGAAAGGCCGTTCAGACAGCAAGCAATTGCTGATACTATTCCTGATTTCGTGTATTGCAATTGCAGGTTTCTACGGAGCCGGAATGATGTGGGGGCAACATACAAATCTTGCCATTGCCGAATACTGGCGCTGGTGGGTGGTTCACCTCTGGGTTGAAGGTTTCTTCGAAGTATTTGCCACGGTTATCATCGCTTATCTGTTTGTGCGAATGGAATTGATCAAAGTAAAATACGCCACCACCACTGTACTGTTTTCGACCATTGTATTCCTTTTTGGAGGAATTCTTGGAACCTTTCACCACCTGTATTTCTCCGGAACGCCAACTTCCATACTGGCACTCGGATCAAGCTTCAGCGCATTGGAAGTAGTTCCACTGGTACTTATCGGGTTTGAAGCATGGGGCAACCTCCAGCTTAGCAGTGCGGCCAGTTGGGTCAAGGCGTATAAATGGCCGATCAATTTCTTTTTAGCGGTTGCTTTCTGGAATTTCCTGGGCGCCGGAATCTTCGGGTTCGTAATTAATCCGCCTATCGCATTGTATTACATGCAGGGACTCAATACCACACCGGTACACGCACATACCGCGCTGTTTGGCGTTTACGGAATGCTGGGAATCGGGTTGACATTGTTTGTACTGCGCGAAATGAACCACAAAAATGAATGGAGTGACAAAGTCATTAAAATATCGTTCTGGGCGATTAATATTGGCTTACTCCTGATGGTGATGATCAGCGTTTTACCTATTGGTCTGGCACAAACATGGGCAAGCGTAAAACATGGTTTGTGGTATGCACGTTCGGCTGATTTCCTGCAATTACCCTGGATGGCCACGCTTCGCTGGATGCGTATAGTGGGTGATACCATTTTTGCTGCCGGAGTTGTTGCACTTGTCTATTTTGTGATTGGGCTGAAAACCGGCTGGTCGCACAAGAAGGATTAATCCAGTTAACTATTTCTTTACCACAGATGACACCGATTTACACAGATTTATTTTCTGTGAGAATCTGTGTTATTTGTGGTTTGTTATTTTTTGTACTCAGCTGAAATCTCCACCAAAATAAAGGTTCAATTTTTTATTTTATGACTGTACGCTTGCTAACCTATTAAGCATTCTATCAGTCAGTTGTGATCATTCCGTTGTCATTTTTCGGCAACTTAATGACAACCAAATGACAATTGAATGACTTTTATGACATTGGGTAAATTAAGGGATATGCATTTTTTATTTTTCCTGAACAGAAGCAATGGAGTTATTTTTTTGTCTTTCAGGAGGATGAACTGTTACTTTTTTAGCTGCAATCATTTTCAGGAATGGCAAAGGTTCTTCCCAGAATTGTTTTCTTTCGAGCGAAAATTGTTTGAGCCAGCTGTATAATTCGTCGTTATTGAATTGCTTACTAATATCGTGTCCCTGATTGACGAGACGTGAAAATTTCAGGTTCTCATTTTTCTTTTCCAACGCTTTAACCATCACTTCCGACCGGCTGATCGGAATCTGACGATCGGCAGTTCCATGAAAAACCCAGGTTGGTATTTTGCTTAGGTTGTCGGCCCATTTAATGTCACCAGCTCCGCACATTGGTGCAATAGCAGCAAATCTATCGGGCATACGGTTGGCAAGCGACCAGGTTCCGAAACCACCCATGCTCATGCCAATAAGGTAAATACGTGAATCGTCCACCCGCAATTTAGACGCAACCTCATCGAAAACCGGGTTAAACCAGTCTTCCGAAGACCAATTTTTTCCCCACGGACATTGTGGTGAAACAACGATGAAGTCGATCTTTTTTCCTGTCTTAAGGTAATATGGCAATCCGTAACGTTCGAGACTTTTAATATTTGTGCCACTTGCATGGCGTCCGTGGAGATAAAAAATGACTGGCCATTTCCTGCCAGGTTCTTTGTCGTAATCTTCAGGAACGGATATGAGGTAGTTGTATTTTACTTTTTTCAGTGCGGCTGACGCGATTGTTTTTTCGGAAAATATACTCAGTGAAATGAGCAGAATAATGCAGAAATAAATATGTGTTTTTATGTTTTTCAAGCCTCTGTTTTTTCTGTTTGGCTGGTGAAGCTATGAAAATTGATTCGGAATACCCGTTTTATTAACAATTTTTGGCAAAAACTACAAAAGGGAAGACCACCAAAATTGACGGCTCTTCCCTTTTATGATTTTTAAATTACCGATTATTATTCTCTAACAATCAGTAACTTGACAAATATTTATTTTTCAAGTTCTTTATAAACCAAAGCACTTGCTCCAACAATTGCTGCATCACCAGGTCTTAACTCCGATGGCAGGATTTTAATCTTATTTTGGAAAATTGGAAGCAAATGATGCTCCATGCTTTCTTTGGTTGGTTTGAAAATATAGTCGCCGGCAGCCGTTGGTCCGCCAAAAAGGAAAATCGCTTCAGGACTAAGGTGGTGAACAGTATCGGCAAAGCCTTGTCCTAACCATTTGCCTGTCATTTCAAATACTTCGTTGGCAACTTTGTCGCCTTTTTCGGCTGCGTCAAAAATCATTTTCGAATCGAGTTCGTTGAAAGATTTATCGGCCAGCAAACTGTCGGTCGCATTGTATTTCACCATCAGCTCGAAAGCAGTACGTTTCATTCCGGGAGCAGAACAGTAGGCTTCGAGATGGCCCAGCGCACCGCATCCGCAAAGGCGTCCACCAGGAATAAGGGTAGTATGGCCACATTCTCCGGCAAATCCGTCGGCACCATAAACGAGGTCGCCATTTACCACAACACCACTTCCAACACCAGTTCCGAGAGTGTACATCACAAAGTTTTTCATTCCTTTTGCACCACCGTAAATCATTTCGCCAATGGCTGCTGCATTTGCATCGTTTGTCAGAGCAATAGCCTGAAGTTCAGGAAATTTAATCTTAAGTAATTTAACCAAATGAACAACACCTCTAAACGAGAGGTTTGGTGCATATTCGATAGTTCCTGTATAATAATTACCGTTGGGGGCACCGATCCCGATTCCCAGAATCTCAATATCGGCATTCAGGAGTTTTACTGATTTGATCAGTTCCTTGATGGCCACAGATAAATCGTCGATATACCGGTCGATATCACCATGCGAAGGAGTTATAATGTTGTCTTTCACCATTACATTTCCTAAATCGTCAACTACACCTATAGCGGTATTTGTTCCGCCAATATCGACTCCAATTGCTACTTTTTTCATTTTATCAATTTATAAGGTTTCTAAGTGATTGTATTGGTTTATTACGTATGTTTTTGTACCCGGACAAAATTAAAAATTTAATCCAATTAACACGGAGAAGCATTTAAATTAGAAATAAAAAAGAACGGAATGCCCGGCTATAAATTTGCCTGACATTCCGTTGTATTATTTATCCCGAAAGTCGCTTATTACAGAATAACTCTGGGTTGATTTGAAGTTGCATCCGGAATTATTTCCTCGATACTTTCACTTTAACTGTCGGATCCATGCTTTCATTACGGTTGCTCACTTCGCGAATTACGTTGGCTGCAATTTCAGTAAAAACCTTGCCAATAACCGAATTTTCGTCAAGTGCTGCCGGGTTTCCCGAATCGCCGCCTTCGCGGATACTTTGCACAATCGGCACTTGTCCCAACAATGGAATTCCAAGATTTTCGGCCATTTTTACACCTCCGTCTTTGCCAAAAATATAGTATTTGTTCTCCGGAAGTTCTTCGGGAGTAAACCATGCCATATTTTCGACCAGCCCGAGCACCGGCACATCGACACCTTTTCCTTTAAACATATTTACGCCCCTTATCACATCGGCCAAAGCCACATCCTGCGGAGTGGTTACAATAATGGCTCCGGTAACCGGAACCGTTTGTACCAAGGTCAGGTGAATATCGCTGGTTCCGGGAGGAAGGTCGAAAAGCAGGTAATCCAATTTTCCCCAGTTTCCATCGGTAATCAACTGTTTTAGGGCATTCGAAGCCATTGGTCCGCGCCATACAACAGCATCTTCGGTGGCCACAAAAAAGCCGATCGATAGAAAGTTGACACCGAATTTACTTATTGGTTGGATACGTTCTTTCCCGTCAACCCGCACTCCGGCAGGCTTAATATCTTCGGCACCAAACATTTTTGGGAGCGATGGCCCGAAAATATCGGCATCAATCAGCCCGACTTTGGCGCCGGTTTTGGCCAATGCAACTGCAAGATTTACCGAAACAGTCGATTTCCCTACACCACCTTTTCCTGAAGCAACGGCTATCAGGTTCTTAACACCTGGTAAAATGGGGCGTTCCATCTGATGAATCGCCTTGGCAGTGATGTTTCCCTTTATTTCAACTTCAGGGCCAACATGGTTTAAAATAGCTTCTTCGCAGGCGGCAATAACGGAGGCCATGTTCGGATCATCAGAGCGTTGAAATACGAGCGACAAGGTAACTTTTTTACCAGCTACACGGATTTCCTGGGCCATATCGAGCGAAACTACATCCTGGTTGCTTCCGGGGAAATTCACATTTCGCAAAGCATCCGTAATATTTTTTGGAACAATTAATTTACGTGGTATCTCGGTCATATTTTTCTGTTTAAACAATTGGTTCTTAATAACAAATTAATCCAATGCAAGTTCAGTAAGCGGGTTCCAGAAATGCTTTTCAAAGTCAACGATCTGGTCGTCAACAACTGTAATTCCTTCGGCTTCCAAAAATTCCTGCATCGCTGTTTGAGTGCCAAAATGATGTTTTCCGGTAAGCAGTCCGTTTCGATTCACCACCCTGTGCGCCGGTACATATTTTTCCTGAACATGAGCATTGTTCATTGCCCAGCCAACCATGCGCGACGATTGAGCCGTGCCCAGAAAAGCAGCTATTGCACCATAGCTGGTAACTTTTCCGGGGGGAATTAACCGAACTACTATATATACCTGATCATAAAAATCATTCATAGGTTAAAAAGTTCAAATTTCCAGTTTTATCCCGAACTAGAGTTACGGCTTGCAAAGCTAAGTTTTTTTGTTTTATGACATCAGAAACGATCTGAATTCAGTTTGCGAATCAGCTTTCAGGTCTGAAAAAACAGGCCAATGGTAATTTAAATTTTAATTTTTTGTTGAGATAGTTTTGCCGCTTAGCACGAGAGTATTATTTTTATCGTTTCTGAGCAAATTAAACTTAATCCACAAATATCATAAACTATGCAAAACAGGAGAGACTTCTTAAAAATTTCAGCCGCCGGATCTATCGGTATGATGCTGCTTGGTACAGCCGGCTGCAAAACTGTTATCGACCGTAAAAGCTTTGGTGTTGGTTTACAGCTTTATACCATACGCGATGCCATGGCTGCTGACGCTTTGGGTTCTTTGAAAAAACTGTCCGATATGGGCTTTAAAAATCTGG
>DPRM01000015.1:0-36815 GCA_003537645.1 Prolixibacteraceae bacterium
AAATTGAAATATTGTTGCAAATATAAATAAATTTCGATTGCTACCCTTGTTGTGCTTAAAAAATTACTGATTTCGAGTAAAATAAATGCAAATTATGCATTTAGTAAGTTATTGCTTAGCGCCTGAAGTGTCTCTTTTTTGAGTTCTGTTTTTACCAGCACCGAAATATTGTGACGGCTTCCGCCATAAGAAATCATACGGATAGGTACATTTTTTAATGCAGCGAAAACATTGGCAGCAAAGCCGGTTTCTTCGGCTATCAAATCACCAACGATACAGGCAATGGTCAAATCATAATCAACTTCCACTTCACCGTATTCCTTCAATTCGGTTACAATTTCGTTCAGGTGTTTGGTATTGTCAATGGTTAACGAAACTGCAACTTCCGAAGTCGAAATCATGTCAATCGGAGTTTTGAAGAATTCGAAAATCTCGAAAATGTTTTTCAGAAACCCATAAGCGTTTAACATTCGGTACGAACGTATTTTAATCGCTGTGATTCCATCTTTGGCTGCAACCGCTTTTATGCCGTGACTGCTTGCTTCTGCAGTAATTAAAGTTCCAGCATCGCTTGGGTTCATGGTGTTTTTCAGGCGAACCGGAATATTTTGCAATTTAGCCGGAAGTACCGTTTGCGGGTGCAGAATTTTCGCGCCGAAATATGCCAGCTCAGCCGCTTCGTCAAACGAAAGCTGATCGATCTTTTTTGTGTTTTCAACAAATCGCGGGTCGTTGTTGTGAAACCCGTCAATGTCGGTCCATATTTCAACTTCTTCTGAATCAATGGCTGCACCGATCAAAGTAGCGGTGTAATCGCTTCCTCCCCGCTGCAGGTTGTCAATGTCGCCATTGTCATTGCGGCAAATAAATCCCTGTGTGATGTAGTAATCGGCAACTTCATTTTCCTGAAGAACTTTTGCAATGTTTTCGCGGATAAAATACAGATCAGCAGCTTTGTCGCTGTCAATTTTCATGAAATCCAAAGCAGGAAGATAAACGGCTTTGTATCCGTTTTCGAGCATCAATTCGGTAAACATTGCTGTAGAAAGTAATTCTCCCTGCGCAACAATGGCGTTTTCGCCCACTTCATTAAATTCTCCTGAAGTGAATGATTTGATGGTTTGAAAGATGCCCGAAACAATGGCTTTTCCCTTTTCCTTCTTTTCTGATGTTGTATATAAATCGTTGACTACCTTGTAGTACTTCTGTTCTAATTGGCTGATTACCTGTCTGGCTGCGTCCTTATTCTTCTTCTGAAGGTAATTGGCGATTTCAACCAGTGAGTTTGTCGTGCCCGACATGGCCGACAAAACGACTAATTTTTGATTTCCATCGGTAATCAGCTGCATTACAGCACGCATATTTTCTACCGATCCTACGGAGGTGCCTCCAAATTTTAATACTTTCATCTTGAAACTTCTTATTTTAAAGGAGTTAAGTAAATATTTATAACGAAACAAAGATGTGAAATATTTTTGAAATCGGATACTTTAATTACGATTCGGAAGTAAATAATAGTAAATAATTAAAAATTCGTGTTTTTGATGCTTGTTTTTAGTTGAAATGCTTTCGATTTAAAAGTTGTTGTGGTCTTGTATCAAGTCACAAGTATCAACATGTCCTGATACTTGTGACTAGTGTCTTGTGTCTTTTCTAAAATGTTCCGAAAATTGAATGTCTGGCCGAATTAAAATAGATAGTCGAGTAAATGTGAAATCCTTCACGGTTGGTGTGCAGTTTCCTTTCTATATTCAGGACAGGTTCACCAACCGGTAGTTTCAGTAATTGACCAATCAGTTGATCTGCCCGGATGGCTTTCAGCTTTTGTTCGCCGCCTTTTATTTCGATTTGATATTGGGTGCGTAAAGTTTCAAACAGTGATTTGTTCTCGAATGAGCGACTCGAAAAACGTGGAAGATTGATATTTGGAATGTGGTTAATGTCGTAAAAAACAGGTTGTTCGTCAACCAGGCGAAGTCGTTCCATGTAAATACAGCCCGATTCAGTTTCGGTCTCCGATAATTCAAATGGAAAGTTGTCAGGCCACGGTTTTATTAGTGGTTTTTGAAGGATTTGCGTTTGTAAATATTGATTTCCGATGGCAGAAGCTGTTCCCGAAATGCTTAAAATTCCAATTTCCTGCGGTGGTTTGCGTACTATGCTTCCTTTCCCTTGTTTTTTTCTGATAAATCCTTCCTGAACAAGGACTTCCAGCGCCTGCCGAACGGTTGGGCGTGTAATGTTGTGCACCGCACAAAGTTCATTTTCTGATGGCAGTAAACTACCTTCAGCGTAAACACCGGTTAAAATGTGCTTACGCAGTATTTCGTAAATCTTTTTGTAATGCGGAATTTTACTTTCGTCGGCCATAATGTTGTGATTTCGAACCAAAAGTAATAGAAAAAATTAAACTAATAAAATTTAACTTGTAAATACAAGTATTAAAATATAGTTTTGATGCGTTAAATAATTTCGATGATTAAATATAGATTTAAAGCGGTTTTTGTAGTCGAGATTGTTTTCAGTTGTGTTTACAAGTTGAATAAAGTTGTTAAAACAAATCAGATATGGCAATTCCAGTATTAATGCCTCGTCAGGGGCAATCGGTTGAGACCTGTATTTTAGGTGAATGGGTTAAGAAAAAAGGTGACGCTGTGAAAGTAGGCGACATCCTTTTTTCGTATGAAACAGACAAAGCGTCGTTTGAAGAAGATGCCAAAGCTGACGGTATTTTGCTTGACGTATTTTTTGCTGAAGGCGACGAAGTTCCGGTTTTGGTGAATGTTGCCGTAATTGGTGTTGCCGGCGAATCGGTTGACGAGTTTCGTCCGGGCGGACAGGCTGCCGCTCCGGTTGCAGAGGTGACCGCTGTTGCTGAAACAAAAGCTGAAACTGTTGCAACTCCTGAAGTAAAAACAGTTGCTGAACCTTCAGGAAAAATAAAAATTTCGCCTCGTGCTAAAAATCTGGCAGAAAAGTCAGGTGTAGCTTACCAGCAATTGCAGGGGTCTGGTCCTGAAGGTCGCATTATTGAGCGCGACATTGAAGCCGCTGCTCAGGCATTGCCCAAACTCACTCCGCTTGCTCAGGAAAAGGCCAAAGCCGAAGGACTGAAAGCTGGCGAAACTGCCACAGGATTAGGCGGAAAAGCAGTTGCAAAAGACCTGATTTCGTACAATCCGGTTTACAGTGATGATTTCGAAGTGAAGAAACTCACCAACATGCGCAAGTTGATTGCCAAAGCGATGCACACTTCGCTACAAAATTCGGCTCAGCTAACTCACCACATGAGCGCCGATGCCCGCACCATTATGGCTCTGCGCAAGAAATTTAAAAAAGCGCTCGATGCCGGACAAATCACGCAGAATATCACCATCAACGATTTGGTTTGTTTCGCGGTAATAAAAGCCCTGAAGAAATTCCCGCAGGTAAATACCCACTTTATTGGCGACTCAATGCGGTGGTTCAGGAAAGTACACCTCGGATTAGCTGTCGATACCGACCGTGGTTTGATGGTTCCAGCCATTAAAAATGCCGATGATCTTTCACTCGAAGGTCTTTCCGGACAATTACAATCCATCGCCGGACAATGTCGCAAAGGCAATGTGAGTCCGGAGTTGTTGGCTCCTGAAGCTGCAACTTTCACGATTTCCAACCTCGGAAATTACGGCGTTGAGATGTTTACGCCGGTGATCAACATTCCGCAGACTGCCATTCTGGGCGTTTGTACCATCGTTCCCCGCCCGAAAGATTTGGGCGATGGCGTTTATGGTTTCGTTCCAATGATGGGTTTATCATTAACCTACGATCATCAGGCCTTGGACGGCGGCGAAGCAACCCTGTTCCTGAGAGAGATTAAGGAGCAGATTGAGAACCTGTCGATTTAAAGTTTCAAGTTCAAGGTTTCAAGTTCAAAGTTGCCGTGATTCGAGATTTTTTTGCCCTGAAGGGGCAGAGAATATCAATAACCCGGGGTAAACGACAAAGGAGTGCAACCCCGGGAGCGAAAAGCAAAAAAGAATCGTCCGCGAGCAAATGTTGAGAAAAGTGATAATCAAATTTCGGACGAAACAGAAGGGGGCACCTACTAGTTCCGTAGGAGCGAAATATTTGTAGCCCCGGGTTTCAACCCGGGGAAAATGGAGAAGTAAAAAAATCGTCCGCAGGAAAATCTTGAAAAAAGAGATATTCTGATTTCGGACGAAACAGAACAAATGATATAAAAATGATGCAATAACGTAGAGACGCGATTAATCGCGTCTCTACCCAAATACAATACAATGAGCAAAATATACGATTTAGCAATTATAGGCGGAGGTCCAGCGGGTTATGTAGCTGCCGAGCGTGCAGGAGCCAAAGGCTTGAGTGTGGTCATTTTCGATATGCGTTCGCTGGGCGGTGTTTGCCTGAACGAAGGTTGCATACCAACCAAAACGCTTCTGAATTCGGCCAAAGTGCTCGAATATGCCGAAGAAGCTGGCAAATATGGAATCAACGTGGAAAATATTTCCGTCGATTTCAAAAAGATCATGCTTCGCAAAGACAAGGTGGTTCGCAAGCTGGTGGCTGGAATCGGCGCTAAAATGAAACACGCCAAAGCCGATGTGGTGATGGCCAAAGCAACGATCAAAGAAAAACGTGGCGAAGTAATTACAATCGAAGCCGATGGCAATGAATATCAGGCCAACCGCTTGTTGGTTTGCGCCGGATCAGAAGCAGCCGTACCACCCATTCCGGGACTGGAAGCATCTCAAATACTGACTAACCGTGAAATTCTCCAGTTAAAAGAAAAGCCTGAAAGCCTCGTCATTATTGGCGGAGGTGTAATCGGAACTGAATTTGCCGATTTCTTTAACGCGATGGGAACCAAAGTGACCGTCATCGAAATGCTTCCGGAGATTTTAACCGGAGTAGATGAAGAGATTGCTGCTTTTGTACGTAAAGAATTTGTAAAAAAGGGCGTTGAATTTCACCTGAAAGCCCGTGTGACCAAGCTGAACGGCAAAGAAGTGGTGTTCGAGAAAGATGGTCAGGAAATGAAGATTACCGGAGAACAGGTTCTGCTGTCGGTTGGCCGAAAAGTCAATGTGGCCGGAATCGGACTCGAAAATATAGGCGTTGAGTTTACTCCAAAAGGAGTGAAAATCGATCAGAATTGCCGCACCAATGTGCCGAATGTGTATGCAGCTGGCGATATCACCGGATTCTCGTTACTGGCACACACGGCCAGTCGCGAAGGCGAAGTGGCCGTGAACCACATGCTGGGTCGCAAAGATGTGATGCGCTATGATGCCATTCCGGGAGTAGTTTATACCCATCCTGAAATTGCCGGGGTTGGTTTAACCGAAACTCAGGCCAAAGAAAAAGGCCTTGAAGTGGTGGTGAAACAATTGCCAATGGCTTACGCCGGACGGTTTGTTGCCGAAAATGAAGGTAAAGACGGTTTCTGCAAAGTGATTGTCGGCAAAAAATATCGCGAAATTCTCGGCATACACATGGTTGGCGGCGCTTGTTCCGAAATGATATGGGGAGCCTGTGCCATCATCGAAGCGCAACTGCGCGTTCAGGATGTGGAAGAAATCGTCTTTCCCCACCCAACCGTGAGTGAGATTATTAAGGAAACTATATTCCAGTTTTAGGAGCCTCCCCCAACCCCTCCGAAGGAGGGGCGTTTGGAAGTGCATTTTTGAAACGAAAATTATTAATCGAAGCGTCAACAAGTCCCCCTTCGGGGGATTTAGGGGGCTTATAACTTTATACCAATGCCAAAAAGTCAATTCATTGATCCATCAGAAGTCAGGAAAGCTGGTGAAATCACGTTCAACCCGATTCCTGTAAACCAGTACAACAAAACTGTTGAAGAAGAAAAAGCTAACTTCTCGAACGAAGATTTGCTGCGTANNTTATCTTCGGATCGCACCGCTCACATGGAGAAATTTTGGCCAAAGGTTTATCGGCCATCGCTAAATTAAGCGACGAACAGTTGATGCAGGTGATGGAAAGTCATTTCGATGGAATCACCTTTGCTCCGGTGAAAAACAACCATTCAGGAACAGTGAAAGAACTGGCTGTGAAATTCCTGATTTACGGAACACTGGCCGAAATATTTGCCCGCGAAACCGGGTTCAACAAAGGCTTGGGCGGTTCGATGCACGCTTTCTTTACGCCATTCGGGGTGTACCCAAACAATGCCATCGTGGGTGGTTCGGGCGACATTGCTGTGGGCGCTGCTTTATTCAAAAAAGTGAACCGTAAACCGGGTATCGTGGTGGCCAACATTGGCGATGCTTCAATGGCTTGCGGTCCGGTTTGGGAAGGTCTGGCTTTTGCCACGATGGACCAGTTCAACGAACTGTGGGAAGGCGATATGAAAGGCGGACTACCGCTGATCATCAACATCATGAACAATCAATACGGAATGGGCGGGCAAACCTGCGGCGAAACGATGGGTTACAACATTGCTGCCCGTATTGGCGCCGGTGTGAATGCCGATCAGCTTCATGCCGAGCGTGTGGATGGCTACAATCCGCTGGCTGTGATTGACGCTTATAAACGTAAACGTGCAATTCTGGAAGAAAAACGCGGACCGGTTTTATTGGATGTTTTGACCTATCGTTACAGCGGGCACTCACCTTCGGATGCGTCGTCGTACCGCTCAAAAGAGGAAGTGGAAGCCTGGGAAGCTCAGGATTCGATTGCCTGGTTTGGTCGCGAACTGGTGAAAGCCGGTGTTGCTACTGAAGATCAGTTGACCGGAATTAAGGGCGACACCATCAGCCTGATGGAATCGAGCATGAAACTGGCGATTGACGATAAAGTTTCACCTCGTATGGACATGGCCAAATACCCGAACCTGATTGGTGAAATGATGTTCTCGAATGAGTCGGTTGACAAAATGGAAGACCGCTCTCCGGATGTAAATCATCCGATGGCCGAGAATCCACGCGTTCAGCAATTGGCTAAAAAAGAACGTTTTGCTTTTGACGAAAATGGCAAAGCGCACTCCAAAATAAAAACGTACGCTTACCGCGACGGAATTTTCGAAGCCATCGTTGACCGTTTCTACAAAGACCCAACTTTGATTGCTTATGGCGAAGAAAACCGCGACTGGGGCGGCGCGTTTGCCGTTTATCGCGGTCTGACCGAAGCATTGCCTTATCATCGTTTGTTCAACTCACCGATTTCTGAAGCTTCGATTGTGGGAACAGCCATTGGTTACGCTATGTGTGGCGGCCGTGTAATTCCTGAAATTATGTATTGCGACTTCCTGGGCCGTTGCGGCGATCAGGTGTTCAACCAACTTCCAAAATGGCAGGCCATGAGCGGAAACGTGATAAAAATGCCGGTTGTGCTGCGCGTTTCAGTAGGTTCGAAATACGGCGCCCAGCACTCACAAGACTGGACCGCTCTGACTGCACAAATTCCCGGATTGAAAGTTGTTTTTCCGGCTACTCCATACGATGCCAAAGGGTTGATGAATGCAGCTTTGCAGGGAACCGATCCGGTGATCTTCTTCGAAAGCCAGCGTTTGTACGACATCGGCGAGCAGTTCCACAAAGGCGGTGTTCCTGAAGGGTACTACGAAATTGCCATCGGCGAACCGGACATTAAACGCGAAGGAAAAGATGTAACCATCCTGACCATCGGTGCAACTTTGTACCGTGCGCTGGAAGCTGCAACTATTCTTCAGGAAAAATACGGCATGTTGGCTGAAGTGATTGATGCCCGCAGTTTGAGTCCGTTTAATTACGAACCCGTTTTGGCTTCGATTAAAAAGACTGGCCGTATCATGATTTCTGGCGATGCTTCAACCCGTGGTTCGTTCATGAAAGAAATGGCGCAGACCATTTCGGAACTGGCCTTCGACGATTTGGATGCTCCACCGGTAGTGGTTGGTTCGCGCAACTGGATTACACCCGCTTACGAACTCGAAAACTCATTCTTCCCATGTGCTGAATGGATGATCGACGCTATCCACGAAAAGCTTGTTCCGCTGAAAGGCCATGTGGTGAAAAACAATTTCACCAGCGCTGAACAGATCAGAAGGAATAAACTGGGAGTATAAATCTTGATAGTTCATCATGTCCGTTCACTGAAGTGAACGGCAAAGGATAATACCTTGAATTAAAGCAACTCTCGATCAATGAGAGAATATCTGCCGTCAGTTTTAACTGACGGACATGTATTAAAATAAAACAAGCCCTTGTTGTCCAGTAAGGATGGCGGGGGCTTGGTGCGTTCGGTAAGCTGTCCTACTGTAGTAGTAATTCTTTGACCTCTTTCTCTAAAATGGGCAAGTTGGTGGTGCTACATTTTGCACATGGTTCCCCTGACTCTGGTTTGAGGTTCTGCAATTTGCGAA
This sequence comes from Prolixibacteraceae bacterium, assembly GCA_003537645.1. Taxonomy (GTDB): domain Bacteria; phylum Bacteroidota; class Bacteroidia; order Bacteroidales; family Prolixibacteraceae; genus Aquipluma. Next base: position 8,363 of record DPRM01000015.1, read on the forward strand.
TGGTTCCGCTGACCCTGGTTTGAGCTTCTACAATTTGTAGAAGGATTCTGACAATCAGCGGTGAGTTTCTCAATTCACGCAGCTGATCAGATGACTTGAGTTCATCAGTTCTACAAGTCCGGGCGCGACTCAAAGTTGCGCCCGGACTTCCAAAACAGATTTGTCGAAATGGCACTTTTAAGGAACAATAAGTAGCCGAAGTACAGTAATTACGAATACAATAATTGCTAGTCCAAAAAGTAATTCAGTAATAATTAGCAAATAACCTGACAACTTCAGACAAAACCTTCGCCCGATTTTTTCTTTTTGTGTTTTCGTTCGCAGGTAGGCAATGTGGTAGGCCAAACTGTCGCTGGCCCAAAAACGATGTGCGAGCGCTCCTCCCGCTGCAAGTGCAAAAAATAGAAGTGTTATAAAAAGCCAATATTTATCGCATGAAGTCAATAGCACATCAGGTGTTTTTTTAATTGAATACATAATCAGTGTGCTGATGCCGGTAATTGCCAATAGCGACAAACGCAAAAGTTCAGCCGAAAAACTGATGTATTTATCGGCTAACTCAAAGTCGGGTTTGTAATCACAGTCATTAATTGTTTCCATAACTAACCAATTTGATTTATTTACTGATCGTAAAGTTTGTTGCCTTTACGGTTTAATAATCAGACGTTTAATATACGTTTGAAAAACAAACTTGTTAGAATTTTAGTAGGGGCGAGACTCGAACTCGCACCCCGGCTAACAAACTAATTCTTCGATGGATCGAATTCCCAGATGTAATCGGATTGTGAATGTGTAGTAGTAAACATTGATGCGATATAGGCTTTGTTATTTATACTGAAGCTTCCGTAAACAGCCATTTCTATTGGGCAATTGTGATATTTGATCCATTTGTCGTTCAAGGTATCATATTTCCACATTTCGCCCGAAATATAGCCACCGCTAGTGCCGTTCCCCACAAAAGGCTCGTCGTTTATAACAAAATAGCTGCATAAATTTAATGCATTCGAAGGCAAGAGAGTCAATCAGTCTGGGCGCAACTCAAAGTCTCACCCGGACTTGCGCAATAAAAAAGGCCCCCGTTGTCCATTCCAGACAACGGGGGCTTTGGCGTTTGTTAATCTCATTAAATTTTGAATGCTCCTGTATCAATCCATTCGTTTTTAAGCAACGACCACCAGTCAACGGCAAGTCCTTTCAGTATATATTCATAGGGAAGCCAGCCATAACCGGCCATTCCCCATGCAGGTCCCCACGAATTACGGATCAGGAAGGCGCCCTTGGTTTCTTTGGCTCCGGTAATGCTGTTTTTAATTTTCATGTTGTCGTCGTAACCGCAGGCAACAATGGCGTGGCCACCGGCAATTCTTTCTCCGGGTGTCGGGTATGGAATCTTTCCGGATGAAGCAGCCTGCACATACGAATTGTAAACAGTGAAACCGAACATTGAAGGCAGTCCGGCAGCCAGATATGTCTTGATGCGGTTTAGCAGCGCCTCTTTGGTGGTTCCCGGAGGATCGAGGCGATAATAGGTAATTGCCTGATAGTTTTGGGCAAAAGCATAGCAGAAGGCGGATGGTTCTTTGTCGTAATCGGCTATTACATAAGGATGATATTCTTCGGGCGGAGTGCCAAAAAGTGCCAGTGCGCCCATGGTTGTGCGGAGAAAAGCTCCGGTATCGCCTGTCCAGTGCAGCATGTTTCGGGTAACTTTGTAAAGGAAAAGCCTGGAGGCGTCGATGTGCTTCCCAAATGATCTTCGCTCGAAATATTCGACTACACTAACCCCGGCGTTTGCAGTACACGATCCCAGCGAACCTTGATTTTCGATTGGCGAAAACCACGGACGTAAATCAACAGTTACCGGAATTTTAACAGCAGCGGCAGGTTTTGTAACTCCAACCTTTGAAAGCATTTTGTGGATAGAATCTTCTTGTTTCAGCTCTTTAAGTTTAGGGCTAACGGCATCCTGTTCATTTGTAAAATCGCGGAAATCAGGATAATCAGGTAACCAGCCCATTCCAATTTTTTCAGTCATTCCATTTTTCTGAAATGGTACGTCCATTATTTTTTCTTCTTTCTCAATAATTACATTCATAGTTTTTCCCTCCGTTTATTAGTTTGAAAGTATGAGTTGTTATTAATCAGTAACTTGTACGCATTTAAGGCATTTTTTTGGCTCGAAGTTGCGCCCATCAAATTTATTTGTAATGCTTGTTTAGAAAAACAATGGATTGATTATCAATAATGTATGTAATTTTGGAAGTTTATTTTTAAATTAGTATTTGCGAAATCGTTCGAGTGTTTTTACTTAAAACCGGAATGATGAATACCGAATACTGGATAAGTTTGTATGAAGAGAAGCTGAAAATTCTACACTACAGTGAAGCTTCGGTTGTACACTACCAAAAGGCAGTCCGGGATTTTTTGAACTCTTCCGGAGCGAAAGTTGATCATCCGGAAGAAATAAGCCTGAAATTGATAGAGAAGTATATCCTGGGTTTTATTGCAGAAAAACATATCGGCTTAAATTATCAAAGACAGGTGGTGACTAGTATTGCTAAATTCTACGAGTTGGTTTTAGGGGTTAAACTGCCCATCGGTTTTCTGAAACCCCAATTGCCTAAAAGTAAACTTCCGCTTTTTGTCAGCAAGGAAGAGGTGAAACTAATGATTGATTCGACCGGCAACCTGAAGCATAAGTGTGTTTTGTGTTTACTTTATTCGGGCGGACTTAGGCTGAAAGAATTGGTTAATCTGAAAGTGTCTGATATCGACTCGAAGCAGAATGTTATACAAGTGGCGCAAACAAGCGGAAGCAAAGGCCGCGAAATTATGCTCTCGCAGGTGCTGCTCGAAAATCTCAGGCATTATTACAAAAAATACCAGCCTGCGGTTTACCTGTTCGAAGGGCAAAACGGAAGGCAGTATTCAAAAAGAAGTGTTCAGCAGGTTGTGAGACAGGCGGCAAAAAGAAGCAATATTGAAATTGAGGTTTCACCGCACATTTTGCGGCATAGCTTTGCAAAGCATTTACTCGATAATGGCACCGATATCCGTTTCGTAAAAGAACTGTTGGGTCATCAATCCATAAAATCCACCGAAATTTATAACTGTACCGGACACTCTTCGCTGTCGAAAATCAAGTCTCCGCTTGATATGTTAATCTTAAATTAGCATATAATCAGCGATTTAACTTGTTCTGTTTTCAACAAATCAATCAAAAATACCGCTATTCGACCATTTTCCAGGTTGATTGCCCATGTCTCGTTTCGATTGTTAATTTTGCATCCGCTAAACTCTAACTAACAGTAAATTGATCATGAAATTTTTTCTTCTGGCATTATTTGTCACCTCTACTGTCTTATTTTCAACTGCCCAGCAATTCAGGATTAACGAATTAATGAGCTCAAACGGCGGAGCCCTGACCGATAGTGACGGCGATGCACCGGATTGGATCGAATTTTATAATTCAGGAACTACTTCTGTAAACTTAAATGGTTATGGCTTATCCGATAAAATCGGTGAACCCTTTCAATGGATATTTCCAAATTTCAGCGTTAATCCGGGTGAGTATCTGATTGTTTTTGCTTCGGATAAAGACAGGAGGGAAACTCCGCTCAACTGGAATACAATTATTTCGCAGGGCGACGACTGGAAATACCTTGTTCCAACTACCGAACCATCGGTAAATTGGCGTGTGGCTACTTACGACGACAGCAGCTGGAAAACAGGCAAGAGTGGTTTCGGATTCGGCGATAATGACGACGCGACTGTGGTAACGGTAACCCGGTCAATTTTTCTGCGGAAGAAATTTAGTATCACAAATGTGGCACAAATCAAGCAGTTGGTGCTGCATGTTGATTACGACGACGGTTTTGTGGCCTTTTTGAACGGAGTGGAAATTGCCCGTTCGCAAATGGCTGGGGCAGGTAGTTTACCCAGGTTCGATGTTCCAGCCTCTGGTCAACACGACGCATTGATTTTTCAAAATAAAGCACCCGAAAAGTTCGAAATCAGCAATTTCTCATCGGTTTTAAAATCAGGAGAGAACATACTTTCGATACAGGTACACAATGTAAATACTACTTCTTCCGATTTATCGGCCATTCCGTTTTTATCGGTTGGAACAACCGAAAAGCCAGCCAGTCAGCGGATTGTTGAAATTCTGAAATTGAGCAAAACCGAGCTTCATACCAATTTTAAATTGTCGGCCGACGGCGAATCGCTTTACCTTACCCAAGCTTCGGGCGCTCTGGCCGACAGTGTTCGTTTTGGCGCTTTGCAACTGAATTATTCGTATGGCCGTTCTTTGGCTAACCCAGCGGTTTGGGCCGCATTTATGGCTTCAACTCCCGGAAAAGAGAATACTGGCAATGCAGTTTCAGGCGAAACGGCTGGGAAACCAGTTTTTGGATTACCGGCAGGAATTTATCCGACCAGCCAGAAAGTGTCGCTGGCAGCACCAAATAAAGGCGATACGATTTATTACACCGTCGATGGTTCGGTTCCAACCAGATCGTCGTCGATTGTAATTCGCGAAATCGACATTCCAACTACCCGGGTTATAAGGGCTCGTATCCTGAAGGCGGGAATGCTGCCGGGCGAAACGGTTACCAATTCGTACATTATTTATAACAATAAGAATATGCCGGTGATTTCTATTTCGATGAAGCCCGACGATTTATGGGACTGGAACACTGGGATATATGTAAAAGGACCCAATGCACAGGCCAACAGCCCGTTTTTTGATGCCAATTTCTGGATGGACTGGGAGAAGGCCTGCCATTTTGAACTGTTGGAAACGAACGGCAATAAAGTAATTGACCTTGATGCGGGTGTAAAGATTTTTGGCAATTATTCGAGGGCAAATGATCAAAAGTCGATGGCGATTTATAGCCGGAAAAGTTATGGAACCGATAACATGAATTATAAAATTTTTGCCGAAAGACCCTACAACGATTTTAAAGATATTGTGTTGCGAAATTCAGGAAACGACTGGAACAATACCATGTTTCGTGATGGTTTGATGACCGGTCTGACACTGGGAATGAACATCACGCAGCAGGCTTTCCGTCCGGCAATTATTTTCCTGAATGGCCAATACTGGGGAATTCTGAACATCCGAGAGAAAATAAACGAGCACATGATTGCCACCCAGCATGATGTAAAAGCCGACGAAATTAGCATACTCGAAAACAATGGAGATGTTGTTACCGGAAATGCCAACGATTACTGGCCGATGATGAATTTTCTGGAAACCAATACGCTGACCACGCAGGCAAATTACAACAAAATGCTCGAATGGATTGATGTAAGTAGTTTTATCGATTATTATTCGGCACAGATATTTTTCAGAAATCACGACTGGCCCGGAAACAATTTACGCTACTGGAAAACGAATGATGAACAGGGGCGCTGGCGCTGGATTATTTACGATACCGACTTTGGAATGGGTATCTGGAATTCGCAACCGTCAGAAAATACAATTGAACTGGCTACCGCTCCCAATAACACAGGCTGGCCCAATCCGGCGTGGTCAACGCTGATGTTTCGGCGATTGCTCGAAAACACCACTTTCCGTAATCAGTTTGTGAACCGGTTTGCCGATTTGCTCAATACCACTTTTATGGCCGACAAAGTGAACAAGGCCATCGACCTTAAACGCGACGCGATTTCAGCAGAAATACCCGAGCATTCAAAGAAATGGGGAGGACCATTCACCAACTGGTTGCCAAACGTTCAGGTAATGAAAAATTTTGCGACCGACCGGCCATATTACGTGTTCACGCACATTCAGCAGAAATTTAAGTTTAATACCCCGATACGCATTACCGTGCGAACCGATTCTGTTGCAGGTTCGGTTCAGCTTAATTCATTAAAACTGAAGAAATATCCATGGAACGGATCTTATTTTCAGGAAGTTCCAATCACTCTCACTGCTATTCCTAAAGCCGGATACCGATTTCTGAAATGGGAGGGAGTTACCAGCAACAGCAATTTGGCTACCATCACCGTTAGTCCGAAAGCTCTGATGGATTTAAGGGCGGTATTCGAGAACGACGGAAGTTATTTCGACGATATTGTGATCAACGAAATAAGCTATAACAACAATGCGACAGCCAATCCGGGCGATTGGATCGAACTTTATAACAAAGGCCAGCACGATATTGATATTTCGGGCTGGAAACTGACTGATTCGGATCCCGATCATCAGTTTGTTTTTGCGGCAAACACGATAATTAAAGCCAATGAATACCTGGTTGTTTCAAATGATCTGGAGAAATTTAAGGCTATTTTCGGAAGTATTAAATATCTGCACGAGCCGTTTGCCTACGATTTTGGCCTGGGGAACAGTATCGACGCCGTTAAATTATTCTCGCGCGAAAATCAGCTGATTGATGAGGTAAATTACCAGAATTCGTATCCATGGCAAACTTACAATTCCGATGAACTTTGGTCGCTCGAACTAATAAACCCTACCAAAGACAACAACCTGGGAGCGAACTGGGTACTTTCGGAGAAAAACGGTACTCCCGGCTCGCACAATGCATTGTATATTCCTGTTGCAGTTGATAATTTACAGGTGGCACAGCAAAGCACCCAATTGTTGCAAAATTACCCGAATCCGTTCAGCGAAGGAACTTACATCGAATTCAAGCTCGATAAGCCGGGTAAATACAGCTTATCGGTACTCGATGTAAATGGCAGGACGATCCGTGTGTTGCCGGGCGATAATCAGCTTTCGGCTGCGCACACCATTTATTGGGATGGCAACGATTACTCCGGAAAACCTGTCGCTTCAGGCGTCTATTTTTACCGCCTCGAATCCGATGGCTTCAGCGAAATGAAACGAATGGTGAAGCTGTAGTTTTTCTTGCAAAGAGTCCGAAAACTCTGCGATGCTCTGTGTAATTAATTGTATCACAGAGCAGGTGCGGAGTTTCGCCGAGAGAAAAGTTACAGCTAAATTAGCATAGCCTATCCCGATTCAATCCGCTTCTTTTTCCAGCGTTTTGTACTTTAAAATGTTGGTTGCCATTCCGTTGAAAATGAAGAAGTGAAAAGGCACCAGCGAATACCAGTACAGTCTGCTTACCAGCCCTTTGGGTCTGAAAGTGGCCGTTTGCTGTAAATAGTGTTTTTCGTCGCGGGTAATAATCCGGAACTCCAGCCAGGCTTCTCCGGGCAATTTCATTTCGGCATAAAGCAGTAATCGTTTATTGGGTTTGTCGGCAGCCAGTACGCGCCAAAAATCAAGAGTGTCGCCGGTGTTGATGGTATTCAGATTTGTTCTGCCCCGCCGCAGCCCGACTCCGCCCAGCATTTTGTCCATAAATCCGCGAAGCTGCCAGAGCCAATCGCCGTAGTACCATCCGCGTTCTCCGCCAATCGACCAGATATTGTCAAGAACCTGATCGACATCAGTGGTAATTCTTTTTATTTTTTGATCGATATAGCAGCCAAAAACCGGTACTTTGATGTGGCTCAGCAAATTATTATCGACATAGCTCGAAACCAGCGAATCTTTCCAGCTCGATACCACATTGTTTTGTTCGATCTTCTGGAATGCCAGCTTAACTGCCTTTTTATACGAAATTGCCTGAATGCCGAGTAGTTTTTCGAGCCGGTTGTCTTTGGCAATTATTTCCACGTTCATGCTGCTGACCAGGTTTACGGCCAGTTTATACGATGTGGAGGTCACAAAATACAGCCAGTACGACGAAATCTTTCGGGTCATAAACGGGAAAGTGAAAATGTACCTTTTCAGGCCGCGCACCCCGGCAAACTGAAGCAGCATTTCCTTGTAGGTCAAAACAGCTGGCCCGCCAACGTCAAACGATTGATTAAAAGTTTCAGGCTTCAGAATAACTCCCGATAAATATTCGAGTACATTACGGATGGCTATTGGCTGGCTGCGGGTGTTGAGCCACCTGGGGGCAATCATAACGGGCAGTTTCTCAACCAGGTCGCGTATAATTTCGAATGATGCGCTGCCCGATCCGACAATAATTCCGGCTTTGATGCCCGTAAACGGAATGTTGCTTTTGCTCAGAATAGCCTCAACATTTTTTCGTGAAGCCAGATGTTTCGAAAGTTTCGCCTCGTTGGTAATCCCGCCCAGATAAATGATTTGCTTTACAGCAGTTTGTTTCACAAGTAGCATGAAATTGTTGGCCGAAATAACTTCCAGCTCCTCGAAGTCTCCCTTGCTGGCGCTCATCGAATGGATGAGGTAGTACGCAACATCAATGTCTTTAACCGGTTCCGCGTTTAAAATATCTTTCAGGAAATCGACCTCGAAAAGCGAAATATTCGGATGCAGATAAATTCCTTCCGTAGGAAACCGCTTTTTGTCTCTCACACAGCAAATTACCTCGTGCCCCATTCCAAGTAAAACCGGAAGAAGCCGTTTCCCGATATATCCGGTTGCGCCGGTTAAAAGTATCTTCATAAATTATTTCAGTTTAAAATTCATGGTAACCGGGTTGTGGTCCGAATTCCTGAAGTTCAGATCGATGGTTTTCGATTGCACTACTTCAACATTGGGCGACACAAGAAAAAAATCGATCAAACACCTGAATGTTTTACCCGGTTGGTAGGATTCGTTCAGGTAGCGGTTGGTCGGATGTTCAGGATCGAATGCCCATTTCCAGCCGATTGGCATGAAATCAGCAGCAATGTTGGTCAGTATAAAAAATTTGGTCTGATAATTTTCGCCAAACTGTGTCAATGGAAATCCGGGAGGAGTCTGGTTCCAGTCGCCGCCTGCCACCACGTAATTCCCTTTTTTATATTCCGATAAAGCGAAATCTTTCAGGTACTGCATTTCCTGTTTCTTCAGGCTTCCATCGTCGAATGCCGAATTATGGGTGTTTATCATGATCAATTCTTTGCCATTGTTGGTTGGATAAATGTTTGCAATCATGCATCGGCGCAAATTAAACAGTCGGCTTGGCCAGCCGAAGGTTCCCGGATAGCCGTGCCGAGACGAACTTTTTGGAGCATATTTACTTAAACTCATTATTCCTGAAGTTACCTGTCCCATTGGAGAGCGCGGAGGTATAGGTACATATTTAACTGCGTAATTCGGCGCGAATGCTGCGTTCCAGTTCGTTTGGGCGAGCAAAGTATCCATCTGGTTAATGTGGTGGCTTCGTTTTGATTTTAGGTCGAGTTCCTGAAGAAAAATAAATGAGTGGCCAGAATTTCGTTTCAGGAACCGATTGATTGAGTCGAGATTAACGAGTACGCGTTCTTTGGTGTCGTGCACTTTCTGGCCGCCATCGTAGAAAAAGTCCATGTTATCGCCCAGCCCGGCATAACCTATATTCCACGATAAAATGCTTATCGTTGAATCGCATCGGATTGTATCGGGAAAGCTGTTTTCGGCCAGATTAATCTTTTGCGGCGGATCGTACCACGAAAGTGTTGAGAAAACCAAAAACGTAGCGAACAACAATAAAGCGGCTGACAACAATGCTCCAATAGTTTTGAGTAGTCTCATTGGTAGTACTTTAAGAGTTATTAATTATTAATATAAGTAATGTTATCTATTGTCATAAAAGTCATTCTGTAGTTATTTGGTAGTCATTAAGTTGTCAGGAAATGACAACGGAATGACAATAAATGACCACAACTGACTGACAATAAATGCAAAACAGGTATGTAAACGGACAATCATTTATTAATTTCTAAAGATAAGGATATTCATATTTATTAATCTGTGTGCATCAGAGTAATTTGTGGTGAAATATATCTACTAAAAAGGAGTAAAATGCGAAATTGAATATTTATCATACAACTGATTTTGCAGGTTTTCTTCCTGCCAAACATCATGTGTTAAATGCTTAATTTTTTGGTATTTTACGAGCTTCAAAATGTGCAACCAAAATCCTGTAAACGATATGATTAAAAATTACATCCTTATTTTAGCTTGTTTAGTTATGATTTCAGCTTGTCAGACCACCGAAAAGAAACAAAGCACAATGGTTGGAATTTCTGATGCTACCATTTCCGGTGCCATTAAATCAGTCAGTGAAACCTATCAGGGAACTGATGCCGCTTTGCTCGAAAAAGGAGTCAGACATGCGGCCTCGCTTTGGCGCGATACCGACGGAACTCCCGAAGATTTTATCAAATTCTGTACTGAAAATTTCGTGGCCGATCCGGCAAAAAAGGAAGCAACTTTCACCCGTTTTTCTGAATATTTTGAATCGCTGTTCGGGCATTTCAACAAGTTGACGCTCGATATGCAGGAAAATGTGCAGCTTCAGAAGGGCGAAGTTTTACCGATCGACCCGATGTTTGCCGCCTACAATGCGGGCGCCCACCTGATGAACGATTTTTATGGCAATAAAATCGCTTTTATCGTTGCCCTCAACTTTCCGTATTTTTCTACTGAAGAGAAGAATCAGCTTGGAGCCGGTTGGTCGTCAACAGAATGGGGTTTCGCACGACTGGGCGATGTTTTCAGCTCGCGCGTTCCTTCTGAATTGGTGCAGCGTGCTTCGAAAGTATCGGCTGAAGGCGATGCCTACATTGCCGACTACAACATTTACATGGGCAATTTGCTGAACAAAGACAATCAAAAGTTATTTCCGGCCGACATGATATTGCTGAGCCACTGGAACCTTCGCGACGAAATAAAAGCCAACTATGCCAACAAGGAAATTGGTTTCGAAAAACAGGCGATGATTTATCAGGTGATGCAGCGTATTGTCGATCAGTCGATTCCAAAAGTGGTGATTAACTCCGGAAAGCAAGACTGGAATCCGGCGACCAACGAAGTGTTTGTTTCAGGCGTAAAAACCGAAAGCCCGGCCGAAACCGATGGGCGTTACCAGCAAATTCTGAACAATTTTCATGTTTATCAGGCTTACGACGAGTATAATCCCGCTATGCCAACCGCCATTCAGCGCGCATTTTCGGCCGGTATGCAAATTCCGCAGCCCGAAGTCGAAAAACTGTTTACCGAATTTCTGGCTTCACCGCAAATAAAGGAAGTTGCCGAAATCATCAAAAAGCGTCTGGGACGCGATCTTCATCCCTGGGATATTTGGTACGACGGATTTAAGGCGCGCAGCTCGATCAACGAAGAAATGCTGAATTCAATTACAGAAAAGAAATACCCGAATGCTGCTGCGTTTGAAGCCGATCTCGAAAACATGCTCCTGAAGTTTGGATTCGCCAAAGAAAAAGCCGCATTTCTGGCTTCGCGCATTGCAGTTGATCCTGCACGTGGTTCAGGTCATGCATGGGGCGCGTCTATGAAAGCAGAAAAAGCACATTTGCGCACCCGCATTCCGGCAACCGGAATGAACTACAAAGGCTACAATATTGCTATTCATGAGTTTGGCCATAATGTTGAGCAAACTATTTCGCTGAACGATGTTCCGAATTACATGATCAACGGCGTNNGTTGATATGAAAATGTGGCAATGGCTGTATGCCAACCCAAATGCTACAGCTGCCGAATTGCGCGACGCCGTTTTGGCAATTACCAAAGAAATATGGAATGCTTATTATGCGCCGGTTTTCGGTCAAAACGACCAACCCATTCTGGGCATTTATTCGCACATGATCAATTCACCGATGTATCTGCCCAATTACGCATTCGGTCACCTCATTCATTTTCAGCTGGAAGAACATTTCAAAACGCACGAATTCGCTCCAGAAGTGTTGCGGATTTTTGCACTTGGTCAACTCACGCCCAACGAATGGATGAAAAAGGCTGTTGGCACGCCACTTTCGAACGAAGCGATTCTGAAAGCGACGGAAGAAGCGGTAGCTAAGATGAAATAATAATTCCCTAATTTTAGCAGGAACTTAAAGTGTTGTAATTATTTAATATTCAAATCTTAATCTTAACCACATGAAAAAAATCGTTTATCTTCTCGCGTTTTTATTGGTTTCCCTCACATCGGTAGGGCAGGTTGTTAATTTTTCAGGAACATGGGCTCTGAATAAAGCAAAAAGTACCTTGAACGACCAGTTCAGTATGGCTCCGGGCAAAATGATACTGGTGCAAAATGCAAATGATTTCGCCGCCGAAAAACATGTGACTTTTCAGGATCAGGAATTTACCACCAACGACAAATTCACCCTCGACGGCAATGAATGTGTTAATGTAGGATGGATGGATTCCAAAAAAACATCGGTTTGCAAATGGTCTGAAGATTCCAAATCATTGACCATCACCAGCAAGCTGCCTATTCAGGATAGCGGTGAAATGACAATTGTGGAGATTTACAAAATTGAAGGTGACAATTTGAAGGTTGAAGTTACCGCTTCGTCTTCGTATGGCGATATGGCCGAAACATACCTGTTCGACAAACAGTAATTTTTGGTTTATCTTTGCGCCCTGAAAATTTAAGATTATGGTTTGGGAAAAACGGTGGTTTCAGTTCACCATTCTGATGGTTTTAGCTTTTATATGGGGCAGTTCGTTCATTTTAATGAAAATTGGGCTTAAGAGTTTCAGTCCCGAACAGGCAGGTGCGTTGCGCATTTTTCTGGCGTCGCTGGTACTCTTGCCCATTTCGTTAAGGCAACTTAAAAATCTTCGCCGGAAAGATTTAACGAGTTTGCTTATCGCCGGTTTCATCGGCAGCTTTTTTCCTGCTTTTCTGTTTATGGTTGCCGAAACCCGGATCAACAGTTCGCTGGCCGGAATGCTCAACTCACTTACGCCGGTATTCACATTGATTGTTGGTTTTATATTCCATAAAACTGCTTTCCGCTGGCTGCAAGTGGTGGGCTTGTCGCTTGGTTTGGCAGGCGCTTCCGGATTAATTCTGGCTGGCGACGGTTTTCATATTGGCACTGTTAACAGCTATGCTTTTTACATTGTTCTGGCAACCTGTTTTTATGCCATCAGCATCAACCAGATTAAATCAAAACTTTCACATCTTACTGGCATTCAGGTAACTTCTCTGTCGTTTTTGTTTATTGGTCCGGTGGCGCTGGGTTATTTGCTCACAACCAATTTTGCACCGGTTGCTGCAAACCCGTCATGGCCGGTTCATTTGCTCGCTTTGGCTGCACTCGGTATTGTTGGTACAGCTTTGGCCATGTTGCTCATGAACAGCCTGATCCGTTATTCATCGGCTGTAGCAGCCTCGTCAGTTACATACATTATTCCGGTTTTTGCTATTATGTGGGGAGTATTCGATGGCGAAAAAGTGACTTTACTGCACCTTGGTTTCATGGCAATAATTCTGGCAGGCGTTTACCTGATTAGTCGTAAAAGCCGTAAACAGGCATTGTAACAATCGTAATTATAAATTGCTTAAAAATTGCAATTTCGATCGTTTTACAAACATACTGGAATCCTTTGTTTGCCTGAAAAACTCGCATTGTAAGATTTTTTTTGTAGCCTTGAACGCGGGTTTAGAATTCCGTTACAAATATTTTTTTATTACTACCGCCAAATCGTTGTAGCTGATAGTTCCGCTATGGCTCCAAACTTTTTTACCTTCTTTGAAGAGCACAAATCCCGGCACTGTTTGTACCTGGTAGGCTGCCGTAATTATTTTATTGGCTTCAACATCAACTTTTTCAACCTTGGCTTTGCCTTTGAAATCGGCAGAAACCTTGTCGATAACCGGATTCATTGCTTTGCAGGGCGCGCACCATACTGCATGAAAATCGACCAGAACCAGTTTGTTGGCCTGCAATAATTTTGCAAAACTCTGTTCGGTATAAGCCGGACTTGTACTTGCAACTGCCTGATTGCTTTGAATTAGTGGATAACCCTGTCGGTTCCAGTCCATGATTCCCTGTTGCAGGTTGTAAATTTTTTTAAATCCCAACCGTGTCATATAATTGGCTGCAACCGAACTGCGGCTACCTGTGAGACAGTAAATTAATATGGTTTTGTCTTTTTGTAGCATATTTATTCTCGATACAAACCCCGGATCGGCAATATTTATCAGTGTCGAACCCTGAATATTTCCTCTTGAATATTCCTGTGGAGTACGAACATCAAGAATAATTGCATTTTCGGTTGCTATCAACTCTTTGAAATTTAATGCATTCACGTTTTGTACGACCTGTGCACTTAGATTGAGCAAAAACACTACTGAAATCAGAAAGCTTAAAAATATTGTCTTCATATTTATAAATCTACATATATCTATATAAAGTGTGCGAAGATAGAAAAAGTTCAATGCTTTCTGTCGAAAAATGATTTTACTCTTTCGAACACCAACAATTTTTTCTTTTCTGTTTATCGGTTGATTATTGGTTATATTTGCTGAAACCAAATTAATCAGAATGAAAACCTGCCCCAATTGCAAATCAGAAGTTGAAGATAATTTTGAATTGTGCTGGAACTGTCAGTACAGTTTTACCGATGCACAGGTATTGGCTGACAATGAATTCAAGGTAATCTGTCCGGCCTGCAATGCCGAAATTGATGCGAACCTGAATTTTTGTCCGTATTGTAAACATGATTTAAATTCAGTGACAGAACTGGATCGTCCGAATAATTCAGGCTCGGTTGCACAAATTGATTGTCTGCGCTGCAAGTTACCAATGTCGTATAATGGCAATGTCCGTTTTCACGAAGGTACGCGAATAGGCGCTTTCGGCGATTTATTCGAATTATTTACCAATCGCGAATCGTTCGATCTTTATTTCTGCCCGAAATGTGGAAAAGTTGAATTCTTTTTACCCCAAACTGGGGAGTAGAATTTCAGCAATAATCGTCAGTTTATGATTTATTACAGAAAGGATTAAACTTTTAGTTAATTTGTATGTTCGTCAAAACAATCAATTTATTTATATCCTTAAATCAACAGGTTATGAGAAATTCAATTCTCTTTTTAAGTCTATTTTTTTATATGATGAGTTCATGCACACAGCCACAAACGGTAAAAGCTCCGGTTGCCGAAAAAAAAGAACATTGGCGCGATATTCACGGCGACAAGGTTTTAGATAATTATTACTGGATGTACGACTATTTTGGGAAAGGTCCGGACAGTACCAATGTGGTAAATTACCTGACAGCCGAAAATACTTATTTGGATGAGGTAATGAGCAGTACAAAAACCTTTCAGGAGAATTTATTTACTGAAATGAAAGCGCGCATTAAAGAAAAGGACGAGAGTGTGCCGGTTTTTAAAAACGGATATTTCTATTATACCCGCACTGAAGATGGCAAACAGTATTACAAATATTGCCGGAAAAAGGGATCGTTGGATGCGCCTGAAGAAGTTTTGCTAGATGTAGATCAGATGGCTGAAGGACATTCATATTTCTCGGCTTCAGGATTTGATATTAGTGGTGATAATAATTTGTTGGCTTACGGAGTCGATTTGGTGAGCCGCAGGCAATATACAATTTATGTCAAAAATCTTGCGACTGGCGAAATCCTGAAAGATGCCATTCAAAATACAGAAGGCGATCCCTGTTGGGCTGCCGACAATAAAACGATTTTTTACACCTCTAAAAATCCTGTGACGCTTTTATCCGAAAAAATTATGCGGCACAAGCTTGGAACTGATGCAGCAGAGGATGTATTGGTGTATGAAGAAAACGACAAAAGCAACTATATTGGGGTAGGAAAGAGCAAGAACAACCAATATATTTTCATTGTATCGCAGGCAACCATGTCGTCGGAGTGGAGATTCATCGATTCTGCCAGACCCGACGACGCTTTCAAAGTTTTTCAGCCACGGATGAAAGATGTTTTGTATGAGGTAATTCCATTGGCCGACAAATTCCTGGTTTTGACCAACAAGGACGAAGCAAAGAATTTCAAACTGATGGAATGTCCGTTGGATAAAACTGAAGCTTCCGGTTGGAAAGAGGTGATTGCTGTGCGCAACGATGTTTTGCTTCAGGGGGTTCAGGAATTTAAAGATTTTATTGTAATCAACGAGCGGAAAGATGGTCTGGTAAAATTACGTATCCGGAGCCTGAAAGATAATTCGGAACATTATGTGGATTTCGGTGAACCAGCCTATGCCGCCAATTTTGGAGCCAATCCGGAGTACGATAGTTCTAATTTACGCTACAACTACACTTCGTTAACTACGCCATCTTCTACATTCGATTACGACATGGTTTCGAAAGTAAAGACACTGAAAAAACAACAGGAAGTGCTGGGTGGCTACAATTCAGCCGATTATACTACCGAAAGATTGTATGCAACCGCGAACGACGGCACAAAGGTTCCGATTTCGCTGGTTTACAAAAATGGGTTTAACAAGGATGGCAATGCGCCGTTGTTGCTTTATGGCTATGGAAGTTATGGAGCCAGTATGGATGCCAGTTTTAGCAGCACCCGTTTAAGCCTGCTCGACAGAGGTTTTGTATTTGCAATTGCCCATATTCGCGGTGGTCAGGAAATGGGTCGCCAATGGTACGAAGACGGTAAACTGATGAAAAAGATCAATACGTTTAACGATTTCATTGATTGTGGTAAATATCTGGTATCCGAAAAATACACATCGAACAAACATCTTTATGCAATGGGCGGGAGCGCCGGTGGTTTGTTAATGGGTGCAATTATAAATATGGCTCCTGAAATGTGGAATGGCATTGTTGCGCAGGTTCCGTTTGTTGATGTGGTGAACACAATGCTTGACGAAAGTATTCCGCTTACCACCAACGAGTTTGATGAATGGGGAAATCCAAAAGATAAGGATGCCTATTTCTACATGAAAAGCTACAGCCCCTACGAAAATATTGAAAAGAAGGACTATCCGAATATGCTTGTTACTACCGGATTGCACGATAGTCAGGTGCAATATTTCGAACCGGCCAAATGGGTTGCCAAACTTCGCGAGATGAAAACCGATAAAAACTTACTGTTGCTTAAAACCAATATGGAATTTGGGCATGGCGGTGCCAGCGGACGTTTCGATTACTTAAAGGATGTTGCTTTGAATTATGCATTCTTATTTTCGCTGGAAGGAATAACAAAATAACAGCCATCAAAGAATAATAGAATGGGGATTTGGTCATGTAAGCATGACTGGATCCCCATTTTTATTTTTGTACGAGTACAGAAAAAAGAATAAAAATAATTGAGATTCAGGTGTTTGTAATTAGGGAATTACCGAGGTATTTTGTATATTTATTTGTTAAATTCTAAATGCAAATCAAAACTTCTACAACCCAATTGGGTATATAAAATTAGTATTCAATTCTGTTTTCAAATAATACCCGATTGCTTAATTGCTGCTTTGAGTGCGGCAAATTAAAGTTCCTTTCTTATTTGTTGCTGGTGATTATGATCTGATTAACATTAATCAAACAATTGCAATATTCACAATTCTTCCACAGAACCGGCTTTTTATTGTACCGAGTGCTTCATATATTGTACCTGCTGAAAATCCGGAGTTGATTAATAGTGAGGTAATTAAATTTTTGAAGACACCGTACCGGGATATTGACGGCTATTGCTTTTTTAAGTTACCAAAGTAGCAGTTATTTAAAACACTAAAATCAAATTATTATGAAAACACTATCTACTTATTTAATCATCATTCTGTTTACAGGAGTTTTTGTAACCAAAACAAGTGCACAGGAGTGGAGCCGCGAACAAATGGAAGTTTTAAAAGCAACTCAGACTTTATATGAATATTGGGCCAATCGCAATCTTGAAAGTTATATGAGCAGCACGCATAAAGACTTTTCAGGTTGGTTTGGAAATGAACCCCTTCCTGTAAATAAAAATTTACTTCAAAAATGGGAAGGCTTTTGGCTGAAGGATGTTAAAGTACTCATCTGGGAAATACAGCCCGTTTCAATAACTGTTTCAGGCGATGTGGCAGTTATCCATCACTTTTTAATTACCGTTAGGGAAGATGAAAAAGGCAAATCAACTGTCTCTTCAAAATACACCGATGTTTACAAGAAAGAAAATGGAAAGTGGATGAATATTGCTTCATGCGGTGGTAAAATCACAGAAAACTAAAAATATTGGAAATTATGAAGACAAAAGTAATTTTTCTACTTCTTACAATTTTCATTTGTTCCACTTTAGTTTATAGTCAAACCAACAATCAGCTCACGCAGGAACAAAAAATCTGGCTTTCGAAAGCCAATCGTCACGAAAAAAACGGATGGATTTATCTGCATATTGAAGGTGCACCCAAAGCACGCGGGTTCCAGCATGGATACCTGTTGGCGGCTGAAATAAAAGAATCGCTTCGTGTGCTAAGCGAAGTGTGGCATTATCAAACCGCGTTCGATTGGCAATGGTTGGTTCAGAAGTCAGGCCAAATGTTTACTCCCAAAGTTGATGTTGAAAACCTTGAAGAGATCGATGGAATTGTGGAAGGTCTGGAAGCTGCCAATGTTTCGGCCACACGCGATGAGCTGGTTGCTTACAACGGCTACATGGAACTTTTGTGGTATTGGTGGCCAACTGTGAAAGATAAAATTTCTCCCAATTCGCCTGATCCTGCAAAACAAGGGTGTAGCTCTTTTATTGCAACTGGCAGCATGACTGCCGATGGGAATATTGTGCTGGGCCACAACACGCATAATGCATATTATTTCCCTCATTGTAATTTAATTGTAGATATAATTCCGGATAAAGGTTATCACATTTTCTGGCAGTCGGTTCCCGGATTCATTCATAGTGGTACTGATTTTTTTGTAACGGGTGCTGGTCTTGTCGGTTCTGAAACTACAATTGGTGGTTTTTATCCATTTGATGAAAATGGTGTTCCTGAATTTGCCCGAATGAGGCAAGCAACCCAATATGCCTCAGGTATTGATGAATGGTGCGAAACCATGAAAAAAGGTAACAATGGAGGATATGCCAATGCCTGGTTGATAGGTGATATAAATACAAATGAAATAGCAAGACTTGAACTGGGCTTGAAGTTTGTTGGATTCGAGAAAAAGAAAGATGGCTATTTTGTTGGTTCAAATGTTGCTGAAGATTTGAAGATTTTGCGCCTCGAGACAAGCTGTCGGGAAACTGACATCAAGATTACATCCATTGCCCGACGTGTTCGTTGGAAACAATTGATGAAAGAAAATGCTGGAAAAATTACCATCGAACGCGCTAAAGTATTTGAAGCAGATCATTTGGATACCTACTTAAATGAATTAAAACCTGACAGTAGAACATTGTGTGCCCATTATGATCTCGATTCAAATAACCAAACTCCCGGATTGGACGAGCCATTCTATCCCGCAGGCGTACTGGACGGCAAAGTTATTGATTCAAAAATGGCCAGGGAAATGTCATTTGTAGCCCGATGGGGCGCGGCTTGCGGTATGCCGTTCGATGCCAGCGATTTTTTGGAGAAACATTCACAATTCGAATGGATGACTGGTTTGCTTAAAGATCGCCCGACCCAACCATGGACAACTTTTAAGGCCGGAGAGACTGAATAATAGAGCAGTTGAGCGGGTGATTTCAATTTCACCCGCTCAAAGCAAATCCCTATTTCAACACCGCATCCCACAGAACCTCTACCGGATGCATCACTTTTCTTCCTGTTCCATCCTCGATGTGATGGCGGCAAGAGGTGCCGGGCGCTGCAATAATTTCTTCGGAAGTTGATTTCCGCACAGCCGGGAACAAATCAAGTTCACCGATTTGCATACTCAAATCGTAGTGTTCTTTTTCGTAGCCAAACGAACCTGCCATTCCGCAGCAGCCGCTTTTAATTTCCTGAACGGTGTAATTAACAGGCAGTTCAAGCATTTTGCGGGTGGGTAGGGTAGAGGCAACCGCTTTTTGCTGGCAGTGTCCGTGAAGTTTAATCGTCTTAAATTCAGAAGAGAACTGCTCGCTCCTGATGTTTCCTCTTTCCATTTCACGAACGATGAATTCTTCCAGCATCAGCGCATTTTTTGCCAGTGTTTTTGATTTTTCCTGAAGCGGCGCATCCACCAATTCAGGATATTCGTCCCTGAAAGTCAATATCGTTGAAGGTTCAATGCCTATCAGCGGAGTTTCTTCCGAAATCATTCCGGAGAGCTGACTAACATTGAAATTGGCGATCTGCTTGGCTTTGCGAAGTAATCCTTTCGAGAGAAATGTCCGTCCGCTTTCCATGTGTTTCGGAATCACCACTTCGTAGCCCAGTTTATTCAGCAATAAAATGGTTTTTATACCGATATGGCTTTCGTTGAAATTTGTAAACTCGTCGGCAAACAAATACACTTTTCCAATTTTGTCTTTTCCCAGTAATATTGGTTTACGATACCATTTTTTCAAACTTAATTTCGAAAGTTCCGGTATTTCCCTTTCCGGAGCAAAACCAATCGCTTTTTTGAACACACTTGTTGAAGTAATCAGGTTGGTAATAGCCCTGAAAGCCATTCCCAGTTTGTTGATTCGCGGCAAATATGCAATCAGCAATGAGCGCATCGGGAATCCGTGCTGGTCGTAATATTGCTGCAAAAATTCAGCTTTGAATTTGGCCATGTCGATATTCGACGGGCATTCCGATTTGCAGGCTTTACACGACAGGCAAAGATCCAATACCTGAAGAACTTCCTCCGAATCAAATACATTCTCTTTCTGCGGACGGGTAAGGTATTCGCGCAAAACATTGGCGCGCGCGCGGGTCGATTTATCTTCATCACGGGTGGCCATGTAACTCGGGCACATCGATCCGCCAATCAGGTTGCTTTTGCGGCAATCGCCCGATCCGTTGCACATTTCGACCGAACGCAGCAAATCGCCGTGCGGCGCGTAATCGAAAACAGTGCTGGCTTTAAAATAGGACTGTCCCATTAAAATTCGCAAATCTTTGGTAATGGGCGGTGTATCAACAATTTTTCCCGGATTCAGAATGTTTTGCGGATCCCAGGTGTATTTCAGTTTTCGGATCAGTTCGTAATTGTGCTGCCCGAGCATCAGCGGGATAAATTCACCGCGCAGACGGCCATCGCCATGCTCACCGCTCAGCGAACCACGGAATTTCTTTACCAGTTGTGCAACTTCCTTTGCCAATGAATGGTAAATCTTCACATCTTCCGGATCTTTCAGGTTAAGGAGTGGACGAAGGTGCAGTTCTCCGGTGGCAATGTGTCCGTAATAAACGCAAGTCAATCCGTATTGGGCAATAATCTGGTCAAATTCGCGGATGTATTCAGGCAAAACATTGGGCGCAACAGCAGTGTCTTCAATTACCGTCACATTGCGTTTGTCGCCCGGAATATTCGAAAGCAATCCAAGTCCGGCTTTGCGAAGTTCCCATATTTTTTTGATGCTTTCCTTGTCGGTAAATAATGGGAAATAGTAGCCATAACCTTCTTTCCGGAGATCTTCTTCCAGATTCCGGGCTTTCTCCTGAATTTCGCTTTCCGAATCTGACGAGAATTCAATAGTCAGAATTGCCTTTGGATTTCCTTCAATGAAAAAACGGTTTTTGCGCTGCTCAATGTTTTCGAGTGTGCAGTTCAGTATAATGTCGTCGGTCAGTTCAATGGCATCAGGATGATGCCGAAGTGCAACGATATTTCCGTAGAATGCATCTTCAAGCGTACTGAAATGCGCACAAACCAATCCCTGAAATTTTGGAGGAAGCGAAACCAGGTTCAACCTGATTTTTGTAACAAAAACCAGTGTTCCTTCCGATCCGGCCAATAGTTTGCAGAAATTGAACAGTTTGCCGTTGCAGGTAAACGGATCGGTTTCGAGTAGCACATCCAGCGCATATCCGTTGTTTCTGCGGCTCACTTTAGCATCCGGAAACTCATTCCTGATTTCCGTTTGATTCGCTGTATCTGCAAGTGTTTCCTGAATATTCCGGTAGATCTTTGTCTCTAAAAATTCAGAATTTCCCGAACATTTTGCTTCGAATTCTTCAGTAGAGAGGGCTTTGAAAGTTACCTCGGAACCATCCGAAAGAATACCTTCCACTTCAAGTATGTGTTCGCGTGTACTTCCATAAATGAGCGAATGAAGTCCGCACGAGTTGTTCCCCAGCATTCCGCCAATACAGCAACGATTGGCAGTCGAAGTTTCGGGCGCAAACTGCAATCCATGTTTCGAAAGAAACTGATTCAACTCGGCCAAAACCACTCCGGGTTCCACTTCAATCCAGCGTTCCTCGATATTTAATTCGCCGATTTTATTCAGGTATTTCGAAATATCAACCACAATTCCGGAGCCAACTACCTGCCCGGCCAGCGAAGTTCCCCCGGCACGTGGAATGACAGAAGTGCCCGTTTTACGCGCAAAAGCGATTATTTTGCGAATGTCTTCCTTGTTTTTCGGACGCGTAACTGCCTGTGGAATTTCGCGGTACGACGAAGCATCGGTGGCATAGATCACTTTCTGCACCTGATCGGTAAACACATCGCCATCGAGCGATTCTTTAAGCGGGAAAAAGGGATCGGTCGGTTTCATAACAAGAGTTTTCCAAAAATATACAAATTACCGGTTCTTGAAAGTTTGTACAATCGATTGTTTTTTTTTAGTGCCGAAAGCGCTTTTTTGAATCATTCTATGTATGAGTTTTGTCAGTTTGTACAATAATATTTACATACTCTGGGTACAGCTCAGTATATTTTCAGTACTTTTGCTTCGATTTTTTTACCTGAAAGTTTAAACTTTAGATCAACGATGGAAATCTTAAAACGTGTCTTTCAAAACGCTCAAAAATACCAGAAAAGAATAGTATTACCCGAAGGAGCGGAACCAAGAACATTACGTGCTGTCGAAATTATATTAAGCCAGAAACTGGCGCAAATCATTCTTTTGGGGAATCCTGAAGAAATTGCCAGGACAGCCATTGAAACCGGAGCAAATATTGAAGGAGCAACAATTGTTGATCCGAAGACTGATTCACGAAGAGAAGTGTACTCCGAAATTATGGTTGAAATACGGAAAAGCAAAGGCCTGACCAAAGAAGCAGCATTAGATTTGCTAAACGATCCGCTGTATTTTGCTCCGCTGATGATCAAAAATGGCGATGCCGACGGCGAATTGGCAGGAGCGATTAATGCGACCGGCGATGTACTCCGTCCGGCTTTTCAATACATAAAAACCTTGCCCGGCGTAAGTGTTGTTTCAGGTGCATTTCTGATGTTTGTAAACGATCCGCATTTTGGTCACGATGGTATCCTGGTTTTTGCCGATTGTGCAGTAATGCCCGATCCGGACGAACGTCAACTTGCAGAAATAGCAGTTACTACAGCCAAAACCGCCAAAGCGATTGTTGGAATGGATCCACGCGTTGCCATGCTAAGTTTTTCGACAATGGGAAGCGCGCAGCATCCGTTTGTTGACAAAGTTGTGAATGCAACCCGTATTGCACGTGAATTGGATCCGGAACTGAAAATAGATGGCGAAATGCAGCTCGATGCAGCGCTGATTCCTGAAGTAGGACGGCTGAAAGCGCCAAGCAGTGAAGTGGCGGGCCGCGCAAATATACTCGTATTCCCAAGCCTCGAAGCTGCCAATATTGGTTATAAACTTGTACAGCGTCTCGGAAAAGCGGAAGCTGTCGGGCCGGTACTTCAGGGAATGGCCGCTCCAATCAACGACCTTTCGCGAGGCTGCTCGGTGAGCGACATTGTAAATATGGTAGCCATCACCGCCAATCAGGCTGCTGCCCTTTTCGATTAACACAAATTCAATTGATAAAACATGCCGAGTGAAGTAATTTACGAACCGATAGAAGAATTCGGTTTAGTTGAGAAGAATAGAAGTAAAACACTTTTTTCGAAGATTGGAGTAATAGGGTGTGGCCTTGTTGGTCAGAATATTGCCCGTGTTGCCAGTTTCTACGGAATAGAAGTTGTTTTTATTGAAGTGAGCGAAGATAAAATTCGTGATGCTTATAAAAATATTGAAAAAGTACTGGATGAGCGTATCGAACATTGGGGGATTACTCAGGGTGAGAAACGTGCAATCCTATCAAGAATAAAAGGCACTCTTGATTATAAAGACCTTGTTGGATGTGATTTCGTGATTGAAGCAATTCGTGCTGTTGACCGCGGAGGAAAAATCAAGGAACGCAAAGAAATTCTGCACAAAATTGAAGAAGTGGTTGAGCCTGATTGTATCATTGCCACTCATTCAACCACGATTGTAATTACTGAACTTTCGTCAGATCTGAAGTACCGCGACCGTTGCGTTAGCCTGCATTTCTTTGTGAATTCGCAGGAAGCGCGCATTGTTGAGGTAGTCAGAGGATTATATACAACCGACGAATCGTACCAGAAAGTTTGCAAGTTCGTAACCTTGATCAACCGAAAGATTGTACCTGTGCAGGAATCGGCAGGCTTGGTCAGCGTCCGTATTTTTGTGGTGCTCCTGAATGAAGCCTGCGAAATACTGATGGAGGGAATTTCAAATATCGAAGATATTGACCAAACGATGAAAATCGGGTTTGGAATGCGACTTGGGCCATTCGAATTAGCCGACAAAATGGGATTGGATAAAATTCTACGTTGGATGGATAATATTTACAACGAATTTGGCGATATCCGCTATAAACCAAACCCATATCTCCGGAAGCTGGTTCGTGCCAAACACCTGGGAATGGAAGCAGGTGATGGATTTTATAAATACGACGAAAACGGGAAACGAATAGTTCAGAACAATCAAAGATGCTGATTTTAAGAAGTCAGGTAATTAAATAAAAAGAAATAGAATGAAGATTCTGGTTTTAAACTGCGGAAGCAGTTCCATTAAATATCAGCTTTTTAATATGACAGACCGCTCGGTAGTTGCCAAGGGTGGAATTGAAAAGCTAGGCATGAAAGGCAGTTTTCTGAAACATGTTCGTCAGGATGGTCAGGTGGTCGTTTTTGAAGGTGAAATCCTCGATCATAAAGTTGGCGTTGAGTACATTCTTGGAATTCTGACCAACGAAAAACATGGTTGCCTGAAAGGACTCGAAGAGTTGGATGCGGTGGGGCACCGCGTTGTTCATGGAGGAGAGCGCTTTAATTCGAGTGCTCTTTTAACCGAAGAAATTCTGGAGGAAGTAACCAAATGCATCGACATTGCACCACTTCATAACCCGCCAAACCTCAAAGGTATCAGGGCGATGGAAGAACTGATTCCCGGAATTCCGCAGGTCGGCGTTTTCGATACCGCTTTCCATCAAACAATGGAACCAAAAGCATACATGTACGGTATTCCTTATGCACTGTATAAAAAATATGGCATTCGCCGATACGGATTTCACGGCACAAGTCATCGTTACGTTACGAAACGTGCCTGCGAATTATTGGGTGTTGATTACAATACTCAGAAAATTATTTCATGTCATTTGGGAAATGGCGCGTCGGTTGCAGCCATCAAAAACGGAAAATCGTTTGATACTTCGATGGGATTTACCCCGATTGAAGGTTTGGTGATGGGTACCCGTTGCGGCGATCTGGATGTTGGCGTTGTTCATTATATCATGGAAAAAGAAGAAATTGGCTTACGATCGGCCAGCACCTTGTTTAATAAACATGCCGGAATGTTGGGTATTTCAGGTATTTCTTCGGATATGCGCGAAATTGAACAGGCAAAAGCCAACGGAAACGAAAGAGCCACATTGGCACTCGATATCTACAATTATAAAGTGAAGAAGTATATCGGATCATACATTGCAGCGATGGGCGGCCTCG
Source organism: Prolixibacteraceae bacterium (assembly GCA_003537645.1). Classification (GTDB taxonomy): domain Bacteria; phylum Bacteroidota; class Bacteroidia; order Bacteroidales; family Prolixibacteraceae; genus Aquipluma. The sequence goes on from DPRM01000015.1 coordinate 33,917, forward strand.
ATATACTTATAATGACCGGTGGAATTGGCGAGAATGCCGGTACAACCCGCGAAGGTGTGCTTTGTGATTTGGAGTTTCTTGGAATTTCGCTGGATTTCGAAAAAAACAAAAGTTTCCGCAGCGAAGGACTGATCAGTACTCCTGAATCGAAAGTGAAAATCATAGTAGTTCCTACCGATGAGGAATTAATGATTGCATTGGATACCGAAGAGATCGTTTTTAACCGCACGAAATCGTAAGTATATTTTGGTCGGTTTTCTATAATTCGAAAGCAAATCGCTTTTTACGTGAACGTATTGAAACGTCCGGTGTTGAATAACATCGGACGTTTTGTTTTTCAACGGTTTAAAAACATTTTTGATGCTGGTGTTTAATGGGTATTTATCGGTAATGAAATAGTAATTTTACATTCCTGAAAAAACAAAAATATGGAAGTAAAGAGGTTGTTTGATCTTTTTGATTTGGTTAAGTTGCTGGATAAAAAGACTTTAATTGCAGTAAATGCTATTGATGGTCACAGTCTCGAAGCCATTGCCGATGCGGTTAATGCCGGTATTGTAACAGCCATTGTTACCGGCGATAGCCAAAAAATTCAGCATCAATGTGAAGTTAATGGTATTGACCATCGTTTATTTCAGATTGTTCAGGCCGACACTGAAGAGGCCGCTGCCTTGCAGGCAGTAAAGCTGGCAAAATCAATTTCAGGAAGTATTTTAATGAAAGGATTGATCAGCACAGATAAATACATGCGTGCCATTCTGAACAAGGAAATGGGGCTTTTGCCTTCAGGAGGAGTTTTGAGCCATGTTTCGGTGATCGACAACCCGAACTATCACAAATTGCTGATTGTTAGCGATGTCGCAATTATTCCGGTTCCAACCATTCCGCAGAAAATAGCCATGACTCATTATTTAAAGGAAATGGCAGTAACCCTGGGCATCGCCAGACCGAAAATTGCAATAATAACCCCGACCGAACAAGTCCTGCCATCGTTGGTTTCATGTACCGATGCGGTTGAAATTATGAACGCAGCCGAAAACGGGCAATTTCAGCCGGCAATTGTTTTCGGGCCAATGGCTTTGGATGTGGCGCTGGATGCCGAATCGGCACAAATAAAAAACATTACTTCAGCAGTGGCCGGCGATGCCGATTGCCTGCTTTTTCCCAATATCGACGCCGGAAATGTATTTTACAAGGTAAATACAAAGTTGTGTGGTGCCGATCAGGCAGCGATTGTGATGGGAGCCAATGTGCCGCTGGTTTTGTCGTCGAGAGGCGATAGTAAGCAAACAAAACTGAACTCGATAGCGCTGGCAGCGCTGTTAAGCAAATAAAAAATTTCATGAGCGACATTCAAATACTGGCGATTAATCCAGGCTCTACCTCTACTAAGTTTGCCGTTTATTTCGGAAGCGAGTGCAAACTGAAAAAAACTTTGCGTCATTCGATCGAAGATCTTTCGCTTTACGACAACATCATCGATCAGTTTGAATTCAGGAAGGGACTGATCATTGATTCGCTTGTGGAAGAAGGTTTTGATGTTGACAAAATAAAATACATTATCGGTCGGGGTGGATTGACTTATCCTTTAAAATCTGGCGTTTATCTGGTTGATAACCGGATGCTCGAACATGCCCGTGCCGGAATTTATGGCCAGCATGCCAGCAATCTCGGCCCATTGATTGCCGATTATATTGCTCTTCAGATTCCAGGAGCACGTGCCTTTGTGGCCGATCCGGTGGTTGTTGACGAGCTGGACGGGATTGCCAGGTTTTCTGGTCATCCTGAATTTGAACGCCGGTCGATTTTTCATGCTTTGAACCAGAAAGCCACTGCGCGCATTCATGCAAAGAAAATTGGGCGGAGTTACGAAAAGTTGAACTTGATTGTGGTTCATCTGGGCGGGGGAATTTCGGTTGGCGCACACCAAAAAGGAAAAGTGATTGATGTAAACAACGCGCTCGACGGCGAAGGCCCGTTCAGTCCCGAACGCAGCGGAACATTGCCTGTTGGACAGATAATTGAACTTTGCTTCAGTAAAAAATACCAGAAAGACGAAATACGCCGGATGGTGATTGGCGAAGGTGGTTATGTGGCTTACCTGGGAACCAATGATGCGAAGGAAGTAGAAGATCGGGCGGAAAATGGTGATGAAATGGCTGCTAAAGTTCAGGATGCGCTTGGATATCAGGTTTCAAAAGCCATTGGCGAAATGGCTGTGGTACTGAACGGATATGTAGATGCTATTTTACTTACAGGCGGATTGGCATACAATAAATATCTCACAAAATATATTACTTCGAAGGTAGAGTTTATTGCCGGTGTTTTTGTTTATCCTGGTGAAGATGAACTGGAAGCGCTTGCTTCGAATGCTCTCCGCGTTGCAACAGGCGAAATTGAACCATTAAAATATCCCAATTAGTATAGAAGTGTTCTTTCTTCGAATTTGTTCCGGCAATATTTGAGACGCTTAAACAATCTCCCAAAATCCTTGTTATTTTATCCTGAACGAATTATAAATGCAGGAGAAGATAAAAGACTGATTTATCTTTTTATTCGTATTCCGAATAAAAAAGTCTGTTTTATTTTCATTTTAAAAAATAATGTTCATATTTGCAGCAAATTATTCAGAAAATGACAGGTTTTAATAACATTTCCCTTCTAGGTCTCATTATCGGTATTCTTCTAATTTGGATGCACGACTGAGAATGGTATGGGTAAAACTATAAAGAGCTTTTAAAGGCCATTCTCAAACCAGGGGATGGCCTTTTTTTATAAACATTTGGAATATCAAATTTTGAACTTTCAAAAGACCAGTAAGTTTTGACTTGTAACAGATGAATCAGAAATAATAAATAACAAATAATAAATCAGATGAGCGACAGATTGTACATTTTTG
>DPRM01000015.1:36935-71924 GCA_003537645.1 Prolixibacteraceae bacterium
AACGCTACGTTGAAGATGTTGAATTTTATGCTGAAGATGCCGGTCGTACTGAAAATGAGTATCTGGCCCGTGTGGTTGAAGCGGTTATTAAAGCTGGTGCAACTGTAGTAAATATTCCGGATACAACCGGTTACACAATGCCACACGAGTTTGGTGAAAAAATTAAATTCCTGATCGACAACGTTCCAAACGTCCATAAAGCAATTTTATCGACTCACTGCCACAACGACTTGGGAATGGCCACTGCCAATACCATCGCCGGAATCATGAATGGTGCCCGTCAGGCCGAAGTTACCATCAACGGAATTGGCGAGCGTGCCGGAAATACCTCGCTGGAAGAAGTGGTGATGATTCTGAAAAGCCGCTACGCAATCCTGAACATCGATACAAATATCAATACCAAAAATATTTACAAAACCAGTCGTTTGGTTTCGAACCTGATGAACATGCCGGTTCAGCCAAACAAAGCCATCGTTGGTCGCAACGCTTTCGCGCATTCCTCCGGAATTCATCAGGATGGCGTGTTGAAAAACCGCGAAAACTACGAAATCATGGATCCTGCTGATGTTGGCATCAACGAATCGAGCATTGTGCTGACTGCCCGAAGCGGTCGTGCAGCATTGAGGCACCGTCTGGAATTGATGGGCTTTGAGCTTGATAAGGAAAAACTGGACGAAGTCTATGACAAATTCCTGAAACTGGCCGACAAGAAAAAGGACATCAAAGACGACGATGTGGCTGCTCTGCTGGGCGATGTAACTCAGAAAGAACGCCGCGTGAAACTTGATTTCCTTCAGGTGGTAACCGGAAAAGGATTGGTGCCGATTGCCAATGTCCGCCTGAATATTGCCGGTGAAATACTGGATGCAACAGCTTCTGGAAACGGACCTGTTGATGCTGCTTTGAAAGCGGTTAAGAAAATCATTCACCGTAAGGTTGTACTGGAAGAATTCCTCATTCAGGCAATTACACGTGGTAGCGACGATCTGGGAAAAGTGCACATGCAGGTAAAACACGAAGAAGGTATTTACCACGGATTTGGTGCTAATACCGACATCATTACCGCTTCGGTTGAAGCTTTTCTGGATGCGATTAACAAAATACCGGGAGCTACAAAAGTCGTTCAGGGGTAAAAAGAGTCGCAGTTATCAGTCTTCAGGAAAATAGATTTGAAAATTTGAGGATTTGAAAATTGCTTTATCCTGAAAGGGCTGGATATTAATAGCCCGGGGAAACGAATAAAACAAACAATCCGTCCGCGAGATGGTTATCGAAAAAGTGAAGACCTTTTTTCGGACGGAACAGAGAAATTGATCATTAGCGATTAAAAAGAAATTAAATCAAATTTTGCTGAACCTAACTCCCCTCTCTCTCGGAGAGGGGTTGGGGGTGAGGCTAACAAAAAAGTATAATGGAAGCAAAAACTTNNAACTTTATTCGACAAAATTTGGGATGCGCACGTAGTGAAAGAAGTTGAGGGCGGCCCAAGCGTTTTATACATCGACCAGCATTTAATCCATGAGGTTACCAGTCCGGTTGCATTCCTTGGACTTGAAAAACGTGGACTTAAAGTGCTTCGTCCGGAGAAAACTGTTGCCACTCCAGACCACAATGTGCCAACCATCAATCAGCATTTGAGCATTAAAGACGAATTATCGCGTAATCAGGTGGAGATGCTGAAGAAAAATTGTGCCAATCATGGTATTGTTTATCACGGATTGGGAAGCGAGGGTCACGGGGTAGTTCACATCATCGGACCTGAAATGGGTTTGACCAAACCGGGAATGACTATTGTTTGCGGCGACAGTCACACATCAACACATGGCGCTTTCGGTGCAATTGCATTCGGAATTGGCACCAGCGAAGTTGAAATGGTATTTGCCAGTCAGTGCATTATGCAGCCAAAACCAAAGAAAATGCTGATCTCTGTCAACGGCAAACTAAACAAAGGTGTAACCGCCAAAGACATAGCCTTGTACGTGATCGCGCAGATTTCAACTTCAGGCGGAACCGGCCATTTTGTGGAGTTTGCAGGCTCGGCTATCGAAAGTTTATCGATGGAAGGGCGTATGACACTTTGCAACATGAGCATCGAATGTGGTGCCCGTGGCGGAATGATCGCTCCTGACCAAACGACTTTCGACTATGTGAAAGGTCGTCAGTTTGCGCCCAAAGGCGAAGAATGGGACAAAGCGCTGGCCTACTGGAAAACACTAAAATCGGATGCTAATGCAGTTTTTGATACTGTTTATGAATTTGATGCTGCGAACATTGAGCCGATGATCACTTTTGGTACCAACCCAGGAATGGGAATTGGCATTTCGCAATACGTTCCAAACAGCGATAAACTGACAGGAAATGATAAACTCACTTACGAGAAATCACTGAAATACATGGGTTACGATCAGGGCGACAAAATGGTTGGTAAACAAATCGACTACGTTTTCGTTGGAAGTTGTACCAACGGCCGGATCGAAGATTTCCGTGCTTTTGCTCAATTCGTGAAAGGGAAGAAAAAAGCAGACAATGTAACTGCCTGGATTGTTCCCGGATCGCGTGCTGTAGAGAAACAAATCGTTGCCGAAGGATTGGTTGAAATTCTGAATGCTGCCGGTTTTGAACTGCGTCAGCCCGGATGTTCAGCTTGTCTGGCAATGAATGACGATAAAATTCCTGAAGGAAAATATTCGGTTTCAACCTCGAACCGCAACTTCGAAGGCCGCCAGGGACCGGGAGCCCGCACACTGCTCGCCAGTCCGTTAACCGCCGCCGCTGCTGCCGTAACAGGAAAGATTACGGATCCGAGAGAGTTTCTTTAGAGCCCCCTAACCCCCGAAGGGGGAATTTGAAACAAGAAGCAACAATCACGCGATTTATTCAAAAGCCTTAATTGTTAAGAGGTTTAAGAGTCATTAAATCAAATGTGAAAATTGAAACATTAAACAACAAATACGCAGTTCCAAAAGCCTCCCCTTTGGGGAGGTTGGAGGGGCTTCTAATTTTTTTTTACTATGAGTTACGATAAATTTACAACCCTTACTTCGCCGGCAGTTCCGCTGCCCATCGAAAATATTGATACTGACCAGATTATTCCGGCCCGATTCCTGAAGGCCGTTGAACGCAAAGGTTTTGGCGATAACCTTTTCCGCGACTGGCGTTACGATAAAAGCAACCAACCCATTTCAGATTTTCCGCTGAATCAGGCAAAATATTCAGGCAAAATACTGGTTGGAGGTAAAAACTTCGGAAGTGGTTCGAGCCGCGAACATGCAGCCTGGGCTATTTACGATTATGGCTTTCGCGTGGTGGTTTCCAGCTTCTTTGCCGATATTTTTCAGGGAAATGCCTTGAACAACGGTATTCTTCCGGTGGTTGTTTCTCCTGAATTTCTGGAGAAAATATTCGCAGCCATCGCAGCTGATAATAATTCACAATTTGAGGTTGATCTTCAGAACCAGAAATTTACCATCTGTGCTACCGGCGAATCGGCAGATTTTACCATCAACCCATATAAAAAACATTGTCTCACTCACGGACTGGATGATATTGATTATCTGGTTAGCATGAAAGAAGAGATTGCAGCGTTTGAAGCAAAATAAAATCGAATTATGACAGGAAAAGTAGTGGAAGTGGAAAATCAGATGCTTAGTATAATGGATACTACGCTGAGGGATGGCGAGCAAACCTCGGGAGTATCGTTCACCGAAAAGGAGAAATTAGGTGTCGCCAGAATTCTGTTGGAAGATGTAAAAGTAGATCGCATCGAAATTGCATCGGCCAGGGTTTCGGAAGGAGAATTTGCTGCTGCCAAAAGGGTCATGAAATGGGCCAAAGAAAAGGGCCATCTCAGCAAGGTAGAGATTCTTGGTTTTGTTGACGGAAAAATTTCGCTCGACTGGATCAATTCTGCCGGAGGAAAAGTGCTCAATCTGCTTTGCAAAGGTTCGTATAAACATGTAACCCAGCAACTACGAAAAACTCCGGAACAACACATCGAAGACATCAAAAAATCGATCGCCTATGCCGATGAACTTGGAATTCAGGTGAATGTTTACCTGGAAGACTGGTCGAACGGAATGCGCAATTCGAAAGATTACGTGCATTTTATGGTTGGCGAACTGCTGAAACTCAACATTAACCGCATCATGCTTCCCGATACGCTGGGTATTCTCGATCCGGATGAAACTTATGATTTCTGTAAGGAAATGATCGAAACTTTTCCTGAAGCACGTTTTGATTTTCATGCACATAACGACTACGATCTGGCTGTTGGCAATGTATATCATGCCATCAAAGCCGGCATCCGATGCGTACACACCACTGTGAATGGACTGGGCGAACGTGCCGGAAATGCACCACTTTCGAGCGTGATCGCAACTGTAAAGGATCACCTCAAAATGGAGACTTCAGTCAACGAAACGATGCTGAACAAGGTTTCACGTTTGGTCGAATCTTTTTCTGGTATCCGCATTCCGACCAATAAACCACTTATCGGCGAATTTGTATTTACCCAGTGCAGCGGAATCCATGCCGACGGCGACAGCAAGAATAATCTTTATTTCAACGACCTGCTTCCTGAACGATTTGGCCGCACCCGTGTTTACGCGCTTGGCAAAACTTCAGGAAAAGCAAACATCAAGAACAACCTTGAAGAACTTGGTATTGAACTTGATCCTGCATCCCTGAAACTGGTGACCGATCGGATCATTGAACTGGGCGACCGCAAAGAAACAGTCACCATTCAGGATCTTCCATATATTGTTGCCGATGTGCTGAATGAAGAAAATACAGTGTCGAAAATTAAGCTGGTCAACTATTCTTTGTCACATGCAATGGGCTTAAAACCGACTGCAACAGTGAGTATCATCGTAAACGACAGTCAGTTTGAAGCAACTGCCGCCGGTGATGGTCAGTACGATGCATTTATGAATGCGATCAAGTCGATCTACAAAGAGGTTGGCAGAACGCTTCCAAAACTGGTGGATTATTCGGTTTCAATTCCTCCGGGCGGAAAAACCGATGCGTTGGTTGAAACGCTCATTACCTGGGAATTAGAACGCGAATTTAAAACACGCGGACTCGATTCTGACCAGACTGCTGCGGCCATCAAAGCAACCTTCAGGATGTTGAATTTGATCGAAAAGTAAAATTGATAATAATCGGTGTCCGTTGGCTAAAGCCCCAGCCTGCTGCTGGCAGGGAACAGCAAAGAATATGCTTGACTTGTTAAAAGCGATTACTATTCTTTGCCGTCACATTTATGTTACGGACATGAAATGTAGAAAATAAATAAAACCAAAAATATGAAGTTAAAACTAGCCATTCTTCCCGGCGATGGGATCGGTCCTGAGATTATCGATCAGGCCATGAAAGTTGTAAAGGCCGTTGCTGCCAAATTCAACCACGATTTGGAATACGAATATGCGTTGACTGGTGCCTGCGCCATTGACGAATTGGGCGCTCCGTATCCCGATTCAACCCACGAATTGTGCATGAAATCGGATGCCGTTTTGTTTGGTGCCATTGGCGACCCAAAATACGACAACAACCCGAAAGCACCCGTTCGTCCCGAACAAGGTTTGTTGCTGATGCGCAAAAAGCTGGGTTTGTATGCCAACATTCGTCCGGTGGTGACTTTCCCGTCGTTGCTGCACAAATCGCCGCTTCGTCGCGAACTGATTGAAGGCGCTGATTTTGTAGCCATCCGTGAATTAACCGGCGGTATCTATTTTGGCGAAAAAGGCCGCAAAGATGATGGCAATACAGCTTTCGACGTGTGTGTTTATACCCGTCCGGAAGTAGAACGTATCCTGAAACTGGGTTATGAGTACGCCATGAAACGCAACAAGAAGCTGACTGTGGTTGACAAAGCCAACGTATTGGAAAGCTCGCGTTTGTGGCGCGAAATTGCACAGGAAATGGCTCCAACCTATCCTGAAGTAACAACCGAATACATGTTTGTTGACAACGCCGCGATGCAAATTATCCAGTGGCCGAAAAACTTCGATGTGATGGTTACCGAAAATATGTTCGGCGATATCCTGACCGACGAAGCCTCGGTAATTACCGGTTCACTCGGATTATCTCCATCAGCTTCCATTGGTATTCATACTTCGGTCTTCGAGCCAATTCACGGTTCGTACCCACAGGCTGCCGGTAAAAATATTGCCAACCCTGTTGCTACCATTCTGTCGGCTGCCATGATGTTCGAATACGCGTTTAACCTGATGGAAGAAGGCGCTATCATTCGCAAAGCTGTTGATGCTTCGTTAGATGCCAAAGTGGTAACCGTTGATATTTCTACCGAAAAACCATACTCCACTTCGGAAGTAGGCGACTGGATTGCCGAATGGGTGAGTAAAAATTAAAAGCCCCCTAAATCCCCCGAAGGGGGACTTGGTGTGGTGAATTGATAACGATTGCTCTTTAAAGAATCAAATTTTATAAGTTGCCATGTCAAACTCCCTTCCCTTTTGGGGAAGGGCTGGGGCTGGGGCTAACAATACCGAAAGGCTCTTTGCGAAAGCAGGGAGCCTTTTTTCTTTTGTACACCAAACTCAATCAATCTTTCTGTATTTTTGGTCAGAAATTAGAATGATGTGGCAGTTTGTTATTGATAAAATCCTTTTGATAGGCGCGTTTCAGGCATTTTTTCTCGCAGCATTGATTTTCAGGAAAAAAGCGAAGGCCAGGCATGATTACCTGATGGGGGCGTGGCTGATTTTTCTGGGAGCTTATGTTTCGGGTTATGCATTTGCCCCGTCGGGTTATTTTGCCCGGCATCCCTGGCTAATTAAATTGTACCTGTCGCTGCTTTTGCTCAACGGTCCGATTTTGTGGGGATATGTGGCTGCCCTGATTCAGCCTGGTTTTCGGTTGACTTCCCGATCATTTCTTCATCTTTTCCCGTTTTTGCTGGTATTGAGTTGCCTTTTGGGGTTTGTTTCGTCGCACGATATTGTTTCGGTTGCCGGAAGCACCGGAACTTTGCACCAACAACAGATTTCTGCTGTATTTCTTTTGGCGCTTCTTATCGTAGCAGTTTCAGTTCCTTATTACATTGTTTGGTCGTTGCGGCTCCTGAACAAACATCAGAAAAATATTACAGAAGAATTCTCTTCTCTGGAAAAGGTGAATCTCCAATGGCTTCAAAATTTGGTGTATTTACTGGGGATTGCCTGGATTTGCCTCATGGTCATATTTTTCATTCATCACGTTTTGCAGCTTTTTTCTGATGATTTTTGTATCAACGGACTTTTCCTGACGCTTTCTGTGTTCGTTATTCTGGTGGGCTACTTTGGATTGAATCAACCGGCTATTTTTACGACACAGCTTGTTTTCGATTCAGCAAAGAATGAAAAAGAAGAAGCAAAATATACCGGATCGAGCTTGAAAGAAGAGGATTTGCAGCGGTATTTGGTTCAGCTAAATCATCATTTGCTTGGTGAAAAACTCTACCTCAACCCTCAATTATCGCTTTCGCAATTGGCGGCCGAAACCGGAATTCCGGCTCACTATCTGTCGCGGATCATCAATGAGCATCATGGCCAAAACTTTTTCGATTTCATCAATAGTTTCAGGATTGATGAGTTTAAACGGAGACTGTCTGATCCAGGCTACCAAAACTTCACGCTGCTTGCCATCGCTTTCGATTGCGGATTTAATTCGAAATCGGCTTTTAACCGGTTTTTCAAGAAAGTTGAGGGAATCTCTCCATCCGAATTCAAAAAGATTCAGCGTTGAACGTGCCGGTTTATAATCCGGAGCGGATTTTTCATCAGTAAAAGGTCTCACTTTATAAAACGGGGCGACTGGCCTGTTGCTGGAATCTACTTTTGTTGCGATAATTCATTCAAGTTTAATTTTAAAAAATCAAGAAAATGAATACGCTAAGAAAAAGTGGAACCAGTTATTTCCTGAATTTGACCGGAAAAGCAATTGCAGTTTCAATACTCATGTTCATGTTTGTTGTTGTCGCTTCAAAACCTGCGTCGGCACATTGCGACGGGTTGGATGGGCCGGTGGTAAATGCAGCCAGAAAAGCGCTGGAGACCAAAAACGTGAACCTGGTTTTGGTTTGGGTGCAAAATGACGATGATGCTTACATTCGGAAGGCATTTGAAAAAACAGTCAAGCTAAGAGCTATTAGTCCTGAAGCCAAAGAACTGGCCGATATGTATTTCTTTGAAACGCTTGTTCGCGTTCACCGGGCAGGGGAAGGAGCTCCTTACACCGGTCTGAAACCTGCCAACCGCGATTTGGGACCAGCAATACCAGCGGCAGACGCATCAATTCCTTCCGGCTCTCCAAAAGAAGTCTGGACTTTGTTGAGTAATTATGTTCACGATGCGCTTCACGAAAAATTTGAGAAAGTGAATACATTAAAGAATTACGGCACGAATGATGTGACGAAAGGACGTGAGTTTGTGAAAGCCTATGTGGAATACCTGCATTTTGTGGAAAAGGTTCATGCTGTGGCTGGAGCCGAAAGCAGTCATTCGGGCGAAGCATCGGAACACAATCATTAATCCGTGTCGCAAAAATAGATTGAAAGCTGATTGGACGATTTTCGTTGTCCGATCAGCTTTTCTCAATTCACCTCATGCGACCCATCCGGCAAAAACTTTACCGTTGGCGGAATATTTCGCTGGTTAAAAAGGTCATAGCTTTTTTTAAGGTCGGCCCAAAGGCTTATCTTATCCTTCTCTGTCAGGGAAAAAAGCTAGAGGGAGGTTTATGATTAAAGTGTTTGTTTGGCTTGATCAACCGTTATTTCCAGAACTCTGGTCAGGAATGAAAATTTCTCTTTCATCATATTGTATTCATCACCCGACGTAATATATTTTGCGGTGCCAGTAATCACGAATCCCGTTCCTGGGTAATCTTTATATCCTAAAACGCCTCTGGTTCCTAATGCGATTTTTACCTGATTGTTTACATTCACATTTTTCTCTGTTTTCCGGAATCCGTAGGCCGGAATCAGGATTCGCTCATCTTCGGTTACAACCAGGAACGAATTCCAGGTGTTAACTACATGGGGCTCAACTCCCCAGGATACAATAGAGACAACTCCTTCATGTTTCAATACTTCATGAAATTTTTCGGATAGTTTTCTGTTTTGGCTCATCTTTTTTATTTTAATCGATTTGTTGATTTCATTTTGCCTGCCAGTAACACCGGCGCGGTGATTCAATTAATCCTTCAGTTTTCAGCTTTGCCATGGCTTTATCAACTTCTTTGCGGTCGATGCCGGTCAAATCAGCAATTTTACCAGCATTTAAAGGCTCACCTGCCTTTTTCATTGCATCTAATACAATTTCCTGTGCTTCCATTTTTGTAATCTGTATTATTTATTTTCAGGTTATTTGTGACTACAAAATTATTTGGATGGCTGATAAAAAAAATTAAGCTGGTTTAAGAAATGTTGCCTACAATTTCTTCTTTCGAAGTTCGCTAACGTATTGCGGGGTAAGGCCCAGGTATGAGGCAATCATATATTGCGGGACACGCTGGGCAAATTCGGGGAAGGAAGTGCTGAAATGTTGGTAAAATTCCTCTTTCGACATTTCATACATGTATTTATTTCGGAGCTGAGCGGCAGCCAAAGCCCGTTGCATGATTATCCTGAAGTAGCGCTCCATTTGCGGAAGCTCCCGGAGCATCGATTCAAACGAGGATGTATTAATTGCAAGGATTTCCGATTTCTCGATGGTTTGTATAAAGTAGGACGACGGTTTGTTGTCCTGAAAGCTAAAATGGTCCACCATCCACCAATGTTCCAAGGCAAATTGGGTAATCTGCTCGTTTAGCTTGTCGTCGATAAAATACATTCTTAAGCAACCTTTTTCAACAAAATAAATGGATTGGCAAATTTGACCTTCCTTCAGTAAAAATTCCTTCCGCTTTAATTTTAGGGGAGATATGTATTGATTTAATCGTGCAACTGTATGGTCGTCGAGTTCTACATATTTGCGAATATGACTGATGAAATTAGGATACATTCAATTGAATTTAAGAGGAGAAAGGTATCAAATAAATCAATTCACCTCGTGCGTTCCATCCGGCAAATATTTCACCATTGGCGGAACTTTCTTCTGGTTAAACAAATCGTAGCTTTTTTTCAGGTCGCTCCAAAGGCTGATTTTGTCTTTGTTTTTACTGTAACTGGTGGTTAGCCGTGCGTAAGTTTTATCGTCGAGTCGGGCAGGGTAGATGGTTACCGGTATTTCTATCTGACCTGCATTGTAGGCTTCGATACAAATGACATACAATTCTTTGATTTTATCGTCGGCAATGGCAATGCAGCCCGACGATTCGCAGCCACCGTGAATGTAAATCAGGTTGCCCAGCCGCCCTTTTACACCGCGGATACTGTCGGATGCGTTGGGGTAATTGATTTTCATCGACAGGTAATATTTGCTGTATGGATTCAGTTCGTTGATGCGGTAAAAACCTTCAGGAACCTGCAAATCCTGCGAACGTCGTTTGGGACCAATTTCTCCGGATATTTCGCAGATCGGAATTTCTTTGATTAAAGTAAATGCAGTGTCGCAATTGTTTTTAGCCCAAACTTCCACTTTCTTTTCGGTTTTGAAAGCCTGTATGTAAATGTTCAGGCTATCGCGCGAAATGCCATGATCGGCAAGTGTTTTTATTATGGACTTTTCCTTATTGGCAAAGGCTTCCCTTACCCGTGTGTATTTTAACTGGCTTTCCCTGAAGGTGCCCGGAGGTGTTCCTGACACCAGGAAAAATAAGGAAAAGAGGAGTATCAAGTATTTCATGTATCTGTAAAATGTCGTGCAAAAATAATTTAAAACGCGATATCCTGCACTCTTCATTTGTTTCCCAAATTTTGTATAACTAATCAGGAGCCAGAATAGTTTTGTTGCATGAATAATGAACAAAAAGCCTTGCAATCAAATGATTACAAGGCTTTTGTTTTCAAAATTGTGATCCTACCGGGATTCGAACCCAGATCATAAGAACCGGAATCTTACATTCTATCCATTGAACTATAGGACCAAAATATTTTAGCGAGCACAAAAATAGCAAAACTTGAATTTATTCAGCCTGTTTCTGCGAAAAACACCCAAAACAGTTCGTTTTTTTATCAACATGCCACTAAAACATTTATGGTCAGTATCGTTTGTGTATTTCAGGTGTTGATAATTTTATGATGCAGCCAACTGTTTAAGCACTTTATTGTACTACTTTTGAAAATACAAAATACATCGATAATGATTACTGAAGAACTACTGAAAGCGTGCCGTTTAGCTTTTGAAGAATATATAAAGACAATGTCGGTCGAATATCCTGATAGCCATCATAAATTTCAGGATATAAAAACACATTCGCTGCAGGTGGTAAACAATTCACTTTTGCTGGCAAATGCTATAATGCCTGCTGAGGAAGATAAACGATTGGCTGAAATTATTGCGCTCTTCCACGATATTGGCAAAGCTTCAATGATTGCTAAAAACCTTGATGCATCAGTTATTTTGCGCGATCATGCTACAGTATCTTCAAAAATTATCCAGCAGATGGATTTTTTTGCTTCCTTATCTACCGAAATTCAGTCGGTTATTTTGAAATCAGTTGAAGGGCACAGTAAATTTAAGCTACCTAAACTCGATACTGAACAACAAACACTGTTTGCCCGCTTGCTCCGCGATGCCGATAAATTGGATATTTATGATTCTGCATGGCGATTCTTCAAAGAAAAAAACGGACTTGCCCCTTTAATGACTGCCGATTTAAATAACTCAACCGAAATTTCAGAAAAAATTCTGAAGAGTATTCAATCGGGGAAAACCGCTATGATTGAGGATTTAAAATCGATGAATGATTATAAATTGTTGTTGATCTCGATGGTTTTCGACATTAATTTTAAATATACGTTCCGGATCATGAGCGAGAAGCAATATGTTCAGAAAATTTACGAAATACTTCCCAAACGAGATCAGATTATTGATGCATACAGGGGAATAAAATTATTTGTCGAAAATAAATTTGTTTCCTGAAAGTTGCACCTTCAGCAAAAATCCGATGAGCAGAGGTCTGGTTTGCATTTGTAATATGGTTTCCGAAAAGGAAATTCTGGCAACACTAAAAAAAGGTGCCCGTTCCACTGCCGAAATTCAGCAGGCCACAAAAGCAGGCACAAGTTGCGGAAAATGCCTGATGACCATTGACCGGATTGTAGAGGAATTTCTGGAAAAACTACCTGCAGATCCGCAACGAAGAATTGAATTCGATAACCAATAAAAAAAGTCAAATTGATAGTTAAAAGATTTGGCTAGCTAACCTGACAATGGATTTCTTTTACTGCAACTGATTACTGACCACTTCATTTTTCTTTTAGCTCACCTTTTTAATTCCTGAAAAATTGATCCGGTATTCGCCCGGTGTACAAGCTTTGTTTTTTTTGAAGATGCGGTTGAAATTTGAAATATTATAGAATCCGCAACGGAAAGCTATTTCGGCAATGGATTGATTGGTTTCGGTGAGCCAGCGCGCTGCAAATCCAATCCGGTAATCATTCAGGAAATCGATAAACGACCTGCCGGTTCGTTGTTTCATCAGTCGCGAAAGTGTTGTTTCTGTCATGTTCAGCAGCTTTGCCACCTCCTCAACCTTTATTTTCTCCTGATAATTCTGCGCGATGTATTCGCAAACTTTTTTAATGCGGTCGCTGTTGGCAAAGTCGGTTGTATCAATCGCAATCTGGCAAAGCATTCTTTTGTTTTCGGAGATTGAAAGGATGTGTAAAACCGACATCAGCTCGATAAAAGCTTCCATCCCGTTTTTTTGCGAAAGCTTTTCAAGTCGGGGAGCAATTTGTCGGCTGGTATTTTCCGAAAACAGTATTCCTCTCGAAGCATTTTGCAGCAATTCCTTGATGGGTTTCATCATGTTTCTCGATAGCAGGCTTTCGTGTATCAGGTCGCGGTGAAACTGAATGGTTATTTCGTGAATTTGCCCGCTTTTACATTGCCCGTTGTTCCAGCCGTGAAATACATTTGGGCCGACAAAAACCAACTCGAATTCCTGAATGTAGCTTTTGTGATCGCCAACAATACGCTCTGCGTTGGCAGCATGTTGAATAAAGTTTAACTCGAATTCAGGATGAAAATGAACCGGAAAATCGAACTGATTTTTTAAACGATCGAATACTAAAAGGCAATCGCCCTGCGAAAGTGGAGTAACTTCACGTTGAATGCTTCTGGCAGCCTGACTCATTTTTTTGATTGATTAACTAGTGGGAGCGAAGATAGCATTGTTCGGAATCGAAAAAAAACATTACGACTCTCATTTTCGTTGGTTTGAATTTCCTTATATTTATACAAACATTTACATCATTACTGATGTTTTAGCATTGAGAAACCCCTTAAAATGAATAACTATGAGAAAAATTTATTTATTACCAGCTTTGCTTTTAGCCGGCTTATTAATTGTTGGATGTTCGCAAAATGAAGATCAGCTTCAGGATAATTCTGCTGAACTGAAAAGTGCTTCTGTTGTCGGAAAATACATTGTTGTGCTGAAAGAAGATGCACGCATTGCNNAAATATGAAGTTGCCGGCGAAATTGAGGAAATTTACGAAACTGCATTACAGGGTTTCACAGTAAAAATGGCTCCCGGACAAGCCAGAAAAATGAATGTTGACCCAAATGTGGGGTACATTGAGGAAGATAAAATAATCAGCTTGTCGCCCATTGAAATGAATGCCAAACCGGGTGGCGGTGGAACAACACCTCCGGCAGAGTCAACTCCCTGGGGAATTACCCGCGTAGGCGGTGGTGAAACCTATTCAGGAACAGGTGTAGCCTGGATTATTGATAGCGGAATTGACCTCGATCATCCTGATTTGAATGTAGATAGTGAAAGGTCTGTCACATTTCTCGGATCCAGAACAACTCCTGACGATGAAAACGGACATGGAACGCATGTAGCCGGAACAGTAGCTGCAATTGACAACACTATTGGTGTTGTTGGAGTGGCCGCCGGTGCAACGGTTATTTCAGTGAGAGTATTGGATAGAAGAGGCAGTGGAAGCATTTCAGGAGTTATAGGCGGAGTAAACCATGTTGCAGCCAATGGAGTCGCTGGTGATGTTGCCAATATGAGTCTTGGCGGTGGTGTTTCTGCGTCTTTAGATGCAGCAGTATTGGCAGCTTCGGCTAAAGTTAAGTTTGCTTTGGCCGCCGGTAACGAATCAGATGATGCTAATAATCACTCACCAGCCAGAGTAAACGGAACGAATATTTATACTGTTTCGGCTATGGATATTGCAGATAAGTTTGCCTACTTCTCAAATTATGGCAATCCTCCAATCGATTTTTGTGCTCCGGGTGTTTCAATTTATTCAACTTACAAGGGCGGTGCTTATGCAACACTTTCAGGTACCTCAATGGCAGCACCTCATGTTGCCGGGATTTTATTACTTGGTAATATTCGCAGTATCGGAAATGTAATTGGTGATCCTGATGGAAATCCTGATCCGATAGCTATTCATTAATTATTCTTAAAAACGCAAAAGAGGCTGCTCCATTCCGGAACAGCCTCTTTTACGTTTTGTACATTTTGAATACTGTGACTGTAAACAGGTTACTAATTTCTCTTAGCTGCCCAGTCAACCGCGCAACCGATGTGTTCTTTTATTTTTGCATCCTGAAATGCTTCGGGAGTGTGGCCGAAAACGGTATAATATGAACGGGTTTGTCCCATTTCCTGGTACCAGATTAGCGGGTGGTCTCCCATTTTCCATTTGTCGTCTTGTTTGGTTTTTTCATCCAGCGAAGTTTCGTCGAGGCGGGCCAACACTTTTACATTGGCTCTTGGGTTTTCTTTGAAAGTGTACCATTCATCGAAAGTGCGGTAAGTTTGCATTCCTTTAAACGGAGCCATCGACGGATGGTCGGTGTTTTCGAAGATAACAGTTCCAATTTGTGCTTCAGGATGGGTTCTGAAAAATGCGCCATTTAGCTTGCCATACCATGCCCAATCGTATTCGCAATCGGCAGCAGCATGAATGCCTACAAAACCTTTTCCGGTATTCATAAAAGCTTCAAAGTTTTTTTGCTGCTCATTATTCAGTACTTCCATCGTTGGATTCAGAAACACCACAACATCAAATGTTTTCAGAAATTCAGGAGTAAAAAGGTCGCCATTTTCTGTAGCAGTCAGTACCCATTTTCTTTCCTGCGCCAAATCGCTCATCATTTTCAGACCTGCAGAAATGGAATTGTGACGAAATCCTGAAGTTTTTGAGAATACCAACACATTAATTTTTTTTTCTTGCGCAACGCCCGAAACTGCCACGAGAAGCAACAAGCAAATAGCTGAAGTTAGTTTTTTCATGATTTATTATTTTAGTTAATAGGTTTACAAGGATACAAAATTTTTTTCTTACTAATTTTGCGAATTATAAACGTAAGTGATTAACCTTGGTGTTTGTTAATATCCCTCGGTGTATAAAATACTTTTAAACCGAATAATACGTTTGTCTTTCGGATTACACTAAAATAAATTGATTTAATATGCTTGTTTTCAATAATCTGCGTGGTACATCTTCTTTGTTCCTGATTTTCATTATCGGACTGTTTTCCCCTGTTTTTGGACAAATTAATTTCCCTGAAAAGGGTACTTACGACGGAAAAATAGACAACGATCAAATCATACTTGTTGCCGATGTAACAGACTCAAACCTGCTGAAAGGTTATTTTGTAATGAAACGCGGAAAAGCTGTCGAAGAAAGTCATGCTTTTTCGCTGAATACCTCCGGAGTAAAACCCTTTTTCCAATCTGATTTATATGTTGGAAAGTTGAAAACTCCCAGAATAGATACTTCCGCTTTTGAAGGAAAGCTGACTCTGTACAACAAAAAGAGACGATTTTTCTTTTGGCGTCCTAAAGTCAGCATCAGTTTTCTTCGTCGTCCTGAATTAGCGGTTAGCTCAACAGAGCGATATCAGAAGGAAATTTTTAGCGGAGTTGAAGTTAAGAGCGATCTTTTATACGGAAAAGCCAAAGGTTACTGGACAAATTCTCCCTATTCCGACGATCCGTACATCACAACTTTAAGCAAGGGAATGGTTAAAGCGTTTAAAGATCCGGAATTGCTCGATCTGAAACTCGACATTTATTACCCCAAAACAGACGTTTTTAAGAACCGGCCATTGATAATGCTTATTCATGGAGGCGCTTTTTACATTGGAAGCAAAGAGTCGGCAGCCGAATACTCACTGGCGACTTCGCTGGCAAAGCGGGGTTACCTGGTAGCATCAATCGATTACAGACTTGGCTTTAAACTTTCGCCGGCTGATGTTGAGATGAGCGCTTATCGTGCTGTTCAGGATGCGCATGCTGCGCTTCGGTATCTTTCGCACAACGCTGCGGGCCTTGGAATTAATCCAGGTCAGGTGTATGTTGGCGGAACCAGTGCTGGAGCTGTCGCTTCGCTGAATGTGGCTTTTATGGACGACGATGAAAGACCGAAACGGATTATTGAGGCAGAGAAACAAGGCTTTGTTACCAAAATTGAGGCTTCAGGAAATAAATATACTGAAGGTTTTGAAGTAAAATCGGTAGCCAATATGTGGGGAGCAGTTGCCGATTTGAACATTATTGGCAAAGACGAGAAGGTTTCGGTATTGTCGATACACGGAACTGCCGACGGAATTGTGCCTTATGAATACGATCATCCGTTTCGTAATTCGCTTATGGTAAATCGTTTGTTGATGGATAAAATGTATGGTTCAAAACCGATTCACGACCGGTTGCAGATACTCGGTCACCGAAACAGGTTGGTTTCGCTGGCGGGTCTTGGCCATGAGCCGCAGTTGGATAATTACAAAACCTTAAACAAATGGATGGATACCATTACCTATCACGTGTCGAAGTTCTATTACGAGGAAACCGCACCATCGTTAATGTTGCCTCCCAACCAGCTTACTATTTCAGAAAGTGCTGATTTAAAGCCATTCTATTTTGAAGTTAACAATGGTAATCTGGTTCAGATAACTGTTACCGGAGGTGTAAAAGCAAATGCCGATCCGCTTGATCCAATGGTAATATGGTTGAAGAATGCAGAAAAGAGACAGCTAACTTTCCTGACGACCAATCAGTTTGAAGCCTGGAATGAAAAAAAGTATCAGGTGACGGTTTTGAAGTGAAAAAATAGGGGAGAGTAATCGTGAAAGTTTAAATTTTTCAGCCTGAAAATAGAAGTTGGTATAAAAACAAAAAGGTAGAACCTCTGTCCTACCTTTTCTCTCTTAAACTAACTAACCTAACTAAACCTAAACTTATGAAAAAAAATGTACTGCAAAGATAAGCCATCAAATTGATTCTCAGTAATGATAATTCTTAATTGATGTTAATGAAATCAGGTGCAAGTGTTAATAAAGTTTAATCGGACACTTATCTTCTGCACAAAGCCTATTTCTTAGGCTTTTTTAGTTTTACGTGATAAAAAAAGAGGTTGCCGAAATCAGTCGGCAACCTCTTCAGTATGATTTTTTTTATACTTACATCAGGAAGCTTAGCAAAATACCGGCGGCAACTGCCGAACCGATTACTCCTGCCACATTTGGTCCCATTGCATGCATCAAAAGGTGATTGGTTTTATCGTATTCCAAGCCTACTACCTGCGAAACGCGGGCGCTGTCGGGCACTGCCGAAACGCCTGAATTACCGATAAGCGGGTTGATTTTCCGACCCTCTTTCAGGAATAGATTAAGGATTTTTACAAACATTACACCACCAAAAGTAGCGATCACGAATGATCCTGCACCCAAAGCGAAAATACCAACCGATTTTAAGGTCAAAAAGGTGGTTGCCTGTGTTGAGGCGCCAACTGTAAGACCAATCAGGATGGTTACGATGTCGATCATCGGGCCTTTCGCGGTATCAGCCAAACGTTTGGTAACTCCACTTTCTTTCAATAGGTTTCCGAAGAAAAGCATACCTAACAAAGGCAAACCGCTGGGAACAATAAAGGTGGTGAGCAACATTCCCGCAATCGCGAATATTATTTTCTCTACTTTCGAAACTGAACGTGGAGGTTTCATCCGGATTAAACGTTCCTTGCTGTTTGTCAGTAACTTCATAATTGGTGGCTGAATTACCGGAACCAGCGCCATGTATGAATAGGCTGAAATGGCAATGGCACCCATCAGATCGGGAGCAAGTTTTGATGAAAGGAAGATAGCTGTTGGGCCGTCGGCACCACCAATAATGGCGATTGCGCCGGCTTCTGTCGGACTAAATCCAAGCGCGAGGGCAATACAGTATGCGCCAAAAATACCTAACTGTGCCGCAGCTCCGATAAGAATCAGCTTAGGGTTCGAAATCAAAGCCGAGAAGTCGGTCATCGCACCGATTCCCAGGAAGATCAAAGGAGGATAAATACCCTGAAGCACCCCGAAATAGAGGTAATTCAGAACACTACCGGTTTCGTAAACTCCGATTTTGTATCCCGGCGCAAATGCAACATTTCCAACCAAAATACCGAAGCCAATCGGAATGAGTAACATCGGCTCAAATTCTTTTGCAATAGCAAGGTAAATAAATACCAAACCAATACAAATCATTATCACGTGACCGACAGTCATGTTCGCAAAAGCAGTAAATTGAAGGAATTGCGACAAGTGTTCGATAATAAAATCAACGAATGTACCCATGTCTTAGTCTCCTATTATAATTAACACATCTCCTTCCATCACGCTGTCGCCTTTGTGCTTCAGGATGGAAACAACTTTTCCGGCTTTGTCGGCTTCAATATTGTTTTCCATTTTCATGGCTTCCAACATCAGTAGTTTTTGTCCCATTTTTACGGTATCGCCTTCGCGTACAAACATCTCCAGAATAACACCGGGTAGTGGTGATTTAATGCTTCCGGCTCCTTTTGGTGCCGACGGGCTGCTGGTTTTGGCAACCGATGGATGGCTGTCGGTTGATGGAACAACTGCCTGACGAACCAGTTTTGGCGTTTTTGCAGCTTTCATTGTTTTGTCAACTTCAACTTTGTACAAAGTCCCGTTTACTTCAACTTCAGCTAGGTTGTCTTCAATATTGAGAATCTCTGTCTCGTATTGATTGCCGTTTATGGTAAATTTGAATTTTTTCATTTCTCTTAATTATTAACGCGGTGATTTCCTTAGTGTGTAAATTTTCGAACTCCATGGGGAGTAGTTTCTCGATACTTTTTGAATCGTCAAAACCGTATTTTCCTGATCGTGCAATTCGCTTTGATATAAATATAAAGCCATAGCAATCGCAGCATTTACTTCTCCTGACATTTCTACTTCTGCTTTAACTGTTTTGCCTGTAACTTCCGGAGCCTGTGCGTTTTTTGATGCAGTAGCTTTACCGACAAAGAAACGTCCTATGTTTTTATAAATGACATAGAGAATGGCAAGTGCTGAAAATACAACGAACATGGCAATCATAGTCATTCCGATGCCATAAGGATCGATGGCTACAAATTTTTCTCCTGATGAAGCTTTACGACTGGAGTCGTTATTTGCACCCGGTGTAGAGTGATCCATAAAATTCCAGGTTTCACCGCCATCGGCAATTCTTCCGTAGGTGACATCAATTTGCTGAGGTTGTGTGATTTTCAGTTCATCGATCTTTGTCCGTCCGTTTGCATCAAACAGAGCGATAGTTTCTGCATCTTCCAAAGTGAAATTCAGGTGAAAAATACCTCTGGTGGGTTTTCCGTCAGCAAAAAACACTACATAACCTCTTGGTGGAACAATAGTTGCCGGATCGCCAATTGGAATCCAGTATTTGGTCGGATTATCGATGTCGTTTGTCAGGTAACAACCACCTATATTTATTGGACTGTAAGCCGAGTTGAAAATCTCAATCCATGAGTTGTGTTTCCCAAAATCATCCACATAATTGGAATCGTTTAGTACCAGAATCTCATTGATCCTCAAATC
The DNA here is from genome assembly GCA_003537645.1 of Prolixibacteraceae bacterium. Taxonomy (GTDB): domain Bacteria; phylum Bacteroidota; class Bacteroidia; order Bacteroidales; family Prolixibacteraceae; genus Aquipluma. Next base: position 56,889 of record DPRM01000015.1, read on the forward strand.
TGTTGCATTTTGTGATTTAGCGACATCAGTTCCTGCAACGATTAAAAGGAGAATGGCAATTCCGTATAAAAAATGTTTTATTTCGTTTCGCATAATCATTTATTATAATGGAATATTGGTGTGTTTCTTGGCTGGCATTACGTCTTTTTTTGTTGCCAATGCCTGAAGTGCGCGGATAATCCGGAAACGGGTATTGCGTGGCTCAATGATATCGTCGATATAACCGTATTCAGCTGCTTTATATGGGTTCGCGAATTTATCTTTGTATTCTTCTTCAGCCTGGGCAACGTACGCAGCACGTTCGGTTGGATCTTCGATTGCCGAAATCTTTTTGTTCCGGAGAACCTCGATAGCTCCTTTTGGTCCCATTACTGCAATTTCGCCGGTTGGCCACGAGTAGTTGATGTCGCCACGAAGGTGTTTTGAGCTCATCACGCAATAAGCGCCACCATACGATTTGCGAAGAATAACGGTAACTTTTGGAACGGTTGCTTCGCCATAAGCAAACAATAATTTAGCGCCGTGGGTAATGATACCGCCGTATTCCTGCGCAGTTCCCGGAAGGAATCCTGGTACATCAACCAAAGTAACCAAAGGAATGTTGAAAGCGTCGCAGAAACGAACAAAACGGGCAGCTTTGCGCGAAGCGTTAATATCGAGAACTCCTGCCAGGTAGTTAGGCTGGTTGGCCACAATACCAACAGAAGCTCCGTTGAAGCGAGCAAAACCTACTACAATATTCTGAGCATAGTTGCGATGAACTTCAAGGAATTCGTTATAGTCAACAATTGAATGGATAACGTCTTTTACATCATAAGGTTTGTTCGGATTGTCAGGAATTACGGTGTTTAAAGAATCTTCCAAACGGTCGATGGGGTCGTCGCATGCAGCCAGCGGAGCATCTTCGAGATTGTTCTGAGGCATATAGCTTAGCATTTTGCGGATAAGCAGGATACCTTCCTGTTCGTCTTCAGCAACAAAATGAGTAACTCCTGATTTTGAGCCATGAACTGAAGCGCCACCCAATTGTTCGTCGGTAACCACTTCACCTGTAACTGTTTTTACTACTTTTGGTCCGGTTACAAACATGTAACTGGTGTTTTTGCTCATCACAATGAAATCGGTCAATGCCGGAGAATAAACAGCTCCACCTGCGCAAGGTCCGAAAATTGCTGAAATCTGAGGAATAACTCCTGAAGCCATGATATTGCGTTCGAAAATTTCGGCATATCCGGCCAAAGCTGTAACACCTTCCTGAATACGTGCACCACCCGAATCATTGATTCCGATTACCGGAGCACCAACTTTCATGGCCATGTCCATCACTTTGCAAATTTTCAGTGCATAAGTTTCCGACAACGAACCTCCGAAAACGGTAAAGTCCTGTGCATAAATATACACCACTCGTCCGTCGATGGTTCCCTGACCGGTTACAACTCCATCGCCAAGGAATTTTGTTTTTTCCATCCCGAAGTTGTCGCAACGGTGTGTCACAAACATGTCATACTCTTCAAAGCTGCCTTCGTCGAGCAATAATTCGATACGCTCGCGGGCAGTTAATTTGCCTTTTTCGTGCTGAGCTTCAATTCTTTTTTCTCCACCTCCGAGTTTTGCTTCAACGCGCAGGTCAATGAGTTTTTTTATTTTGTCTTGATTATTCATAGTGTGTATTGATAGATAAGTTGAATTATTTGTCAGAGCAAAGTTCGGTTAAAACACCGAGTGTTGATTTTGGGTGAAGGAAACCGATGTTCAAACCTTCAGCGCCTTTACGTCCGGCTTTGTCTATCAGTTGAACGCCTTTCGAAGCAACTTCATTCAGCGCTTCGTTTACGTTTTCAACAGCAAAAGCAAGGTGGTGTACACCTGGTCCTTTTTTCTCGATGAATTTACCAATCGGTCCTTCCGGATCGGTTGACTCTAAAAGTTCGATTTTGGTCTGACCAATTTTGAAGAAAGCTGTTTTTACTTTCTGGTCGGCTACTTCTTCAACCGCATAACATTTCAGACCCAAAACATTTTCATAGTAAGGAATAGCTTCTTCCAGATTGTTTACTGCAATTCCGATGTGTTCAATATGTGATATTTCCATGGTTGTGAATGTATTTAAGTAATTAAGGAATAATTTTATTTTTAAATTTTGGCGCTGCAAAGGTACGCCTGTAGTATATCTTTTTTAACCATTTGCTCAATTATTCGAAAAGCAGTCCGTGTGTTTTTCAGCAGTTACGGTTTTTATTGAATAGTTTAATCGCTTATTTGATAGTTGTTTTCGTTGTATTTCCGGAGCTTATTGTGCCAGTATTGCAGGCTTTAATGTAAAATAATTGTAAAGAAAAAGGCAGATTTTGAGGCCTGCCTTTTTCGAACTTATTCTTTTTATTTCCTACTTTCTTTTACAAAATGGAAATGTGATCCATAACGTTCAAAAGCTGCTTTTTCCAATGCTTCTCTATGCGCAGGATGTGCGACAGTAATAAGCAGTCTGGCACGTTCCTGCAAGGTTTTTCCGTAAAGGTTTACCGCGCCATGTTCGGTAACTACCCAGTGAATATTGGCACGGGTACTAACTACTCCTGAACCTTCAATCAATGTAGGAGTAATTTTTGAAACTCCTTTTGCTGTTACTGATGGCAAAGCAATAATTGGTTTTCCGCCTTTTGAGTGACCAGCGCCACGAATAAAGTCGATCTGTCCTCCCACTCCTGAATAATGTTTGATACCAATTGAGTCGGCACAAACCTGTCCGGTAATATCGATTGCAAGAGCCGAGTTGATGGCTGTAACTTTATCGAGTTTGCGGATAACAGCCACATTGTTGGTGTGAGCAACGTCCATCATGGCAACACGCGGATTGTCGTCAACAAAGTCGTATAAAGCCTGCGATCCCATCAGGAACGATGCAACCATTTTGCCTTTGTCGATGCTTTTGTGTTTACCGGTAACGATTCCTTTTTCAACCAAAGGCAAAATACCATCGGCAAACATTTCGGTATGTACTCCAAGGTCTTTGTGATTACCCAACTGTGCCAAAACTGCATTCGGAATACCACCGATACCCATTTGCAGACAAGCGCCATCTTCAATCAAGGCAGCCACATTGAAACCAATCTGAACTTCTTCAGGAGTCAATGGGTCGAAACCGTGTGAGTATAATTTGATATCGTCTTCAACAAAAATGTCGATCTGGTCAACATGAATCATTGCATCGCCCCAACAGCGTGGTACATTTGGGTTTACTGCTGCAATAACCACTTTGGCACATTCAACAGCGGCCAGGGTTGCATCAACCGAAGTTCCAAGCGATACAAAACCATGTTTGTCGGGAGGCGAAACCATCACCATTGCAACATCAACATTGAGGTAACCTTCGCGAATCAGTTTCTGTGTTTCGCTCAAAAAAACGGGGATGTAATCGGCATAACCAGCCTGAGTTTGTTTGCGAAGGTTTCCTCCAACGAAAAATTGTTCCGATTCGAAAATTCCTTCAAATTCAGGATTGGCATACTCAACATTTCCTTCAACATGGATGTGCTGAATTTTAACGCCATACAGTTCACCGTTGCGTCCACGTTCAACCATTGGTTTGATTAGCGTGTGAGGTGTAACTGCCACCGAGCTGAGGTGAACCCTGTCGCCCGATTTAATAACTTTTACTGCTTCTTGAGGAGATACGTATTTAATTTGTTTCATTATAATGTGATTTTGAATGAATTGCCCTTTTAAAACGCGGGCAAATATAAATATTAAATTTCCACTCAACCCTGACTAAAAAACGTATCTACCTAAAAGAAGTGGTTTGTAAAATTAGTGTTAAGAAAAGCCTTTTGGTGTTGATATGCAGCTAAATATGTAGATTTATAGATGTGTTATTCTCGGTAATTGACACATGGACAAATGGTCAAATTGTTTCAGTACCAAATGGCAATAACCAAATAACCATGTAGCAATTTAATCATTCAACCTGTCTTTACCCAATTGTTAACACTGGTCTGTTATTTACTTTTTTGAATGCTTTACGCCTGAAATATTTATCTTTGCCGCATCGAAATTCAAGGGAATTTGCAATAAACTAAATACCAAAATATTCCGAAATGATTCTATTCTTTAAAACTCCACAAGACACTTTAATTGCTTTAAATTCAATCAACAGTCTGAGGCCGGAAGACGTTGAAAAACTGGTTTGGCTGTTTGGCGATGCTGAAAAGCTGGATAGTGAAGTTTTAAACGGATGGTTTGTTGGTCCCCGGAAGGAAATGCTGACTCCGTGGAGCACCAATGCCGTTGAAATTACTCAGAACATGGGTATTCAGGGAATTCTGCGAATTGAGGAATATGTTGAGGTGGCTGATCAATCAGCAGGCTTTGACCCGATGCTGAAGGCCTTGTACCACAATCTGGATCAAACCATTTTTACCATCAATAAAAAACCAGAACCAATTCTGGAAATTGCTGACATTGCAACTTACAACGAACAGGAAGGTTTGGCTTTAAGTCAGGAAGAAATAGACTACCTGAATTCTGTTTCTGAAAAATTAGGCCGGAAATTAACTGATGGTGAGGTTTTTGGATTCTCGCAGGTGAACTCGGAGCATTGCCGCCACAAAATTTTCAACGGCACATTTATTATTGATGGGGTAGAGCAGGAGATGTCGCTTTTCCAGCTCATCAAAAAAACATCGCAGCAAAATCCCAATTTCATAATTTCAGCATACAAAGACAACTGTTCTTTTGTACAAGGACCTGTTGTTGAGCAATTTGCTCCGAAGACCCAAGATAAACCCGACTTCTTTGAAGTTACTGATATCGAAACCGTGCTTTCGCTGAAAGCCGAAACACATAATTTCCCGACAACCGTTGAGCCTTTCAACGGCGCAGCAACCGGTACTGGTGGTGAAATTCGCGACCGTATTGCCGGAGGAAAAGGCAGTTTGCCCATTGCCGGAACTGCTGTTTACATGACTTCGTATCCACGCACCGAAGATGCACGCAGCTGGGAACAGGCCACCGAAGAACGCGACTGGCTGTACCAGACTCCGGAAGAAATCCTGATCAAAGCTTCGAACGGAGCAAGTGACTTCGGAAATAAATTTGGGCAACCGATTATTACTGGTTCGGTGCTTACTTTCGAGCATTTCGAAAGCGACCGCAAATATGGTTTCGATAAAGTAATCATGCTGGCCGGGGGGATTGGTTTCGGCGCTAAAAAAGATAGTTTGAAAGACGAACCAACCAAAGGCGATAAAGTGGTGCTTTTGGGTGGCGACAATTACCGCATCGGAATGGGCGGTGGAGCTGTTTCTTCGGTGGCAACCGGTGAATTTGAGAACCACATCGAGCTTAATGCGGTTCAGCGTGCCAATCCTGAAATGCAGAAACGCGTTTACAATGCGATCCGCGCCTTGAGCGAATCATCAGAAAACCCTATTATAACGGTGCACGACCACGGTGCTGGCGGACACTTGAACTGTTTGTCAGAATTGGTTGAAGCTACCGGTGGAAAAATCGATACTTCAAAATTACCAGTTGGCGACCCAACGCTTTCGCAAAAAGAAATCATTGGCAACGAGTCGCAGGAACGTATGGGGCTGGTGATACACGAAAAAGATGTGCCGCTGTTGCAACGCATTGCCGACCGCGAACGTGCGCCAATGTATCTAATTGGCGAGGCAACCGGTGATATGCAGTTTACCTTCGAAAACTCGAAAACAGGTGAAAAACCTATCGACTGGCAGCTTTCATATATGTTTGGGAAACCACCAAAAACAGTTTTGACCGATACTACCCGCAATGAAAAATTTGCTGATCTGGAATACGATCAGGCCAAAATAGAAGATTATCTCGAAGATGTTTTGCAGCTTGAATCAGTTGCCTGTAAAGACTGGCTCACCAACAAAGTTGACCGTTCGGTTACCGGACGAATTGCCAAACAGCAGTGTGCCGGACAACTGCAGCTTCCGCTGAATAATGTGGGCGTAATTACGCTCGACTATCAGGGCGAAAAAGGATTGGCAACTACCATTGGTCACGCTCCTGTTGCAGCGATGGTTGACGCTGAAGCCGGATCTGTTCTTTCGATTGCTGAATCGTTGACAAACCTGGTTTTTGCGCCGCTTTCCGATCAACTGAAAGGTGTTTCGCTGAGTGCCAACTGGATGTGGCCGGCCAAAAATGAAGGAGAAAATGCCCGTATTTACAAAGCTGTAAAGGCTGCCAGTGATTTTGCCTGCGAACTGGGAATCAACATCCCGACTGGAAAAGATTCGATGTCGATGACCCAGAAATACAAGGATGGCGTGGTATATTCTCCTGGAACGGTAATCATATCAGCTTCAGCAGAAGTTTCGGATGTAAAAAAAGTGGTTGAACCGGTTTTGATCAACGATCCGAAATCGTCCATTTATTTTGTCGATTTCTCGAAAATGAACCGTTGTCTGGGCGGAAGTGCTTTCTCACAAATCATCAATAAACTGGGCAACGAAGCGCCTTCGGTTGCCGATTCGAAATACTTTGCCGCAGCTTTCAATGCCATTCAGGATTGTATTGAAGACAAAAATATTTTGGCCGGACACGATCTTTCTTCCGGAGGTTTGATTACCACGCTTTTGGAAATGTGTTTTGCGGATAACTATTCAGGAATGACACTCGATCTGACCGAAATCGGTGAGTCAGACAGCGTGAAACTGCTGTTCAGCGAAAACCCAGGAGTGGTTGTTCAGGTGGCCGATGCCGCAGCTTTTGAAGCCAAGCTGAATGCTGCCGGAGTTGGTTTTACCTTGATTGGAAAACCTTCAGGAAGCCGCGCATTTACTGTGAAGAATGGAGCCGATGAATTCAACTTCGACCTGAATTCGTTGCGCGATTTGTGGTTCACTTCGTCGTATTTACTCGATCGGAAACAATCAGGAGAGAAAAAAGCTTTGGAGCGTTTTGGAAGCTACAAGAAAAATGAACTGAAATACGATTTTAAAGGCTTTTCAGGAAAAGCTTCCGATTTGGGAATCGACCTGAAACGACGTCAGCCAAGCGGGATCAAAGCCGCCATCATCCGTGAGAAAGGTGTGAATGGCGACCGCGAAATGGCTTATATGATGTATCTGGCCGGAATGGACGTGAAAGACGTACACATGACCGATCTGATTTCAGGAAGAGAAACGCTGGAAGATGTGAATATGATCGTGTTCGTGGGCGGGTTCTCCAATTCCGACGTAATGGGCTCAGCCAAAGGATGGGCTGGTGCGTTCAAATACAACGAAGCTGCCAAGTTGGCTCTTGAAAATTTCTACAAACGTGAAGATACTTTAAGTCTGGGTGTATGCAACGGCTGTCAGCTAATGGTTGAATTGGGTTTGGTTTATCCGGAACGTACCGAAAAACCCAAGATGCTGCACAACGAATCGCATAAATTCGAATCAGGTTTTATTGGTGTAGAAATTCTTCCGAATAAATCGGTGATGCTGGAGTCGATGGCCGGAATGAANNAGAGCTTTCAAACCATACCACTGGCCATATTATCCAATCGACCGCAAATTCGATGAAGTTGCTCCGTGGATGGAAGCTTTTGTGAATGCGAAGAATTGGATTGCGAAGAAGATGAAATAAGTTGAATGCAATAGAAATAGTGAAAGCAGTTGGAATTTCGATTTCAACTGCTTTGTTAGTTTGCCATATTTTTCAAGCCTAAACCTATTTTCTGAAAAGGATTTCTACTCTTGTTCCTTTGTTTTCATCGCTTTTTAGTTGAATTTGAGCACGATGCAGTTCGAGTATTTTGGAAACGATAGAGAGTCCAATGCCGAAACCACCAATGTAACGAACATTTGTCCCTCTTGAGAATGGTTTGAAGATAGCCTCGAGTTCCGATTCAGGAATTCCAACTCCCTGATCGGTAATGGCAAGTAAAATGCCTTCTGAAACTATATCGATAATAACATCAACTTCTCCGGCTGAAAATTTACATGCATTATCTATCAGGTTCTTGAATGCAATTTCAAGTAATCCGTTGTTCCCAATAATTATAAGGTCAGTTTCATTCTCGGTATATGAAATCCGGGGCAATATTTTTCGTCCGGGGTATTTGGTTTTTATAGATTTAATAGCGTTAAAAACCAATTCATCAAGTCTTATTGAACTCATTTGGATCACTTTATCCCGGTTTATATGAGCCAGTTCGAGTAAACTGCTAAGTAATTGGTTCAGGTAGCGCAAATCGTTGGTTATTTTATCCAAATGTTCCTGATATTCTTCAGGTTGTCTTTCCCGACTTCGCATGTAGTCCGATTCGGCGATCATGATAGCCAAAGGAGTGCGTAGTTCGTGAGAAGCATTTGAAACAAATTCATCCTGTGAATTAAACACTTGTTCGAGATCGGAAATCATTTGATTGAAGGTGATAGCCAGCTGTTCGATTTCATCCTTTCGTTTCCCTTCGTGTAAGCGGCTGCTTAGTTTTAATGAATTGATTTCCTTTACTTTAGAAATGATGTTTGAAATTGGTCGGATTGCAATTTTCGAAAAAAAGTAAGATGCAGTTATTGATAGCCACAAACTGAACAGGATACTCCAAAACAAAACAGAACGCAGACTAAGCAGATTGTCGGCTCGCAGTTTGTCGTGTGCCATTACAAAAACATGATAAACGCGGTTATTCTCGATGTGGCTGTACGAAACTCCATCTTTTGTGCCCAGTGAAAAATAGTAAGAATACTGATTAACAGGTATTTTAGTCAAAACGTCTTCGGTTAATAACTCAATCTGATAATTATAAATCACTTTGTTTGAAGAATCGGTCAAAGCAATTTCCTCACGGTCGAGTGATTTGGTAGTTTGATGGATTTTTTTCAGTAAAGTAGAATCAACTTCTTCGACATTAATAAGCAAAATGGCAGTATTCTGGGCTTTTACCAGCAAATCGTCTTTGAATTTTGATAACTGACTTGAATAGGAGAAGTAATAAGCCAGAAATGAAAAGAACATAAGTATCCCGAAAACCAGTAAAGTAAATTGTATCGATAATCGGGTTTTAATGTTCATTTCATTTTCGGTTTAAGCCTGATGATTGACTGGCCGGACATTATATTTCTGTTTCACTGCAATAAAATCCGAACCCGTATTTGGTGTGTATCAATTTAGTTTCGAAATCTTTATCTATTTTCTTTCGAAGGTAATTTACATAAACGTCGATGATGTTGGTTCCGGTTTCAAAATCCAGGTCCCAAACTTTTTCTATGATATATTCGCGGCTAAGTATTTTTCCTTTATTTTTCAGGAATGTTTCCATCAGCGAAAACTCTTTTGATGTCAGATCAATCCTTTTATTTCCCCGACTGGCTGTTTTTGTTTCAAGGTTCATTTCAAAATCGGCAATCTTCAGGATTTTTGAAGGAGAAATAGTAGGATTATTTCTTTTTAGAAAGACGTTTATACGTGCCAGTAATTCCCTGAAATCGAAAGGTTTTAGTACATAATCGTCGGCTCCTGCTTCAAATCCGATTAGCTTATTATCAGGTGTTCCCAGCGCTGTAAGCATGATGATTGGAGTCTTGCTGTTGGTTTTACGAATTTCTTTGCATAATTCGTAGCCATTCATCAGAGGTAAATTAATATCAAGTACAATCAAATCGTATTCGTGTTGTTCAATCATACGCTTCCCGACATATCCGTCGGTAGCTATATTTACCTTGAATCCGGCCTCTTCGAGTTGCTTTTGGAGTATCTCGGCCAGGCGTTGCTCGTCTTCTACAATTAAAAGTTGCTTGTCAAACATTTCGAACATATTTGCTGTAAAAGTAAGATACAATTTACTGGAAAACTAGTTCTAAGAAGATTCTAATTATTTTTTAATAATGCTCTAACTGTCTCGTTAATAATATAGACTTACATTTGTTTTCATAAATAATAATTCAAACATCATGAAAAAAATTAATATGAGCGGAGGATTGGCAATGTCTCTATTTTGGGGCTCGGTTGTTGTGATTTTAATCCTTTTGAAAATATTTGTTTTCACAAATTAATTGCGATCAATAAATTTTTTGGGTTTCTCTAAATAGCTTAATTAAGCTTCAATTGTTAATTTCTAATTTTTGTAAATACCGTGGGGTCAGACTCACGGTATTTTTTTATTCCAGAAACCGTTTCAATTAATTTGCCATTTGCTGAATGTTGAATACCATAAAAAACATAAACAAAGCAAACAACATGAGGACGATTAAACTGGCTTTTTGAAACCGGAGTTTAAACAGTTTTAATAATATTGATATTGAAGTAATAATCAGAAATACAATCATGCCTTTAAAATAAGCAAGAACTTTTAGCTGCTTGGGAATGATATTATTAATGGTTTCAGGAACAAAAATCTGATTGGTTAAAATTATCCAGACAGCCATAAATCCAATCAGCAAAAATGCCATCTGCCCGGCAAAAATAAATTTATCGCGTTTTTCAATCCAGCCGAAAAGAACAGAGGCTATTCCCAGAAACAATGCCCATTGCGATATACTGGTCAGGCTAAGTAAATAATTTGAAATCATCAGAATATATTTTGTGAAGGACAAAAATGTTAATTTTCGGTCAAACAAAAAACTATAAAACTCTTCTTCTGTATTAAATGGCTATTTTTGTCGCGAATCAGAAAAATAAGTAATGATAAAAACAGATTTAAGGATTAATCCGAAAGCAAAAGCCCTGATTTTTGATCTCGACGGAACTTTGGCCGACACCATGCCAATACATTATACCGCCTGGAAAAATGCGGCCGCCAAATTTGGAATTGATTTTTCTACAGAATTATTTATGCAGCTTGCCGGAATTCCGCTGTATCCAACAGTCGAAAAACTCAACCATTTGTTTGGAAAAAACATCGACCCCATGGAATTGGGCGATATCAAGGAAGCGGAGTTTGAAATGAATATGCACCTTACTCCGGAAATAAAAATTATTGCCGATCTGGTACGCGAATACCATGGAAAATTACCAATGGCTGTCGGAACGGGCGGTTCAAGGCGCTTGTCGCTGAAAACCCTTGGAATTATTGNNGATGTTACTAAATATTACGAAGTTACGATAGGAAAATAAGTTATGCGAAAAATTATTTGGTTGCTGGTTGTTGTTGCATGGGTTTCGGGTTCTTGCTTCGCGCAGAAAAATAATCTTAAGAACGAATACACAGTTGTTTCGTACAATGTCGAGAATTTATTCGATACTGTGGATGATCCGAATGTGCCTGACGAAGAATTTCTTCCTGAAAGTGAAAAAATGTGGAACAACGAGCGGTATCAGAAAAAACTCGATGATCTGGCAAAAGTAATTTCTGAAGTCAATCCGCTTGAAATGCCTGAAATAGTTGGTTTGGTTGAGATTGAAAACCGGACTGTCCTTGAAGATTTAATCCGGACGGCTGCATTTAAGAACCACAAATATGCCATCGTTCACAAAGAAAGTCCCGATTACCGTGGAATAGACGTGGCTTTGATATACCGCACCGATGCATTTACCGAGATTATGTACGAAACTTTGCCGGTGATTTTTCCCGACGACCCGCAGTTTAAAACCCGCGACATTTTGCATGTGGTTGGAAAAATCAGGAATGAAACCGTTCATATTTTTGTGAACCACTGGCCATCGCGAATTGGCGGCGAAGACAAAACCGAATCCAAGCGGGTATTGGCCGCCTCGGTGCTGAAACAGCGGGTTGATCTGTTAATGCGGGTTGATCCGAAAGCACGCATCATCATCATGGGCGACATGAACGACGAAACCGGAAATAAAAGTCTTTCGGAGGTTCTTGGCGCCGCATCGCCTGGTTCAGGAGCAAAACTGGTGAATTTAATGATGCCCGACGATACTGCCGGACAGGGAACCTATTTCTACAATGGAGGCTGGAATATGCTTGATCACCTGATTGTTTCAAACGAAGTAATTTCAGGCAAAAAGATGACCGTTGAAAATCGGAAAGGCCATATTTACAAAAACGACTGGATGATTTTCACCAATAAAAATGGCGACAAAACGCCCAACCGTTCGTATGTCGGAAATAAATATGTTGGCGGTGTCAGCGATCATTTTCCGGTGTATTTTAAGATGATTGTGAGATAAGACACAAGTATCAAGAAGCAAGTATCAGGAAATTTTTGATATTTGAAGCCTGATACCTGATACATTTTTTATTGCTTTATGGACTTTAAAATTGTTTCTGAATATCAGCCTACGGGCGATCAGCCGGAAGCCATCAGGCAGTTGGCTGAAGGTTTGCACAATGGAACAACCTTCCAGACTTTGCTCGGTGTTACCGGTTCCGGAAAAACATTTACCATGGCCAATGTGATAGAGCAGGTGCAGCGTCCGGCCCTGGTTTTGAGCCACAACAAAACGCTGGCGGCTCAGCTGTACAGCGAAATGAAACAGTTTTTTCCTGACAATGCCGTCGAGTATTTTGTTTCTTATTACGATTATTATCAGCCTGAAGCCTACCTCCCAACAACAAATACCTACATCGAAAAAGATCTTTCGATTAACAAGGACATCGAAAAACTTAGGCTAAGTACAACTTCCTCGTTGCTCTCCGGAAGGCGCGATGTGATTGTGGTTTCATCGGTTTCGTGTTTGTACGGAATCGGAAATCCTGCTGATTTTCATGCTAACGTAACCAATATTTCCAGGGGTGAAACCATCGCTCGCAATGTTTTTCTCCGGAAGTTGGTGGATGCACTTTATTCGCGCAACGAAGTGGAATTCAACCGGGGAAATTTCAGGGTAAAAGGCGATTCTGTGGATGTTTTTCCAGCGTATGCCGATATTGCTTACCGGATTGTTTTCTGGGGCGACGATATCGAAGAAATTTATTCATTCGATCCGGTTGGCGGTGGAACCATCGAAGAACTGGATAGGGCGGTAATTTATCCGGCCAATATGTTTGTGACAACCAAAGAACGGATGCAACTGGCCATTCGGCAAATCCAGGACGATTTGGTGAAGCAGGTCGATTTTTTCAAGGAAATTGGAAAGCCGATGGAAGCCCAACGCATTTTGGAGCGGGTAGAATACGATCTGGAAATGATGCGTGAGCTGGGCTATTGCCCCGGTGTTGAGAACTATTCGCGCTATTTCGACGGTAGGGTTGCAGGATCCCGGCCTTTCTGCCTGCTCGATTATTTTCCTGACGATTTTGTGACCATTATTGATGAAAGTCACGTGACTTTACCGCAAATAAGGGCCATGTTTGGCGGCGACCGTTCGCGAAAAATCAACCTTGTGGAATATGGCTGGCGGCTTCCGGCTGCTATCGACAACCGCCCGCTGACTTTCGACGAATTTGAAAGTGTGGTGGACCAAACCGTTTTTGTTAGTGCCACGCCTGCCGATTACGAACTGGCAAAATCCGAAGGTATCGTGGTGGAACAGGTTATTCGCCCAACCGGATTACTCGATCCGATTATTGATGTTCGGCCGAGTATCAACCAGATTGACAATCTGATGCACGAAATTCATTTGCGTATTGAACGCAATGAGCGTGTGCTGGTGACCACACTTACTAAACGAATGGCTGAAGAATTGAGTAGTTATCTGGCAAACATGGGTGTAAAAACACGGTACATTCATTCGGATGTGGATACGCTCGATCGTATTCAGATTCTGGAAGATCTTCGCAAAGGTGAATTTGATGTGTTGGTGGGTATCAATCTGTTGCGTGAAGGATTGGATTTGCCCGAAGTTTCGCTGGTAGCCATTTTGGATGCGGACAAGGAAGGGTTCCTGCGCTCCGAACGATCGCTCACCCAAACTGCTGGCCGCGCTGCCCGAAACCTGAATGGAATGGTAATCATGTATGCCGATAAAATAACCAACTCGATGCAGCGAACCATCGACTCGACCAATTACCGGCGCGAAAAACAGTTGAAATACAACATCGAAAACGACATTACGCCAACACAAATTGTCAAGTCGAGCCGCGAAATTGTTGGCTATGCAAGTGTTGGGATGAAGGAAAAGGTTAAAGGTTACAGCGGCGATGAGCCTACCAATCTGGCTGCCGATCCGGTTGTTCAGTACATGAGTGCGCCTGCCCTGGAAAAAGCGATTGCCAAACTCAAAAAAGACATGGAAGCTGCAGCCAAAGAACTCGACTTTTACGAAGCTGCCCGCCTGCGCGACGAAATGTACAGATTTCAGGAGATTTTAAAGGGAAAAGGGAAGTAGTATTTGCTGAAATTTTCTTCTGAATTTTCAAGAAAAATACGATTAAATACCATATTCAAGGAATTTCGAGGCTGAAAGTGCTGTCGAAGTTTTTGAGTGCATTCAGGTGCATATTGGTAAATGATTCCAGACCTCCAGTTATTTTCAGCAATTTTGCAGTTTCAGTTTCGCTGTTAGTTCCCTGTAAAATATCGTTGTACGAACTAAAATTCCATTGGTCGTATTGTTTGCAAAAGCCGTGATGAATAGGATTCCTATGGGTATAAATTACAGTATTCAGAAAGTGGATTTTATTTGTAATAGGTTCACGCTTAAAATTTTTAATAAACAATGAGCCCATTCGTCCGTAAACTTTGTTGAACGATTGGGTATAGCAGCTAAATAAGTTCGCGAACTGTTTTGATAAATATATTTCAACTTCGTTAATTGAAATATCTTTTCCAAAGTTTATTGACTTCGTTTTATCGAATTTGCTTTGAGTTATATTAATGCTTTTTTCAAGGTTCGAAACTTTGGAAAAGGTTTTTTTTGAATTTTTATTTTGAATCAATTCTTCGATTACCTCCCGTTTCCGGATTCGTACCACCAGGTGAAAATGGTTAGGCATCAGGCAATACGCGTAGGTTTCGGCTATGGGCGAAATGTATTTCCTGTACTTTTCCAAAAAGAAATAGTAATTTGCCTCGTGTCTGAAAACATTCTCGAAGCCATTGGAGTGGTTGAAAATATGGTAGCTGGTATCGGGTCGCAATGGTTCCATGACGCTTAAATGTACTATCTTTTCCAAAGTTTATAGATTTGTTTTATCAAATTCATTGGAGTTACATTAATGCTCTTTTCAAG
>DPRM01000078.1 GCA_003537645.1 Prolixibacteraceae bacterium
CTCCACAACATTTCCGCTTGATCCGGAATGCCACCGTTTATCAGGATTGCCAAATTTCGGATTGATCCCTGTTTCAGTATAAAAACAAAAAACCCAACTAATTGTATAACAATTAATTGGGTTAATGCGAGGGTGGTAGATGGGATTTGAACCCACGACCCCTGGAACCACAATCCAGTGCTCTAACCAACTGAGCTACAACCACCATTTTTCGGTTTTGAGGTTGCAAATATAGTCTTTAATTTTTTACTTGTGCAATAGTAAATAGGGGATTTTGATATTTTTTTTCTTGATTTTCCTTACCTGCATCATTAACCTAAGAACATCAGAAAGTTAAGCAAAACTTGAAATCCTTGTATCTGATTAATTCGTTGTTTGTTATATTGTTTTTTACTTTCAGGCAGCTTTTGTTTTTTTTCTGTTCAGCTTTTCTTAAAGTTTACACTTATGCAGAAGTCCGCCTTTTTGATTGAGTAAAAGAGAAAAACGAATCAGTTCTTCGTCGCGTACAATCAATTCATAGCCCACAATTTCATCTTCAAAAATTTCAATTACATTCATTAATTCTCCATGTTTTGCAGCTTTTTCTTTAATATGAAGTGGCGCAGCATCAATTGGAAGATTCTTTTTTAAATTGAGTATTTTCCCGGTTGAATCGAATCGGGCAATATGTTCGAAGTCTTCAAGATAGAAAATCGCTTCAAAAAAATCGTCGGTCTGAAGCCATTCAACATTTAATGATTCACCAAATTTTTCAGAAAAAGAGCTTTTTACCTCGGCAGGCAAGGTTACAGTCGAGAAGTGAAAGATTTTGCTTAATATGTTTTTCATGGGCCAAAATATTATTCGTGGTTATTGGTTGGTTTTTGTGGTTTAACGATTTAGAACAAACAGTAGATTAATAAATTGTACGTTTTCTATTTATAGACGTTAACGGTGGTGATTAGTAACGGAAGGGAGGTAAATTAATTATTCTGATTGAATTTTTGCTGATACATATATATCACTCTGGTTCTTGCCCTTTTTAACCTCATTTTTACAGCATCTTCACTTATTCGCAGAGTTTTTGCGATCTGTTTCATTGGTAAGTTGTCCTGATATTTCATTAGTAATAAAACTTTTTCTTCAGGATGTATTAATTCAAGGATGGTCAATAGATTTTCGTAGTTGGTTTCTTCGAAATCTGTTTCTGTCTCGTCTATAATTTCGGGAATTTCATTGCTACTGTTCCAATTGGGGTAGTGAAGTTTCTTTTTGACCCTTAAATAATCGATACAATAATTGTAGGTAATTGAATAAAGCCACGAAGAAAATGATGAATTACCCTTGAAGCCGGGTATCTTTTCATAAGCTTTGGTCAAAATGTCGTTAGCAAATTCTTCAGCCTGTTTGCTATCTTTTAAAAAACTGTAACATTTGTCCTTAACTTTCTTGAAATAGCGGGAATATAGTAACTCAAATAATTCGTGATTATCAGAATTCAATATTAAGTGCACTATTTCTTCATCCGATTTATGCTGAAATTTAGTTTTCAATGCCATTTAAATGTGCTGGAAATGAGAAATATCAGAAAAAAAATAAAAAAAACATTTAAAGTTGTGTTACTTCTTGGGAAACTATCGTCACAATGATAAATTTGACTGAAATTCCTTTTAAAGTTCGGCGTAAAAATAGAAATTAATAGAAATTTTTAGTTATATAATAAGTTAATAATTTTAGAGAAAACCAAAATTTAAAATTGAGTATGAAAAGTAAATTAATTATTGCTATTGCAGCAATGGGTATTGCAGTGTTATTTAGCTCATGTGCTAAAGTTCCTCAGGCTGAAATCGATGCAGCAACTGCTGCTGTTCAGGAAGTTAAAGATGCAGGTGCAGACTTGTATGTTCCTGAAGCTTATGCCGCATTGGTTGATTCAATGAAATCAGCTAACGAAAAAGTTGAAGTTGCCAAAGCAAAATGGTTCCCTAACTATTCTAAATCTAAAGAATTGTTAGCAGTTGTAAGCCAAATGGCTATTGACACTAAAGCTAAATCAGAAGCTCGCAAAGTTGAATTGAAAGCTGAAGTTGAAGCTATGATTGTTGAAGTTAAAGCTTTGGTTGAAGAAAACAAAGCTTTAGTTGCTAAAGCTCCAAAAGGTAAAGAAGGTAGAGCTGCTTTGGAAGCTATCAATAGCGACATCGCTGTAGCTGAAACTACTGTAACTGAAGTTGAAGCTCTTTTAGCCAATGGTGATTTGATTGGTTCTAACGACAAAATCAAAGCTGCTAAAGAAAAAGCTACTTCTATCAAAGCTGAATTGGAAGAAGCTATTGCTAAAAAAGGTGGAAAATAATAGTAACTCTTAGGAGTTAGTAGTTAACAATACCCGGAAGGACACTTCCGGGTATTTTTTTAATTAGAATGTAATGGTTTTAAAGACTAATAAGAAGGCTAAGTGGTTTTTGATTGTTTTGTTCTCGATTGTAACAATTGCAATTAGTATTTCAATAATTATTGTATCTCAGAAAGAATTGCCAACCGAGGATTTAAGGCTTGCTCGTGAGGCATTGACCATTGCAAAAGAAGCAGAAGCGAATATATATTCCGAGAAAATTTATAACGAATCGGTTCAATTATATGATTCTGCTATGGAAAAATGGTCGCTTGAGAATGACCGATTTATTTTGGTTCGCGACTATTCCCAAATAATTAGTTTTGCAAAACGTTCAAAAAAGAAAGCGGAAGAGGCGCGCGAGGAATCAATCAAAAAATCTGTCAATTTAAGTAACGATGTTAAGGCTGCGTTTGTTAATCTGGCTAAAAAAATAGAATTATATAACAAGCTATTTAAAGATCTTCCATTATCAAAATCAGTTTTTGATGCGCATAACATATCGAAAAAGTATTTAAGCGAATCAAAAATTGCTCACGAAAACGGCAAGCTGAAAGAAGCTGAAATTCTATTTAAAAAAGCAGAAATATACGTCAATCATGCCAATGTTGCTGCCGCTAAAATGTTACGCGATTACTTCAACGACCATTCTAAATGGAAAAGTTTAGCAAATGATGCAATAGCTGCTTCGCGCGGTGGAAATAAAGTAATTCTGGTTGATAAGTTTGCCCGTAAGTTGTATGTTTACCAATCGGGGAAAGTACTGAGAAGTTATGATGCTGAATTTGGTCCAAACTGGATGGCTCATAAAGAAAGAGCCGGAGACAAGGCTACTCCCGAAGGAAACTATCGTATAACCAAAAAGAAAGAGCGCGGAAATACAATATATCACAAGGCATTATTGCTCGATTATCCTAATGCAGAAGACAAAATGCGATTTGCCGCAAAGAAAAAACAAGGGCTCATTTCACGCAGTGCCGGTATCGGTAATCTGATTGAAATTCACGGACATGGGGGGCAAGGTTTTAATTGGACAAGCGGATGCGTAGGATTACGGGATAATGATATTGACGATTTGTTCCGATTAGTTGGTGCGGGCACACGGGTCACAATTGTTGGATCGGTCGAACCTTTGTCTGTTGTTTCAAATGGGTTGGATTTCTAATCAAATGAAACCTTTTTCGAAAAAAGTAGTTGATAATATCAGGAAAATAAAATAACGATTGTAATTTAATTCTATCATTTATGATTCGTACATTTTTTATATATGTAACTATACTGATTGTTGGAATAGTGTTTTTTGTTTCAATGATACTTTTTGCAATTCCGGCCTTGCAGGAGTCAACTGTTATCCTGCCTAAACTAACTTCAAGCCAAAGTAGTTCAGGCGATAATGGTGATGTAAGCAAAGAATCGCTCGAAAAAGAGATTGGAAAACTTCAGGCAAAATTAGATAAGCTTACTCCATCTGATGCCTATATTATTATCAATACTACTGACAATCATTTCTATCTCTACAAAGGAAAGGAATTGATTCGCGAAGGCTTATGCTCTACCGGCAAAAATGAAAGATTGGTTTCTGAAAAAGGTGAGAATACATTTTATACACCTATTGGAGTCAGGCGTGTACTGAGGAAACAACCAAATCCGGTTTGGGCTAAACCCGACTGGGCATTTATTGAAGAAGGACTTCCAATTCCGCCACCAGGTCATTCATCACGTTTCGAATCGGGAACCCTTGGAGCATATAAACTTGAACTTGGAAACGGATACATGATACATGGAACTATCTATAAACGATTCATGGGCTTAAATGTAACTCATGGATGTGTTAGAATGGGTGATGAAGATTTAGAGGAAGTTTATAAGACTTTGCAAGTAGGTTCAAAAGTATATATTTACTAGTATGAAAAATTCGGCTGAAGACTTTGATAGTTTGTTTGAAAAAAAGAAAAAATATACCGGGCTGAAGATTTTTGTTGTCATCTTCATCGTGGTTTTGCTTGCACTTACGGGTGTTTATTCGTATTTGTCAATTGGTGCTGTTCGCGAACGGATGGCATTGGCAAAAGCACAGTCAGATGGAACAATATCAGGCAATCCATCATTAATTGATTTAATGAAGGAAAAGGCCTGGGTTGAATCACGCCTGAAAATGGCTGCAGGCGATTCTATTGGTTTGTCAATTGATCTTGGGCAGCACACAATTCAAATGGAACTGAAGGGTGTGGTTGTGATGAAATCAAAAATTCGTGATTATTCAACTTCCGGATTCTTTAAACGAATGGATGGGAATGTATATTTTGCCATGTTTGGAACGCCTCTGACAATTAAAGCTTACGAATCGTCTATTGAGAAGAATCCTTTTAAAGTGATTCAGGCCCCTAAAACAAAAACCGCAGAAGAGATTAAAGCAGAGGAAGAAGCGCCACTTGCGCCAGCGAAACCTGCTGCAACAACTGATTCAATTCCTGATGAAAATGTATTTTGGACTGTCAAACTTGATCGTGATTTTGAATTGAATATTCAGGGTATCGATTCTGTTGCGGAAGCACAATCGAAATACAAACTTGGGAAGGGTTTCGAGTTCAAAAGAGATATCAGGAATATAATGAATTCATTCGAACACATTGTTAAGTTCAAAAAGCCGACTTATACTCCTGAAATTTTGATCAGTATTCCCGAAAATGAAGCGAAAGCTATTTTGCGTGCTTTGCCCCGGAATGCCTCGGTTACTATTCGGATTTGATCTGGGCGGGTTGCTAAATCTAAATGGAAAACACTGCTGAAATCTCCGGGTACATTTTAGCTGGCGGAAAGAGCAGCCGGATGGGAACCAATAAAGCTTTGCTGCTGGTTAACAATGAACCTTTGCTGATTCGGGCAAAAAATCTGTTGGAACCATTCTGTGAAAAGATTGCTATAAGCGGACAAGATTCTGATTATGAAAATCTAAGCATTGCAATGGTTCCTGATTTATATGCCGGTTGTGGTCCTGTTTCCGGAATTTTATCATCCCTGAAGCATTCAAATACCGATTGGAACCTTTTTATCAGCGTTGATACTCCTTTTGTTAACGAGGAATTACTTCATTCCTTAATCTCACAAATTGGTCAGTTCGATTGCATTATTCCTGAACATGAAGGTGGAATTGAACCTTTGATTGGCCTTTACAACAGAACAATTTTACCTCTGCTGAAAGAAACAATAAATCAGGGCGATTATAAGCTCCAGCGAATTTTATCGAAACTGAATACCTGCTACGTTGATTGCAATTTGCTGATCGAAAAATATCCACGGCTGTTTTTTAATGTTAATCATCCCGCCGATTTTAATTCCATTTAAGTTCTGAATCTGCTCTTTTTCTTCTCCCCGAAAAGTAATACCGGTTAAAGCGGGAGGCTTTTTGTTAACTTTGGGGGTAAAAATTCAGCAGATGTCACAAACATTGTTTTATATCATTATTGGTCTTGTGGTGGCCGATTTTGTTTTCGAACGAATTCTGGAATACCTTAATTCTACGCAATGGAGCGATAGCCTTCCGGAGGAAGTGAAAGGGATTTACGATGAGGAAAAATACAGTCAGCAACAAGCTTATGAGAAAGTCAATTATCGTTTTTCAGTGATTAGCTCTTCTTTCAGCTTTGTATTGCTGTTACTCATGTTTTTATTCTCCGGATTTGCATGGGTGAATAGCCTGGCTCTTTCGTTATCAGCTAATTCCATACTAACCGCATTGGTTTTCTTCGGAATTCTGATGTTTGCTTCCGATGTGCTCACCACTCCATTTTCGGTTTACGATACTTTTGTTATTGAAGAAAAATTCGGCTTTAACAAAACTACTCCTAAAACTTTTATTCTCGACAAATTAAAAGGATGGCTGCTTGGGGCAATCATTGGCGGTGGTTTGCTGGCGCTCATTATTTATATTTATCAGCTTACTACCAGTAGCTTTTGGATATACGCATGGCTGGTAATCAGTGCCTTTTCTGTTTTTATGGTTTTGTTTTATTCCAACCTGATCGTACCTTTATTCAACAAACAAACGCCGCTTCCTGAAGGTGAATTAAAATCGGCTATCGAGGGTTTCTCCTCAAAAGTGGGCTTTAAACTCGATAATATTTTTGTGATTGATGGCTCGAAACGCTCGACCAAGGCAAATGCCTATTTTACCGGACTGGGAGCAAAAAAGAGAATCGTTTTGTACGATACGCTTATAAATGACCTCACAACCAACGAATTGGTTGCTGTTCTGGCCCACGAAATCGGCCACTATAAAAAGCGCCATGTTGTATGGAGTTTGCTGCTTGGAATTGTGCAAACCGGTATTGTATTGTTTATCTTCTCATTATTTGTAGGCAGCCCCGAACTTTCGGCTGCACTGGGAGTTGCAGAGCCAAGTTTTCATATCGGACTGATTGCTTTTGGCGTATTGTATTCGCCCATTTCGATGGTTACCGGCATGGCAATGAATATCTATTCCAGAAAAAACGAATATCAGGCCGACGCTTTTGCCGCAGAACACTTTGATACGAGTGAAATGATTTCTGCTTTAAAGAAATTATCGGTAAAAAATCTGAGTAATCTTCGTCCGCATCCTGTTTATGTATTTTTTCATTATTCGCACCCAACACTTTTACAAAGATTGAAAGCATTAAAAAAATGAAAGCAGAAATAATTACCATAGGCGATGAAATTTTGATAGGTCAGATTGTTGATACCAATTCGGCCTGGATGGGGCAGCAGCTTAATCTTCATGGTATTGAAGTATATCAGGTAACTTCGGTTCACGACAAGCACGACCATATTATGAAGGCGCTTGCCGACGCTGAGAAAAATGCTGATCTGGTGCTGATTACTGGTGGCCTGGGTCCAACCAAGGACGACATTACCAAAAATACATTGTGCGAATACTTTGAGACAGAATTGATTTATTTCCCTGAAGTTTTCGATCACGTTCAATCACTTTTATCTTCACGAAATGTTACCATTAATCAACTAAACCGCGATCAGGCATTGCTGCCCGCCAGTTGCACCGTTTTGCACAATTCGGCCGGAACTGCTTCAGGAATGTGGTTTGAGCGTAACGGAACCATTTTTATTTCGATGCCGGGTGTGCCATTCGAAATGGAAGCCATAATGACCGAAGAAGTCTTCCCTCGGCTGATAAAGCTGGGAATCATGCAATCGATCGTGCATAAAACGGTTCTGACACTCGGATTGCCCGAATCGATGCTGGCCGAAAAGATTGAAAAGTGGGAGAGTGCTTTGCCTGGGTTTATAAAGCTGGCCTATCTTCCGAGTGCATTGATGGTTCGCCTGCGTTTGAGCGCTTACGGTACTGATCAGCAGATGCTTGAGGCAGAAGTAGATAAACAGGTTAAGGAGTTGCTAACCATTATTCCTGAATATGTTTTCGGATTTGACGATGAAAATATGGCGCTGATAATTGGCCGGATGCTGGTAAAAAACTCAAAATCGCTGGCCGTTGCCGAAAGTTGCACCGGTGGAAATATTGCCCATTTTATTACTGCAAACCCCGGAAGTTCGGCATATTTTAAAGGTGGCGTGGTGGCTTATTCCAACGAAATTAAAATTAAACTGCTGGATGTTCCGGCTGAAATTATTGAAAAATATGGTGCTGTAAGCCAGCAGGTTGCTGAAACGATGGCGTTTGGTGCCCGGAAAGCATTGAATGTGGATTATTCTATTGCAACTACCGGAATTGCCGGACCTGATGGTGGTACAGCCGAAAAACCGGTTGGAACGGTATGGATTGCTGTTGCTGGACCTTCAGGCGTAAAAAGTGAAAAATTTATTTTCAGGCATAACCGCGAGAGAAATATAATACGATCGACCCAAACAGCGTTAAATCTATTACGTACATTTATTTTAACTGATAATGCAGCTTCAAAATGAAAAGGAAAATACTCATAATCGTTGGAATCGTAATTTTGATTGTTGGGGTGATGGCCGCTTTGCCATTTGTTTATAAAGACAAGCTGCTGGCAAAAGTTAAAACTACCATCAACAGTCAGGTCAATGCCAAAGTCGATTTTACATCCTTTAATTTGTCGGTTTTTGCGGAGTTCCCGAAGGTAAAAATGGAAATTCAGGGACTGACAATTATTGGAATTAATGAGTTTTCGAATGATACGATTTTGTCGGCAAGCTCTGTTTCAACCAATATCTCGCTAATGGAAATGATTCGGGGCGAGGAGCTTGAACTAAAAGTTTTGAACATCGACAATCCAAAGATAAGTTTGGTGGTCAATCCTTCAGGAGCAGTAAACTGGGACATTACCAAGGCACCGGAAACCCAGGCCACAACTACTTCAGGAGAAGTTGCCGGTACTGCTGAAACTTTTAAAATGAAGTTGAACGATATTCGGGTGAATAACCTGAACCTGGTGTACGACGACAAAGAAATGCCCATGAAACTTTGGTTAAAGAACTCGAATCTGGGCTCAACAGGCGAAGTGGACGGAACAGTAACAATCTTTGATATGAAAGGCGAAGTGGCCGAATTTATTTTTGAATACGACTCTGTTCAGTACATTTCGAAAACTAAATTGAAAGCAGAATCATTGCTGAAAGTTGATTACGAAAAGATGGATTTTGTGTTCGACCGGGGTAAGTTGATGATAAATAATCTGCCTTTGGATGTGAATGGTTCGTTTTCGATGCCAAACGACAGTATGTTTTTTGACCTCGCTTTCCGGAGTGAAAAAAGTGATTTTGCAACTATTTTGGCTTTGGTTCCCGCCGATTATCAGCAATACCTCGAAAAGGCAACAATAACCGGGGATGCAGAGTTTAAAGGTTCGGTTAAAGGTTTGTATTACAATGAAATATATCCGGCAATCGATATTTTGCTGGCTGCAACAAATGCCAGTTTCAAATACCAGGAACTTCCTGAAAGTGTGCAGGATATTCAGGTTTTGGCGCAGATTACCAAACCCGAAGGTGACCTGAATTTGTTGAAAGTTAACATCGAAAAAGCTCATGCTTCTATTAAAAACAATCCGGTTGATCTGAGTATGAACCTGAGTGAACTGATGACCGATGCAAACATTGATGCATCTTTTGCAGGAACCATCGATTTCAATTCGCTTAAACAGGCCATCCCGATTGATAGCCTCGATATTACCGGCATAATGAAAGCCAGTATGCAGATTGCCGGCAGAATGTCGTCGATAGAAAATCAGGAATACGAAAAATTTAAATCGAATGGTGAAGCAACTATTCAGAATTTCAGGATTGAAAGCACCCAGTTGACCAAGCCGGTTGAGATAAGCCGTGGACAAATAAAAGCCAATACGAGGCAGATTACAGTTGAGCAATTTGAAGGAAAAATAGGTCAGAGTGATTTTTCGCTGCGTGGCGATGTGAGCAATTATTTGGCATACATTTTCAGGAATGATGTGCTAAAAGGCAATTTTAACCTGAAATCGGCTTTCATGAATTTCTCGGAGCTGTCGAACATTATGAAACCTGCAGAAAAACCGACAGAGCAGAAAACTGAAGTGAAACCCGCAGCAACATCTTCTGCGCCAGCCGATTCGCTGGTAGCTTTTCAGGTGCCCGATAAACTCGATTTAACCTTTCAATCAGCTATTCAACGGGCTGTTTACGATAAAATGCCTGTCAATAATATCAACGGATTGGTTCGGATAAAGGACCGGAGAATGGAATTAACCAACCTCGCGATGGAAATGTTGCAGGGAAAAGTAGCGCTAAATGGCTCTTATACAAGTAATAATCAAAATAAACCGGTATTCGATTTCAAGCTGAACATGGAAAATCTCGATTTGCCGACAGCTTATCAATCGTTAAGCACTTTTCAACGATATGTGCCAATTGCATCGCGAAGCCAGGGGAAATTCTCAACCCAGTTTGGACTTTCAGGAACAATGAATGAAAAAATGAACATTGTACCCACCAGTTTAAACGGAATGGGAGTTTTCAATACACTGAATCTGATGATTATTGAGTCTCCGGTTTTCGATCAGATTCGTGGAATCATTAAAAAAGAGAAGCTTAAAAATGTAAAAATCAACGATTTTACTGCTAAATTTCAGTTTGAAAACGGTGAGCTGAAGCTAAATCCGTTTAAAACAATGATTGCCGATCAGCAAGCCACCATCTTCGGAAGTTTATCGGCAGCACGCGAAATTAACCTGACTATGGACTTTTTGGTGAACCGCGACGATTTGGGATCAGACCTGAACAAAGGATTGGGATTGTTGCCCGGATCTGAAAATATCAAAATGATCGATGCTTCGGTAATTCTGAAAGGTTCGCTTACCAAGCCTGAAGTTTCGCTCGATTTAAGCAAAGCGCGCGCACAAATTGAAGCGGAAGTGAAAAAGGCTTCGGTTGATCAAATCAAAGGTTCGGTGAAGAAAATAGGAGATGAGCTGAAGAAGCTTTTTAAGTAGATTTCAGCAGTGGCCAAACGCTCGCCATTGCAGCGACGAAATAGCTGATTCCTGCAACCAGCAATGCAGTTTGCAAACTAAACGCATCTGTGAGATAACCCAAAACCGGTCCGATTGCAGCAAAAATAATCCTGATTTCGAAGTTTCTGACAGACAGAATGGTTGCCCGAACTTTTGAGTCGGTGTATTGATTAATGTAATCTTTCAGCACGGGAGTGGCCAAACCGCGAACCATGTAAAACCCAAAAAGAATAGCAATTCCTGCAAGGCTAATTTCTACCGAAGTAAGGATAAATCCCAGTGTCAGGAGGAATACAATAAGCAGCAAGGTATTTCTTCTTCCCATCCACCGCTCAATGCGATACGAAAATATTGAGAAAATCCCGGTCGAAAGGTTGAGCATGGTCCATAAAATGCCAAAAATTGCAACTGGTACACCGGCTTCTTCAAAATAAGGTTGCACAAACCATGCATAAGTGAGCGTTGCTGCTCCGGTAAACGACGAAATCAGGATGGCGCTCCGCATTTCAGGTTGCTGATAGGTAAGTTTTACAATCGCCAGAATTTCCTTCATTTTTAAATGAACTTTTTCCTGAACATGTCTTGGCTCTTTCAGGAAAAATGCTGCAGGAATTGCAATCGCTGCAATAAAAATCTGGAAATAATAGGGCGTTCGAAGGCTGATTGTAGCCAGCAATCCGCCGGCCACACCAGCAAGCGCTTCCGCGAAATTACCAACCGATGTAATCTGTCCTTCAAATTTAATGTACTCTTTCTCACGGTTTTCTGCTTTCAGCGAATCGTAAAGCAGTGCCGAATCGGCTCCCGAAACGAAGCTAAACCCAATACCGAGAATCACTTCGGCAACTGCAAAGCTGGCAAAATCTGACGAAATACTATAAATCAGAATTCCCAAAGTTCCCATTAGTGATCCGAAAATCAGCGTTCGCCGGCATCCCCAAACATCTGACAGATACCCTGAAGGCAACTCGAATACTACCATTGCAACTGAATACACCGACTTCAGTATAAAAATCTGCGACATGCTTAAACCATTGTTGTGGTAGAAAAGCACAACAATGGGCATTACCAGGTTAAACCATTTGGCAACCTTGATCAGATAGAGTTGTAATGTATTTTGAGGAAGATTTTTCAATTTAAATTTTGCGTGAAAATAAAAAATCTAATTCTACTTTGTTGTATCGGCTTTTCTGAATGACTGTATTTCGCCAGATTTTTACATCCGCCTAATCGGCCATATTTATTCAGGAAAAATTATTGTTTAGTTTGTGTTTGTTTATGATTTTTTACAAAAAGTCGCGAAAAACTATGAAATTAGAATATAAATGATAGAAAAAACTTCGAAATGAACAATCTGTTGCTATTTTTGTGTCGAAAAATGAAATTTTGTGATTCAATGGAAATTTACAACTAATATAAAAAGAAGAATTAATGAAACTATTTATCCCTCAAAATTATCAGCCTTTGCTTGATGTAAATCAGACGGAAAAGGCCATTAAACTCGTGAAAGACAGTTTTCAGCAGGATTTGGCCTCAGAATTACGGTTGCGCCGCGTAACAGCGCCTTTATTTGTGATGAAGGGTACCGGAATTAACGACGATTTGAACGGAATTGAACGTCCGGTGACATTCCCTGTGAAAGAATTGGGCGACAACAAAGCCGAAGTGGTTCATTCGCTGGCAAAATGGAAACGCATGACTTTGGCTGACCTCAATATTGATCTCGGCTACGGATTATATACCGACATGAATGCCATTCGTCCCGATGAGGAACTGTCTAATATTCATTCACTTTACGTCGATCAGTGGGACTGGGAAAGGGTTGTTTCTGCAGAAGAACGTACACTCGATTTTCTGAAAAAGATAGTCCGTAAAATATATTCGACGCTACTGCGGACAGAGTTTATCGTTTACGAAAATTTTCCACAAATCAAGCCAATTCTTCCTGAAGAGATTACTTTCATTCATGCTGAAGAGCTGGAAGAACAATATCCGGAGCTAACACCGAAGGAACGTGAGCATGAAGCCGCCAAAAAATATGGAGCTGTGTTTATTATCGGTATTGGAGGTACACTTCCTGGTGGTGAAAAACACGATGGCCGTGCTCCCGATTACGATGACTGGACGACTTCTACAATTGGCAACCGCAAAGGTTTAAACGGCGATATTCTTGTCTGGAATCCAATGATGGAAACTTCGCTCGAATTATCTTCGATGGGTATTCGTGTTGATAAGGATGCACTCCTGAAGCAGCTGGCTCTCACCGGTACTGAAGACCGCAAAAATTTATACTGGCATAAACGTTTATTGAACGACGAACTTCCGCTTTCTGTTGGGGGTGGTATCGGGCAGTCGCGCTTGTGTATGTATTTTCTCCGGAAGGCGCATATTGGCGAAATTCAGTCGAGTATTTGGCCCGACGAAATGAAAGCAATTTGCAAGGAGAATCTGATTATATTGATTTAATGAAGATTATGCATTTGTAAAACACAATGAAACTGGCACTTAGCGCATATTTAACGCCGAGTGCCAGTTTCCTGCTAATTATTAAAAAAATCGTGACCGAAAGGACGCTAATTTTTATATATTTGCAACCGCTAAAAAGGATGCCTCGGTAGCTCAGCTGGATAGAGCAACGGCCTTCTAAGCCGTAGGTCATGGGTTCGAATCCCGTCCGGGGTACAAAAAGCCGCATTTATTGCGGCTTTTGTCGTTTATAGGCTCCCTTTAATGACTTTCCTAATGTTGCTTTGTTTTTGATATGATATAAAAACAAAAAGACCACAAAATCAATGCTTTGTGGTCTTTTGTTTAGGTTTTGGAACCTTATTTTGTAGGGGTGGTGCGATTGGTAGATTGTTTACAGGGTTACAGTTAATCACTGATTTCAATTTCAATTCCAGTGTGGTGCGATTGGTAGCCGTGCGACTCCATTGAATTACATAACGCTGATTAGTAATTATATTACAATTTAAACTGAAACTGCTTTTCATTCATGAGAAACTACTTTTTTATATGTCCTTCAGGCGATGAGTCTTGATTTCAGACTAGCAGCAGAGCTCGAAAAGATGTTGACAAAACGTTTTTTTATGAACATGGAGATGATGCTCGAAGCTGTTATACCGTATGAGGAATATATAATCAGGCATCAAACCTGTTTAATTCATTTAAACAAATGTTGGATGAACTGGCAGCATGAAAAGATAGTTTCACAAACTCAAAGATTTTTCCGTTAACTTCGTAAAATTAATTTTTGAACGGTGAAAAGAACAACAGCCATATTTTTTATCCTACTTGCCAATATCATTTTATTGGCTCATGCTGTAGTTCCCCATCATCACCATCAGGGACAAGTTTGTATTGTAAATTCACATTGTCAAGTAGATAGCCATTCTCATAATCATGGTAAATCAGAGCATGACCACCAACATGACGGTAATAATGAGTCTGATTGTTGTGTTTTAAAGCAAGCTGTCGCAATTCCTTCAAATCTGGTAAAACAACATTTCAGGAGTTTTGATTCTGACAATGATTTTCTTGATTTTGATAGATTTCAATGCGTTTTATTTGACAATGGTATGGGCATATTTGTCCCGGTAAATTCATCTGTTGCAAAACTTCAATTTCTATCATCCAATTATTTCCATTTTGTAAATACTTCAATAGGTTTACGCGCTCCTCCAATTTTTTAATTTTTTGATTTTATAAATGAATGTAGTTGATAATCTGAATTATTGCCTCATAATCAAGTGCATTCATTGACCTATTATCTCAAAATTCAAACAAAATCCATAATGAAACGACCATGAGGAAATCTTTCTGACACAGGCGGAAGACTATTTGGGAGTTCCATGTGGCGATTAAAAAACAAATCATAACACATGAAAAATAAGATATTAATCGTAATGCTTGCTCTGGTACTGGCAGGATGCCACGCAAAACAAACTACTGAAAAGCATGATGAACACGAAGAACCCAAATTTCAATATACCGCATACAGCCCCGGTTTTGAAGTGTTTGCCGAGGCTGATGCTTTTGTGTTTGGCGAAACGGCCAATATACTTTCTCATTTTTCTATGCTTCCCGGGTTTAAAGCGCTCGAAACAGGTAAAGTCACTATTGTTCTTTCCGTAAACGGGAAAGAAACCCGTCAAACACTCGAAGCGCCCACCCGCAAAGGGATTTACAGTTTCGACATTACTCCGGAAACTGTCGGAAAAGGAACAATTAAGTTTGAAGTTACCGGAGAAAATGGCATTTCAGAAATCCTTGTACCTGAAGTAATTGTATTTGCCAATCACGATGAAGCCCACCATGAAGCTGAAGAAACGGTGCAACCTTCAAAAACAAATACTTCGGTTTTCACCAAAGAGCAGTCCTGGAAAATTGATTTCGCGACAGAATCCCCGCGAACCGAACCGTTTGGACAGGTCATAAAAACCACTGCGCTGATTGAACCGGCCAACGGCGACGAAGTGGTCATTACAGCCAAAACATCAGGAATGGTGCTGCTCACTTCCAATTCGTTGCTCGAAGGGCAGGAAGTGCGAGGCGGTCAGGTTTTATTTTCAGTTTCGGGCAATGAACTTGCGGAAAATAACTTTGGCGTAAAATATACAGAAGCACAGAGTAATTACCAACGCGCCAAAGCCGACTACGAACGCGCCAAAGTGCTTGCAAAAGATAAAATAGTTTCGGAAAAAGATTTGCTGGTGGCTAAAAACAGTTTTGAAAATACAAAAGCTATTTACGACAATCTGAACCGCAATTTCAATACAAACGGACAGGCGGTTACCAGCCCCATGAGTGGGTTTGTGAAACAGCTTTTTGTGAAGAATGGAGCTTTTGTCGAAGCCGGACAGCCGTTGTTGGTGGTTTCGCAAAATAAAACGCTGATACTTACCGCACAGGTTCCGCAAAAATATGCAGGAATACTAAATGCGGTGCAATCTGCCAACTTCCGCACCCTGAACGAGAACCAAACCTATACGCTCGAAGCGTTGAATGGCAAGGTTTTGTCGGTGGGGAAAGCTGCCAACAGCGACAATTTCCTTATCCCGGTTTCCATTCAAATCAACAATACCGGCAATTTTATCCCCGGCAGTTTTGTCGAAGTATATCTGAAAACAATCACCAGCCAGCAGGCAATTTCGGTGCCCAACACTGCCCTGCTCGAAGAACAGGGCGTTTTCTTTGTATGGGTTCAGGTTAATCCCGAACTTTTCGAAAAACGGGAAGTACTGGTTGGCAAAACCGACGGAATTAATACCGAGATAAAAAGCGGGATTGCTGCAACCGAACGCATTGTTACCCGTGGGGCAATGATGATTAAACTGGCCCAGGCCACCGGCTCGCTCGATGCACATTCAGGACACATTCATTAATTATAGCCATGTTAAATTCAATCATAAAATTTTCGCTGAACAACAAATATTTGATTTTGCTTAGTTCGGTGGTGTTGCTGGTTTTCGGGACGAGAACTGCAATGAACATGGACGTGGATGTGTTTCCCGACCTTACCGCCCCAACGGTGGTGGTAATGACCGATGCCCACGGAATGGCTTCGGAAGAGGTGGAACGCCTGGTTACTTTTCCCATTGAATCGGCAGTAAACGGAGCAACCGATGTACGCCGGGTACGTTCGGCATCATCGCAGGGCTACTCCTTTGTGTGGGTCGAATTCGATTGGGGAACCGATATTTTCAAAGCCCGCCAGATTGTAAGTGAAAAACTCATCAGTGTTTCGTCACAGATGCCTCTTGGGGTCGGGCAACCGGCTTTAGCGCCACAGTCGAGTGTGATGGGCGAAATATTCTTTGTGGGCATTCAGGCCGACAGTACCAGCATGATGGAACTCCGGACGATGGCCGAATGGAACGTGAAACCTCTGATTTTGGCAACCGGCGGTGTTTCGCAGGTTACCATTATTGGCGGCAACTACAAGCAGTACCAGGTGTTGGCCGAACCGCAGAAGATGAACTATTATGGCGTGTCGATGACAGAATTGGCCGAAGCCTGCAAAACCATCAGCCAGAATTCGACAGGGGGCGTTTTGCGTGAATATGGAAACGAATATGTGGTAAGGGGAATTGCCCGTTCATCGGACCTCGAAACCTTGGCCGCGACTTACATTAAATCGCAGAATGGAAAACCTGTAAGGTTAGGCGACGTGGCAGAGGTGAAAATTGGAAGCGCCCCAAAAATGGGCTATGCTTCGGGTAATGCAAAACCTGCCATCATCATTTCCATTTCGAAACAACCCAATGCCAACACGCTGGAAGTCACACAACGGATTGAGAAAAACCTGGCCGAACTCCAAAAAACTTTTCCTGCAGATGTAAAAATGGATACAAAGATTTTCCGTCAGGCCGATTTTATTGAAACATCGGTCAATAATGTCCAAAGTGCATTAATTGAAGGAGGCATTTTCGTCATCATCATTCTTTTCCTGTTTCTGGGCAGTTTCCGTACCACGATTATATCACTGCTTGCCATCCCTTTATCGTTGTTGGGAGCGATTCTGGTACTGAAAATCTTAGGTATGACCATCAACACCATGAGCTTGGGTGGTATGGCCATTGCCATTGGTTCGCTGGTTGACGATGCCATTATCGATGTCGAAAATGTATATAAACGGTTACGCCAGAACCTTCAGAAACCAGCACATGAAAAGCAATCTTCCTTTACCGTGGTTTTCGAGGCGTCGAAAGAAATCCGCGCTTCAATCCTGAATGCCACCTTAATTATCATGGTTGCATTCCTTCCATTATTTTTCCTTTCGGGAATGGAAGGCCGCATGTTGAAACCGCTCGGTATCGCCTTTATTGTTGCGCTTTTTGTTTCGTTGGTTGTAGCCATGACGTTGACGCCTTTATTGTCGAAAATGTTGCTGTCGGACGAAAAGTATCTGGCCAAAAACGAAAAAGAGAAATGGCTGGTGCGCAAACTGACCCATTATTACGAAAAAACCTTGGTTTGGGCGTTAAATTACAGGAAGACTATTCTGATAACGACCGTCGGGGTGTTCATTGCTTCGTTAATTATTTTTTCAGGATTCGGACGCAGCTTTTTACCCGAGTTTAACGAAGGCGCTCTGACCTTGTCGGTGGTGACCAAACCCGGAACCTCACTTGAAGAGAGCAACCGGCTCGGGAACCTGGTTGAAACCGAATTGTTGTCGATTCCTGAAGTGTGGAGCACTGCCCGCCGCACCGGACGTGGCGAATTGGATGAACATTCGCAGACCACCAACAGCGCCGAAATTGATGTCAATTTCAATTTAAAGGAACGCAGCCAGCAGGAATTTATGGCCGATGTTCGCACCACGCTGTCGCGCATTCCGGGAATTGCCTTTACCGTTGGGCAACCATTAGGCCACCGTATCGACCACATGCTTTCGGGAACACGTGCCAACATTGCTATCAAACTTTTTGGCGCCGATTTGAACCGGATGTTTACACTCGGCAATCAAATCAAAAGTTCGATTGTGGATATAGAAGGTCTGGTCGATGTAAATGTTGACCAGCAGGTGGAGATTCCGCAGATACAAATCCGCGCCAACCGTGATATGCTGGCACAATACGGAATTACTACCGGGCAGTTCAACGAGTATATCGATATGGCATTTGGCGGCGAAAAACTGGCTGATATTTACGAAGGCCAGCGTAGTTTCGACCTGGTACTAAGGTTGAATAAGGATTACACTGAATCGCTGGAAGGTATTAGAACAGCACTTATTGATGCAGGAAACGGACGAAAAGTGCCGCTTGAACAGGTGGCTGAAATTGTTTCGGTTTCGGGGCCAAGTTCCATCAGCCGCGAAAATGTGCAACGGAAAATTGTGATTTCAGCAAATGTGGCCGAACGCGACCTTCGCAGCGTGGTGACCGATATTCAGAAAAATATTGAAGCCAATGTTACTTTGCCTGAAGGTTACCGCGTGGAATATGGCGGCCAGTTCGAAAGCGAGGCCAAAGCATCAAAAACATTGATGCTAACTTCCATCATCGCCATCATCATCATCTTTTTGCTGCTGTATCAGGAGTTTAAAAACTTCAGGCTGGCAGGCATCATTTTGCTGAACCTGCCGCTGGCACTGATTGGCGGTGTATTATCCATCTGGATAACCTCTGGTATTTTGAGTATCCCGGCCATCATCGGGTTTATTACCCTGTTTGGCATTGCAACCCGAAACGGAATACTGCTCATTTCTAACTATCAACGGTTACAGAAGCAAGGGATTTCGCTAAAAGATACAGTCATTCATGGTTCGTCGGACAGGTTAAATGCCATCCTGATGACCGCGCTTACAGCAGCGTTGGCGCTCATTCCATTGGCTTTGCGAGGCGATTTGTCGGGCAACGAAATTCAAAGCCCGATGGCGAAAGTTATTTTGGGCGGATTACTCACCTCGACCATCCTCAATATTTATATTGTGCCAATGGTTTACAGCATTTTAAACAATCGCGGATTACTTAAAAACGGAGAGAAATGAAACAAATAATATTAATTTTCACGCTGGTGGTGTTAACTATGGGTATTACCGCCCAAATTCCGGTTGATTCGGTGCTGGCAACCATTGAGCTGAACAATACTACCTTAGCCGCAATTCGTAAAAACACTGATGCCGAAAAGATTGGCAACAAAACCGGGATTTACTTATCGAATCCTGAAGTGGAGTTCAACTATCTCTGGGGAAACCCTTCTTCCATTGGAAACCGCACCGATTTCAGCATTCGCCAGTCGTTCGATTTTCCAACTGCATACTCGTACCGCAACCAGATTGCGAACATCAAAAACGATCAAGCCGAAATCGAATACCTGAAACAAAGTAAAGAAATACTTTTTCAGGCTCGTTTAGTCTGTGTCGATTTGATGTATTACAATAAGTTGATTTCTGAAATCTCGAAACGACAAGCAAGCGCAAAACAATTAGCCGATGCTTACAAAGCTAAATTCGACATTGGCGAAACGGGAATTTTGGAGTACAATAAAGCTCAAATCTATTACCTCACTATTTCGAAAGAACTCGAAAGGATTGAAATAGAAAGGACGGCTTCTCTTTCTGAACTTGCAAAACTAAACGGAGGTATTGCCATCACTTTTAACGAAAGTAATATTCAGCCCCAATCCGTGGCCATCGGCTT
This sequence comes from Prolixibacteraceae bacterium, assembly GCA_003537645.1. Lineage (GTDB taxonomy): Bacteria > Bacteroidota > Bacteroidia > Bacteroidales > Prolixibacteraceae > Aquipluma. The sequence goes on from DPRM01000078.1 coordinate 19,986, forward strand.
TGAACAATGGTATGCCACAGCAGAGCAAAATAGCCCAGTGTTGCAATGGTTGAAACAAGAAATCAACATGAGCGAGAAGCAAAAACAATTGGCAGCAACGCAAAACCTGCCCAAGTTTAATGCAGGTTACATGAGCGAAAAGGTGGTAGGACAACAGTTTCAGGGTGTTTCGGTTGGCGTTTCAATTCCGCTTTTGGAAAACAAAAATGCGGTAAAGTATGCCAAAGCAAACAAACTGGCAATACAAAGCATTGAAGCCGATGCAAAGCTTCAGTATTACAACCAAATGAAAATGCTACATACCAAAGCTATTGCAATGCAAAACAGTATTGCCGATTATCGAAAAAGACTTGCCGCTTTCAGTAATACAGAGTTGTTGCAGAAAGCATTGGACAAAGGAGAAATCTCACTTTCAGAGTACTTCTTTGAACTTTCGGTGTATTATGAAAGTATTGACAAGTTATTTGAGGCTGAAAAAAGTTTGAATGTAACATACACAGAACTCCATAGGTATAATTAAACGATTTTAGGGAAGGTCAAAGCCCTGTACAATAAACTGAACTCCCTGTATATCAGAATGGCCTTCCTGTTGTTTTTTTGCGCTCCTTTATCAAAAAATCAAAACCCGGTACCCCGAAGTATTCGTCCTGTATGTTTTTCCGGGCATCCTGTAACACAGGATGCCCGGGCTTTTTCACAGTGTCAACGTAGAATTAAAATGATCACAGCAAAAATGTACTGTTTCATTAAACATTCGGCGGTAACAGAAGTGTGTGAAAACTCTCATTGAAAATTAAAATGGAAGAGCAATCCGACAAGTTCATAGAAAACGTTGAGGTTGTTTTGGGCTGCGGAACTTGCTTGAAAAGCCATAAAAAATTAACAAAAGTACAATGTTAACGAACAATAGAGATAATGATGAAAGCAAACTTGGAATCTCAATTGTTGATTTTAAAAATTAATTCGTAGAATTGAATGAAATTTATGGAGGAGGAGGAAAAATGATTGGAGAACAATGTATTCCGAGAGTTAATAGCGATGTACTAATAGTGGACGACAATGCTGCCAATCTTACAATTTTGTCAGATATTCTAATTGCCAATGGTTATTCCGTTATAACTTGTACAAGTGGCGAACAAGCTTTGCTTAACTTAAAAGAGAAACTCCCTTCCATTATCCTGCTTGATGTAATGATGCCTGGAATTAATTGTTTTGAAGTTTGCCGCCGATTAAAATCAGATCCTATTACCCATGATATTCCAATAATTTTTATTTGCGCATTAGAGGATGAAGAATCACGTGTGACCGGCTTTAAGGTTGGAGGGGCCGATTATATTTCAAAACCATTTCGGAAGCATGAAATACTTGCAAGAGTCAAATCCCATGTGCAGCTATATAACCTTTTGCGCGAGCGTGAAATTCATGCACAAACACTCATTAAAGAAATTGAGAGCCGAAAACTTACAGAAGATAAGCTTTTTAAGAGCGAAGAGCAATATCGCACAACTCTATATGGAATTGGTGATGGAGTAATTACCACAGATAATCAGGGACGGATAAAATTGATGAATGCTGTTGCGGAAAACCTTACAGGTTGGTCGCAAGCGGAGGCCGAAGGTAAGGCTTTCGAGGATGTTTTCCGAATTATCAACGAAGAAACCAGAGATAAGGATGATATACCTTTCCGAAAAGTATTGAGAGATGGAATCATGGTTGGTCTGGGCAAGCATTCTCTTCTTATTTCTAAAGATGGTAATGAAATACCAATAGCCGATAATGTTGCGCCAATCCTGAATTCAGAAGGCGAAATTGTTGGTGTAGTTTTAGTTTTCCGTGATCAGATCAAAGAAAGACAAGCAGAATTTGAATTACGAACCAGCGAGGAAAGATTTAGAAACCTGTTTGAAAATTCTTCGACGGGGATATCTATTGCCAATATTGATGGATCAATCAGGATTAACGAGGCGTTTTGTGAAATGCTTGGTTACCAAACAGATGAGTTAATCAACAAAAAATGGAAAGAAATAACCCATCCTGATGATATTGAGAAAAGTATTGAGGCGGCAGATTCTTTACTTCAAGGTAAAACAAAAAGCATACGTTTTGAAAAGCGGTATTTGCATAAAAACGGAAACATCATTTGGACTGATGTAAGCACTACACTGCAACGGGATCAGGATAGCAATCCAATATATTTTATAACCAGTATTTATGATATAACCAAGCGAAAAAAAGCCGAAGAAAGCTTGCACAAATTTAAACTGGGTATTGAAAATTCTACTGACGCAATATTCATAACCAACACAAACGGAACGATAGAATCAATTAATACTGCCTTTGAGAAAATTTATGGTTTCACGGCATCAGAGGCAATCGGGCAAACTCCACGTATTATTAAATCAGGGCTTTTGTCTCAATCTGATTATCAACATTTCTGGAATACATTACAGACGAAAAAGCCTGTTGCAGGCGAAATCCCAAATAAAGCCAAAGATGGACGAATAGTTATTGTTGATACTGCTAACAACCCTATACTTGACGATAATGGTGAAATTATTGGCTTCATTTCCATCAACAGAGATATTACCGAACGTAAGAAAACAGAAAATAAGCTAAAGGAAAGCGAGGAAAGATTCAGAAACCTGGCTGATTCCTCCCCATTGGCTATTTGCATTTATCAAGATGAGTTTTGGGTTTATACCAATCGGGCAGGCGAAAAAATGAGTGGTTATTCTGCCCAGGAACTTTATCAAAAGAAATATTGGGAATTTGTTGCTCCTGAATATCAGGAACTGGTCAGAAATAACGGAATTAAAAGACTCGATGGCAAAGGTGAAGAAAGTCCTTATGAGTTCAGGATCATAACAAAAGAGGGCGAATCCCGATGGGTTATCCTAACCGGCAGTTCAATTAATTATAACGAAAGGCCAGCTGGTATTATCACTGTTGTTGATATAACTGAATGGAAAAAGGCGAAAGTCGAACTTCTTGATGCCAGCAATAAAATGCAAGCCTTTTTTGAGCAGTCGCTCGACGGATTCTTCTTTATGACCATGGACGTACCCATTGAATGGAATGATAAGGCAGACAAGGAACTATTGCTGGAATTTATCTTTTCGCATCTGAAAATCACCAAAGTTAATGACGCTATGCTATCCCAATATGGAGCTGACCGTCAACATTTTTTAGGCATAACTCCCAATGATTTTTTTATTCACGACATTGAACAAGGGAAAAGTGTGTTTCGGAAAATTCTTGAAGCTGGTAAACTTCACACCGTAACCGATGAACGGAAACTGAATGGTGAATCTATGTTTATTGAAGGCGATTATACTTGTTTATTTGATTCAGAAGGCCGGATGACCGGACTTTTTGGTATTCAGCGCGACATTACCGCAAGCATGGAAATGACTGAAATACTAAAAGAAAGCGAAAGAAAATATAAGTACCTGTTCGAAAATAATCCGGCTCCCATGTGGATCTACGATCTTGAAACCCTTAGGTTTCTGGAAGTGAACAATACTGCAATTATTCAATATGGTTATAGCCGCGAAGAATTCTTAAGTATGACCATAAAAAACATCCGACCTGAAGACGATATTGACTCGCTTTTAAAAGATGTTGAGCAAACTGTCACTCCATTCACTAACGCTGGAATCTGGCGTCACGTCAAAAAGAATGGTGATATCATATTTGTAGAAATTACTTCACACGAGATTGAATTTGATGAACGATCTGCACGGATGGTGATTATTAATGACATTTCGGAACGGAAGACGATTGAAGAATCACTTGTTGGAAGTGAAAATTCCCTTAAAGAAGCCCAGTTGATAGCCAATATGGGCGATTGGGAGTTCGATTTGATTAAAAACAAGTCAAAATGGTCGGAAAATTGCTATCGGCTTTACGATTTGGAACCATTTGAAATAATTCCAACTTTTGACTATTTCAGAAGCCGGATTCATCCAGATGATCTTCATATAATTGATGAAGGATATACTACCATACTACACTCCAAATCTCCGATCGAGTTGGAACTTCGAATTACTTTCCCTGATAATCGTGTCAAATGGATCTTAAATAAGATTATCCCAACATTTAATGATAATGAATTGGTATTTCTGAAAGGTGTAAACATCGATATTACAGAGAGAAAAAAAGCAGAAGACCAACTCCGTTTATTGAGTAAATCGATTGAGCAAAGCCCTGTAAGTGTTGTGATTACGAATAAAAAAGGAATAATAGAATATGTTAATCCCAGCTTCACAAAAAGGACAGGTTATACAGAAGAAGAAGCCTTGGGTAAAAATCCACGTGTTTTAAAATCAGGGATGCACGATGCTTTATTTTATGAAAAAATGTGGAAAACCCTTTTGTCGGGTCAACCGTGGATAGGTGAAATATTGAACATGAAAAAAAATGGTGATTTATATTGGGAAAATGCAATCATTTCCCCCATTTTTAATTACAATGGTGCAATTACTCATTTTTTAGCAGCCAAAGAAGACATTACAGAAAAGAAAAAATTATTTTCTGATTTGATTAGGGAAAAAGAAAGGGCAGAAGAAAGTGATCGGCTTAAATCGGCATTTCTCGCCAATATGTCGCACGAAGTGCGTACTCCGTTAAATAGCATCATTGGATTTTCCGAATTACTTGTTGACCCTGATTTTGAAGAGGAGCAGAAAAATGAATTTATCCAGCTTATCATCACAAATGGGAATAGCCTTTTAACCATTATTAGTGATATAATGGATATTTCGAAGTTGGAATCCAGTGAATTAAAAATTTATAAAAAGCATATTAAAGTAAAGACATTTTTATCCAGTCTGGTTGAACAATATTCATTTCAAATCAAAGCCAAAGATCTTGAATTTAACTTGACTTTCACCGAAAATTGCGATACTGTCACACTGTTTACTGATGAAGATCGGCTTCGTCAGATATTCATAAATTTGATTGGTAATGCACTGAAGTTTACCTCAAACGGAAATATTGAAATTGGCTGCACAAAAAAGAATAATTCCATTGAATTTTACGTCAAGGATTCGGGTATTGGTATTCCGGCAGAGTATCACGATAAAATATTTGATCGTTTTCGGCAGGTGGAAGATGCTAATACGCGAAAATATGGTGGAAATGGTCTTGGATTAGCAATTACAAAAAGCCTGATTGAATTAATGGATGGAAAGATTTGGGTAGAGTCTGAATTCGGTAAAGGCTCAACCTTTTATTTCTCGTTGCCATTGACTCTTTAACATGCAAAAACAACACATCTATTATAATTTGAATATAAAAATTTCGACAAAACTGAAACTATTATAAGGAACAAATCCAGTTCCCCCTGCCATCCTGTTTGCTTCGGAAGTTTTCGTTCCAGTTCACGGACAAGCCTGCCTGCAATGGTTTTGATCTTTCGGGCAGAAGCGAATGCCTTCTTTTTATTCTTTGGATGAGATTTAAACCGCTGGTTCAGCATGTGTTCTTTGACCGTCCATTTATAGCTCTGACGCAATCCGATGTTTTCTTTTTCAGCAATCTTGCGGCATTTGGCAATAATCCGAACTGCCAGCTTCAGGTCTGTTGGAAAAGTAATGTTCTTTTCCTGAACAGTAGTATCTATTGAAACAGATTTCTGCTGTGCATCCTTTCCCTGCAACTGAACAGATAAGCGGAAAATCTTTTCAATGCCTTCCTTTCCGACCCGATGGCTAAAATAAACCAGGTCGCTTGGATCACAGGGCATCGCCCATTGAAAGTGAGTTTCTCCACTAAGATACTGGTAGTACGGATTCTCAACCCATTTGGAAACAACCAACTCATCGCTCTGGTTATCCAATTGCTTCAAAATCAGCAATGAGACCATCAGGCGAACAGGTTGGGCTGGTCTGCCAAAATCAATGTAGTACTCCTGAAAGTCTGACTCAAACGATTTTCAATCAATTTTATTGGCAAGCTGATAAAACTCGAAGGGCACTCCAGGTGGGCACTCCAGAAAATAAAAAAGACCTTACATTGCTGTTCTGGTTTCCAATAGTCTAGAAAAGTACATGAAAACAAAGAATATCAGGTGTATTTATAGCTAAAAGACAAATATTAAAATACAAAATTATAACAAAATGGGAATTGTTTTGCGAGGTGCATGCAGCGCGTAGTCGCTGTTTTTCTCTTGTACATCACGCCCTATAAAACACTAACTCTCTTTAAAATCTCTCTAAGAAAAGACAAACTGCTCTTTTGTTTTTTGTATTCTATAAAATCGTCAATTCTGACAAAATTAAAATGAGCTTGGACTAGGATAAAAAAAACAAAGATAAATGCTATTCCCGTGGGTTTTGTTGGGCTTTCTTTAATGATCGTTGAATCATGAATATCATTGTTGTTTTCTTATTTATTGTATAAAAGCAGAGAGGCAACAGAAGGTTGAGCATCTTCTGTGCTCGGCTGGCTCAATCCGGCTGGATGCCCCCTTATTAACTCAATTTAAAATCTTTAATGCAGGGAAAAAGAACAAGATTGAAAAACAATTGAAATTCTATTGAAAATAATTTAATTCGGTTTTTGTTACTTTCATACTTAATTCTAACGCGAATTATTTTGGCTAAATTTAAGCGACCTACGAAAAATTACAAGCTATTTGAAATACCTGAAGCAAGAATATTTCTATAGGAATGAATATTAATTTATCTCATATTGATTTATCTTGTATATTCATTGTTGGCAATTGCCCCGCTATAATTTTACGTTATCTGGATATAATATGAACGAAAAGCCAAATCTGGATTACATCCAAAAAATTTCAGGAGGAGATCAATCTTTTGAAGAAAAACTTTTAGCAGTGATTAGAAAGGAAATTGTTGTTGAAATTGATGAATATCAGGAAAATATGAAAGAATTATTGCTTGATAAAGCATCGGAGAATATCCATAAATTAAAACATAAAATTAGTATCTTAGGGCTTGAAAAAGGCTATAAAATAGCTGTGGAATTTGAAGAAGAACTAAAAAGAGGAGACTTTTGTCATAAGGAGCAGTTCGATGAAATTTTGAAAAACATATTGACATTCATAAATGAATCCTAAACCTGTTTTTATGAAATGTATCGTTATTGACGATGAAGAATTGGCCAGGGTAGTAATCGAAAAATTAATAACCAATAATCCTGAACTGAATTTAGTTGCTGAATTTCCGAATGCCATTCAGGCCATAAAATTTTTGAATCACAACCCAATTGATCTTATATTTCTGGATATTCACATGCCTGATTTTACAGGATTAGATTTTATACAAACCCTGAAATCGCCACCCAAAATCATTCTCACTACTTCTGATCGCAATTTTGCTATCGAAGCTTTTGAATATGATTGTATTGTAGATTATTTAACCAAACCGCTCTCTCAGGAGAGATTCGACAAAGCAGTGAAAAAGGCTCTGCTTTTTAATTTTAATATAAAAGCTGCCAATTCAAAAATCCAGGTTAATTCAACCAATCCGAGCACCGAGTTATTTGTGAATATCGATCGGCGACTGGTAAAAATTGAATTCGATGGAATTTTATTTATCGAATCAAAAGGCGATTACATCCAAATCAATACCGAGAAAAAGAATATTACTGTCCACTCCACCATAAAGAAATTAAAAGTTAAACTTCCGCCGGAGCTATTCGTTCAGGTGCATCGTTCCTACATCATCAACATAAAAAAAATTGTCGATATCGAAGATAGCAGCGTGCTTATCGGGAAAACGGTAATTCCGATTAGCCGTGCAAACCGTGACGAATTGATGAACTGTCTGAATTTGCTTTGACATTCGATCGTTTCATTTAATATTCGATTTCCCATTTATCGACTCAAAATGTTTGTTCATCGACAGTTAATCCAGCAAGGTCGAATAATTTTTATCCGAAGAACTTAAATCAGGATATTTGTTTCTGAAATCTTATTATTGAATAATATGAAAACATTAATCCACATTTTAATTTCGCTGACTTTTTTATTTGTGTTTTCGAATTGTCGCAAAAATATTGAAAACATTGAGCCCAATGATTCAAATAAATCGTTGGATCAAATTCAATTTCCTGCCAATTTTGATTTTTCGACAACTAAAAAGGTTGAACTATCTTTAGCTGCAAATGAGCAGCTTCGGAGTAGTATTTTCGAAATATTCTACAAGGATCACAATAAAGCTGAAGTTTTTGTTGCAAAAGGAACCTTTGACAAAGATGCAAGTTTTAAAATAAAACTTACTCTTCCGAATTTGACCGATAGTTTATTTATTCGGTCGATGTCATTGGGTTTGGAGCGAATGGTCAAATTAAAAATCAACCAGACTAATCTTTCTTACGATTACAAAACAAATTTTAATATGCCTCGTGAAACTGATTTTCAGTATGGATCATTAACCAAATCGGCCAAAGTTGATGCTTTCTCTTACATGGGCTCCTACACAGCCAACGGATATCCGAGTTATTTGTATCAGGTTAACGACCACGCCTGGGAATCATTGATGAAAAATTTGAATCAGACACTTCCTGAAGGGGTATCGGTGCCTAAAACCAAACCTGCTTTTTTAGAAGCCGGCAAGCAGACCAACCTTATTTTAAAGACCAAATCGAAGGTTTTTGTAACCTTTGCCGCTGAAGGCACTGACCTGACCAGTGCATTAGGATATTTTATTTACGATGGATCGAAGCCGGTCAATCTTCAGCATAGAATTATATTTCCGAATTCTTCCTATCCTGGCAGTGGTGGATCGCTTCACAGTGGTGATAAGGTTTTATTGGGCGAATTTCCGGCCAACACAGTGATAGGCTGGTTTCTGGTCCCCAATGGATGGGACAAGCAAAGCAAATCGGTTAAAGATACGCGTGGCATTTATTATTCTGTTGCGTCCTTAAATAACGAGGTAAATCCCGAAGTTAACCAGCACATGGTCCTTCTAAAAGATATTCAGAATGAAGTTATTGTGCTTGGTTTTGAAGATTCACCACGCAGCAGTCCTACGTGCGATAATGACTTCAATGATGTTGTATATTACATCTCGCTTGATCAGCTTGCGGCAGCCGATTTAACAAATGTAAATAATACGGTTTCGCCGGTTGATACCGACGGAGATGGTGTGATAGACAGTCAGGACCAATTTCCGCTCGATCCGAACAGGGCATTTATTAACGGAGGAAGCGGATCTTCCGGAACATTGGCCTTTGAAGATCTCTGGCCTACCAGGGGTGACTATGATTTCAACGATTTAGTGATTGATTACCAGTTTTCAAACGTCACCGACGCCAATAATTTGGTTAAAACACTCGATATATCGATCAATGTGAGAAATGTGGGCGCTTCGTTCAAAAATGGGTTTGGCATTGAACTGCCCGTTCCCGCATCGTCAGTTGAAAGTGTGAAAGGTGCAAAATATTCCAGAAGTTATTTAACCATTGACCCAAATGGCGTAGAAGCTGGGCGGAGCAATGCCATTGTTTTCCCGTTTGATGACGCCTGGATAGTCAGAGGTCAATCATTAAAGGTGTCGATAACGTTCAAAAGCGGTATTTCGCCTTCCTTGCTTGGGAGTTATCCATATAACCCATTTCTGGTGGTTAATGAAACAAGAGGTAGGGAAATCCATCTTCCGGATTATCCGCCAACTTCAGGTGCTGATTATTCATACTTTGGTCAAAGTGCCGATTTTTCTCGACCTTCAAGCGGATTATACTACCGATCTGCGCGGAATCTTCCCTGGGCAATCAATGTCTCTGGTGATTATGCAGTTCCAAAAGAAAAAAGTCCGATCAACATGGGGTATCTCAAATTTGTGGATTGGGCAAAATCGGCCGGTACCAATTATGCTGATTGGTATTTGAATATATCAGGCTACCGGGATTATAATTATTTAAACTAATCCAACAATTTAATTCAAATTTTATAAATTTAAAGATTAAAATTTATTTGAGTTTCCATAAATTAACAACCTAATTAATAATCTTATGAAAATATCAATTGTAGGTACAGGATATGTTGGTTTAGTTTCAGGAACCTGTTTTTCACAAACCGGCGTCGATGTTGTTTGCGTTGATGTAAATGAGAAGAAAATTGAAATGCTGAATAATGGCCATGTTCCTATTTACGAGCCGGGACTCGAGGACATGATTAAATACAATGTTGAAAAAGGGAGGTTAACATTCACAACAAGCCTTTCTGAAAGTTTAGTTGATGCCGAAGCTGTGTTTATTGCAGTTGGAACACCTCCTGATGAAGATGGAAGCGCGGACCTGAAATATGTTTTGGGCGTTGCCCGTGAAATCGGTCGTCATATCGATCACTATATGGTTATTGTAACCAAAAGTACTGTTCCGGTAGGGACATCAATGAAAGTGAAAGCAGCCATTCAGGAAGAGCTCCGGCTGCGAAAAGCGGACATTCCTTTTGATGTGGCTTCGAATCCTGAGTTTCTAAAAGAAGGAAGCGCCGTTGATGATTTTTTGAAACCTGACAGGATTGTTGTTGGAATTGAATCGCACGAAGCTGAAAAAACCATGACTCGCTTGTATAAGGCATTCTTGCTTAATGGACACCCGATATTATTTATGGATATTGCCAGCTCAGAAATGACCAAATATGCTGCCAATTCGATGTTGGCCACCAAAATCAGCTTTATGAACGACATTGCCAATTTGTGTGAATTGGTTGGTGCCGATGTAAGTATGGTTCGAAAAGGAATTGGTTCGGATGCCCGTATCGGCAATAAATTTATTTATCCGGGTACTGGCTACGGAGGCTCATGTTTCCCGAAAGATGTACAGGCATTGGTGCGCACTGCCGATGAACATGGTCATTCACTCGATATTTTAAAAGCAGTGGAGGCCGTTAACTATCGCCAGAAAGAAGTGCTTGTCGGAAAGATAAAATCACATTTTGGCGCTGATTTAAAAGGATTGAAATTTGGAATGTGGGGACTTTCATTTAAACCCAAAACTGATGATATGCGTGAGGCCCCATCGCTCGTTATAATTGACAAATTAATTGGTGAAGGAGCTCAGGTAGTAGCATACGACCCGGTATCTATGGAAGAGGCGCATCGCATTCTGGGAGACAAAATCACTTTTGCTAAAGATGAATATGATGCCTGTATTGACGTTGATGCTCTTATTATAGTTACCGAGTGGCCCGAATTCCGCATGCCCAATTTCAGGGTAATCGAAAAACTTTTGAAAACAAAAACCATATTCGACGGCCGAAACATTTACGAACCGGAAGAAATGCAGGAACTGAAATTTAATTACTACAGTATCGGCCGGAAACCGGTTAAAATTTAAAACACCAGAGCCATGAAGCGAATACTTGTTACCGGTGGTGCCGGTTTTGTTGGGTCACATTTGTGTGAACGGTTGCTGAATGAAGGCAACGAAGTTGTTTGCATGGACAACTACTTTACCGGCAAAAAGCAAAAGATTGTTCACCTGCTCGACAACCCGTATTTTGAATTGATCAGGCATGATGTAACCATGCCGTTTTTTATCGAGGTTGATGAGATATACAACCTGGCTTGTCCCGCTTCTCCGGTGCATTACCAGTACAACCCGATCAAGACGATCAAGACCTCGGTTATGGGAGCCATCAACATGCTTGGACTGGCCAAGCGCGTTCGGGCAAAAATATTGCAGGCATCTACCAGTGAAGTATATGGCGATCCCAATATACATCCGCAGACCGAAGATTACTGGGGGCATGTCAATCCCATTGGGATACGCTCCTGCTACGATGAAGGTAAGCGGTGCGCCGAATCGTTGTTTGTGAATTACCACACACAAAACGATGTCAGAATTAAAATCATCCGCATCTTTAATACTTATGGTCCAAAGATGGAACCCGACGATGGCCGGGTGGTGTCCAATTTTATCGTTCAGGCTTTGCAGGGAAAAGACATCACCATTTTTGGCGACGGAACCCAAACCCGCAGTTTTCAGTATGTGTCCGACCTGGTGGAAGGAATGATCCGGATGATGCATACCGGCGATGACTTTACCGGTCCCGTAAATATTGGCAATCCAGGAGAGTTTACGATGCTCGAACTTGCACAAAACATCATCGATTTAACCAATTCGAAATCGAAAATCGTTTATTTGCCTCTGCCCGCTGACGATCCGACACAACGGCAGCCCGACATTTCGCTGGCCAAAGAGAAATTAGGAGGGTGGGAACCCAAAGTTCCACTTAGAGATGGATTGATTAAAACAATCGAATATTTTGATCAGCTTTTGTCAGAATAATTACATGCGCCATTATTCAGGATAATCAGCCTTCATACTTTCGATTACCTCAGAGGTGACCCTTTTTATGTTCTCTATTGCAGTTTCGAGTTGCTGGAAATCGACCTTCTCTTTACGGGCTTTTTCTACCAACCGAATATCTTCTGCAAGCAATAAAATATTGAAATTGTCGATGTTGGGTTTGATTTTATGGGCAATTGCACCCATTTTTTCGAACTGTTGAGCATTAAAAGCAGCCACCATTTCATCAACTTCGGCAGGCGTTTGGTCGCAGAACACTTTAATCATTTTCTTCAGAAACGATTCGTTTCCACGGCTAAACGGTATAATTTTTTCGAGATCGTATAATTTTTGTGTCGAAACCAGTTTGCTGGGTTCAGTTACTGATTCAATCACCTTGTTTTTCGACTTGTTCATCCATATTGCTATGGTATTCAGGAAATCTTCCTCTTTGAACGGCTTCGAAATATAATCGTTCATTCCGGCTGCTATACATTTTTCGTTCTCGCCTTTTATGGCATTTGCAGTAAGTGCAATAATTGGAATTGTGTTACCCGATTTTCTGATCCATCCGGTTGCATCAATACCATTCATTACCGGCATTTGAATATCCATCAGAATCAAATCGGCATCAGCCTCCATCAAAAGATCAACGACTTTTTTCCCGTCTCCGGCCTCGAGTATTTCAGCGCCATAATTCTGAAGAATAAATGAAGCAACCAGCCTGTTGTTGTCATTATCGTCAGCAACAATAATTCGTTTGCCTTTAAGAAAATCATTCTGGATTTCAACGTGATTTTTGTCCTGCAAATCGGATTGAACTCCTTTTTCCAGTTCCAGAGTTAAAAAAACTTTGGTTCCTATTCCTTTTTGGCTTATCACTTCAATAGTTCCCCCCATCAATTCAATCAGATCTTTGGAAATACTCATTCCAAGTCCAGTTCCGCCATATCTTCTGCTTCCGGATTTATATTCCTGCGTGAATTTTTCAAAAATTTTATTTACAAAACTTTCGTCCATACCAACCCCAGTATCCTCTACTGTGATTCTTAATTTTTGTGAGTCAGGTTTATCTTCAATCACTTCGCATAAAATATCGACGCTTCCTTTTTCTGTAAATTTTATGGAATTAGAAACCAAGTTAAGAAGCACCTGATTGATCCGGTAGGGATCTCCCTTTAAGACAGAGGCAAGGCGCTTATCGTACAGTGAATTAGTCAGCAATATTCCTTTCTCTTCAGCTTTGTAGGTCATGACACGAAGAATTTGACCGACAACTTCTCTCGGCTCGAAACCAATGTATTCCAGTTCAAGTCTTCCTGCTTCGATTTTCGAAAAATCTAAAATATCATTAATAATAATCAGCAGGTTATCGGCAGCCGACTGTATTGTTTTCAAAAACATCTGTTGATCGCCTTTTAGTTCGGTTTTGGCCAACTGATTGCCCATTCCGATAATCGCGTTCATTGGTGTCCGAATCTCATGGCTCATATTGGCCAAAAATATTTCTTTGGTTTTTCCAAGTTGCTCTGCTTTTTCCCTCGCTACAATTAATTGCTGCTCAAGGTCTTTTCTGTCGCTTACATCCAAACAAATAACTGTTGATCCGCTAAAATTTCCCGAAATGTCAATCTTTGGCGCAACACTTACAAACCACCACTCTTTTTTTCCGTTAATATTTACCTGAATCTCGTATCCCTCCGATTTTCCCTTCTGCCGTTCCGGAAATTTTGCATCTACTAAATCACGACTTTGAGGAGCCAGATATAACAGCGTATCTACTCCATAAATCTGGTCTTCAGGCATATTAATCATCTCAGCAAATCGTTTATTTGCGTAAGTAATCTTTCGCTCTTTATCGACTTCGATAAGACCAATATTCATGTTTGCCAAAATATTCCTGAATTTTTCCTCATTCGCCTTTAATGTTTCTTCGAATTTCTTTCGATCGTTTATGTCAAGCATGAATCCAATAAACACGGCTGCGCCTTCCTGCGAATAATAAGAGAATGATGATGAAACCGAATGCCATACCTCACCCTTACCCGGAATCATAAGTCTTGCTTCAATATAAAATGGTTCAAGTGTTTCTTTACTTTTTTGATTCTTTTCGAATATCCGAGGTAGATCATCTTCATGAATGTATTTCTGAAAGTTGAAAAATTCTTCTGAACTTATTCCAAAAATTCGCTCAATGGCTGAACTAATATACCGGAATCCTTCAGTACCGTCTTTTCTGAATTCGTATTCATAAATAACTCCGGGAATGTTCTCCGATAAGCTTTTAAACTGTTTCAAACTGGTGGCCAGTTCCATTTCAGTTTCTTTGATTCTGGTGATGTCGGTGTGAGTGCCAATCAAACGAACAGGATAGCCATTCTCGTCTTTTTCGGTGACAACCCCTCTGTCGAGAACCCAACGGATGGTTCCGTCGGCGCTCACTACACGGTATTCCAGCGAATGAGAATCAATTTCTCCCGACCGGCATCTTCTGTCGTTTTCAATCAATAAAGGCAAATCTTCTTTGTGAATACTTAACCACCAGAGCTTATCGTTTAATTGCGCGTTTTGAGAATCAACGCCCAAAAATTCATTAATTTTTTTTGAGAAGTAAGTTTTCCCGGTTTTAAAATCGTGTTCCCAAACGTTGTCGCCAATTTTTTCCAGAGCAACCCTGAATTTAGTCTCAATTTGCCGGAGTTGTTCTTCCGTTTTTTTCTTTTCTGTTACATCTTCCTGGATGGCGAAATATTTAAAAACATTTCCTTGTTCGTCTTTAAGCGCCTGCCCCAGAATTCTCACCCAATAAGGTGTTCCTATCTTATTGTAGTTTAATATTTCGCAACGAAATGGTTCGCCAGCTCTCACCTGCTGACTGATGTAACGGATGGTTTCAGGGTCGGTATCTTTACCCTGCAGAAATTTGCCCGGTTTTAAATTAATCAACTCATGGGCAGCATAACCGCTCATTTTCTCGAAGCTCTCGTTCACCCATTCAACTACCCCTTGATTATTGGCAATAACAACACCATGCGTATTTTTCGCAGCTATTGATGAAAGAATTATGAGTCGCTCTTCATCCTGCTTTTGCTTCGTAATATCGCGGCCATAGATGTTGTAATAGCCAAAATCAGGAATCGATTTCACGACAAATGAATAGACTTTGCCACCTGATTCAGCTTCATAAACTTCCCGTTCGGAGTTGGGATCGAGTGAAGCAGAAAGTTGTTTCCAGAAATCAGCGCGATTGTAGGTAATGTGATTAAACGTGAACTCATTTAATTTTTCAGCCGAAGGGTTTAGCCGTAAAATATTTCCCGACCGATCGACTCTAATCAAAGGGTCTGGATTCTGGGTTGGGAAAAGGGCAATATCCTGAATTTCTTTATTTGCCTTTTTTAACTCTTCTTTCTGCCTGTTGAACGAATTTACCAATTGCTTTAGTTCGTCATTCGAAATCTCCTGAGTTTTAAGCACATGAAGTAAGTCAATCAAAGGATCGTGAAAGGCAAAATCCTTGATTTTTAAATTGTTTTCAACTACCTGACCCATCGAACCAAACCAAGGTGACCCAATGAACAATACTTGTGCGGATCTTTCGTTGAATTCGAATTGCCCCCTCAAACTGATCTTACTGCCAATGCACTCAAGAACAACGAGTTGATCAATGACATCCGACAATGATTTTATATCTGTAACGACAATCTGCGGACGTTTAACCTGGAAGGCTTCTGCAAAATACTTTCCAGTAAAGTCAGGATGAACTTTTGTTAAGGTTTTTCCAATGGAAATAATCTTCAGATCTTCTCCTATCAGGACATAGAAAGGGAATATCCGGTTGAACTGGGAATCCTCGAATTCGAACAACATATTGCTTCTTTTTTACCAGCTAACTTTAAAAATATCGTGATCGGCTTCCTCCAATCTGTGGTGAATATGTTCTACCACAACAGGCGTATTGTATAATTTCCCGAGACCTGAAAGTAAGCCTTCCACAAAATTGTGAAGGCCAAGCCGTTTCGAAAAATAATGCACCTGAATGCTATTTTCCTGAATATCGCTAACCTTAAACTCGGGAGGAGTAAGTTTTGGATAGATAAGCATCACCCTGTTATGAAAAACGGGCAGATTGCAAAGAAATTCCTTAAGGTCATCTCCGCCTGCTTCCATCAGGCCTCCGTATTTTTCTTTTCCGGTTTTCATAATCCACCATTCGCCAAACTCGTTAAGCACTGTGGCAAGTGGGACTGCCAGTTCTTCGCTGGCTGCGGTTGCCAGTTTATAGGTAATTGAATCATCGTAGGGTTCGTTACTGATGAAAAAGTCAATATCAACTCCGCTTTTTTCTTTGACTCTTTCCCAACTTTCTTCACCAAATTTCGATTTTATTAAATCTTCAATGGCCCGGTTTACAATTCCATACATGGCAAACAATTTAATTGATACGACATCAACGAAATATAAGAAAAAAAGTTGAGCAATTTACGCGGATTTTCAAGATGAAAAATTAACTTAGATTCAATTAATTAGAGCTAATCATGAAAAAGAAGATTTTGGTTATTGACGACGAGCAAAGTATTTGTTTAATACTTGAAAACTTCCTTTCGGAGCAATATGATATTGCTATACAGAATGATGGTTTACAGGCACTTGAGTGGCTTGAAACGAACCTTCCCGATTTGATAATCTGCGACATACAAATGCCACGAATGGACGGATACGAATTTCTGGAAAAAATCAGGCAAAGGGGTTTCACGAAGCATACCCCAGTTGTCATGTTATCGGGAACAGAAGGAAGTAAAGAAAGAATTAAATGCTACAAGCTTGGTGCACAGGATTTTTTAATGAAACCATTCAATCCGGAAGAGCTGGAAGAAATCATAAAAAAGAACCTTTATCCCATTCATTTTGCGGTTAAGTGGTAACCGGCCTCAAAAAATCCTTTAAAAAAGAGATTATGGAAAGATTGCAATTGGTTTACATTGGCAATTCCGAGGCCAATCTCCAGATATTGAAATCGTCGGAAGAAATTGCCGTATTTCACGCATCAAACTTACTCGAAGCAAATCAATTTTTCAGAACTCCTGAAATTTTTGACGCCATTTTGTGCGAATCACCCGTGCCTGGAGGTGATGCTTTCGAAACTTTCCGATGGATGAGGGAAAGACCCATTTTCAATACCACGCCATTTATTCTGGTGGCATCCGAATTTAATGAGCAGGTTTTCAAACAAGCTTTTCAGGAACATATCGATGATTTTTTTGTGACTCCGTTGCCTTCAGCCGCAGACCTTGTTTCCAGAATCGATTTTCTGAAATATTATCGCGACAAAATAAACCTCCAAAAAACAGAAGCGCCTGTTAAGCTGACCTACAAAATGCCGGTAATTAAGCGGCTCTTCGACATTTTAGTGGCATTTTTTACACTTCTTTTCTTATCACCGTTTTTGTTGCTGATTATCATCGCCATTCGGCTCGAATCGAAGGGGAAAGTTTATTACATCTCCAAACGTGTTGGTCGCAAACCTTTTGATTTCTATAAACTTAGGTCGATGCGTACCGGTTCGGATGCTGATCTGGCGAAACTAGCCAAAGATAAAAACCAGTATGCCACGCAAACTCAAAAGTCGGAAATCGATTTTTCGCTTCCTTGTCCACGATGCGCCCAAATGTCAAACGGTGAAACCTGTTCGCCGGTTCTGCATATCCGGGAATTCTCCATTTGCGATTTTTGGTACAATCAGCAAAAGAAAGAAATTGCCCAGTCGAAAGCCGCATTTATTAAAATCGTGAACGACCCGCGCATTACCAAAGTGGGTAAATTTATCAGAAATACGAGCATCGATGAATTACCACAACTAATCAACGTGCTGAAAGGCGACATGTCGATTGTGGGCAACCGGCCTTTGCCCGTTTACGAGGCCGAACTTTTGACAAAAGATGCCCTGTCGAAGCGATTCTTGGCGCCTCCCGGGATAACCGGATTGTGGCAGGTGGAATTGCGCGGACGCGGCGGAAACATGTCGGAGGAGGAACGCATGAGGCTCGACAACGAATATGCCGACCACTTTGTTGGCGACAACTATTCGTTTTGGTACGATACGAAACTCATTCTGCGAACCTTTCCTGCTCTTTTCCAGAAAGATACCGTTTAATAAAAGCTCTACTTTTTCACGAATTTCGTTGCAGCGCCCGAGCCTTTTGATCGCACCAGAAGAAAATAGGTTCCCGGAGTCAGGGGCTCTACATTGATGCGAACCGAATTCCATCCTGGATTCAGAATTCCGCAATTCTTTTGAATTTGCTTTCTCCCCATCAGGTCGAATACTTCAACTTCAATATCCGAACTGGCTGAATTCAGAAATTTTACGGTTATCGACTGGTCGGCAGGATTCGGGAACAATTCAATCATGTTGGACTTACTATTGGCGAGTTCTTCAATTCCATCCGGTATTTGATATTCGAAGGCCCCGATATCCGGGCGATTTCCAGGCAAGCGTGGCGAATTACTAAAGTCGAAAAGAATAGTGGGAGGGCCAGGGTAACCAGCATTGACAAGAGGAGAGCCTGCTTTTGGTTTGAATGTCTCATCCAACCCAGCTGATGCAAAATCATGGGAGAAAAAATTATTCAACTGCCGAACATCCGAATTTACATTGGTAAGCATCAGGTACGAGTCGATACCTTTGACCGGAAAATTGCCGTTTTCGTAATAATCAAAATTACCGGGATTGATGATGACATTCGATGCAACCAGGTTTCCGCGGCTTTTTACGCTCGAAAACCGAATCCCATCCGACTTGGGGTTGATGATTGTGTTGTGCAAAATAAAGTATGACGAATCGTTCAGGGTGGAAACATCAGAAATAAAAATTCCATACTTCATCTTCGACGCGCTAAAGTCACCGGGAAAGTAGTTTCGCCCGGCATCGATAATAAGATTGTTGAAAATGCGGTTTCCTCCAAGGCCATGGTTTTCGATACCAATGCCTTTTCCATTCGAAATAAGATTATTGTAACAATCGCACTTTGACCCCCCTCCCAGAATGATTCCCGACATCTGGTTGGGTACTTCAGCCTGGCTGTCGTACCAGATTTCGTTCTCATATACTGCGCAGTTTTTGCTGGCCGAACTTACCTGAATGCCATCCCAGCCTGAGGATTTAATGATGTTCCTGAAAACTTTCACTCCTTCGAGCAGCGATGGAATCAGCAGCGTGTCTTTTCCGTTACATTTCACTGTTTGTCCGAAGAAAGTGGTATTTCCGATATAAAGTCCTTCATTTCCTGCACTTTCAATGTAATTATCGTGAATCGAGGTATTGTACTGAACAAATTTTTCGCGGGTGGTTGTGCCTGAACAATCAGGGTCAGTCTTTGCATAAATACCGGCAATGGGCACATTTTTTATCAATACATGGTCGATTTCAAAATCAGAACTCAAACGGCCAACGCCAATCCCGGTCCCGTTTTCCACTTTTTCAATCCGTATTCCGTAAAATTCTGATTTCACCCCGGTTCCTGTAAGTCTGAAATAGCGGCAGTTCTGAATGGATATTCCGAAATTGTAGTTGGTTGAAAATGTCACCACGCCACCTTTGTTTATGAAAATCAGCGGTTTGTCTGCTGAGCCTGTGAAGTTTCTGATTACAATGTTGTCCCATTGGCCTGCCTGCATGAAAATCGTGTCGCCCGGATTTACCCTATTGGCTTGCACACTTCCATCTAAGAGCGTGGTTTGCGGCCCGACCAAAAGATTAGCCGAATTGACATGCAGGCTAATCAGAAGAAAAAGTAATATTTCAAAAAAATATTTCAATACATCGTTGCGGTTAATTTGCTCTTTTCGCCCTTTCCCAGTTTACCGACTGATTTCCTTTTATGTACCTGCGGAATCCAAGAAAAACTGACAAATTCATGATGAAAAAATAATACGGCACAAAGAGCAGTTTTACTTTTATCGACCGGTTTTCGAGGTACCATCCCAGCAAAGAGGCGCCATAGAATAACAATTGTAAGGCAAAAAGGATGGAAAATAATCCTGATGATTTGAATCCTTCGTTCCAGGCCAGAACAAAATTGATGGGAATGAGCAGCAGCAAAGCCAGCGGGGCAAGTGTCCAGCGCAATACACGATGCGAAATATATTGAAATGAAAGTGTGCCGAATTTGAAAAAATTCAACAACGAGCGCAGCCGCACAACCGACTGAATACCTCCAGCCGAAATCCTGATTTTCCGTTTGAGTTCCTCTTTCACGTCAGCCGATGCCGATTCGATGGCGTAGGCTTCGGGGTCATATTGTATGGTGTATCCTTTTTGGGCCACCCGCAATGAAATGATGAAATCGTCGAGCAAGGTATCGCGTTCCACTTCCTGAAATAATTCTGTCCTAATGGCAAACAATTCGCCCGCAGCGCCCACCACCGAATACAATTCGGCATCCCATTTTTTCAGGGTCGATTCGTATTTCCAGTACAAGCCTTCACCGGCTCCGGCAGCGGCATCTTTATCCTTGCTATAAATTCTTTTTTCTCCTGAAACACAGCCCACTTTGGGGTCGGCAAACAGGTTGACAATCCTCCTGACCGATTCTTTTCCCAACATCGTATTTCCGTCGGAAAAGATAACAATCGGTGTTTCTACGAATTGCATTCCGCGATTCATGGCGCCAATCTTTCCGCCGCGTGCATCCAAATGGTAAACTTCAACTCCTTCGTATTTACGCAGTAAATCAGGAGTCCCGTCGTTTGAGCCATCGGTTACCCAAACATGCTTTAACTTCTCCTGCGGATAATCCAAACCAAGAGAATTCTGAATTTTGGCATCCACATAATCTTTCTCGTTGTAGGCGGCTACAAAGAGCGTGACCTCCGGCTCGTAGGCACTATCGATGTTGCTCTTTTTTCTCCTGAAAAGTCGTTTCAGCCTGACCAAAACAAACAGCAAAATGCCATATCCGATATAGGCGTAGAAAACAATAAACAACAGCGCCCAAAAAAGAATTTTAAGTGTCAGCATAGCAAGGTTATTTAATTAGTTTACCAATTTTTCTGGCATAAATATTAAACCGGTCAACGTCGCCAATCTCGAAACAAGCCAGCGAGTTAAGCGTATCAATTACTTTTTGTCTTCCGGAGTGTTTTACCTCGATGATGAATAAAATATCGCCAATCTGTTCAATCAACCGGGCCGCACCCGAAATCGCATCGGCCTCCATTCCTTCCACATCGAGTTTGAAAAGCACTTTGGATGCGGAATCCAGGTTCATCTGCGGAATCATTGAATCAAAGGCATCAACCTGCACCATCTGTTTTTCGTGATCGACTTTTTCGATGAGCAGACTGCTCGCTCCTGTATTCACCGGGTCAAAGTCGATGGTGTGTATGTACTTCTGTTTGCCCAGTCCGATTTGGAAAGCCGTGATTTTGCCCGACAATCCGTTCAGTTCGATGTTCTTCCGAAGTACCTCAAAATTTGAGCTCACCGGTTCGAAGGCAAAACAGTGGTATCCGTTTTGGGCCAGCCAAATGCTGTATTCGCCGGTACAGGCGCCACCATCGATAAAAACATTGTAATCTGAAATCCGGCCGATTATAAATTGCTTCACATTCCATTCGTACCTGAAATTGGCAAACTGAAAGTCGTTGGTCTGCTTCCGGCAAAAAAACAAGCCTGTTGATGTCTTCAGAATACGGTCGTTACGGTGCGATTTTTTAAATAGCAAATAACTGATGGCATTCAGAACCGATTGAATATCTCCAAGTTTTAGATATTCAAACAAATACCAAAAATATGTTGTAAGCTTTCCCAATCTATTTTTTAGGTTTTAATTCGGGTTCCAAGTCGCGGTAAATTTCCAAAAATTGTTCAGCCATTGCTTTCCACGAAAATTTGGCAGCCTGGACAAAACCTTTGGTAATCAAATCGTTTCTCAAATTCTCATCCGCCAGCAATTGAACCATGGCCGAGGTAATTTCTTCGGGTTTATACGGGTCGATGATAAACGCAGCATCGCAGGCAACTTCGGGCATCGACGAGGTATTGGAGGTAATTACCGGAGCTCCGCAGCCCATCGCCTCGAGCATGGGAATGCCAAAACTTTCGCGCAGCGACGGATATAAAAACAATTCGCATTGTGCATAAATTCCTGGCAAATCGGTATTTACCACATAGCCTGTCAGCACAACCCGCTTTTCCAAATCCGGGTCGCCAATGTCGTTGACCAGCTTTTCCAATTCATTCCGGTCGTAATCAAGCATCACCAATTTGTAATCCACTGTTGTTTGTTTCATAAAATCAGAAAATGCTTTCAGCACTCCCCGGGTATTTTTCTTCGGGTCAGTATTTCCGAGGAAAAAGAAGTAGCGGTCGGGCAATTGATATTTTTCTTTAATTCTTTGCAGTTCAGCTTTTTCAGTTAAAGGTTTAAAGTGACTTCCAAATCCGTTGTAAACGGCTCGCAGACGGTTGTCGCCTTTCATTCCGAAGAATTCGCCAATCCGGTTTTTTTCGAAATGTGAAACTGTTGTAATGCGCACACTCTTTTTCACCACGCGCGGAACAACCAGCTTCCGGTAGATATTTCCAAATTTCTGATACGGAGTTCCGGTTCCTTTCAGGATTTGTAAATAGCTCTTTTCCATGTAAATAATGTCGTGCAAAATATCAACTACCGGCACCGGCGAAAAAATTGGAGCAGTATTCGATGTACAATGCAGAATATCACAGCCTTCGCGTTTTACAGCACGTGGCAGGGCAATCTGTTCCCACAAAGGGTAAAAACCACCAGCGAGTTTTACAATTTTAAAATTGGGTGTTTCCTGAACGACCTTATCATCCTCGTCGGGTGCTACAAAAACAACGTACTGATTCACTTTATCTACTTCCTGAAGATTGCGAATCAACTCCAGGGCAACCATGTCCATGCCGTGTTTTTTCTTCCTGAAAATGCGCTGTGCTTCAATTCCAATCTTCATAGCGATTTGTTTACTTTTTATTTGTTTTTACTGCACCGTGCTGCGTATGAATAAATTGCTTGTTGGCTCCTCTGATTTTCAGCAGCGAACCGAACATCAAAATCATTCCTCTCGGCAGCGACAATACTGCTTTCAGCGTTTTTGCATTGTAAAATGACAGCGGAATCGAAAACAAAAAAGCCAAAACACAGGCCACCATCAGATTAATCCAGCTAATGATGAGTTGGTTATTGGGATTGTAGAGGAAATTGACCACCAGAAATAAAAATCCGAAAATCATCACAAAGCCCAGCAAAAGAATACGCGGCGGCTGTATAAACTGAATGGCTTTGTCGAAATAATCCACATTGCCTTTCAGGAGAAGGTATTTCAGCGATTGCAAAAAATCGAGCCTGAAATAATGCAACTGCGCTGAAAGCCATCTCCGGCGCTGATTGCTGAAAACCTCGGCTTTCTGCACTTTTTCGTCGTAAACAATGGCATCGTGGAGGTATTCAATGACGTGTCCGTCTTTCAGCATTTTCAATTCGAGTTCCTTATCGAAACCGCCGATGGCCTTTGCTGAAGCCATCATTTCCTTAAAGAACGGATACCGAAAAGCCATTCCGGAGCCAATAATAGCCGACGACAAGCCCAGTACACGGTGCCCTTTCCTGAAAATATGGTTGTTGATTTCTTCGCTTACCGCATCGAGTACAGCGAGCGAAGTATCGAGGTTTTTAGCCGTCCGGTGGCCCTGCAGCGCCATGAAGTTCGCCTCAAATGCACAGTTTACCTTATCCAGAAAATCGTAGGCCATCAGGTTATCGGCGTCAAGGACAACCGCAATCTCGTAGCTATCGTCCATTTGCTCCATTGCTTTGTTCAGCGCTTTGGCCTTGGTGCTTTTTTCGAACGACACTTCGATTACCCTGATGGGCAGGGCTTTCAGAGAATCAAGCGTTTCGGCCCGGAAAGAATCGGCGATGACAATTACCTCGAAATCAGAAGCCGGATAACTTTGGTTTAAAGCTTCCCTGGCTACATCCACGATGACATTATCTTCCTTATAACCCGGAATCAACACCGCAATCTTCCGGTTTCTGGTCGGAACTGGGTATTTCCTTTGGCGGTAGAATAATCCGGCAAATCCAAAAAGCAGGATATACAATGTTGGCAACCCCAAAATTATCAGAAGTGCGATTTGAATACCATTTAAAATTGTATTGCTATCCATTTGCAAATATTTCAAGTTGTTACGTGCAATGTGATTGTAACCTATTTTTTCATCTTACGCAGTTTGTTCCTGACTTTCAGTGCAAACTCCCTTAAAAACGGGAAATATTTACCACTCTTGAAATTGTAATAAACCGACTCGGCGTCGTAAATCATTTCAAAATTTTCGGTACACAGCACAGGTTTCTTCGTGATTCGGTTGATTTCCATCGCCTGATTCAAATCGCTTTCAATCATCAGCACATAAGGTCCCGACTTGTATTCGTTTGCTTTGTGCGTGGCATGGCTGTTGGCTTTCTGTCGGGCTTCCTTGTTGGGCAAATCGAGCATCACCAGTTTGTTGTATCTGATGTTGTATTTCTGAAGCCAGGCTTCGGTTTCGGGCCGGTATTTTTCCAGCCTTGAAGTAACAATCGTCCCGATTTTTGCCCCGGGAATAAAAAGCGGCGGGGCATTCAGTACAAATTCGCGGTATTTTGGTCCGTCGTCGTTTTGGTCTTCGGTTGGGTCAACACAAAGCACGCCGTCGATATCGAAACAGGCTTTTTCAAGCGTGGTGTGATTCATGATGTTCCACTGGAAATACCGCGGCAGCGGCACTGTTTCGAAGAAATAGTCGACTGTTTTTTCCTTTCCGGGAACCATGTAGATAGCGCAATACCTGAAATTAAACGCATCGTTCAAATCTTTAAGGGCGGCTTTCACTTTCTCCATTGCAGAGCCCGAGGCAACGCTGTCGTCAACCACCAGTACATTTTTAAATGCCTTGATGTCGAAGAATTGTCCCCGTTCGCCCGCTTTGTAAATATGTCCGTTCAGGAATGAATGCAAATCGGTATAGGGCCGGTTGAGATACAGCGCCAGCAGGTTGGCCGGCAGCATTCCGCTTCGCGGAACACCCACAATCAAATCGAACTCGCGCGGTAAAATATTCAGGCGTTTCAACAGAATTTTATTCAGGTCGGCGACATTGCGGTAATACATATACTTAAGAATTATTGGATGAATTTTTGAATGTACTGATAAATATTGGCCACATTGTTGGCCCAGCTGTGAGACTGTGCAAAACTTATGCGCGCGGCCTTCAGGGTTTCATTGTCTTCGAGCAGAGCTTTATCTGAAGCTTCCTGGTATTCCTGAAGATTTTTGCAGAGGTAGGTGTGGTCTTTGAAGATTTCCATCGTTGCTGTTCGGGTGGCAATTACCGGTTTGCCCATTGCCAGGTACTCATCTACTTTTCGCGGATAATTTCCATTGGTTATTTCGTTCAGCAATTGCGGATTGAGGCATACCTGAAACGCAGCCATGTGCTGTGCAACCGAATTTTTGGCGATACTTCCGGGGAAATAAACATTGGGCAAACTGTGCAGGGCATGTTCTTTAAATACTTTGTCTTCGCTCCCAATGATTACAAACGAATATTGGGGTCTGCTTTTGGCCAGTTCAAAAAGCAAATCGGGGTCGAGCCGCAAACTGTTGATATCACCAATATACCCCAAACGTGGTTCAGGAATCGTGTTGAACATTTCGGGTAAATCGTATTTTAAATCAGGATTATAGGCTGACAAATCGACTCCCTGACCGATGTCGAAACTTCTGGAATTGAATGGCCGCGAGAAATCGGCATATTGCGGCGAATTGCAAACCACGAGGTCGCTCTTGGCAATCATCAGCGGTTCCAGCCTGCGAACATGTTTCTTCCAGTAAGGATATGGCTGAAGGTTATCGCGGCGGTAATACACAGAAAAGCGAGGCTTTAGATATTCTTTGGAATAAAAACTGCGGTAGATATCGTTATCCATAAAATGAATGACCTCCCGAAATCCGAGTTCCTTAGCTATTGCTGCCACATACCGAAAAATTTTGCGATTGTTCAGCCGGTTAAAAAAATCGAAAAGAGGTCCATCCGGAAGACCGTTAACCGACCAGACGGAAAAAGGCAAATCGACCACCCAGAGCGAGTCTGATATTTGTCTCAAAGGCTTTTCCTGCTTGTTGATTACCCGCAGGCGGCGTTGCTCTTCAGGTTTGATTTTGTTGCGAAAGATAGTCATTTGATCCAGAGGTGTATTTACATACAATACCCTGTTTGTTGTTGCTATTTCTTTCGCAATGTCAATAGCGTTGGAACCAATTGGTATGTCCCACGACTGCAGTCCGGTAATAATAAAATCTCTTCCTTTCATTGCTGGTAGTATTTCAAGGTTAAAGAGTTTTGCAGATTAGGCAATCTATATAAAGATACAAATGATTATTCATTTTCTTGGTGCCAAAGCTTTTTCCCATTTCCATGCCGAGGCCATCATTTCGTCAAGACTTAATTCTGCTTTCCAGCCCAGTTCTTCATTGGCGAAGCGGGTGTCGGCCCATACTTTTTCGACATCACCCGGACGTCGAGGAACAATCGAATAATTTAGTTTTTCGCCACTCACCCGCTCGAAAGAATGAATCACTTCGAGTACCGAAGTTCCGTTTCCGGTTCCCAGATTAAATATCTCAAGCTTAGATTTGCCTTTTTCACCAATCATACGCTGTATAGCTATCACATGAGCCTTGGCAATGTCCACCACATGGATGTAATCGCGAATTGCAGTTCCGTCGGGGGTATCATAATCATTACCAAACACATTCAATGTTTTGCGTAACCCAATAGCCGTTTGAGTGATGAAAGGCACCAAATTATTTGGAACCCCCAGAGGTAATTCTCCAATCAGGGCAGATTCATGCGCTCCGATCGGATTAAAATACCGCAGTGCAATGCTTCGGATTGGTAGCGAAACGGTTGAGAACCGCAGGATTTCCTCGCACATCTGTTTGGTATTTCCATAGGGTGACCAGGCCTGTTTTATGGGCGCTTTTTCAGTGACCGGAAGTTCATCGGGCTGCCCATAAACGGTGCATGAAGAACTAAAAACCAAGTCGCGAATGCCATTTTCTTTCATATTTTCCAGAATATTGAGCAGCGAAACTACGTTATTCTGGTAGTATTCAACAGGTTTCTCCATCGATTCTCCAACCGCCTTAAAAGCAGCGAAATGAATAATCCCATCAATATTTTTGTTCCTGCTGAAAAATTCAGCTGTTTTTTTTCGATCAGATAAATCAAATTCCTCAAACGTGGGTCTGATTCCTGTAATCCGGGTAATGTTATCCAACACATCTATCGACGAATTCGAAAGATTATCCACTACGATTACTTCAAACCCTACTTGCTGGAGTTCGACCACAGTATGTGAACCGATAAATCCGGTTCCACCGGTAACTAATATTTTTTTCATATCAAAAATTTTAATCGTTTGAAGATTTTAAATATATATCGGCCTGATTTGTTTCAGGGACTTCACTCTCAAATGATTTCATGTTCATAATTAGAGCCATCGAAATATAAAACAGAATACTTGTGGGCATCTGGTACAAAACGGCATTCCCGTAATTGGCCACCATAATACCAAGCATTCCGGAAACCAATGCTGCCATTTTCAGCTTTAAGTTTGGATCACGGATGCGAAACATGATTTTGTAGGATGCCTTTCCAACGACATAAAAAAGGATGAGCAAATGCATAATAAGACCAACAATACCTTGTTCTACCCAAATTAGCACGTAGCCGCTGTCCGTTGGTATCTGCGAAAGATAAGCATTGGGTAAATATTTCTGGGCTTTGACGCCGCCATGTCCGATTCCACCTCCAAACGGACGACTTGCCATGTACGCCCGCAGTATTCTCTGGTTATCGAGCCTTACCTGGAACGAGGCATCGTTGGTGTCAAAGGCACTTCGCATTCGCCTGATCTGGTAATTGCCCTGTCCGATGGTGGTAAACTTGAAAAAATAAAACACAATGATGAGCAGAAAAAACCCAGATAGCATTACTGCTTTGTTTTTCCGGAGGACGAAAAAAGCGCTGAACCCAATGAGCGGAATGCTGATTGCTCCGCGTGTTCCGGAGATAACCATGCCATAAAATGAAAGAACCGCTACCACTGCAAAGAACAGCTTGCTCTTCCAGTTTTTCATGGCCATAATCATGATTGTCGCCATCACACCGCTGTAGGCCTGATTGGCGCCAAACTGTCCGGCATCGCTCAAAAATGAGAAAGCACGCAACTGGCCAAACAGAATGTGGGTTTTGTAGTTGCCTTCGTCGAGCCATGCTTTTTCCCAGGCATCGACGCCAAGCTGAAGTTGCATGATTCCTTTCAAGGTTACCAGAATGGCCATGCCTCCCCACAGGTATAAAAATATATTCAGCTTTTGATTGCTGTTGATAAAGAGCAGTGTGAGCGGAACCACCAACAGCATATACAAGCCGATGCCGCGTCCTGAAAACCATGCTGAAAAACTGTTTGCTTCGGGATTTACAATTTGAAAGAGCGAATAACCAAACCAGATAATCGCCAGAACCGTGATGTCTTTCTTAGCCGGAGACCAATCTACTTTAGAATAAAACCGATTGAATATCAGCGCGATGTAGGTGGCAATCAACAGGGCGTCGAGTGCAAGACCGACTGGAACTCCTTTGACATATCGCCCGATACCGAGTAAAACAAATGCCATAAAAACTGCCGTGTAAAGCCCAATTATTGGAAACCTGAAAAGCAGGACGACAAACAACATTAAAAATGGTAGTCCGGCCAGCGCAAAACCACTGACAAGTCCTACTTTGCTCAATACCAGCGCCATTAGGAGGTAAACTATGGTGATCCCCGCAAGCACTTTAGGCGACCTGAAAATTTCAGATCCCGAAGCTGATTCAAACGGGCTTTTTTCAATCATCATGGTTTTAGTGTATCAGAGTTAAATTCCTTTTCGCTTTAGATACAGCTCTTTATAAAATGAGGCACCTTTGTTGAAAATCTGTCTGAATCTTAAATCCAGCTCTTTGTTCAGGAAATAGTAACCTACCCAAATGCCAATCAGTGTAAAGCAAATGGAGGCAACTGCCACCAGCGCCAGCGATTTGAAAATAAAAATGGCCACAAGGTCACCAATAACATTGAATAGCACCATCACAAAAACTTTGATTGCATTTTTATCTGGCCGGTTGATACTGTCAAGCCCAATGCCGGTCATACGGTCAATGGGCAGCAACAAGCCGTAGATTGAAAAAATTCTGACAATCAATGTAGTGTCAAATCCGGTTACCGGATCAATGCCCAGGTATTGCTTTCCGCCCAATACCAGTACAAAAACTTCAGCAAAAACAAAAGTTACCAGGCTGACAAAAACGAACAGGTATGAAATGGCTCCTGAATAAGTGTAAAACAGGTCTTTGATTTCCTGCAATTTGCCCTGAATGCTGGCTTTCGACATTTTCGGGAAAGCGGTAGCCGCAAAGCTCCGCAGGGGAATCTGCTGAATTTCGGTGAGTTTAATCGGAATACTGTAAAGCGCAACTGCCGCTGTTCCCAGCGGACTCAAACTGATTATCAGCGTGTCGGCGCTGCGAAGTAAATTGGTGCCAATCAGGGTAAATGTGGTGTATTTTCCAAAGTCGAGTAAGGTTCTGATTTTCTGACGGCTGGCATTGCCGATATGCACCAATCCGTCCATGCCGCCAATCAGACACACCAGCGAGGCCAGTAAATTTACTGCGATGATGGCCCAGACCAGTTGCGTTAGTGTAAGGTTAAAGTACAGGTAACTGGCCAGCAGAACCGCAAAGAAACCTCCGGAAGAAATGGTTTTTATCCAGAGCATCTTCCCAAATTTCTGATCGGCCTGAAGAATGACC
This sequence comes from Prolixibacteraceae bacterium, assembly GCA_003537645.1. GTDB lineage: Bacteria > Bacteroidota > Bacteroidia > Bacteroidales > Prolixibacteraceae > Aquipluma. The sequence goes on from DPRM01000078.1 coordinate 50,176, forward strand.
AGGGCAGTGTTGTAGGGCAAATTAACAAAGGCAAGTATCGGGTACCAATTGAAAAACAATCCGTACCCGGCTTCCTGAATTGGCTCCCTGAAAAACAGATTGCAAACCACCAGCACAAGTGCAATAAAAACAGTAGCCGTCAATCCGATCACCCAGTTCGAACCGATGAACTGGTTCCGGTCTTCGGCATTTGCCCCCGATAAATACCTCACAATGGCAGTGTTGGTAATACCAAACCGGAACATTTCGACAAACGATCCGGCGGCAATGAAAATAACCCATTCCCCAAAAATGTCGGGTTTGTAACTCCGGGCAAGCAGCGCAAAACCGGCAAACCCCAGAATGGCGATAACCAGATTGCCTGCAAGAGAGAGAAAATTATCTTCCTTTACTATTTTCTTTACAGCACTCTTCATCGATGATGAAAATTAAATTTGGTTTCGGGTAAGAAACTGTAGCTGAACCAGTTTTTTAATAGCACGCCTTACTTTACTCCGCTTTTTGGGCAATTCTCCCAAAACCGATTCTACAGCATCAAGGTCGACCCCGTTGAGTACAAAAAAGCCCGTTTTACCAATCAATTTATCCAAAGTTTCGATCGCCGATTGGTCTGCCGAAGTCCAAACCCGGTTCGAACGACAAACCAAAACCGGGAGGTCAATATCCGACAGTAGTCTGGTTGGATAAGAATGATGAATCACGGATGGGATTTCAATCAGGATAAAGTCGGGCTTGCCAATTAAAGTTAGTTTTTCAACTAAAAAACTATCCATTGAGTCGCACTTCACCACTTCATCCACTTTGAATGTATAATATTCATTATCTGATAAATAGTCGGACGGATTGGCCAGAAATTGACTGTCAAAATCAATTCGTTCATCCGGGTAGCCCAATAAGCGATTCAGTACAGATGCCTTTCTGATTTTCCTTTTCTGAAAAACTTCGCGGGAATTATCGTTCGCTACCAAATTAAGATAGACCACGTTTTTCCCCAGTTTCTTCATTTGCAAAGCCAGGTTTCCGGCAACAACCGTTTTCCCTTCTTTGGCCTGTGTACTGTAAATCAGGATAGTTTTTGATAATTTGGATGCATCGGTAGGTCGCAATGCGAGTTCAATGTTTTGAACGCCGATTCCAAGCAGGCGTTCGGTTAGTTTTTCAGGATTAACAGCAGGCGACCGAAGCAAAATTTTGGGTACCACGCCCAGCGGCTCACGCCCGAGCAATTTTGCAGCCCGTGCAGGGTTTTTAAGGGTTTCATCGAAATATTCGGCGAATAAAATGGCCGACAGGATGAAGACAAATCCAATCATTGCCGCTAAAATGACCAGTATTTTTCGTTTGGTCGGAATGGGCGACAAGGGAAAATAAGGTGGGTCGACAACTTTAATATTGGCTGCAAGCTCGTTGTCCTGAAGCTTTAGTTTGGCCAGATTTAGCCCGTGTAATATTTCCAGAAACTCTTCTTCCGACACCGAAATTTCGCGTTCAATCCGCTTGATATTGGCTCCTGCCGGTGCATAAATGGCATATTGCTTCTGAAATTCATTAATGCGGTCTCCCATCACTTTGATACCGGCTTTCAGGTTTTCGGCTTCAATAACCTGCGCGATCCAGTCGTTCAGAATGGTGCTCAACGGAAGACCTTCCTTCGAATTTTTAAAAGAGTAAAGTTCAGATACCGATTCTTTTAGCTGATCCTGCAGCTTTTGAGCTTCCAGTTTTAAATCAGCTAAATTTTTAAAATCTTCATTTTCAGCCGAACGTAGCGTTTCTGCCGTATTTATCCTGAAGTTCAGGCTACCTAGCTGATTTCTCAAATCAACCATTTTCGTACTTTTCAACTGAATTTGTTCCTGAACATTGAGTTTCTCTTCCAACCGGGCGATTGCAGCTTCAACTCCGGCAAGCTTTATTCGCATTTTATTATACTCTACATCCAAATCTTCTTTCACCACAGCAACAGCCTTACTCTGCTCGTAATAGTTAATGATGTTGTTGTCTTTGTTGAATTGCAGTAACTTATCTTCGGCCAGTTTCAACCGGTCGGCAGCCAGGGCAAGCTGGTTCTCGAAATATCGTATTACCGCGTCGGAACGGTTCTCTTTAACGATCTTGTAGTTCCTGATACAGGCATTAACCAGCAGCGCCAGCGTTTGCTGACAAATGCCCGGGTCATCGGTTTCGTAGCTTAGCTGAATCATATCACTGGTTCCGATACGAGAAACTTTTACTGAAGAGATGTCTTTGAATGAATAATGCGGGTTGGGATAATTCAGTAATTTATACACAAAGTTGGTATCGTTGCTTGCCATGAGCCGTGTCAGATTCTGAACGGTCTTTTCATAAGCGTCTTTGTCGATGTAGGATGGAATTTCGGGTTGAACATTTGCCATATCTGCCCCAACCGACAAGGTTATTTTTGCTGAATCGGTGTTCGAAACACTGATTTTGCTTTTGGACATGTCCGAACTTTTAACCACATATTGGTAAATATATTCGGGCGTAATTTTCTTCAGTTCGGCCAAATTTTCAGGCGAAATATAGGTGGGATCGGCTTTTGTGAGCAGCAGATGCTGGCTTAGCAGCCGAATTGCCACCTCCAGTTGGGTATTTCTCGATTTAACGATGTTAATCAGGTTATCAAAGGCCGTATTGGTTATAAAATAGTTGAATGATTTATCCATGTCAACACTCGAGCCGGTGGCAATGCCGGTAAAAAGGGTCGTTTGCGAAGAAAACCTGAAGTTGGGCTTGAAGGTGAGCAGAACCACCAAAGCAGCCAGGAAAACCGGGGCAGCTATCAATAATACAATATGCTTTCTAATCAACCGGAAAAGATCAACTATTTTCATGCTAACTTATTGTTTTTCAGTTAAATTAAATTTAATGCCAACTATCTCCTCCAGAATGAGATAGGCCGTACGAAATTCAATTCGGGCCGTCTCAAAATCCGATTCGGAGCGGGCTGTAATTTCAGAGATCCGGGAGAATTCGGTGATGTTTATAATGCCGTTTTTAAACTCTTTTTCAGCCATCTGCATATTGGTTCGCGATGTCTCAACATAGTTAAAACGGATTCTTAGAAGCCGATGACTAAGCAGCAATTGATTGTATTGTTTTATAACAGCCTGCCGAACCTCGTTTTTCTGCATTTCGGCCATCTCCGAGGCTTGCTTTAATTCAGTTTGCGCCAGAGTTATCTGATTTTTTCGGTTTAAGATGTCGAAAATGGGGAATTTCATATAAGCTCCAATACCATAATTGGTTTGATTGCTTTTGGTTGCAAAAATGGATGGAGATTGTCCTTCGGAGGTATTGGTAGAGAAATTGTCGAATGTGCCATTCCTGATGTCGGTCTGAAACCCAAAATTACGGGCCCACTGTGTTTTGTCTGATTTGAGTTTACTGTTGTTGACTACCAGCTGCAATTCGCGAAACCGAACATAAGGATCTTTAGCCAACGCCGAATCAATTAATACATTCAGCGGTGGAAGTTTTCCTTCAATGTCGTCGTCATATAATTTGTAAGTTGGCTGAGAGAGTAGCGAATAACACAAAAAAATGATTAATATAAAAGATAACGCAAATATTTTCATAAACAGAAAAATTTGAGGTTAGCCAATCTTTTCAGGTTTGTTCAAATCGGTTTTGAAGCCCACCAGACTGGAAAGATTTAAAGTTATAAATAAGATTGCAAAACGAAAATATATTGATAGTCATTTTACTTAAATCTGAAATAGTTTCAGGATAAGGACTTTTGCACACCAACTGACTGCCATGAAAATATTTTCTATCCTAAATCGATATATTTTGGGAAATCCATTTAAATTGATTGAGCGCATGATTCCGGGACAATGCGAGCAATCAAAAATATAGATTGACTCACAAGGGATTGGATTTAAGGAAAAATTTAAAATTTCATAAAACAAACCGGAGATACTTGATTATTGATTTGACGATAAGCTCCCCCGAAGAGGAATAATTACTATTGATGTTATTATTTAACTCAAAATTTCAACAAATTTATTTACGCTTCCCGGAACGGTAAAGGGGCGTTTGCTTCTCTCGATGCCTCGTAGTAGCCGTCCTTCGGATGCGTTCAGTTTCATTTATTGTTCCTTTCGGGCATGAAACTGACATGCACCCCGTTGACCTTATCCGTGACAGCTCAATTTAGGTACGCCAAAAATTTAAATTTAATGGCTTGCCAGCTGTGAAGTAATTTTTTAGTGTTCCCCATTTTAGCGTCTCTTTGCAGTTTGTATTGTGATATTCGATCAGTTTGCACAAGGTCATATCAGAAATATCTAAACCTAAGAACTTATTTTTAATAGCCTCCGCAGTTATGACTTGTTTCCCCAATACAAGATCCTGATAGGATTGTACCATCATCTTTCGAATTTGTTCCAGATAAGAGTTTAATTGCTTATTCTCACTCGATGAAGGTTTAGCCATACCCTTTCCTATATTCCAGCTTTCTACGTGGATTTTCCGTTTAATTGAGATTTCTGACCGTTTGGAATTAACGGTTATACGGGCGTAAATTGGAGCTATCCCACTGATAGTCTTGCTTGAACGAAGAACGAAATGAATCCCTAATGTTACTTTTTCCATGATGATTTCATTTTTAATTTTTTATACTCTAAAAAGGTTCACGAAATCTGATTTAATTTGGTCTCAAAACGAGTCAAAACGAGTCAAAATGAATCAAATCAGATCAATCTAAATGCTAATAAATAACAGTAATACAGATAGTTACATCAACATTCGTGAACCAAATATAAAAACTTAAAAAGGTCACCGGATAGTTCACATACATCTTGGTATAAAGGGATCAAGCGGAAATGTTGTGGAG
>DPRM01000141.1 GCA_003537645.1 Prolixibacteraceae bacterium
ATCCACAGGTTTTCCGCTTGATCCGTATAAAGTGGTTTATTTTGATATGATATAAAAACGAAAAGACCACAAAATCAACGTTTTGCGGTCTTCTGTTTGGGTTTGGAACCCCATTTTGTCGGGGTGGCCGGATTTGAACCGACGACCTCGTCGTCCCGAACGACGCGCGCTACCAAGCTGCGCTACACCCCGTGCAATAGTTTGAAAAATCTTTTTTCCTTTCAGGAAATTTCTTTCAGAACGATTGAAAGATGAATCTTTAATTGCGCTGCAAATCTAAAATTTTCAATCGAAATTTAACCATGTTCTGCCAAGAAATTCAATTGATGGAAGTACTTTTCTATGATGTTTTGAATGAGGAGTGACATACCATAGAAATGTTAAAAATCAAAAATGAAGAAGCCGTTACAAACTTTGTTTGAAACGGCTTCTTACTACACAATCAATCCACACTATAAACCAATCACCTCTTAAAACCTCAAAACGATTTGTTTTACTACCCAAAAATCTACTCCACCACAAATCAGTTTATCTTTTAATCTTTCACTAAACCTTCACCTCATAATTGTGCGTTTATCGTCTAAATCCGTGAATATAAACGTATAACATGGGAAAAAGTTATGAATTTTCCCATGTTTATATTTGTCCAACTTTTTTTAATCTTTTTTCAGACTTAGCCGCGTACCTCTGGCCATCGATATTTGGCTTGGATTGGTAATCAAAACCTGATTAACCCCATTTCTCATCGCGCTGAATCCATTATCCAGCTTCGGAATCATTCCTTCTTTAATTACACCCTCTTCCTGAAGCTGTTTAAACCGATCGTAATTCAATTCTGCTATAACCGAATTCTCATCATCAGAATTGAGTAAAACTCCTTTTTTTTCGAAGCAATAGAAAAGATTAACAGTGTAATAATTCGATAATTCGATTGCCATATCAGCTGCAATTGTATCTGCATTGGTATTTAGTAGCTGTCCATGACTATCGTGTGTGATTGGAGCCATTACAGGAACAACCTCTTCATTAAGCAGTAAACGTAATTCCGAAGTGTTTACGCCCAAAATATCGCCAACAAAACCATAATCGATGTCTTTTACCGGACGTTTTTTTGCACGGATGACATTCAGGTCGGCTCCGGTTAACCCGATGGAATTACACCCTCTGGCCTGTAATCCGGCAACTATATTTTTGTTTACCAACCCGGCATATACCATAGTAACTACTTCAAGTGTGGCGGTATCTGTTATTCTGCGGCCTTCAATCATCTGTGTTTCAATACCTAATTTTTCGGCCAGGCTGGTTGCCAGGCGTCCTCCACCGTGAACCAATATCCGTTTACCTCTGATCTGAGCAAATTGGTTGAGCAACGAATCGAGTGATTCTTTGTCTTCAACTACTTTTCCGCCAACCTTTACAATGGTCAATCTTTCCATAAAACAAGTGACTTAAGTTATAAGTGCCTGGAGTGCCTAAAGTTTCTGGTGCCTGAAGTTTTAACTCCGAACTCTAGGCACTTTAGTTCACTTCGAACTATTTTATTTCGTCTAATATCAACTTTAATACAGCTTGTGCCGAAAATAAACGGTTTTCTGCTTCCTGAATAACGATTGAATTTGGGCCGTCAATAACCTCATCTGTCACAATCATATTACGGCGAACCGGCAGGCAGTGCATAAATTTGGCATTGTTGGTAACCGCCATCTGACGTTCGGAAACCGTCCATGAGCGGTCTTTCGACAGGATTTTTCCGTAGTCGGAATATGAAGCCCAGTTTTTGGCGTAAATAAAATCAGCTCCTTCGAATGCTTTCATCTGGTCGTATTCCGGTTTTAGGTCGCCCATAAATTCAGGAGCCAGTTCGTATCCTTCAGGATGTGTTACAACTAATTCGTAGTCAGTTTGGCGCATCCATTCAACAAACGAGTTTGGAACTGCCTGCGGCAATGCCCTTGGGTGCGGTGCCCAGCTCAATACCACTTTCGGACGGGCTTTGGTCTTGAATTCTTCAATGGTTAACTGATCGGCAAAGGATTGAAGCGGATGCCGTGTTGCGGCTTCCATACTCACTACCGGAACTCCTGAATAGTCAACAAATTGCTGGATTATTTTTTCTTCGTAATCATCAGCACGGTTTTCGAATTTGGCAAAAGAGCGAACGCCAATAATGTCGCAATAACGGCCAATTACGGGAACTGCTTCGCGGATGTGTTCCGGTTTGTCGCCATCCATAATCACACCCAGCTCGGTTTCCAGTTTCCAGCCGCCTTCGTTTATATCGAAAACTATCACATTCATTCCCAGATTCAATCCGGCTTTTTGTGTGCTTAAACGGGTGCGGAGACTTGAGTTGAAGAAAACGAGTAAAAGCGTTTTGTTTTTGCCCAGTTCCTGATATTTGTAGGGTGATTTTTTAAGTTCGAATGCAAGTTTTAAAGCTTCGTCCAGATTTTCAAGATCGTGAACTGATGTGAAATGTCTCATTTTGGGTTTATTTATCTTCTGAAAGTATTGTTTTTCAACGTTTTATTAAATAACTGGTTGTTGCATAAAGATACTGCAATTTTTTATTTAACCACCTAGTCACCTAGAACACAATAGAAAAATAAAACTATGTGACTATGTGGTTCTTACAACTATTTTTCCCTTATCTGCCCAGCGCCTTCAACAATCCATTTGTAGCTTGTCAGCTCTTCTAGTGCCATCGGTCCGCGCGCGTGAAGTTTTTGGGTGGAAATACCAATTTCGGCACCAAGCCCGAACTGTGCGCCATCGGTAAAAGCTGTTGATGCGTTGCAATATACAGCTGCAGCATCAACCGATTTTTTGAAGATTTCCAATACTTCCATGTTTTCGGAAACAATGGCTTCGGAATGTTTTGAACTGTATGCAGCAATGTGATCAAGCGCTTCGTCAAAATCAGCAACTGTTTTTACCGACATTTTATACGAAAGAAACTCGGTTCCAAACGATTCTTCCGTAGCATGTTCGAGCAATTCTGATGGATAATTCCCTTCAAGAGTCTGGTAGGCTTTTTCGTCGGCATAAATTACAACCTGACTTTGCGGAAGCAGCTCTGTAAGTCTTGGCAAATCGTTTAGCCGGTTTTGGTGAACGATCAGGCAATCGAGTGAATTACAAACGCTGGGGCGACGCGTTTTTGCATTGTTAATAATGGCTTGACCTTTGGCCGTGTCACCCGATTCATCGAAATAAGTATGGCAGATTCCGGCTCCGGTTTCAATTACCGGAATTGAGGAATTTTCGCGCACAAAGTTGATCAGACTTTGCGAACCACGCGGAATAATCAGGTCAACCAGGCCATGAGCATGAAGTAATTCGGTTGTTGCTTCGCGGTCAACTGGCAAAAGTGAAAGTATATTTTCATCCAATCCATGTTTTCGGAGTACTTCCTGAATAACTTTTACGATGGCCACATTTGAGTCGTTGGCATCGCTTCCGCCTTTCAGAACACAGGCATTTCCCGATTTCAGGCACAATGAAAATACATCGAAAGTAACATTTGGGCGCGCCTCGTAAATAATCCCGATTACTCCGAACGGAACACTAATTTTTTTGATCGAGAGTCCGTTTGGTCTGCTGGTTTCGCTTAAAATACGGCCCAGCGGCGAAGGAAGATTCTCAACATTCGCAATATCTGATGCAATTCCTTTTATTCTATCGGCAGTTAACATCAGTCGGTCGTATTTCGGATCACTTGGATCCATGCGTCTCAAATCTTTGGCATTTTCCTGAAGGATAAACGCAGTGTTTTCGACTGCAGCCTCTGCTACATCCTGTAAAACCTGATTTATTTTTTCCTCTGAAACAAGGTTCAGTTTACGACTGGCTCTCAAAACCTGATTAAGTTGCTTTTTTACTGTCATTTTTAGGACTTTTTTATCACAAAATTCATCCCCCAAAGAGAAAAAAGCCCCTCCCAGGGGGTGGGAGGGGGAATATAACTCAGGAAATGCTGCCATAAGTTCGGCATTAAAAAAAGGGGTCTATGAAAAGGGTATCACTACACAAATCCCGAGTCAGTATTTTTTTATTCCATTAAATATAGATAGTCGTAATGTACGACAGCTTTTTTGTTTTTGTTTCCCTTATATTTTTCAGCTTTCTCCGAATTGTATTCCGATTTGCCGATTCCAATCAGCTTTCCGCTTTCATCTTTAATTTTTACCAAATCGCCTTTTTCAAAAGAGCCTTCAATAGATGTAACTCCTACTGGTAAAAGACTGGTTGCCTGGCTCGAAAGAAGTGCATTTCGGGCGCCTTCGTTTACAACTAATTCACCTTTCGCAAAACTTTCAGAATACGAAATCCATTTCTTCACGTTCGACGACTTCTTATGCTCCGACATGAAAGTAGTATGAACAATATCTTCTGCCGGATTCATAATCTTCAGAAGCGTATTTTCTTTCATCCCGTTAGCGATGTGAACGTTAATTCCACCTTTGGCCACTTTCTTGGCAATGTGGTATTTGGTCAGCATTCCGCCACGTCCGAAACTCGATTTGCTGGTCGAAATGGCCTCGTTCAGCGGTTTGCTTTTTGAGGTAATTTCGCGAATTACTTTCGATTCGGGCAATTCGGGCGAACCATCATAAATTCCGTCGATGTTGCTTAGTATAATCAATGCTTCAGAGCTTTCCATCGAAGCGATTAATCCTGAAAGTTCATCATTGTCGGTAAACATCAGTTCGGTAACCGAAATTGTATCGTTCTCATTTACAATAGGTATTACCTTGTTTTCAATCAGGGTCGAAATACAGTTTTTCATATTCAGGTAATGAACCCTATCGCTGAAATTCTCTTTGGTAGTGAGTACCTGTGCGCAGAAAATCCCATATTTCCGGAATGCTTCAGCATAACTGTTGATCATTTTTACCTGACCAACTGCCGACCACAATTGTCTTGCCGAAACCGTGTCGAGCTTTCTTCCGTTTCCGATTTCTCCTCGCCCTGCTGCCACTGCTCCTGAAGAAACCAGGACAATTTCGATACCTTTCTGGTGCAAAAAGGCGATCTGGTCAACCAAATGCGAAATATTGTCGTTGTTTAACGTGCCATCAGACTTGGTTAGAACGTTACTGCCCACTTTGACAGTGATTTTTTTATAGCGTAAATGTGTTTTCAAAACAGTTGTCCCCGTTTTCAGCATTTATTGAAAGATGCGATCAACCCCTGAATTAGCGAAGAACTAAACCCCTGGTGTTCCATCTCGTTCAGTCCGGTAATGGTAATTCCGCGCGGTGTTGTTACTTTATCAATTTCCTGTTCCGGATGTCTGCCCGATTCGAGGATCAGTTCTGCTGCACCCTTCACCGTTTGCGCTGTGATAAATTGAGCCATTTCTGCGCTGAAACCCATCTCAATTCCGCCTTGCATAGCAGCACGCATATAACGCAACGCAAATGCAATTCCGCATGAGCCAAGCACAGTAGCCGCAGCCATCAATTCTTCCGAAATAATGAGTGCTTTGCCCAACTGATCAAAGATGTGAACCACCAGGTCGCGTATTTCTTCCGATTTTACATTGGTTGAAATCAGTGTCATCGATTCCTGAATGGCGATGGCTGTGTTGGGCATTATCCTGAATGTCTGAACTCCAGATCCGCTCACAGCTTCTTCGAGTTTTATAAGTCCCAAGCCGGCAACCGCCGAAATAAGAATTTGATTCGCCGATAAAAAAGGCTTGATTTCTGCCAGAATTTCATTGGCCTGATATGGTTTGATCGCCAGAATTACAATATCAGCATTCCGGACAGCTTCAATATTATTATCTGTAGTTGTGGCGCCTTGTTCCTTAAATTTTTTTAAAACAGCAAGGTAACGGTCGGAAACTGTTAATGAAGTTGGTTGAATTTGTTTCGATTTAATTAAACCAAAAGCAACAGCGCCTCCAAGGTTTCCTCCACCGATAATGGTGATTTTCTGGTCAATCATGTTTTAACTATTTACTATTTAGTAATTTACCATTTGTAATTTACCGATGCCTGCTATTTTCTTATTCCTTTTTCCTTATTTCTGAATTGTTTCTGACAAGGCTTCAAGGAAGATATCGGCTTGTTCTTTGGTCAAAGTTAGCGGAGAAAGTAACCGGATGGTATTTGCTCCACTTACGCCGGTAAAAATATGATGTTTTTTTAATAAAACATGACGAATGTCATTAATTTGTTGATCAAATTCAAGCCCAATCATCAACCCTTGTCCTCTGACCTCTTTAATTTGAGAAAATTCTTTCAGTTTACCAATCAGATATTCACCTACTTCGGCAGCATTTTCGACCAGTTTTTCGGTCTCCATAATTTCCAAAACGGCTAAACTTGCGGCACAGGCCAGATAATTTCCGCCGAAAGTGGTTCCAAGCATGCCGTGCCAGGGTTTAATTTCAGGAGCAATCAGCAAGGCACCAACCGGAAATCCGTTGCCCATTCCTTTGGCTACTGTAATCAAATCAGGTCTTATGGCGGTATATTGATGAGCGAAGAATTTTCCGCTACGGCCATATCCCGATTGAATTTCGTCCAGAATAAGCAATGCTCCGTATTGTTTGCAAAGTTTTTCGGCCTGAATCAAAAAGCCTTCTGCCGGAACATGAATTCCGCCAATTCCCTGAATGCCTTCGATGATTACACCTGCAATTTCGTTGGTTTTTAGCTGTTGTTCGAGCAACTCCAGATTGTTGAATGGAATAATAATGGCATTGGATGTTTCATTTACAGGAGCAATCAGTTTGGGATTGTCGGTAACTGCAACAGCCGCCGAAGTACGTCCGTGAAACCCTTTTTTGAAGCTCACTATTTTTTTTTGGCCAGTAACGAATGAAGCCAGTTTTAGCGCATTTTCGTTTGCTTCTGCTCCCGAATTCACAAGGAAAAGCTGGTAATCAGGATAGCCTGAAACTTGCCCTAGTTTTTCGGCCAATTCTTGTTGTTGTGGAACCTGAACTGAATTGGAGTAAAACCCAATCTCGTTTAATTGGCTGGTCAGTCTTTTGATATAATGAGGATGTGAATGGCCAACTGAAATTACAGCATGGCCACCGTACAGATCAAGGTATTTGATTCCGTTTTCGTCCCACATGTAACAACCTTCTCCCTTAACCGGAGTGATGTCAAGCAACGGATATACGTCGAATAAGTTCATAATAAAAAATTAGAAGCCCCACCAAACCTCCCCGAAGGGGAGGCTTAAAAAGAGAGCGATTATTTTAATATTTATTGCAAATGCTTTTGAATTACAGACTGCCAAACTCCCCTCCTTCGGAGGGGTTGGGGAGGCTTCTCTTTTTAGAACGCCACCGCTTTTAAATTCAGGCCCAGCGTTTCTTCCAGTCCAAAAATCAGGTTCATGTTCTGAACGGCCTGTCCGGAGGCGCCTTTTAGCAGATTATCGGTTACCGAAAGGATCATCAGTTTATTGCCATGTTTTTCGAGGTAAACAATTGATTTGTTGGTGTTTACCACTTGTTTCAGATCAGGATTGGTTTTACTTACAAATACAAACGGATGCGTTGCGTAATAATCCTGATATAGCTTGACGGCTTCTTCTAAAGTACCGTCAAATTGAGTGTAAACTGATGCAAAGATGCCTCGGGTATGATTTCCGCGAACCGGAATGAAATTAATATCGTACTGAAAATCAGCCTGCAATTGTTTGAAACTTTGGCCAATTTCTCCCAAATGTTGGTGTTCGAAAGCTTTGTAAACCGACAAATTGTTGTTTCTCCAACTAAAATGCGAGGTTTCGCTTGGTGCTTGCCCCGCTCCGGTTGAGCCGGTGATGGCGTTGACGTGAAGTTCGTCTTTCAACAAACCTGCTGCGGCCAAAGGCAAAACGGCCAGTTGAATTCCGGTTGCAAAACAACCCGGATTGGCAATTCGGTTTGACTTCCGGATAAGCTCCCGATTCAATTCAGGCAAACCATAAACGAAGTCGTTTCCTTCGCGTTTTAACCTGAAGTCGTGACTTAAATCGATGATTTTTACGTTATCGGGAATGCTGTTTTTCTGAATAAATTCTTTTGATTTTCCATGACCCATGCAGAAGAAAGCTACATCGATCAGTGAAAAATCAGCTTCAGCAACAAATTTGATGTCGGTGTCACCCAACAAATCAGTGTGAACATCCGATAGTAAATTGCCTCCATTGCTGCTGCTCTGAACAAAGGTCAGTTCAGCCTGCGGGTGGTTCAGCAAAATCCGGATCAATTCTCCGGCTGTATAGCCTGCACCACCAATTATTCCAACTTTGATCATTTCAATTTATTGTGTTGTTCTACCCCATCCGGGGTCGTATGTTTGTAGAGATTACATTCTATCTATAATCCTGAGTCCCCTCGGGGTCGAATCATCAATTAAAATGAATGGTTTACCGAATTGTGAATTTTCAGTGATGTAGAAAGCACTTTGGTAAATCCTTTCACATCATCGGCAGTCCAGGCTGAATTTTTCTCGCCATATTCGCCAAATTCAGAGCGCATCAGATCGTGATCCGATTCAACGCCAACCAACACAAAGTTGTATGGTTTGAGTTTTATAATCACTTTTCCCGTAACGTTTTCCTGCGAGTGTTCGAGGAATTTCTCGATGTCGCGCATAACCGGTTCAAAATAAAGGGCTTCGTGCAGGAACATTCCGTACCAGTTGCTCAATTGCTCTTTCCAGTACTGTTGCCATTTGGTAAGGGTATGTTTTTCGAGCATCTGGTGTGCTTTGATGGCGATGATTGGTGCAGCTGCCTCAAAACCTACACGTCCTTTAATACCAATAATGGTATCGCCAATGTGCATGTCGCGGCCAACAGCATAAGGCGACGCAATAGCTTCCAAAGCACGGATCGCATTCACCGGATTTTCGAAAATCTCGCCATTTACGCCTTTTAATTCACCTTGGATGAAATCGATCGTGATTTCTTTTTCTTCAGTTTCGGTGAGTTGCGATGGATAGGCTTCTTCAGGAAGTGTTTTGTTCGATTTCAAGGTTTCTTTTCCACCGATGCTGGTTCCCCAAAGTCCTTTGTTGATGGAGTAGTCCATCTTTTTCCAGTCGGCTTCAACGCCGTGGGCTTTCAGGTAATCAATTTCTTCCTGACGGCTCAATTCCAAATCGCGGGTAGGGGTGAGGATGCCAATTTCAGGAGCCAAAATCTGGAACGTGAGGTCGAAACGAACCTGATCATTTCCAGCTCCGGTACTTCCGTGGGCTACATATTTGGCGCCAATTTGTTTGGCATATTCTATAATGGCAATGGCCTGAAAAACACGCTCCGAACTTACCGAAATGGGGTAAGTATTGTTTCGAAGAATGTTTCCGAAAACCATGTATTTGATGCTTTTTTCGTAATAGGAGTCGGTAACATCAAGAGCCACATGTTTGACGGCTCCTAGTTGATATGCCTTTTTTTCAACGGCATCCAGCTCTGTTTGATTGAATCCGCCAGTGTTGGCAATGGCTGTGTAAACATCCAGATTTTTTTCTACCGACAGGTATTTTGCGCAATACGAAGTGTCCAGGCCCCCGCTGAATGCTAAAACTACTTTATCCTTCATGATCTTTGTATTTTCTTTTTGAATAAAAATGTCAAAATTGTTGATTCGTTGGGCAATGTTTCGTTTTTGTTCCGTTTCAGTTTTTTGATAATATCGAGCAAAGTACCTTTAATTGCCCAGCTATTCTGCTTTTTCTCTTCTACTTTTTCTTCTACTTTTTTCTCCTGTTCCCAGGCCGGATCATACAACATGCCAGTACAGAGGCATTTACTTTTTCCGGTGCGCTGTAAAATATCGTGATTCACACAACTTTTGCAACCATTCCAAAAGTCTTCATCGTCAGTCAGTTCTGAAAATGTGACAGGACGGTATCCCAATTCGTGGTTGATTTTCATAACAGCCAACCCGGTTGTTAATCCGAAGATTTTAGCACTCGGATAAAGTTTTCTGGAAAGTGTAAATGCTTTTCGTTTGATTTCGGTGGCCAAACCAATTCCACGATAATCTTTCACAACAATCAATCCGGAATTGGCCACAAAACTTTTAGCTCCCCAGGTTTCAACGTAGCAGAACCCGGCAAAAGTTTCGCCGTTTTCAAGGGCGATAATTGCTTTTCCTTGAAGCATTTTGTCGGCAATGTATTCGTAAGTACGGCGCGCAATACCGGTTCCACGCTCTTTTGAAGCAATGTCGATGGCATCATTTACCGCATCAACATACTTTAAATGTTCCTCGGTGGCGACAAAAATTTGAATATCTTTTAAATCTTTCATTTCTAATTAATCTCTTTTGATCGTTATTTCATTTCGTCCGAAATTTCACTGTCACTCTTATTCTCGTTTTCTCCCCGCCTGAGGCAGGCAGGGCGGACGGTTTTTCTTTAATTTTATGACCGTTGGCTAAAGCCGAACGGCAAAGGATATTGTAGCATTTCAAAATTGCAATCTTTTTCAACTGTGACTGAATACTGATCACTTTTTATCCCAGTTTATCTTCCAGTTTGGGCATAATCAAAATCAGGCTGTTAATCAGATCGCTATGCGTTACTCCTTCTCGCATAATAAGCAGAATAGTGTCGTCTCCTGCAATGGTTCCGATGATTTCATAAGGCTCTGAATTGTCGATCACAGCGGCCAGACTACTTGCATATCCGGGCATGGTGCGTATTACAGCCAGATTTCCGGAGAACTGCAAATCGCGAAATCCATCGGCCAGAAAATTAATCCGTGAATTTTCGCGTTGATTTTCGGTATTTACACCTTCAGGAATAACATATACATAGCCCAATGCATGATCTGAAACTTTTGCAACTTTCAGGATTTTTAAATCGCGTGACAAGGTAGCCTGGGTCAACTCAAAGCCCTGATCTTTCATGATGTGCAAAAGCTCATCCTGACTGCTGATCCGGCCATTGAGTATTGCCTGTTTTATAGCAAGCTGCCTTTTGGTGCGATTCTTCATTTTGAATATTTATACATTTTCGATGCAAAAATATGCAATAAATATTGAATGTGAACTTTTTTTTCAGAAATTATTTCTATTTTTGTCACAGAATTAAAACACACCAACGAATTGAAACTTGAAAAGTACCGGGTTGAAAATCCGAAGATACATACGAAAGAAAGTTTGTTTAAAAATAACAACCATGCGTTTGCCCTACAGCCGTAGCCAAACGCATTTTTTTTAATATTTAGCATTGCAACGATGACACAACTAAGAAAAGTCAGATTGATTCTTGAAGACGGGACCACCTTTGAAGGGAAGTCTTTCGGGTATGAGAAATCCGCAGCCGGCGAAGTGGTTTTTTACACCGCTATGACTGGTTATCCCGAAAGTTTAACAGATCCTTCATATACGGGCCAAATCCTTGTCTCAACCTTCCCGTTGATTGGAAATTATGGTGTGCCAAGTGACTCGAAAGAGCAAAATTTGTATGAGTTTTATGAATCAAACAAGATTCATATAACTGGTTTAATAGTTTCGGATTATTCGTTTGAATACAGCCATTGGAACGCCATAAAAAGTTTGGGCGATTGGCTGAAAGAGCATAAAGTACCGGGCGTGTTCGGAATTGATACCCGGGCGTTGACCAAAATCATCCGCGTAAAAGGTTCATTGCTCGGCAAAATTGAGTTTGATGATGAGGTAATCGATTTTTACGATCCGAATCAGGAAAATCTGGTAGCCATTGCCAGCACTGATAAAGTTGAGGTGTATGGAAATGGAGACCACCGCATCGTTTTGGTTGATTGCGGCGTGAAATACAATATTATTCGCTGTTTGCTGAACAGAAATGCAACTGTCATCGTGGTTCCGTGGGACTACGATTTTAACAACGAAGATTTTGACGGAATTTTCCTTTCGAACGGACCCGGCGATCCTGCCTTGTGCGATGCAACTGTTGCAAACATTCGCAAAACGATGGATGCTGAAAAGCCAATCATGGGAATTTGTTTGGGAAACCAGTTGCTGGCGCGTGCTGCCGGAGCTGAAACGTATAAACTGAAATTTGGTCACCGCAGCCACAACCAACCTGTTTTGTTGCAGGGAACAGATCGTTGTTTCATCACATCGCAGAACCACGGATTTGCGGTGGATACCAAAACCTTGCCTGCCGATTGGGAACCACTGTTTACCAACGTAAACGACCAGACCAACGAAGGGATCCGCCACAAAACCAAGCCTTTCTTCTCTACTCAGTTCCACCCCGAAGCCGCCAGCGGACCGGTTGACACCGAGTTTTTATTCGACGATTTCATGAATAATGTGATTGAATATAAGAAGACGAAAAAATAGATACAAGTATCAAGATGCAAGTATCAAGATTTGAAATCCTGTCCTGACACTTGACACCCGATACCTGGAGCTGAAATACAACTCGAAACAAACAAAATCATGATAAATAAAGACATTAAAAAAGTAATCGTACTGGGGTCGGGGGCGCTGAAAATTGGTGAGGCCGGTGAGTTCGACTATTCCGGATCGCAGGCGCTGAAAGCCCTGAAGGAAGAGAATGTGGAAACCATTCTGATCAATCCGAATATCGCGACCATCCAGACTTCGGAAGATATAGCCGACCGGATCTATTTCCTTCCGGTGACTCCGTTTTTTGTGGAACAGGTCATCATTAAAGAAAAACCTGACGGAATTTTGTTGGCTTTTGGCGGACAAACAGCGCTGAACTGTGGAGTTGCACTTTTTAGGGGTGGAATTCTGGAGAAATACAATGTAAAAGTGGTTGGAACGCCGGTTCAGTCGATTATTGATACCGAAGACAGAGAAATTTTCGCCGGAAAACTGGCAGAGATTGACGTATTGACACCCCGAAGCATCGCCTGTTTAAACATGGAAGAAGCTTTCGCAGCGGTTAAAATTGTTGGTTATCCGATTATCATCCGGGCTGCCTATACGTTGGGCGGACTGGGAAGCGGTTTCTGCGCCAACGACGAAGAACTGGAAGCGCTGGCTTCGAAAGCATTCACCTATTCGCCTCAGATTTTGGTTGAAGAATCGATCAAAGGCTGGAAAGAAGTGGAATACGAAGTGGTTCGCGACCGTTTCAATAACTGTATCACAGTTTGTAACATGGAAAACTTCGACCCGCTGGGAATTCATACCGGCGAAAGTATTGTAGTTGCGCCATCACAAACTTTGTCAAATTCTGAATACCACAAACTGCGTGCGCTGGCCATCAAGATTATCCGCCACATCGGAATTGTGGGCGAATGCAACGTACAATATGCGCTTGATCCGCACTCGGAAGATTACCGTGTGATTGAGGTAAACGCCCGTCTATCGCGCTCTTCGGCGTTGGCATCGAAAGCAACCGGTTATCCACTGGCTTTTGTTGCTGCAAAATTGGGTTTGGGCTACGGACTGCATCAACTCAACAATCAGGTAACCAAAGTAACCACAGCAGCATTCGAACCTGCGCTCGACTATATCGTTTGTAAAATTCCGCGTTGGGATTTGAATAAGTTTTCAGGAGTATCAAAAAACCTCGGAAGTTCGATGAAATCGGTGGGCGAAATCATGTCGATTGGCCGTTCGTTCGAAGAAGCCATTCAGAAAGGTATCCGGATGGTTGGAATCGGAATGCATGGTTTTGTAGCCAACAAAGAAGAAATTACCATTGAGCAGATTGACGAAGAACTGGTACATCCGACGGACCGCCGCATTTTCGCCATTGCCGAAGCTTTCAACAAAGGATATTCGGTTGACGATATTTACGAAAAGACCAAGATTGACCGTTGGTTCCTGCAAAAACTGCAGAATATTCATGTCACAAAAAATAAGCTTGAAGCGGTTAATTCGCTTCCAACTTTGGACGATTCATTGTTGCTTCAGGCCAAAAAAGAAGGATATTCCGACTTCCAGATCGCTCGTTTGGTGCTGAAATCATCGAACAAAGCGATTAACGACGATTTGCTGAAAGTTCGCGACTGGCGTAAAAGCAAAAATATTCTGCCTTCAGTAAAACAGATTGATACGCTTGCTGGCGAATATCCGGCACAAACCAATTACCTGTACCTGACTTACAACGGTAACGAACACGATGTGGAGTTTCAGCACGATGATAAATCAGTGATTGTATTGGGTTCGGGTGCATATCGAATCGGAAGTTCGGTTGAGTTCGACTGGTGTAGCGTAAATGCGATTACAACGATTCACAAAGAAGGCTACCGCTCAATCATGATCAATTACAATCCGGAAACCGTGAGTACCGACTACGATACTTGCGACCGCCTGTATTTTGATGAACTGACCTTCGAGCGTGTGATGGACATTGTTGATCTGGAAGCTCCTAAAGGCTTGGTACTCTCAATGGGAGGTCAAATTCCAAACAACTTGGCTATGAAATTGCACCGACAGAATGTGCCAATTTTGGGAACTTCGCCATTAAATATTGACCGCGCCGAAGACCGCAAAAAATTCAGCTCATTGTGTGATAACCTGGGTATTGATCAGCCTCGCTGGTCTGAATTAACCAGCATCGAAGACATCTACACCTTTGTGGATGAAGTCGGGTTCCCGGTTTTGATCCGCCCTTCATATGTGCTTTCAGGAGCAGCAATGAATGTGGTTTCGAACAAGGATCAGTTGCAACATTTCCTCACTTTAGCAGCCAATGTGTCGAAAGAACATCCTGTGGTGGTTTCAGAATTTATTGAGCAGGCGAAGGAAATCGAGATTGATGCAGTGGCTAAAAACGGTGAGGTTGTAGCTTATGCGATATCGGAACACGTTGAATTTGCCGGGGTTCATTCGGGCGATGCAACCATCGTATTCCCTCCGCAGAAATTATATGTTGAAACGATCCGCCGGATTAAAAAGATTGCACGTCAGATTGCCAAGGAACTCAACATTACCGGGCCTTTCAACATGCAGTTGCTGGCCAAGGATAATGATATAAAGGTGATTGAATGTAACCTTCGGGCATCGCGGAGTTTCCCGTTTGTGTCGAAGGTGATGAAATACAACCTGATTGAAATTGCGACTCAGGTGATGCTCGATGCTCCGTTCCAAACCCCGGACAAATCTTTGTTCGAACTGGATTATGTGGGCGTGAAAGCCGCTCAATTCTCGTTTGCCCGTTTGCTGAATGCTGACCCCGTTTTGGGAGTTGACATGTCGTCGACCGGCGAAGTAGGTTGCATCGGTGAAAATTACTACGAAGCCATTTTGAAATCGATGCTTTCTGTTGGTTATTCCATTCCGAAGAAAAACATTTTGATTTCGTCAGGAGAAACCCGCTCGAAAATTGAATTGCTTGCAAGCGCCAGAATGCTGTCAGAACGCGGGTTTAACCTTTTTGCAACTGGCGGAACACAGCAGTTCCTGGCAGATAACGGCATTGCATCGACTCGTTTGTACTGGCCCGACGAAACCGATAAACATCCGAATACGCTGGAATACATCAAGGAAAAGAAGATTGATTTGGTTATCAACATCCCGAAAGATCACACAACCCGCGAAATCACGAATGGATATACCATTCGCCGCAGCGCGATCGATTACAGCATTCCGCTAATCACCAATGCCCGTGTTGCCAGCGCATTTATTTATGCGTTCTGCAAATATGGCATCGAAGATTTGTCGATTAAAAGCTGGGACGAATACAAAGATTAATCGCGTTTCTAAAACGTAAAATACAAAGGTCATTCTGAAAATTCGGGATGGCCTTTTTTCTTGTAAACTATTTGTGAATGTTATTGTTATTAAATCTCACCAAAAGTCAGATAGATTAACCTTGAAACAGAACGCTGTTTTTGTTGTCAGATGTTGCAAATCAGATAAGTAAAAGTCTGACAAAATAAATTGTTCTACAATTCAATTGGCTCATTTTAATGTGGTTATATTGACCGGGAAATATGATGTCAATTGCATGATTGCCGTTTGGTAAACGGTTAACTATCAAAAAGATCTTCCCTAATTCTTCTGATCTGATTCCATTCTGTTTACACAGAAATCCACAGAGATTATTCCCTATTATTTTTATTTATTATTCAAAAGGAGAATTTAGTATGAAAACAAAAAGGACTTTTGCAGTTATTGTTATAATTATTGGCTTTCTTTTCATTTCAAATGCACAACCAATGCAGGTAAAAGGTTCAGCTGAAACTGAAGCTTTGGCTGAAAAACTTGTTAATCAGTGTGCCAGTATTCAGGAAGGAGAATTTGTTTTGGTGACAGGTGGGATCCGCGATATTGAATTGTTGGAAAATATTGTGATAAACTTGGGGAAAAGGGGCGCTTTCCCGATTTTGACCATTGGAAGCGACCGTATGAGTCGGCGTTGGGTTACCGAGGTGCCTGAAAAATATGATTCGCGTGTTCCCGAAAGTGATTTAAAGTTGTTTGGCTTTATAACCACTGTAATTAATGTGGATTACAGCGAAGCTATTGGCTTGTTTGCAGATATTCCGGCTGAACGATTTGCCGCCCGTGCAAAAGCTTATGAACCGGTGAACGAATTGGTAGCCAAACGAAATGTTAAAGGGGTAAGTTTAGGAAACGGGCTTTATCCTACTGAAGCCAGCGCCAAACAGTTTGGATTGACATTAAATGAACTTTCTGATCTTTTCTGGAAAGGTGTGAATGTGGATTATTCTAAACTAGAGGCTACTGGAAAATCTGTTCAAGCAATACTTGCAGGCGGAAAGGAAGTTCAATTGACCAATCCAAATGGTACTGACCTGAAGATGCGTATTGAAAAACGGCCTGTTTTGGTGAGTGATGGTGTTCTTAATGCTGATGACCTGAAGAAAGGATTTGCCGCTTCGCAAGTTTACCTTCCTGCAGGTGAAGCTTATTTGACACCGGTTCCGGGTACTGCTGAAGGAACAGTAGTTGTTGACCGTCAATTCTATCAGGGGAAAGAGATTCTTGGCCTTACGATGAATTTTAAGGCCGGAAAACTTACCTCGATGACTGCAAAGTCGGGACTCGAACCACTCCAAAAAATGTACGATGTTGCTGAAGCCGGAAAAGAAGAATTTGCGTTTATTGATTTAGGAATTAATCCCAATGTGAAAATAAAACCGGGCAGCAAACTGGTTGCCTGGATGCCGGCTGGCATGGTCACCGTAGGTATCGGTAACAATGTGTGGGCCGGTGGCGAAAATAAAAATCCTTATTCGCTGGCTTCTTTTTTACCAGGAAGCACCTTAAGAGTTGACGGAAAGGTTCTTGTAGAAAATGGTGTTCTTAAAAACTGATATATTTAGTATTGCTAATACAGATTAAAATTCTCAATTTTGCATGCCTACCAGTTCCTACCGGTAGGCATTGTTTTATTGCCATTTTTCTAACTTAAATCAATTTTTATGAAGTACTTTTTAATGATGATTTTTGCAGCGACCATTGCAACCAGCGCGTGCAAAAGTAAATACGAGAATGTGTCTTTCGAGGAAAAGACCCCGCACGACTGGGAAAATCCTGCTGTTTCCGAAATTAACCGTGAAGCACCGCGTGCTTATTTCATCCCTTATGCCACGGCAGAGCAAGCTATGCAACCCGACATCTGGAAATCGCCTTTCATTCAATCACTAAACGGAACCTGGCAGTTTAACCTGTCGCACACACCTTATGTACGACCGTTCTACTTTTTTAAAGACGATTACGATACCAAAGACTGGACAACCATTCAGGTTCCGGGAAACTGGGAAATGCAGGGTTTTGACGTGCCAATTTATGTCAATGTTCAGTACCCGCACGAAGCAACTCCGCCAACCATCCAGAAACATTACAATCCGGTAGGTTCATACAAACGCAGTTTTACCATTCCTGAAAACTGGAAAGGACAAGACATTATCCTGCATTTTGGCGCTGTAAGTTCGGCCATGTATGTTTGGGTAAACGAACAAATGGTTGGTTACAGCGAAGACAGCAAAACGCCTGCGGAATTCAATATTACCAAATACCTGAAAAAAGGAGAAAATTCTCTTGCTGTTGAAGTTTACCGCTGGAGCGATGGAAGCTATCTGGAAGATCAAGATTTTTGGCGCATGAGCGGCATGACCCGCGACGTATTCCTGATGGCCCGCAATCCGCAACACATTCGCGATTACCGTGTTTCATCGCCATTGGTTAATAATTATCAGGATGGAGATTTTAAACTGGATATTGAAGTGGCCAACTCGGCAGAAATTACCCCAATGGTTACATTGGAGGCTGTTTTGATGGATGGCGAAACCAAAGTTGCCGAAATAAACCAGAAGATTCAAACTGAAGCTAAACCAGTTTCAGTATCAAATAGTATTATGGTACCGGCTGCAAAACCCTGGACTGCCGAAAATCCAAATTTGTATCAATTGCTCATCACTTTAAAAGACGAATCAGGTAAAGTAATCGAAGTTATTCGTCAGGATGTCGGTTTCCGAACAATTGAAATTAAAGATGCACAGCTTTTGGTAAATGGTGTTGCCATTTATGTAAAGGGCGTAAATATTCACGAACACAACGATGTTACCGGTCATTATCAGGACGAAGCTACAATGCTGAAGGATATTCTCCTGATGAAATCGCATAACATTAATGCTGTCCGCACTTCGCATTATCCGCAACCCGAACGCTGGTACGAATTGTGCAACCAATACGGTATCTTCCTGGTTAACGAAGCCAATGTTGAATCGCATGGTATGGGTTATGGAGCCAAATCACTTGCAAAAGATCCGGTTTGGAAAGATGCTCACCTGTTCCGCACCCGCAACATGTTCGAACGCGATAAAAATCAACCTTCAGTAATTATCTGGTCACTTGGGAACGAGGCCGGAAACGGTGTAAACTTCGAGGCCACTTATGCG
Source organism: Prolixibacteraceae bacterium (assembly GCA_003537645.1). Taxonomy (GTDB): domain Bacteria; phylum Bacteroidota; class Bacteroidia; order Bacteroidales; family Prolixibacteraceae; genus Aquipluma. The sequence goes on from DPRM01000141.1 coordinate 18,808, forward strand.
TACCTGAAATCGGTTGACTCTTCACGTCCGGTTCAGTACGAACAGGCACACGGCGGCGCCAATACCGACATTGTTTGCCCCATGTATGCACGTATGAAAAACATGGAAGATTATGCCAAAGGCAAGCCAACCAAACCATATATTCAATGCGAATATGCACACGCAATGGGAAACAGTGTTGGAAACCTTCAGGATTACTGGGATTTGATAGAGAAATACCCGGTTCTACAGGGTGGTTTTATCTGGGACTGGGTTGATCAGGGAATTCTGACTCAGGATTCAGCCGGAACAAAATTCTGGGCTTACGGTGGCGATTTGGGTGGCGACACGCTGGCAACCGATGGTAATTTCTGTAATAACGGAATTATAAATCCTGATCGCACTATCAAACCAACTTTGATTGAAGTCGGTAAAGTTTATCAGCACATCGGTTTCAAAGCGGTCAATCTGAACAGTGGCGAAATTGAAATCCGCAACAAATATTCGTTTACGAACCTTTCAGAATTTACATTTTCCTGGGAAGTAGTTGCTGATGGTCAGGTATTGAAATCAGGAGAAATTACAGATTTGGAACTGGCGCCAAATACCAGCAAAAAAGTTCAGCTGGACGTAAAAGTTGATGCACAACCTGCCACCGAATATTTCCTGAATATTTCGGCCAAACTGAAAAATGCCAAAGGTATTCTTTCAGCTGGCACCAAACTGGCTTACGAGCAATTCCAGTTACCTTTCAGCAAAAAAGCAGTAACCGCAGCTAAAAGCGCCCTCGGCAAAGCCACGCTTAATGAAGTTGGAAACAATATTGTTGTTGAAGGTCAGGGTTTCAAAATTGATTTCAGTAAAGACGAAGCTACCCTGAAGTCCTATCAGATAGACGGAAAAGAAATGCTGATGGCCGGACCTGTGCCAAATTTCTGGCGTGCACCAATCGACAATGACTTCGGAAACGGGCTTGACAGACGCAGCCGTGTTTGGAGAAAAGCCGGAGAGCAAAAAAGTGTAAAATCGGCCACTGTTAAGCAAGTGGGGAACGAAGTGGTTGTCAATTTCAATTTCGACCTCAATAACGATAAAAAGCAGGTGATTGCCAATTATAATTCGGTTTACACCGTGCTTGGAAATGGCGAGGTGATTGTAAACAATAGCTTTAAGATGATGAAGGATTCGCTTCCTGAAATCGTTCGTTTCGGGGTAAATCTGGTAATGCCACGCGAATTCGACCAGATGAGCTGGCTGGGTCGCGGTCCTCACGAATCGTATCAGGATCGTTTTACCAGCGCCTTGGTTGGTTTGTATTCAGGAGCAGTTGCCGACCAGTATTTCGCCTACATTCGCCCACAGGAAAACGGAAACAAAACAGACGTTCGCTGGATGAGCATTGCCAATAAAGATGGATTGGGACTTCAGTTCATTGGCTTGCCACTGCTTTCGGTTAGCGCTCACCACCAGATTATGGAAGATTTTGAATCGCCTGCCCGAACCGATGGTCGCGTAAAAGAAGGAGAGAAGATGGTTCGCCGCCATACCAATGATGTGGTTCCGCGCGATCTGACTTCGATCAATATTGACTACAAGCAAATGGGAGTTGGCGGCGACGACAGTTGGGGGGCATGGACGCACGACGAATATCGTTTGCGCGAAAAAGCTTACAACTATTCATTCCGCATTTCACCGCTCCGCGCTGGCGAAAAACCGGTTGAAAAAGCGAAAGTAAGTTATCAGTAAAAAAAATCCTAAGTTCTAAGTCCTAAGTCCGAAGACAGGAGACCTGCGACTGAAGAAGAATAAAGGTATTTTAAGCGGGAGGTTTTGAAAGAAGCTTCCCGCTTATTTTTTAGGTAAAATAAAAAGCAGGCGACCAGTTTTACCTGATCGCCTGCTTTATTATAGTTGCATCCGAAGATGCGGTTAAATCAATTATACCAATTTCCAGCCTTCGCGGTATTCGTAATGCATCAGTTTGGTAGCCGCACCGTCAACATCGTCAACAAATGTTTCGGTTGCCGGATCCCACTTAATGGTACGTTTCAGTTCGCAGGCAATGTTTCCAAGTGTGCAAACGGTACAGCTGCTGTGTCCGATTTCAACAGGAACAACAGGGTCTTTGCGTTCTTTTACTGCTTCGATGAAATTAAGCTGGTGAGGAATTTTTGTTTCGTAAGGACCTGTGTCACCTTCGGCAGCTGCCGGAGGAAGGAATTTGTCGTCAGAAGCAAGGAAATGTCCGCGTGATACTTCAAGCCAGCCATCTTTGCCGATGAATTTAACACCTTTGGTCTTCTTTTCGTCGAAAGGTTCTGAAGTCATAACTACGCCGTTTGCATAAACAAACTGCATAAATTCAGTTCCGTCGCCAATTGGTGAAATCTCAACCGGACCGCTTTTGTCCATTCCAAGACCCCATTGTGCAACGTCGAACATGTGTGCACCCCAGTCGGTCGTGAAACCACCGCCCATTTCTTTGTACCATCTCCATCCGCCCCAGAATTGTTCGTTTTGTTCTGGTTCAACCGTAATTGGCGGGTTAAGCTGGCTGTTATAATGAATAGGCATTGGAAGGTTGGCCAACCAAAGATCCCAGTTCAAATCGGCTGGTAAAGTTTCTTCCGGAAGATCGTAAGGTTTTGGGGGAGCGCCTACATAAGCGTGTACTTTTTCGATTTGGCCGAGTGCACCTGTTTGAACCAAATTAACAGCATGCTGGAAGTTCGGATCGGAACGCTGCTGGCTTCCAACAGCCAGAATGCGGTTTGTTTCGCGTACAACCCGACGTAATTCCTGACCTTCCTTAATCGTGAAAGTCATTGGTTTTTCGAGGTAAACATCTTTTCCGGCTTTACATGCAGCAATGGCAATCATGGCATGTGAATGGTCGGGAACTGCAATAACTACAGCATTGATGTCGGTACGTGCCAGTAAATCCTGGTATTTTTCGTAAGTCTGAACTTCTACCTGAACACCTGCTGCTTCGTAGAAAGCTTTCACTTTTTTCTCGAAACGCTGACGTTTAACACCGTAAACATCGCAACCTGCAATTACTTTAACGCCCGGAATCTGCAGGAATCCGTTCATTAAGAACATTGCCTGCTGACCCATTCCAATGATCCCAATTTTAAGATCGGTGTCAACTACTTTTTGTTTGCAGGCCGACAAAGACGAAAACATTGCAACTCCTGCCATACCAATGGCAGCTGTTCCAAGAAATTGCCGTCTCGAAACTCCTTTTTTTTGTTGATTTTCCATGTGAATAAATTATTTGTGTTTGTGGGAATATGTTTTTTTTTGCGAACGTAAAAATACCCATTTGAACTAATTAACCAAAAGAAAAGAATGCTATTCTTGTTTTCTGAAGATTACAAAGCTGTTAAAAAACGAATTTCGCAGATATTTTATTGATTTTATGTCAGTTTCAAATTTATTTTTTTTGATTTTTGTCAGGTAATCGAAAATGAGCTCCACAATGGATAAATATATTGATCTACTGAAATCGCTGATTTCGGTGCCTTCGCTTAGCAGGAATGAACAGGATGCTGCTCATNNCGAACATTGGCAAGAAGGCCTTCCGGTTATTTTGCTGAATTCGCATATCGACACGGTTAAACCGGCCAGCGGTTATACGCGCGATCCGTTTTCTCCGGATGTGGAGAACGGGATTTTATATGGTTTGGGAAGTAATGATGCAGGTGGGGCGCTGGTGACTCTACTCGCTGTTTTTGTGCATTTTTGCAAGAGCGAAAATCTTCCGTTCAACCTTATTTATGCGGCTACTGCCGAAGAAGAAATTTCAGGAGTGAATGGGCTCGCAAGTATTTTAGATGAATTGGGGCCTTTAAATCTGGCCATTGTTGGTGAGCCAACGCAGATGCAAATGGCTGTTGCCGAAAAAGGCTTGATGGTGCTTGATTGTATCGCTGCCGGAAAATCGGGACATGCTGCGCGCGAAGAAGGGGAGAATGCCATTTATAAAGCAATCGCTGATATTGAAAAGCTAAGAAATTTCAGGTTTGAAAAGACTTCGGATATTTTGGGTGCAGTTAAAATGTCGGTTACTATAATTAACGCAGGGACGCAGCACAATGTGGTGCCTGATGCGTGTTCGTTTGTGGTTGATGTGCGTACCAACGAGTATTATTCAAATCAGGAAGCTTTCAGGATTATTGATGAACTAATTGATTCGGAAGTAAAACCACGGTCATTCAGGTTGAATTCTTCCGGAATTCCAGTTAATCATCCGATAGTTCAGCGTGGAATAAGGCTCGGATTGCGCTATTACGGATCGCCTACGACTTCCGATCAGGCGGTTATTCCATATTCATCGATTAAAATTGGTCCGGGCGACAGTGCCCGATCACACACCGCCGACGAGTTTATTCTGATATCAGAGATTGAAGAAGGGTTTCGCATATATGTTGATTTGCTGACAGATTTGAGTATTGCATAAAAAAGAGAGACCCGCCGCGAAGGACAGGTCTCTCAAAAATTTAAAGCAAAAGCATATTTGGGAACGAACTAAATTTCTAGTCATTAACAGCGTAAGCCATTTCGTTGTGTTGAGAAATGTCGAGACCAGCAATTTCTTCTTTCTGGGTAGCGCGTATTCCGAACAATTTGTCAACAACTTTAAAAATTACGAAAGTCATAATTGCAGAAAATGCCATTGTGACAACAGTCGCAACTACCTGAATCCAGAGTTGTTTCGGGTTTCCGTAGAACAAACCACTGTACGATGACTGAATGGCAGGAGTAGCTAGTAAACCTGTAGCAATTGCTCCAATAATACCGCCTATTCCGTGTACCCCAAAAGCATCGAGGGTATCATCGTATCCGTATTTGTGTTTCACTACTGAAACCATGAAGAAACAAACGACAGAAACCAAAACTCCAATAACAACAGCACCTGTTACTCCAACAAAACCTGCGGCCGGAGTAATGGCAACCAATCCGGCAACGGCACCGGTACAAACTCCAATCACAGTTGGTTTTGTGTTTCGGGTCCAATCGAGTAAAGCCCAGGTTAATGCAGCGGTAGCAGTTGCAACGTGTGTCGAAAGAAATGCGCTGATAGCCAGTCCATCGGCAGCCAGCCCACTTCCGGCGTTAAAACCAAACCAGCCAAACCAAAGTAGAGCGGTTCCGATAACAACCAGCGGAATGTTGTGTGGCGCTGTTGGGTGATTGTTATAATTTCTGCGGTTGCCGATCATTAATGTCATCACTAGTGCCGCGATACCTGCATTGATGTGAACAACAGTGCCTCCGGCAAAATCGAGGGCGCCCATTTTATAAAGCCAGCCGTCGCCCGACCAAACCCAGTGCGCAACAGGATTATATACAAGAATGGCCCAGAGTAATGAGAAAATCAGGAACCCGCGGAATTTAATTCGCTCGGCATAAGCACCGATAATTAATGCCGGGGTAATTACGGCAAACATACCCTGAAATAATACAAACAACAGGTGTGGAATGCGGGCTGTTTCCTGTGATATGTAGTAAGGGCTAACATCTTGTACGCCTATTCCATTCAGAAATGCCCAGTCGAAACCTCCAATAAACGGAGCAAGAAATCCGGATGAAGAGCTAAAAGCCAAACTATATCCGAAGAACACCCATTCGAGTGTAATTACCGCTGTTAAGATGAAGCATTGCATCAGTATGTTTAGAACGTTTTTTTGACGGACCAGCCCGCCGTAAAACAGTGCAAGGCCAGGAATGGTCATTAGCATTACCAGTGCAGTTGCAACGGTCATCCATGCAGTATTGCCAAAATCAATATATGGAGTTTTTACTGCAACTTCAGCTGCGGCTTCTTCTGCAAAAGCTATTGCGGGGGCCATTAATCCGAGTAATGCCATCCCGGCGTATTTTAATTTTATCTTCATGAGATGTATTTCTAAGTAAGTTGATTGGTAGGGTTTATTTGTTGTAGAGCGATTCATCGCCACGGTCTTTGGTACGGATGCGGATTGATTGTGCAATGTCGCTTACAAATATTCTTCCGTCACCACTTTCGCCGGTATAGGCTGATTCGAGTATGGCATTGATTGATTTTTCAACATTAATGTCGCGAACAACAAATGAAATGCAGATACGGGCAATGGAATTTACATCGTATGCAATTCCGCGGAAAATCAGCCCCTGACGAGCAGTGCCCTGTCCTTTAACTTCCCACCATGAAAGAAAGTCGATGTCAGCCTCGTGGAGTGCAGCACGAACTTCTTCAAATTTGTTTTTTCTAATGATGGCTTCAATTTTCTTCATGACAATTAAATTTTTAGTTTGTTAAAACAGGAATGGGTTGTTCCTGATCGTTTATTGTTATTTATGATTCAAAAATATTAAAATATTTTAATGGTATGTAAAAATATGGGGTTTGGTTTTAAAAATATATATAAAAAATTAACATTGTGGCTATATGAATAGGGTATGTATAGAAAAAGTATGTAAAAATAGTTTGTGGGTCCTATTTTTATTTGTTTTTAATTTTTCGGGATTAAATAAAAAAAGAAAGAGAGGCCTGTCCCCCAACAGTCCCCTCTTCTTGAAAAACAACAAATCTAATTGTTGAAGAAAAAATTAATTGTAAGCGCTTTCTCCGTGTTCGTAGATGTCCAAACCTTCCTCTTCGATTCGTTTTGGAACTCTCAGTCCAACGGTCGCTTTTAATATTTTAAACAGAATGAATCCGGTTAAGCCCGCCCAGGCTGCAACGGCAACTACACCAATCAGCTGTGATAAAAGTTGCGCTGTTCCGTGTCCGTAAAATAGTCCGGTTGATTCGGAAAATAAGCCAACCATGATAGTTCCCAGAGCACCGCAGACTCCATGTACCGAAACGGCACCAACCGGGTCGTCGATATGAAGTACGTTATCGAAAAAAGTTACGGAATAAACAAGTACAACTCCCGAAATCAGTCCAATAATTAATGCTCCGGTAGCGGTAACAACAGCACATCCGGCAGTGATTCCAACGAGTCCGGCCAGCGCCCCGTTGAGTGCAAGACTTAAACTGGGTTTACCCCATTTGAGCCAGCTTACTATAACTCCGGCCAAAGCACCTGCGGCAGCAGCAAGGTTGGTTGTGACAAAAATGTGAGATATTGCAATTGAATTAGCGGCACCTGAAGCTGCAAGCTGCGATCCGGGGTTGAATCCAAACCATCCGAGCCACAGAATGAAAACTCCTAATGCGCCCAAAACCATGTTGTGGCCAGGAATAGCGTTTACCTTCTTGCCACTGTATTTTCCGATTCTTGGACCCAATGCCAGGGTTCCTGTTAAGGCTATTACTCCACCAACCATATGAACTACAGTTGATCCGGCAAAGTCGTGGAAAGGAGTTGCCAATTGTGATAACCATCCACCGCCCCAAATCCAATGTCCGGATACAGGATAAATAACCGCAGAAATAACCAGAGAAAAAATCAGGTAAGATTTAAATTCGGTTCGCTCGGCCATTGCTCCCGATACAATTGTTGCAGCGGTTGCGGCAAATACAGTCTGAAAAATCAGGAATGCTTCGGCGGGAATGCCGCCTTCCCATCCATTTTTAAAGAAAAAATTCGGGCTGCCAATGAATCCTGCAATGTCGGAGCCAAACATCAAACCAAAGCCCAATATCCAGAAAACAATTGAACCTACAGAGAAGTCCATCAGGTTTTTATATAAGATATTTACAGTGTTCTTTGAACGGGTGAATCCAGCCTCGACCAATGCAAAACCTGCTTGCATAAAGAATACCAGTGCGGCTGTTACGAGTACCCAGATGGTGTCTATTGATCTGGCCATTTCCGCTGCGGATTCGGCCAAAGTCGTGAGTGTTAACGCGTCTTCCATGATATATTATTTCAATTGTTTTTAAATTTCTTTCCCTTTGATGAATAATGACTCATCGCCAAATTCTCCTGTCCGGATGCGGTACGACTCGTCGATTTTTGAGACGAAGACTTTTCCGTCACCAATTTCGCCGGTTCTTGCTGCTGTCATTATGGCGAGTACTGTTTTTTCAACATTTTTATCACGAACAATAATGGAAAGAATGGTTCGCTCAATAGTGCTTGTGTCGTAAGCAACACCTCTGTAAACTCTGCCTTCTCTGGTTTGTCCGATTCCGCGCACATCCCAGAATGAGAAGAATTCGATACCTGCTTCGTGGAGGGCTTCTTTTACCTCGTCGAATTTGGTTTTGCGTATAATAGCTTCAATCTTTTTCATGATTTACGTTTTAATGTGATTGATATTCTGAATTATAGGGAGAATCCAACAACAATGTGGAACTGTTCGGTTGACGGATTTAGAATGACAGAACCGCTCACCGGAATTGAGAAACTATCAGAGATTTTAATTTCTTTGGAAGTTTTTACGCCTACGTTGCATAAGTTAAAGCTGGCATCTTTGGTGTATTGGCCATCGCCTGCACCTGCAAATAGACTTACGGCTCCAATTGCTACTCCTGCTTCAAGATACATGTCGTTGGCGTTGGTCATATAAGCGCCGGCGAGCGAAAAGCTGCCAAGCCCGAGAGAAATCATTGGTTCGAAGTAGTGAGAATCACCATCGAAATAAGCTGCTGTAGGGAAATAATAGTCGGTAACTGTAAAAGTTAAAGAACTACTTTCGCCAAGACTAACTCCGTAGCTTGCATAAAGATCTGCCTCCATCGCTTCGTTGGTCGAAAAACAATAGGAACCCCATGCTCCAACTGTAAATCCGCCATTGCTGTATTTTACTCCCGGCTGCATTGCCGGACCTGATCCGAATTTGGCACCACGCCATACATAACTGCTGTAAACATCAACTCCGGTGCTCCACGAGCTTTCTTCCTGTGCTTTTACATTCAAAGTACAAATCGCCAGAACTGTAAAAACGATGAGGGTAATTTTCTTTTTCATGATACTTAATTTTTAGGGTTAAACTTTTATTTGTTATCTGATCTTTTTCTCTTTGATATTTTTGGGGGTCATTCAATAAAAAATATCTTTTTTCAGGAAGTACCCCTTTCATTTGATATCTTGAGTCAAAAGTATTTTATTGTTTTGATAATTCTGTTGTTGAAAATGGGGGTGTGGTTGAATTAAAGATAAATTAACAAACAAAGTCTCGTAAAAATTGGGGTATGATGCCTTGAAAAGTATAAAATAATTAGAAATATGGCCAAAAATAGGGGGTAATGTGCGAAAAATGTAAAAAATGATTTCTGCAACCTTGCTATAAAGTTCTGTTATTCAAATAGTCAGTAATATATATTCAAATTTGATAAAAGGATATTATATGTCTAAATAAAATATCAAAAAGACACATTAATTCAGTATTTTAATAAAATGTAAATTTTTATTGATTTTGATTTTGATTTTTCGAAAAACATTCGAAATCGGAGAATTTTAGACTTTTGCATTTATTTTTTGCGATTATCGGCGCAATTAATCTCTAAAGTGCAGTTTTGTTATATTTGCAATCCTTTATATTGTACCGATACCTACATTGCATTTCATGAGGTCACAACTGTCAAGATTTTTGCAGTATTTTCTGTTTTGGATGATCTTTTTTTTGATTGCCAAGGCATTGTTTCTGGTGTGGAATTTTGAAACAACCAGTCAGTTGACGGTTGCAGAGATTTTGGGAATATTCTGGCATGGCCTGAAAATGGATGTATCAACTGCTTGCTATCTGCTTTTGCTGCCTGGCTTATTGTTGGCTTGCCGTGTAATTTTGCCGTCAGTATTTGCCAATCGCTTTATTTATATCTACACTCTTATTTTTCTGGTAGTTGCTTCGGCATTGGTAGTGCTCGATTTGGGTTTATACCCACATTGGGGGACACGGGTAAATGTAACCATATTCAATTATATTGGCGATCCGGTAGCCATTGGCGCTTCAGTATCTTTTAGCGATGTTTTGTTGGGTTTATTGTTGGGTGGCAGTCTTATTGGTAGTTTTTTGTATTTGTTTAGGTTTCTTTTTCCTGAAGGAGTTGTTTGTGCCGGAAACGTAAAATGGGGAACTGCACTTTTTCAGCTTTTTCTGGTTGCAGCTCTTATTCTTCCTATCCGGGGCGGACTGGATACATCTCCACTCAATCTGAGTTCAGTGGCTTTTAGTACAAAACTGTATGTAAATCAGGCCGCAAGTAATTATCTGTGGAATTTTGCCAAGTCGGTCGAAAAGCGTAAAAGGTTTGCAAATCCTTGCGAATACATGGAAAAGGATGAAAGTCTCCGGATTTTTAATGAATTTCAGGAACAAGATACACTGGTTGAGCGGCCAGCATTGTTAAAATTGCAGCCCAACAAACAACCCAATGTAATACTCGTCATTCTCGAAGGTTTTTCGAATAAAGTGATTGCTGAATTAGGCGGATTGAATGGAATTGCGCCCAATTTAGACTCGCTGTGTACAAAAAGTACTGTTTTTACAAATTTTTACTCCACCGGAAACCGCTCCGATCGCGGAATATCTGCCATTTTGGGTGGATACCCGTCGTTGTTGAGTACTTCAATAATGGTCTATCCCGAAAAAGTGGAGGGACTAACTTTGCTTCCGGAGTATTTTAACCGAAAAAATTACAATACCTCCTTTTATTATGGAGGCGATATAAATTTCTATAATCTGAAAATATTTGTGCTGAAAGGCAATTTCGGAAAGCTGGTCACAAAAGCTGATTTTCCATCGGAATTGGGCCGGATGTCGAAATGGGGTGTTCCGGATGGATATGTATTTGAGCGTGCCACTCAGGATTTGAAAACAGAGCAGGAGCCATTTATGAAAACCATTTATACCATCAGCAGTCATCCGCCTTATGATGTGCCGTTTTCGAAATTTCGTGGAAACTCAAACGAAGAGAAATACCTGAATTCTGTAGCCTATACCGATAGTTGCCTTGGGATATTTATCGATTCGTTCCGAAAATCGCCGCTTTGGGAAAATACTTTGCTGATCATCACTTCCGATCACGGCACCAATCAGCCGGGGCCAACCGACATTACCGATCCGGCAAGCTACCGGATTCCGCTGATTTGGTCGGGTGGGGTAGTCGATTCACTTCTGCGGATTGAAACAATTACCCAACAATGTGATTTAGGAGCATCGCTCGTGCATCAATTAGGCTGGGAAACAGATATTTCCATATTTCAGAAAGATTTTTTTACAGCAAATCCTTATGCATTTTATATGCACGATTCGGGCTGGGGATATGTTGTTCCTGAAGGTTTTTTTCTTTTCGATCAGGATTCCAAAGATTTTGTTTCCAAGACTCCCGGAAGATCGGTCGATCTGGTGTTTCCAAAAGCCTATTTGCAGGTTTTACACGATGATTTTATAAACCGCTAAATTGCCAGGACGTAATTTGCAGCGTTTAATGATATACAAGCCATGACACAACAGAATTGTCGAAATATATTCCTGATTATAAATAAGTACGCCGGACATGGTAAGGGCGATAAGGTTGTTGAAAAGATAATTCCATTTCTTAATAATAATGGCTGTAAGGTTGAATATGCTTTTACTGAAAAGCCCGGTCATGCCACTGAACTTTCGGCAAAAGCATCTCTTGAAAATTTTGGTTTGGTGGTTGCTGTTGGTGGCGACGGAACTGTGAATGAAGTTGCCCAGGGTTTAATTGGAACCAAAACTCCGATGGGAATTATTCCGATGGGCTCCGGAAACGGACTTGCACGAGAACTGGGCATTTCGATGGATATAAGCAAGAGTGTGCAAATTTTACTTGAAGGCAAAACCCTTGAGATTGATGTTTGCCGGATAAACAACCAGCGATTTTTATGTACCAGTGGAATTGGATTTGATGCGCAGATTGCCGAAAAAATGAGCAAAGCCTCTTCGCGAGGATTTATGAAATACATTCAGTTGGTTGTTAAGGAGAGTATTTTGTTTAAACCACTGAAATTCAAAATGAAAATTGATGGAAAAACTTTAGAGCAATCTGTTTTTCTGATCACTTTTGCCAATGCTTCGCAATTCGGAAACAATGCATTTATTGCGCCAGCTGCCAGCATGACCGATGGTTTGATTGATGTGGTGGTGGTAAAACCTTTTAATAAAATATGGCTGCCGGTGTTTGGAATTGGCTTGTTTACGAAAATTATTCCCCGATTGCCGTTCGTTGATTGCTACAAGGCACAACAGGTTGAACTGGAAATGGCCGAAACTTCTATTTTTCATTTCGACGGCGAACCGGGTAAACTTAAAATTCCGGCCAAAATCAGTATCGATAACGAAAAGATTTGGGTGAGGTGCGGAAAATAATTTTTTTGAGTTTCAATTAGATCCTTAGAAAGTACTTCTATTTGACAAAAAAATATTAATTTGGCGTCAAATCTTTTGTTTAAACATTTGATATGGGCCTTTTCCAAAAATCAGTACTACAGAAATATTTAAAACAGCTTGATTCCGATCTGGCCGAAACAAAATACAAGGAATTCAAAACCTACTTTGGAAATTCTGCTATTCAGGAAAATATTCGTAACAGCAAGGAAGAACAGTTTCAGGAAGGCTTTTTACGCGAGCTGTTTGTGAAGATTTTAGGTTACACTTTGAACCCAAATCCAAGCTTCAACCTCACCACCGAATACAAAAACATAAAAGACAGCAAAAAGGCTGATGGAGCCATTGTTATTAGTGAGGTTGTAAAGGCAGTTATCGAACTCAAAGGAACTGGCACGACTGATTTAGGAAGGATTGAAGCACAGGCATTTGGCTATAAAAATAATCAGCCTGATTGTGTATATGTTATCACTTCGAACTTCGAGAAACTGCGTTTTTACATCGACAATGCGATTGAATTCATTGAGTTTAATTTATTTAACCTCTCCAAATCCGATTTCGAAACGCTTTTTTTATGTCTGGCGTACGATCAGATTGCCAAAGGAATTCCCAAAAAGATAAAAGATGAATCGGTAAGTCAGGAAGATTTGATTACAAAAAGTCTTTACTCCAATTATTCCTTGTTTAAAAGGGAATTGCATCAAAATCTAGTTTCACTAAATCCGCAATATGATGCTCTGACCTTGTTCAGAAAATCACAAAAGCTCCTCGACCGTTTTTTGTTTTTATTTTTTGCTGAAGATAGGCAACTATTGCCTCCAAATTCGGTGCGGCTGGTACTGACTGACTGGAAAGATTTGCAGGAACGCGATGTGGAAGTTCCGCTTTACGACCGCTTTAAGAAATATTTCGGCTACCTCAACACTGGGTTTAAAGGAAAACGATACGATGTATTTGCCTACAATGGTGGTTTGTTTAAAGCCGATGAAATATTGGATACCGTAGTGATTGATGATAATTTGGTGTATAAACATGCTCTAAAACTTTCGGAGTATGATTTTGCAAGTGAAGTGGATGTCAATATATTGGGACATATTTTCGAAAATTCGCTGAATGAATTGGAGGAAATCCAAGCGCAGTTTGACGGCAAGGAAATTGACAAGACCAAAACCAAACGCAAAAAAGATGGGGTGTTTTATACTCCAAAATACATTACCAAATACATTGTTGAAAACACTGTTGGCAGGCTTTGCGCGGAAAAGAAAGCTGAACTCCAATTCAACGAAGAGGATTACACCACCGATAAAAAGCGACAGATCAAAACCAAGCAGGCTTTGCTCGACAAACTGAAAACCTATCAAAACTGGTTGTTGCAACTCACAATTTGCGACCCCGCTTGTGGTTCGGGTGCTTTTCTAAATCAGGCGCTGGATTTTCTGATTGCCGAACACCGCTACATCGACGAATTGCAGGCTAAACTTTTGGGTGTTCCAATGATATTGAGCGATGTTGAAAAAGGCATTCTTGAAAATAACCTGTTTGGTGTTGACCTAAACGAAGAAAGCGTGGAAATTGCCAAACTCTCGCTGTGGCTGCGTACCGCACAGCCCAACCGAAAGCTGAACGATTTAAGCAATAACATTAAATGCGGCAACTCACTAATAAGCGATCCAGCTGTGGCCGGTGACAAGGCGTTTGATTGGGAACGGGAATTTCCCCAGGTATTTGGACATGAAAAAGAAATAATTAAGACCACTGAAGCCAGAAAAGATGAAAGGCCTGATTATATTAAACTGATTAAAGAGAAATCGCTCGAAGCGCAATCAAAAGCAGAACAAGCATTAGCCTTATCGAAAGAAGCTGCCGATATCTCGAAGAAAGTTTACGAATATGCAGAAAAACTTGAAAAGGTATCCGAATTGGATTCCATTTATGGCATTCGTAAAGGAGGTTTTGATGTGGTGATTGGCAATCCTCCGTATGTTGACATTAAGGCACTGCCGAATGAAATGGTTGTTTCACTTTTCAAAAACTATACTACAGCCGAGAATCGAATAAACCTCTATTCCATTTTTATCGAAAAAGCTGTTTCAATACTCAAGCCTGAAGGTTTTTTGAGCTTTATTAATCCGAATTCAATGCTCTTAAACTCATCATATCAGAAACTTAGAACCTTAATTGCTGATGGATTAAAAGAAATAGTAAAATTACCTGACGATGTATTTCCAGATGCAAAAGTTGAAACAATTATTTTGTTATTTCGGAATGGAAAGAGAATTGAAAATGTTGATTTAATTCTTTATGACAGAACCGATAAAATTCAGTTTATTAATAATGAACTAAGATCAAACATTATTAAGCAGGATTGGAATACTAAGCAAGGAATCGTATTTTCAATTTATTCAAACAAACAACATCAGGCAATTTTAGAGAAGATAGAAACCAATGTTATTTCATTAAGCGAGATTGCTGAATTTAGCCTTGGAATAACTCCGTATGATAAATACAGAGGTCATTCAAAAGAGATCATTGAGAATAGAAAATTTCATTCCTCAAGCAAAATAGATGAGACTTTTAAACCATTAATTACAGGAGAGAATATCACCAGATATTTAACCCTCACACACATAAATGAATACATAAAATACGGCTCCTGGCTTGGGGCGATGAGAGACGAACGCTTTTTTACTCAACCAAGAATATTAATACGACAAATTGTTTCAGGGAATCCTCCTAGAATATATGCTTCATATTCCGATACTGATTTGTATTTTACGCAGATAGGCTTTGGGATAATTCCAAATGAAAGCATTGATGTAAAATATTTGCTATGCCTGATTAACTCAACACTAATAAACTACTATCACAAGTATCGTTTTTTGGACATTGAGAAGGATTTATTCCAAAAAATTCTTATCGCAAATTGCAAACAGTTTCCAATAAAATTGATAGAAATTGAAAGGCAGAAGTATTTTGCTGAATTAGCAGATCAAATGCTTTCTTTAACCAAGCAACTTCTAGAGACTTCCCGAAGATTCCAGCGAACCATTCAGAGGAAATTCGATTTGGAGGATTTACCCGGTAAACTACAAAATTGGTATTTGCTTACTTACAAGGAATTTATCGGCGAGTTGGGCAAAAAGAAGGTGAAATTACCGCTGAAAGAGGAGGCTGAATGGGAAGATTATTTTTTACAGGAAGCAAAGATGGCTTTGGAAATTAAAGCCGCAATTGATTTAACCGACCGGGAAATAGACCTTATGGTTTACCAACTTTACGAACTTACTGAAGATGAAATCAGGATTGTTGAGGGAGCTTAAAAAATTTCCAGAGTTTAGAATTTCACGGTCAGTACAATAAAAACCTGTTGGGTATTTTATCTTTACCAACACAAATCAATTCACAAACTCTATGATTCAGGACATATATCCGCACAGGTTCAGTAATCTTTATCTGGCTAATCTTGCGCCAAAAAAAACCGATTACATCTTTCATTTTCAGGGAAATTCCATCTTGCTCAAAATCAATGGCGACGAACTGGCTCTTCCGCAGAAAAAGGATTTTCAGGAGATTTCGGAAGAAACTGATTTTGTCTTTTTATTCAGCCTGGATGAGGTGCCGTGCTTTTTGGTATTGAACGAATTGAACATCGACGAATCACAACTCGCATACACAGACATCAGCTTTTTCAGAACGACCACGCAGCGCGAAATTGGCTGGGTTAGCCTGGTAGGACTTCACCTGCGCAACTGGTATCGGCAAAACCGTTTCTGCGGTAACTGTGGCGCCAGCAATCAGCATAAAACCGACGAGCGGGCAGTGGTTTGTCCGGCTTGCAACACGGTGGTTTATCCCAAAATTTCGCCGGCTATTATTGTGGCCATCGTCAGTAACGATAAGATTTTGCTGGCCCGTAATTCGAATTTTGTGGGTGGCTGGTATTCGCTGGTGGCCGGTTTTGTTGATGTGGGCGAAACACTGGAGGAAACCGTCAGGCGCGAAGTGAAGGAAGAAGTGGGGCTCGATGTGTGGAACATCCGCTATTACAAGAGCCAGCCGTGGGAACTTTCGGGCTCGATGATGATTGGATTTATTGCCGAAGCCGACGAAAATCAGCCGATTTGCATCGACGAAAAGGAAATAACCGCTGCTGCCTGGTTTACCCGCGAAAATCTTCCGAATCATCCGCTCAACATCAGCATTGCCGGCGAAATGATCGAAAAGTTTGAGCGGGGCGAGTTGTAGCTTAATTGTAAAATGCCTTATTTTTTACCAACTAAATTGATAACAATGACACTCAGAAACCTAAAAACAATGTTGCTGCTCGGCTGTATGCTGAGTGCTCTTCTGATTTCGGCTCAGCCCATCGAGCGCCTTGTAAAAATTGTGGTAGCTCCTGATCATGCCAACTGGGTGTACAAACCCGGCGAAAAGGCTAATTTTCAGGTATCTGTCCTGAAAAACAGCGAACCAGTGCCGAACGCAAAAATCAAGTATGAGTTTGGCCCGGAAATGATTACTCCGACAAAGCGCGACTCGGCAGTTTTGACCGATGGCCAGTTCAGGATTGAAGCCGGAACCATGAAAGAGCCTGGATTCCTGCGCTGCAAAGTGTCGGCGGTGGTCGATGGCGTTCGCTACGAAAACCTGGCTACTGCCGCTTATGCGCCGGAACAGATTAAGCCAACTGCTGAATTGCCTGCCGATTTTGTTCAGTTTTGGGACAAAGCCAAAGTCGAAGCAGCCAAAGTTCCGATGGACGCAAAACTGACTTTATTGCCCGAACGCTGTACCGAAAACGTGAATGTTTACCATGCCAATATCCAGAATTACCGCGTTGGTACACGCATGTACGGAATTTTATGCGTTCCGAAAAAAGCGGGCAAATATCCGGCTGTGCTGAAAGTTCCCGGCGCTGGTGTTCGTCAATATTACGGCGATGTGGCAACTGCCGAAAACGGGATCATCACGCTCGAAATTGGTATTCACGGTATCTCTGTAGTTATGGATCCATCGGTTTATACGGATTTGGGAAGAACGGTGCTAGACGGCTATCCGTTTTATAACCTCGACGACCGCGACCGGTATTACTACAAACGGGTTTACCTCGGCTGTGTCCGCGCCATCGACTTTATTTATTCGTTGCCCGAATTCGACGGATCAACTTTGGCGGTTACAGGTGGAAGCCAGGGCGGCGCTTTGTCGATTGTTACTGCCGGGCTGGATTCGCGCGTAAAATTTCTGGCGGCTTATTACCCGGCGCTTTGCGACCTGACCGGTTATCTGCACGGAAGGGCAGGAGGGTGGCCGCATATATTTGCCGATTACAATAAAGCGTTCAATGCGAAACCCGATAAAATCGAAACTTCGAAATATTACGATGTGGTGAATTTTGCCCGTCAGGTGAAAGTTCCCGGCTATTATTCGTGGGGGTACAACGATGTAACCTGCCCACCAACTTCGATGTATTCGGCTTACAATGTGACGAATGCCCCCAAAGAATTGTATATTTACGAAGAAACCGGCCATTGGACCTATCCTGAACAGCGCGAAAAAATGCAGAACTGGCTCGTTGAAAAACTGGTTGGGAAGAAATAAATAAAAAGAAACATCATGTTTACACTTGAACAAATTCACGAAGCCCATGCGAAAGTAAAAAGTGGTGCCGATTTTCCTGGTTACGTTCAGGATTTGATTGGCCTTGGAATTTTAAGCTGCGATATTTTTGTAGCCGATGGGCATGCCGAATATTGTGGCGAAGGTGGATACGAAGTAAAATCAGCCGCAAACTATGCAGCAAAAACGGTTGCCGACGCCAGCGATATTGAAAAGTTCAGGCATTATCTGAAAATACATCAGCAGGGCGAGACCGATTATTTCATGTTCTGCAATCATGCCGCCGAAACTGGGGTGGAAAAATGGACAGTTGACCACCAAAAGATGACTTGCATTTATTTCGATAGGGCAGGAACGGTTATGCTGGTAGAGAAAATTCCGGAATAAGTCGAGAGCTGCAAAAGCATTTCGAAGGGGACGTCTTAGGATTGTCCCTTTTTTTGTACTTGAATTTGACGGATACCCAGTGAAGTTGTCCTTTTGTTGAAAAAAATTGCTGTAAAATGTTTTTGTCAGTAATGTTTTTCTCAAAGTTGGTACGCATTCGTAAAAATCTATTAACCCGAATTTATGAACTTAAAGAACTTAATTTGCCTGATTGTTGTAATGGCAATCGTTTCAGGAGTAGCAACCGCTCAATCGCAATGGCGCGGCCCGAACCGTGATGGTATTTACAATGAGACCAATTTATTGAAACAGTGGCCTGCCGAAGGCCCAAAACTGCTTTGGTCGTTCGAAGAATTGGGTACAGGGCAGGGAAGTGTTGTGGTGGCCAACGAAATGGTTTTTGTTACCGGAATTCCTGATACGGTAAATTCAGATGGTTATCTTTTTGCTTTCGACACCAAAGGTAAATTGCTCTGGAAAAAGAATTACGGAAAAGACTGGACTGGCATTTTCCCTGGCGCCCGCTCAACACCAACAGTGGCAGGCGATCTGATTTATATTGAAGGCGGAAACGGTAATGTATTTTGCCTGAAAGCTAAAACAGGCGACCCGGTTTGGAGTGTCGATTTCTTTGGCGAATTAAAAGCCGATTCTGTTCAGTTTGGTTTCTCCGAATCGCTTTTGGTTGATGGTGACAAGTTGTATTGCACGCCCGGAGGAAAGGAAAATAATGTGGTCGCCCTGAACCGTTTTACCGGCGCGAAAATTTGGTCAAGTCCGGCTTACGGGGAAAAAGCGACTTATAGCTCGCCCATTGTTTTTAACCACAATGGCACCCGAATACTGGCAAATTTGACTTCTACTTCCATTATCGGACTGGATGCCAGCACAGGCCAAATGTATTGGCGGATTAACCAGTTTCAGGACAATAAAATACACGCCAACACACCTGTTTATTTCAATGGAAACCTGATTGTATCAAGCGCATCGCGCAAAGACAGTTCCGGATTGGTTTCGCTGAAACTTTCGCCCGATGGCAAAAAGGCTGAAATCGCCTGGCGGAACAAGGAGTTTATCAATCTTCAAAGCGGCTTCGTACTGAAAGATGGCCATGTTTACGGATCGGCGCACATTCAGCCCAAATGGTTTTGCATTGATGCGCAAACCGGGCAAACAAAATACATTGCCAAAGAACTGGGCGGTGGCCCCGTGATTTATGCCGATGGACTGTTTTATTGCTATGCCGAAAAAGATGGAGAAATGGCTCTGGCAGAAGGAACTCCCGAACAATTCCGCATCATCAGCAAATTTAAAGTTCCGCTCGGAACCGCGCAGCACTGGGCACACCCGGTTATAGCCGACGGCAAATTATACATCAGGCACAACAATGCACTGATGGTTTATGATATCAGGAAATAATTGCTGAATAAATAACTGGCGGAGAACAAGACTTCAGGTTAGGTTCTTCTGCCAGTTATTGAATATTAGTCTCAGTTGAGATTTCTGGCATTATTAAACCTCTTTCTAATTCGAAAAATAGGGCAACAGGAGTTCTTCGAAATTATACAATCCCTCATTTTTATCAGCTAAATTTTGCGCAACGAAAATTACTCCATTACCAAAAGCTTCGCGCGAAATTGATTCGTGAATGAGCCGCACGGTTTGATACGGAAAACCAAAAATTACCTGGTGCCGGCCAACAATTCCACCAGCTCTTATCGAATTTATATCCGAAATTTTTATATCCAATTCTTCAGCGATTCGCATGGCTGTACCCGATATGCCTTCTTTTTGTTTGAAATGTTCTTCAATAACTTCAATATCAACTTCCGGAGCTATTTTCTTCAGGAATTTAGAGGCAATTAACAGGTAGTTTACACCGATTGTAATGTTTGGCGACCAAAAAACGGTCGTGTTTTTTGATAGTTTGTCTAATAAATCCAATTCCTCCTGTTCGTAATGTGATACTGCTGAAATGATTTTGACTTTTCTGATACTGGCAGCCTCACCATAAGTGTGAATTCCTGATGACGACGAAAAATCGATAATGGCATCCACCGGGTGTTGATCAAGTAATTCGCCGGCGGAAATTTTCGCTGTTGAGTATATTAATCCGGGATTTTCAGTTTCTATACCCAGAAATTCAGAAACAGAACGGTGTTCAAGAATTGTTTTTTGGCGCAATACCCACTCTAGCGAAAATTCATTATTTTGAAGTATAACAGAGGCAACGGCTTTTCCCGTTTTCCCAAAACCAACTAGTCCGATTTTCATTTTTGTCTCGTTTAAATGAGTAAATCGCTACTAAAACGTAGCATTTCTTCATCCCTGAAAAAACAGGGAGCGACACAAGTTATAAAAAATATGCTGGTTTCTTATTAAATACGGATTCGGATTAAACTAAAAGTAATGCCAACCCACGCTGTTTCTTGGTCAATCATTCGTTATTCTTTTGTCATTTTTACGTTTATCGACGAAATTATCACTGGCTTTTTCCCGTTGTTCCACACGTAAACTGCAACTTTTGCAACAGGCGAACTTAAATCGATGTAACTGAAAATATGGTTGACTTCATCCTGATTGATTATCTGGCGATTGATTTCAATTCCCTGCCAATTCTTTTCTCCGGCTGCATTTTCGGTTTCAATTACCAGGCTTGAGTGGGCGTCGCGCATGGTTTTTAACCAGCAATCAACAGTTATGCGTGTTGGTATGGCTAAACTGTTGGTATTAAACCTGAATGTTGGAGAGAACCCTTCAGCGTCAACCCGATAGTATTTCTGCCGGTCAACCGGGTCGGTAATCACGTTTTTTGCATCGAAGCCACTCCAGTTCAATTGATCAGATTCAAAATTAAAAGTTTCATTTGCAATAACTTCAGGAGTAATGATTGAATCTTTTCCAAAGAAACTGTCTATTGTTTTTTCATCAGTGTCAAAATATTCCAGTTCATAAGAGAACGTATTTTTCACCATGTCTTTGTCTGAAACAGTTACCAATATTTCCGTAATTTTTTCTGCAGGCGAGGTGTTTCCTGCACTTGTATGAAATGGCGAAATCCAGATTCCGTCTGCTGAATTCTGCGGAACAATTCGATATTTCAAGGTGCTGCCATTCATGGTTTTAAAGTACATGTAATACAATTCGTCTTTGTACAGAAAGCTTTTTATTTTTCCTGAAAAACTACGGTCATGATGCAGTTTCAGTCGCGTAAAATGGCTGGCAGAATCGGGAATAGCAATCCATTCGTTCCATTTGGCCGATTGAGTATTTGTGATTGCAGATTGAATCTCCAGTGGTTGATTGCGCCTTTGGTACACCAGAAAATTTTCGTCAGAATAAATTGGGTTATAATTCCTGATTATTTCGATCAGAGTTTGCGGTTCGTCGTTCAGCAAATATCGGTTATCGATACTTTCAAGCTGGCCTCCATTCAAATCGGTAGTGATATTATTCAATCCGAAAATGAAATATTCGGGAGCAGTGCTGCCTGAAAAATGAGTCGCATTCTTTTTATCGAGCCACGATGTATAGGCAGCATACGACTGAATTACAGGGCGTCCTTTCCAGTTTAACCTATTGGCTGCAACAATGGTGTAATCGTACGGATAGATATCAACTGTCGCGTTTCCAATCCGGTTTCTGATTTCTTCAGGCAATCGGTTGATCGCAATATTTTCCTGGTTTTGCCTTTCGCTTTTCTCTTTTATTTCCGAATAGTTTGAAATGAACTTCGAGAAGTTTCCAATTCCTGAATAATTGAGGGTGAGTGGTTCCGGGTTTTCCACATTTTTCATATTCAGCATAAAAAGAAAAAATACAAATATTAAAACAGGAGTGTTAATGAGCAGATATTTAGGATTATAAACCAAAAATAGTATCATTGAAATTGCGACGAAGTGCAAATAGGTTTTAACGTGCGAATAGTCTTCGCGGGCCATGCCGTATTTCCATGCTGCAAAAAAAGCGAGCAGAAAAAGGAAACCAAACATCCGGCCTTCAGTAGATTTCTGTAAAAATGGAATTACCCAGCAACCTATTAAAAAGGGGAGAATAAGCAGCCAGTTATTTGTGGGGTGAAAAGCGGCTGCAGCCGAATTATCGCCGGCCAGATGAAACATTCCAATACAATAATTGAAGAATCCGCCCGGACTTCCGTAGATAGATATCCAGAATAACAGCATGGTTGCCAGTACAATAGAAGTGTCGGAAAGGCTGCGTCTGTAATTCTTTGTCCGGAAAAAATCTATTGCCAGCAACGAAAAAGTTAGTGTTCCGGCAATAATTGCGACATAAGCTTTTACGTAAATGGCGAACGCTGTGAGTAACAAACCCCAGTATTTGGGAAGTGGTTTTTCATATTTCAGATAAATCAAATAGGCCGCAGAAATATTGGAAATAATAAGCTGGTTGAAATTTGAAAGGCTAAATATTAGCCATGCCAAAACTGCTGTTATTAACAAGTATTGCCATTTATTCTTGTTGAAAAGCTTATACAACAGAAACACAAAAACGATTTGCAAAAGCATAGTAATTGCTACCGATAGAATGAAATCTTCAGCCAATGGATACATGAAAAAAGCGAGTGGTCCATGCGGAAAAATGATGTCNNAAAAACAGGCCAATGTATGTGTTTATGTTCCGGTTCGTTAGTTTGAAAATCAGGTTCTTCATTTTGTGGGCTGATTGTTTTTCTGTAAAAATAGAAATGTAAAGTAAAAGAATTAATTTCACGACAGAATAAATGTCGATGATCAAACTAATTAATAATAGCACATTGCAACTTCGGTAAATTTGGGTTTAATTAATTTGTTTATTGTCGCAATAGATTAAATATAAATAAGATACATATCGAAAATCAACATTGTCGATTTTTAAAATTTTCAGAATCAACTAACCGCACATGACAAAAAAAGTTCCTCACACCTTTGTAATTGTTTTTAGTATCATTGTTTTTGCAGCCATTTTAACATGGATAATTCCTCCCGGAAAATTTGTAAAAGAAACACAAGTTGTTGATGGCAAGGAACAAACATTAATGGTTTATCATCAAATGAGCGAATTGCCCGATGGTCATCCATCGAAAAAAGTTGCGGTAGCCCAGACCTGGCAGATTTTTTCCGCACTTTTTAACGGTTTCGTGAAACAGGCCGGAATCATCGTTTTTATCCTTGTTATCGGCGGAGCTTTCTGGGTCATGAATCAAACCAAAGCCATTGATGTGGCTATTTTTTCATTCCTGAAAAAGATAAGGAAACTGGATAAAACACGTTTTTTACGATTTGTCGGAATCGATAATGTAGTCGTTGTTTTTATCATGTTGCTGTTCAGTTCGTTTGGGGCTATTTTTGGTATGAGTGAAGAAACCATCGCTTTTGTGATCATATTTATTCCGCTTGCAATTTCGATGGGATACGATTCAATTACAGGAGTTTGCATGGTTTATATTGCAGCGCACATTGGTTTTGCAGGCGCAATCTTAAATCCGTTTACAATTGGTATTGCGCAGGGATTGGCTGGGATTCCCCTTTTTTCGGGTATCGAATTCCGACTTTTCAGTTGGCTGGTAATTAATGTTGCCGGTATTGGATACGTGTTGTGGTACATGGCAAAAATCAGGCGCAACCCAAAACTTTCGCTCGTTTACGAAGAAGATGCCTACTGGCGCGAACACGTTCAGTTAAACAACGAAAAGCTTGAATATCATACTCCTAAAATGGCCTGGGTCGTCTATGGCTTGATTACAACTGTACTTGCAGCCTTCGCAATCGCTTATCCTGAATCGTCCCTGAAAATTGGAAATTCATCGGTTAATTTGCCAATTATTCCGATATCGACTGTGCTTTTTGCTTTGCTCGGTTGGTTTAGCCTGAAAAAGTCAATTCATTTTTTTATCATGCTGATTCTTGGTTATACTATTCTTTACCTGATTGTTGGTGTGATGGGCTATGGCTGGTATGTGATGGAAATTGCCACACTTTTTCTGGCTGCCGGAATCGCTTCAGGAATGGCATTTAACCAAAGTGCAAACGAAATTGCCATGTCGTTTATTGATGGAATGAAAGATATTTATTCGGCTGCGCTGATTGTTGGTTTAGCCGGTGGAATAATTGTGGTGCTCGAAGATGGCGGTGTGATAGACAGTATTCTGTATGGTTTGTCGAAATCACTCGGGCAATTTGGTAAAATCGCATCAGTTGAAATTATGTATGGTATTCAAACCCTGATAAATATATTTATTCCAAGTGGGTCGGCCAAAGCAGCCATTACCATGCCTTTGATGGCTCCGTTTGGCGACCTTATCGGTATTTCGAGACAGGCCACTGTGATGGCATTTCAGTTTGGCGATGGCTTTACCAACATGATTACTCCCACTTCAGGAATTTTAATTGGGGTGCTGGGTGTTGCCCGAATTCCATACCATAAATGGCTTAAATGGGTTTTTCCGCTTATTTTGATTCTGTTTTTAGTTGGAGCATTGCTCCTGATACCAACTGTTACCATGCAACTTAACGGCTTTTAGACTGATGATAGTTGTTTTTGGTAATCTTTTAAGTGTTGAAATGACATAAAAGATTATTTTTGCTTCAAATTGTAATTTATACAATATTGACCTAAAACTATACATTATGAAGAAAATTCTGTTTTTATCTGCGATCGTGCTGTTTTTGGCTGCATGTTCGCAAAAAGTTTGGGAGAAAACTTCGGACGGAGTTTTGATTTACCCAAAATCTAAAGCCGATAAGGGCGCCCGGGCAATTCGTCTTGATGTTGTTAACGATCAGATTATTAGAGTTGTGGCATCGCCATCAGGGCAGTTTTCAGCTGAAAAAAGCCTTTGCGTGATCGATCAAACTGGTGCACCCGTTAGTTTCGATGTGGTTGAGCAAAACGACAGTTTAATTTTGACCACTGCGAACGTTAAAGCCAAAGTTTCCCTGAATTCTGGAGCGGTGGTTTTTCTTGATAAAAACAACCGGGTAATCCTTCAGGAAAGAGAAAATGAAGGAAAATCGTTTTCGCCGATAACTGTTGAAGGTACTGCCGGTTATTCTTTCTCGCAGGTGTTTGAATCGCCTGACGATGAGGCTTTTTACGGATTGGGACAACACCAGTCTGACGAATTTAACTACAAAGGACGCAACGAGATTTTATTTCAGTACAATACTAAAGTGTCTGTTCCTTTCGTGGTTTCGAACAAAAACTACGGCATTTTGTGGGACAATTATTCAATTACCAAATTTGGCGATCCTCGCGATTATTCTGAAATGGATATGTTTAAACTCTACAATTCGAAAGGCGAGGAGGGTGGATTATCCGGAATTTATTATACCAATTCAGACACCAATCAGGTTTTTGTAAACCGCAACGAAACCGCAATTGATTACGAAAACCTAACGACCATCAAAAAGTTTCCTGAAGGGTTTCAATTCAATAACTCTACCATCGTTTGGAAAGGCCAGATTGAGCCCAAAGAATCAGGCGAATTTCATTTCAAGTTGTATTATGCAGGATACACAAAGGTTTTCATCAACGACGAATTAATTGTTCCAGAACGCTGGCGTACTGCCTGGAATCCGAATACTTATAAATTCAGCAAAGAATTGGAGCAAGGCAAAAAATATTCGCTTCGTCTGGAATGGAAACCCGATGGCGGAACTTCGTATATTGGCTTGAAAGCTTTGAGTCCTCGCACAAAAGCTGATCAGGAAGCATTGACACTTTCTTCGGAAATGGGCGACCAGTTGGATTACTATTTCATTAAAGGAGACAATCTGGATGAAGTAATCAGTGGCTATCGCACAGTGACTGGCAAAGCGCAAATCATGCCCAAATGGGCGATGGGTTACTGGCAGAGCCGCGAACGGTACAAATCGGCTGACGAACTGATTGATGTGGTGAAGGAATACCGCAAAAGGCAGATTCCACTTGATAATATCGTACTCGACTGGAGTTACTGGCCCACTGAATCGTGGGGATCGCACGAATTTGACGCGAAACATTTCGCCGACCCGGCCGGGATGGTCAATCAGGTGCACGATTTAAATGCCAAAATCATGATTTCGGTTTGGCCCAAATTCTACCATACCACCGATCATTACAAGGAATTCGACAGTAAAGGCTGGATGTACCAGCGCGCTACCAAAGATAGCGTGCGCGACTGGATTGGGAAAGGCTACATCGGTTCGTTTTACGATGCCTACAATCCGGATGCCCGTAAATTATTCTGGAACCAAATGAAAGAACACCTTTACACCAAAGGTTTTGATGCCTGGTGGATGGATGCCTCGGAACCGGATATTCTGTCGAATGCCAGCATTGAATACCGCAAAGAACTGATGACACCGACCGCTTTGGGGCCATCGACAAAATATTTCAACGCTTATGCGCTTATGAATGCCGAAGCCATTTACAATGGTCAGCGTGGCGAAGATCCCAATAAACGTGTATTCCTTTTAACACGCTCTGGATTTGCCGGATTGCAGCGTTATTCCACTGCCACCTGGAGCGGTGACATTGGCACCCGTTGGGAAGATATGAAAGCACAGATTTCAGCTGGCCTAAACTTCGCCATTTCCGGAGTGCCTTACTGGACCATGGATATTGGCGGATTCTGTGTGGAGAACCGCTACGTGCGGGCCAAAGAAGGTTCGGAAGATATGAACGAATGGCGCGAACTGAACAGCCGCTGGTACCAGTTTGGCGCTTTCTGTCCGTTGTTCCGAAGTCATGGTCAGTTCCCGTACCGCGAAGTTTATAATATTGCTCCTGAAAACCATCCGGCATACAAAAGCATGGTTTATGTGAATAAATTGCGTTACCGCCTGATGCCCTATATTTATTCGCTGGCCGGAAAAACGCATTTTGAAGATTACACGATTATGCGCCCGCTAATCATGGATTTTAACGGTGACGAACAAGTGAAAAACATTGGCGATCAATATATGTTCGGTCCGTCGATGCTGGTTGCACCTGTGTATGAGTACAAAGCCCGCAACCGCGAAGTTTATTTCCCGGCAGCCAATGGCTGGTACGATTTGTATTCAGGAAAATATACCGAAGGAGGGCAGAAAGTCAGTGTTGACGCGCCTTACGAACGGATGCCCTTGTTCGTAAAAGAAGGTTCTATTGTTCCTTTTGGTCCTGAAATTCAATACACCGGCGAAAAACAGGCTGATGAAATTACCTTGTATGTTTACACCGGAAAAGATGCCGAATTTACTTTGTATGAAGACGAAGGCGTGAACTATAACTATGAAACGGGAAACTTTAGCACCATTCAGTTTAAGTATAGCGAACAGTCTGGAAAACTAAGCATTGGCGATGTAAACGGTTCGTTCAAAGGAATGTTGAAAACACGTACTTTTAACATTGTTTGGGTTGGAAAACAAAAACCGGTTGCTTTTGATTTAAGCAAAAAAGCAGATGCAACAATCGCTTATGAAGGCAAAGCGGTAGAAGTAAGCAGATAACTGGGTGTGTCGATTTTCAATCGACACTATAGTGCGATAAAAAATCACTGCACCCGACAGAAAAAACCTTTTCCGAAGCTTTATGCTTTGGAAAAGGTTTTTTCTGTATGATAGCATACAAATTTTCATTTTCTTTGTGAGAAACATGCTGATTTTAAATGAACTGTTGATTAACATTAAATAAAATGGAAGATATTTTTCAAAAAATTGGCACTACTCAAACCTTAAGCCAGAAAATCGAACGGAATATTGAACGGGCGATTCGTGAGAAAAAGTTGCCTATTGGGGCTAAACTTCCTTCTGAACGCGAGTTGTGCGAGATGTTTGCCGTTAGCCGCACTGCGCTTCGTGAAGCTTTGCGCCGACTGAGTGCACGCGGATTAATAGAAATCAAGAAGGGTAGTGGAATGGTAGTGACCAAAATTGATATGAAGGATGCCATTAGTTCGCTCAACTTGTATTACGACTTGAAGTTTGATGAAAATCTGATCAGTCAGATTATTGAACTTCGTTTGGCTTTTGAACCGGAAATTGCAAAAATGGCCGCTCTGAATCGTACTGAAGA
The DNA here is from genome assembly GCA_003537645.1 of Prolixibacteraceae bacterium. Lineage (GTDB taxonomy): Bacteria > Bacteroidota > Bacteroidia > Bacteroidales > Prolixibacteraceae > Aquipluma. The sequence goes on from DPRM01000141.1 coordinate 47,122, forward strand.
AGATTTGAAAATCATGGAAGCCAATTTGGTTGAGTTTGCCAAATGCAATCCCGACAATACTCAGCTTGAATCGGATATCGACAACCGTTTCCATCTGGCAGTGGCCAGGGCAACTGAAAACCCGTTTGTGATTGTTACCATGGAGCCGGTTCACAGTTTGCTGCCACGAATGCGCAATTTTATCTATGCCAACATTGAAGGTGAAAAGGAAATAACCTTAGGTTATCACAAGGAAATTGTGAATGCCATTCGCGAGCGCGATGCTGAACGGGCTTATGAGAAGATGATGGCCCACATTGACCGCAATATGCAGGTTTATAATAAGTTCTTTAAACAACCGTAAAAAAAAACTTTTTCAAGGCTTTGGAAAATTAATGGTTACAAAGAAGGCAGCCCGATCGGGCTGCCTTCTTCGTTATATTTCTGAAAACTCCTCCAAAGCTTTATATCGTCATCGCGAGGAACGAAGCGATCTTTTAATCAGGAGATTGCTTCACTTCGTTCGCAATGACGCCCGTTAACTAAACGACATTAATTGTAATTAAGCTTTGAAAAAGGTGTCGATCAATAATTTTACACCAGGATTTCTTTTACCTGATTGTAAACATTCTGCGCTGTAAAGCCAAGTTTTTCGTCCAGAACGGTGTATGGTGCAGAAAATCCAAATGAATCCAAACCGAATACTTTTCCGTCGGCGCCAACCAAACCTTCAAGGTTAACAGGCAATCCGGCTGTCAGACCGAATTTTTTTACTCCGGCTGGCAATACACTTTGCTGATATGTTGCCGGTTGACTGCGGAATAGCCCTTCGGAAGGAACTGAAACGATACGGCATTTGATACCTTCTTTTTCCAATAATACTTGTCCTTCAACCAAAGTCGCGACTTCAGAACCACTTGCAAGCAGGATTACATCAGGAGTACCTTCCGAATCGGTAACTATGTAAGCGCCTTTAGCAGCCTGCTGAGCTTCAGCATAACGGTCTGTTTTTGCCGGAAGGTTTTTGATGTTCTGACGCGAAAGGATCAGAGCTGTTGGCGTATCAATATTTTCAAGAGCCAGTTTCCATGCAACGGTTGCTTCTTCAGCATCAGCCGGACGAAGCACCAAAGTTGAGTTTTTGCCGTGGTGGTTTTTCAGTTTTTCCATCAGGCGGATCTGAGCTTCCTGCTCAACCGGTTGGTGAGTTGGTCCGTCTTCGCCTACACGGAAAGCATCGTGTGTCCAAACGTATTTTACCGGCAACTNNTTCCGCAAACCGGAATAATACCGCCATGTAGCGCCATACCGTTCATAATGCAAGCCATAGTTAGCTCGCAAACCCCAGCCTGAAAGAATGATCCGGAGAAATCACCTTTGGTAAATGCTTTGGTTTTTTTCAGGAAGCCGTCAGTTTTATCGGAGTTTGAAAGGTCGGCTGAAGAAACAACCATATTTTCAACTTCGCCGGCAAAAGCAGCCAAAACGGTGCTTGAAGCAGCGCGGGTTGCTGAACCTGCTTTCTGTACAATTTTACTGAAATCGAATGCCGGAACTTCTTTGCTGAAGAATTTGGCTAGTTTGGCAGCTAATTCAGGATTCGATTGTTCCCATGCTTGCTGGGCAGCTTTTTTCTTAGCAGCGGCAGCAATCAATTCTGCTTTGCGGGCATCGAACATGGCCTGAACATCATCAAAAATTACGAATGGATTTTTAGGATCACCCCCCAGATTTTCAATGGATTTTTCGAACGAAGCGCCAGCTTCTCCCAACGGCATACCGTGAGTTTCGCAGCGACGTTCATAGCTCGATCCGTCGGCTTTCAATGCGCCTTTACCCATGATCGTTTTACCAATAATCAGGGTCGGTTTTTCTTTTTCAGCCTGAGCTTCTTTTAATGCCGCACGAATGGCATCAGCATTGTTTCCTTCTATGGTAACTACTTTCCAGCCCCATGCTTCGTATTTTTTTGCGGTATCTTCGTTTGTAACATCTTTCGTTTCAGTCGAAAGCTGGATGTCGTTTGAATCGTAGAACATGATCAGGTTGTTCAGTCCGAGGAATCCGGCAATACGTCCTGCCCCCTGTGAAATTTCTTCCTGAACACCACCGTCTGAAATGAAAGTATAAGTTTTGTGAGCCATCCATTCGCCAAAGCGTTGAACCATAAAGCGTTCGGCAATAGCAGCACCAACAGCCATTACATGTCCCTGTCCAAGTGGGCCTGAAGTATTTTCAACACCGCGTGCTGGCTCAACTTCTGGGTGTCCGGGAGTTGGACTTCCCCATTGACGGAAATTGGCCAGCTCGTCCATGTTGTAATTTCCGGTCATCGACAGGATTGAATATAACATTGGTGACATGTGTCCGGGATCGAGGAAGAAACGGTCGCGGTTAATCCATGTCATATCGCTCGGGTCGTAATTCAGGAATTCAGAATAAAGGACAGTAATAAAGTCGGCACCGCCCATTGCACCACCCGGGTGGCCTGATTTGGCTTTTTCAACCATTGATGCCGACAGAATTCGAACATTGTCAGCTGCTTTTGTAATCAGATTTTTATCCATTTTTTATATTTTGAGTGTAGTTAAAATTAATCATGAGTTTAAACAGCTTAACAATAGGCTGTTTTGAAAAAAAATACCCGGCAAAGATAGCAATTATGCACTATTTTTACCGGGTATTAATAAATGTTTTACAGACGTTTATTATTTTGGGGGAAGTATGCGAACCATAACTACGCCATCGATAGCCGATATCATTTCTTTAATTGTTGATGGTACAAGTCCGTCAATATCAATAATATTATAAGCTATTTCGTCCCGGTTTTTGTTCAGCATGTTGGAGATGTTTAAACCTTCGTGAGCCAGCAAAGCTGAAATCTGGCTGACCATTTTAGGAACATTTTTGTTGGCCACCACTATTCTTGTTCCACCATTGCGCTCCATTTCAGCAGTAGGGAAATTAACCGAATTGACGATATTTCCGTTTTCAAGATAATCGATGGTTTGATTAACGGCCATGATCGCACAATTAGTTTCCGATTCTTCGGTTGATGCGCCAAGGTGTGGAATAGCAATAATGTTTTTTACTCCGATTAATTCATCTTCAGGAAAATCGGTGACATATTTGCCTACTTTGCCTGATTCAATGGCTTCAATCATATCCGGATTATTTACCAGCCCGCCACGTGCAAAATTGAGGATTTTCACCCCGTTCTTCATCATTTTTATTTTGTCTTTATTGATGAAGCCTTTTGTTTCGGGCATTTGCGGAATTTGTAAGGTGACAAAATCTGCATTGGCAAGTAGTGATTCCAATCCTTCGGCCTTTTTTACATTCCGGCTTAATTTCCAGGCATGGGCAACCGAGATATAAGGGTCATATCCAATTACATTCATTCCCAGAGCCTGAGCAGCATTGGCAACTATAACCCCAATGGCGCCCAGTCCGATAACTGCTAAAGTTTTTCCACGAATTTCGGTTCCGCCGAAATTCGATTTGCCTTTTTCAACTAATCCGGCAACTTCGCTTCCTTTACCTTTCAGGGTTTTTGCCCATTCGATTGAATTGGCAATATCACGCGAAGCGAGCAACATGCCGGCAATAACAATTTCTTTTACACCGTGTGCATTTGCTCCGGGAGTATTGTAAACTACGATACCTTTTTCGGTACATTTTTCAACCGGAATATTATTAACACCAGCACCAGCACGGGCTATAGAAAGCAGGCTCGATGGCAATTCCATGTCGTGCATGGTCTGACTACGAACAATTATGGCATCAGGAGACGCAAATTCGCTTGCAATTTCGTATTTATCGAGAGGGAAAATCTTCAATCCTTCAGGATCGATCTTATTCAGTGTTTGGATTTTGAACATGATATTTGGGTTTTTTGTCATGAAAAAGTATGACAAAGATCACAAATTTATTTAAAAAAGGAGGGTTGAAATACGAAAAAGTTATCACCACAAATTAACAATTCACGATCATATCGGCATCTGCAGTATGCCTGACCAATTGATGTTTTCAATTTTATTCATGAATTTTTCTTTCCTTTACCGACCAAAATTTATGTCATGAACTTGAATTCATTGTTACCACGAATTTCGAAACATTACTTGTTTTTAATCGCCGCAATGGTGTGGACTTTTGCCGGGAGTATGTTGTTGATTCGTGGTTTTTCAAATGTAGGTACGCCTGAAAATGGAATTATTAAATTGATATTTAGTGTTCTATTTGGATTTGTATTTTATGGATTACTTTTTACACGTATAACAAAAAAACATGTTTTGAGAATCCAGAATATGGAAATCGAAAAACCTGTTATTTTTTCCTTTTTCAACCTCAGAAGTTACCTGATGATGTTTTCGATGATAACACTTGGTATCACACTTCGCCTTTCGGGTGTAGTTTCTCCTGAATATCTTGCGTTGATGTATATTACAATGGGTATTCCGCTACTGATGTCGTCGTTCAGGTTCTATAATTCTTTTTTTCGCCCATTGATACTCAGGTTTGACAGGTTTTGCGCTGATAAAAAATGTCATTGCTCCATTCGGTTATAGTAACAAGCTCACGGTGAGCGTCATTACTAATCCCAAAACTGCAATAATTGTTTCCATTACTGTCCACGACTGGAGGGTTTGTTTTTCTGTCAGACCAAAATATTTGCCCACCAGCCAGAACCCGCTGTCGTTCACATGTGATAGCAGGGTTGCACCCGATGCAATGGCAAGCACAACCAGTGCTGTATGAGTTGAAGACAAGCTAAAAACTTCGAGTACAGGCGCCATAATTCCAGCAGCCGTAATCATTGCTACGGTTGCCGAGCCTTGTGTAACGCGCACAATGGCAGCCAATGTCCATGCCAGCAAAACCGGAGGTAAAGACGAATCAGCAATCGATTCGGCCATCATTTTACCAATACCACTGTCAACTAAAATCTGTTTCAGAACGCCACCTGCGCCAGTAATCAGAATGATGATTCCGGCGGGGCCAAGCGCTTTGGTACTTAGGTCGAGAATTTCCTTTTTATTGAAGCCCTTTTTTATTCCCAGAAAGTAAATTGCTATTAACGTGGCGATGGTTAATGCGGTAAACGGATGCCCGATAAAACCAATAATTTCAGGAATTAATCCGGCAGCCAACAGTTGTTTTTTTACCAGCACATCGGTAATGGTTGAAAGTAAAATAAGAAATAATGGAACCGTAATAATGCCAATTATCAATCCAAATGAAGGGAGTTCTGATTTTTTTTCGGGATGAATTTCGACGATGTTTTCAGGAGCAAAAACGATGATTTTTTTGCTGATATAGCGGCCAAAAAAAGGTCCGGCAATAATTGCAATGGGCAAACCCAGAATGAAGCCCCAAAGAATAACATAGCCCAGCTCGGCATTGATAATTTCGGCAACGGCAACCGGCCCCGGAGTTGGCGGAATAAATGAATGTGTAACTGCAAGGCCTGCCAGCAAAGGAATTCCGTAATAAAGAACCGATTTTTTTGTATCGCGCGAAAGGGCATAAACAATGGGAACAAGGATGATAAATCCAACATCGAGAAAAACCGGAATCCCAACAAAAAATCCTGTTAGCACCATTGCAAAAGGAGCCCGTTTCTCTCCAAATTTTTTCACCAGATACCGGGCCATCGATTCGGCTCCCCCCGAACTTTCGAGCATTTGACCGAAAATAGCTCCCAAACCAACCACTGTGGCAACAAAACCCAGTGTTCCGCCCATCCCTTTCTGTATGCTTTCCAGGATTCCCTGAAGTGGCATTCCGGTTGCAACGCCAACAAACATGCTGGTTATCAGAAGCGCAATAAAGGCATTGAGCTTTAATTTCAGTACCAGAAAAAGCAAAAATGCAACTGCGAAAACTACAGTTAGGAAAAGGTAGGTTGTACTCATAAATGTTGGTTTCAAGTTCTAATTTCCAGGTAGTGCTCTGAAAATTGGTTATTAATTTTATTTCTGACAGGTAAGAATCAATGGTAAACTGTTATTGGTCAGCGGTTCTGATTTAAAGTTTCCATAGAATTCGAATGAGCCAAATCCTGCTTTTTTTAATAATTCCTGAAGTTTATTTTGCCTGATCGCATAAAGTTTTACCGAATTTGCAATTTCCTGTCCGGTTGATTTTATGGTGAGTTTGGTATTGAAATCAATCAGATCACTGTCATTTTCGTACTCATACTTTCGCTCGAAAACGATGTGCTCATTATCAATCAAAGGGAGCGATTTAATTTGATTGTCAATAATGTACTGATAATTCATGATTTGGATGGTTAGTTTTCCTTCAGGAGAAAGTACTTTGTATGCAGCCTGAATAAATTTCAGGATATCATCGTCATTCAGCAAATGGACGAGTGTATTTCCGAAACAAATTGCGGTATCAAAAAAAGCTTCCGGATAATGATCGCCTATTAAACGCATATCCAGCATCTCGAAAACCGGGAACATGGTTTCTTCCGATTTGGCATTTTGGGCAATCTGAATCATTTCGGCATCAAAATCGAAAGCCCAGATGGGGAAACCGAAGCGCGACAATGCAAACGACAAATCGCCAATAGCACAGCCAACATCCAGGACTTTGGCTCCGTTATAAGGCAAAACGGTGCTTAAAAAATTCACCTGTTCAGGATTTGCCGGAAAAATATGTTGATAGTACTTAGCAATACTGGTGTAGAAATGTTCTGACATAAAGCAATTTGAAATTTTGTAAATTCGACAATTTGAAAATGTCCAATAACTAGCATTGAACAAGAAATGAGAAACAAAAAACGGTTGAATTCAAGAATGAGTGAAAATTAAGTGACTGACACTGAAAACTCATTTTGGATATTCAATTCTTACATGATAAATATTGACCAGCTTTTCGAGCAATGTTGCTTTCAGGATACTTATTTCCCGGAATGTAAGGTCGGCATTGATCAACTGGTTGGATTTGATTTTTTGTTCGACCATCTTTTCAATCATTTCACGGATATTTTCTACCGATTTTTCTTTCAGGCTGCGAGTCGCGGCTTCAATTCCATCAATCAGCATCAGAACTGCAGTTTCTTTGTTCTGCGGCAAGGGGCCAGGGTAAGTAAATGTTTTAGGATCAACGTTTTCCTTTGGATTTTCGATCTGATACATTTTATAGAAATAATCGGTTTGGGTAGTCCCGTGATGTGTGGTTATAAACGAAATCAGAATTTCGGGTAAACCATATTTTCGGGCAAGTTTAACTCCGTTGGTTACGTGGTCGATTATGATGGCCGAACTTTTCAAATGATCAATCTGGTCGTGCGGATTCATGCCGACAGCCTGGTTTTCGATGAAAAATTCAGGATCGAAGGTTTTTCCAATATCATGATAAAGTGCCCCAGCCCTTACCAGAAATGGATTTCCGCCGATACGGTGAATTACAGCTTCGGCAAGATTGGCAATTTGAATGGAGTGCTGGAAAGTACCGGGCGCTTCTTCCGCAAGTTTTCGGAGCAAAGGCTGATTGGTATCCGAAAGTTCGATCAGCGTAACATCTGATACAAATCCAAAGATTTTCTCGAAAATATAGATGAGCGGATACGAAATAAAGATAAAAATACTGCTCACGCCAAACCATTCAATTGCCACCCAGTTAATGGTATCCAAACTGCCTTCCTGAACCAGGGCCATTGCGAGATAAACTATTGTGTATGTAATAAAAACCCAGAGTGCCGAGAAAACAATGTGGGAGCGTTTGTGTAACTTATTCAGGCTAAATACAGCGATCACACCTGCAATCATCTGTAATATAATGTATTCGTAACTGTTTGGTGCAAAATATCCGATTAGCAGCGTGGTAATCATTAATGAAAATATGGCTGTTCGCGAATCGAAAAATATTCTGATCAGGATTGGCAAAATGGCCATTGGAACCATATAGATATTAAGGGCTTTCACATTTACTGCAAATCCGGCGATGAAAACCATCAAAACAATCATCATAAAGATAAATGTGAATTTTCGCTTGTGGTCGAATATATCGCGCCGGTAAAACAGCAGATATAAAAACATCATTGAGATGAAAATTGAAATAATAAGCATTCGGCCAGCTATCACCAGGAAATATTCGATGTTGTCGCCCCGCTTTTTTTCGTAGGTATTTTTAAGCGACTCAAGAATCATATATTTTTCCTGACCGACTAAATCGCCCTGAAAAATGATTCTTTCACCAGCCTGAACCATGCCTTTGGTGGTCGAAAGTTTTTCGAGCAGATGGTTTTTCTCGTTTCGGTTGTGCTGTTCGTCGTAATAAAGGTTTTCAGTAACAAAGTCGCTCAGGTTTATGGCCTTCATAAAATCAGGATAGTACCTGTCTGTTAAAATTCGAATTGTATCATTCAGTTGCGAATAGGCCGATTTTATTGAAAATAAGTCGATTATAGGTTTTTTTAGGGCTTTGTTTCCTTTTATCAGCATTATTTCTGATTTGCCGGCCAGCTCTTTGTACGAATCAGTTGATTGCTGCAAAATACCTGTTTTGTAGATTTGCTCAAGAATAGCTGGAAGTCTTTCAAATCTTTCCGGTGTTTTTATTCTCTCATCAGTTTCAATGAATTTTGAAATCGCGAGTGCAAATTCTTTGCTTTTTGCAGGTCCAATAATTGAGTCAAAGGTAAAATATGGTTTGTAAGTTTTTAATACAGAGTCTGTTTCTAATTTAATCTCACTTTCTGTTTTCAGTATTGCAAAGTTGAAAGGGGCAATCAAAGTTTCGTGTCGCCAGGGACTTCCTTTCTGAAATTCGTATTTAAAGCGGCTTTCGCCCGGAAATATCAAAAATATCAGACCGATACCTGCAACAAGCACGATTGTAATGTAAAACAGGTGGTATGAATTATTTAAACGGGTTAATAACTTTTTCATAAATTATGGATTTTGAAAACCATTGCAATTTAGAAAGTAACTGTTAAGTTTTATCTTTGAGAAACTAAAAATAATAAAATCTTCGGTGAAACTTGTCGAAACTGCAATAAGCAGGAAGATTCGAAATATTGCAGGCAATTTTTTTCTGAATAATTTAACATCGTATGAACTACGGCATTTCAGGTTTAAGTATCATTCCGGTACGTAAAGAGCCCTCGGAACAAAGTGAAATGATCACTCAGATATTGTATGGTGAGCATTTCATAGTGAATGAAATTATGCTCGGCTGGTGTCGTGTAAAACTGGCTTTCGACGGCTATGAAGGTTGGGTTGATATGAAAATGATTACTCCTTTGGCTGAAAAAACCTACCAAAAGATTGAACATGCGCCGTTTGCTGTTTCTGTCGATATTTTTAATATTATTCCGGTAAATGCCGAACAAACAACAATGATTGTTGCCGGAAGTACATTGCCCTGCTGGCGTCCAAACCTTAAAGAATTTTCGATACAGAAAGAGGTTTTTCGCCATACCGGAAATATTACCTATAAAAATCCACGCAATATCAGAAAGGTTATTATTGATCAGGCATTAAAATATTTCAATGCCCCGTATTTATGGGGAGGACGTTCTCCTCTTGGAATCGATTGCTCTGGTTTTGCCCAGATTATTTATAAAATGGTTGGTTATTCAATTCCGCGCGATGCAAGTCAGCAGGTACATTACGGAACTTCTTTAAGTTTTGTTGAAGAAGCCAGACCCGGTGATTTGGCTTTCTTTGATGATGGGGAAGGCCGTATCGTTCATGTTGGAATTATCTGGGAAAAGCACAAAATTATTCATGCATCAGGAAAAGTTCGCATCGATAATGTTGACCAGTTTGGTATCTTCAACATCGACACAAAAAAATATACCCACCAGATGCGCGTAATGAAACGGATTATTAAAGACTGAAGAAAAGGAAGTGGTCAGTCTCAATAGTCAATTGTTTCACGTCATTCATTGTCATTTGCTTTGCGTCTGTTTTTTCTACTGAAAACGATAATGACAATTGAATGACCATCAATGACAATCGAATGACCACAAATGACTCTACATTCTGAAATCTGAAACAATATGTACACATACTCTTATCCCCGTCCTGCTGTGACCGTTGATGCAATATTAATCAGCAACAAAAATGCTGTTTTGCTGATTGAACGTGGCCGTGAACCCTATAAAGGGAAATGGGCGCTTCCAGGTGGTTTTATTGAAATGAATGAATCGCTTGAAGATGCCTGCCGGAGAGAGTTGGAAGAGGAAACCGGTTTGAGAATTGAAGTGTTGAAGCAGTTCAAGGCGTTCGGGGCAGTTAACCGTGATCCGCGTCACCGAACCATTTCAGTGATTTTTTACGCTTTTACTGATGACGAATTAATTGCCCGTGCCGGTGACGATGCAGCCAAAGTTCAATGGTTCCCGATAACACAACTACCCGGGTTGGCTTTTGACCATCAGCAAATTTTAGATGAATTTATTTCAGAAATTTTAGCCCAATCTTAATTTATTGCATCGTAAACAATTACCTTTTCCCAAAGGTGCTGACAATCTTCAACAAATTTCAGATGAATTGGATGTGTCTGATAGATATCCTGATCTGCACTGTTTTTGAAAAATGCAATATACGAGTAGGTGAAAGAATCGTCAACCACTTCGCGGGGCGATTCAACCGGAGTGCCGATATGGTACGATTGTATCTGAGGAACTTTTACCAAAGCATGAATTCCTTTTTCGAATGCTTTTCTGGCTTCGACATTTTTTGGTTCCTTCAGCCAAAAGAAAACATGGTGAACAAATACTTTTTTCATCGGTGAATTTGCCGCTTCGGTTGTTGCTGATACTGAAACCAGGCCTGTTGCAGCCAATCCTGCAGCCATTTTCTTCATAAATTTACGTCTGTTTTCCATGGTTAAAAAGTATTTACGACTTGTCGGAGCTGAACAAGCCGGGTTAAAAGTCCTTCAAGCAAATCAATCTGCAACATGTTGGCGCCGTCAGATTTAGCGTTGGCCGGATCGGGGTGAGTTTCAATAAAAATACCGTCAACACCTACAGCAATTCCGGCGCGGGCAATGGTTTCAATCAGTTGTGGTTGTCCGCCGGTAACGCCGCTTGCCTGGTTTGGTTGCTGCAAAGAGTGGGTAATGTCAAGTATTACAGGGCAGTTGTTTTTTTGCATTTCAGGAATACCGCGATAATCAACAATCAAATCGTGGTATCCAAAAGTTGAACCTCGCTCGGTCAAAAATACGCTGTCATTCCCGCTTTCCCTGACTTTGGTAACTGCAAATTGCATTGCTTCGGCCGATAAAAACTGACCTTTTTTAATGTTTACAGCCTTGCCTGTTTGCGCAGCAGCAATCAGAATATCGGTTTGCCGGCATAAAAAAGCAGGAATTTGAAGCATATCAACATATTCGGCAGCCATTGCAGCTTCCTGTGCTGTATGTATATCGGTCACAGTTGGAATGTCAAAAGTTTCACTCACTTTCCGGAGTATTTTCAACGCTTTTTCGTCTCCAATTCCGGCAAACGAATCCAATCGTGAGCGGTTTGCTTTTCGGTACGAGCCTTTAAATATGTAGGGGATTTGTAATTTGTCGGTAATTTTAACAATGCGTTCTGCAATTTCCATGGCCATTTGTTCGCCTTCAATTGCACACGGTCCGGCCAAAAGCAGGAAGTTTGAATTGTTATATTTTAGTTTTGGCATCATCTTAATTTTTTTTTTACGAAGATAATTCATTTTTTAAAACCAAACCGGAAGCAATACGCTATGTTCGTAATACTTCCGGTTTCGTTTATGTGGTAATTAACTTGTTCTAGAACTTAAGACTGTAGCCAAGTCCAAGAATATTAAGACTTGTTTTTGTATCGGTATAATCCTGCAATCGGTAATAAATACTGATTTCGTTGCTTTTATTGATAGGGTATGCCAATCCGCCGGTGTATCTTGCTTTTTCAACTTCCTTTAAAATCAGGTCATGAAATACCTCCGCCGAAATAAATGGGACTAACTTGCTTCCCTTAATATCGTAATCAACTTTTGCCCTATACCTTAAATATGATGCCTTGTCGCTGGTTGTTTGATCGAAATCAGCTCCGTTCGTATATCTTAGCCTGATTTGAATATCAAACCTGTCGAGATTAAATCCTGATTTGGCATCGAAAGCCAGCCGGTTTGAAGATTCCCATTCGTATATTTTACGCTTTTCGCGGTAGTTATATTCGTTTTCGAACCGGTAATATCCTGCAATAGTTAGATATTCGTGAAGTTTATATGAAAGCCCACCTTCGAATATATACGAATCCATTTCAAATCCGCTGGCAAGCCTTAATTCAGGATTGAATTCAACTTTCAGGTTTTTTACAATCTTTTTGCTGAATTCAAGTTCGAGCCAGGTTGCAGGAGCTGATTGTGAAAATGCAGAAATTACTGGAAGAACAAGTAAAATAAATAGTATTAACTTATTTCTTAGCATGATTAGTTTTTCTGATTGCCATTAATATCGAAGAAAATATTGATATATGCCACATCTCGCAGGAAGTCAATGCGTTCAATTTCAAAGTGTTTAATGTCTATTCCAGTGCGGGCTTTCAGGTCTTCCATCAAAATGTCTTTTTTGTCAGCCTGCACGTTTTCAATTTTCTCGTAAATAATCCGGTATGAAATTTCCTGCCTCAGGTTTAATATTTTCTCCAGAATAAAAATTCCACCCATGATCAGGAGGTTTGTTGTAATTAACTCAGCGTAACTGATTTTTTTGTTGGCAAGTGCATTGATTACAGAAACAGCAATAACAACAAATAGATAGGTCATTTCTTTAATCGGAATGGCATCGGTCCGATATCTGATGATGCCGAAAATGGCGAATAACCCAAGTGCAAATCCAAGCTCGATCTTTACGCTTTCGAGCAGGAAACACAAAAGAAATATAACGATACTTATTGCTATGTATGTGAAGTAGAAGTCTTTACGTTTGCTTGTTTTTGCATAAATGACAACAACGATGAAACAGGTTACCAACAAATTCAGTCCAAAGCGAACCAGTAGTTCTACGTAGTCATCGGGATTAATGATTTTAATTCCCAAAAATTTCAATTCTTCAAGTGTCTGAGCCGCTTGTAAAAGGATTAACGAAAGTTGCATGATTTAAATAGTTGTTTAGTTGAAATATTCTTTGTGAAGTTTAAGTAAGAGCGGTTTAAATCTATTCTTTTTGATTTTTTCTTCGAGAAGCGACCGGCCAATGCAATACTTGCTGAAGCCTTGTTTTCTGATTTTCTTTTCTCTTAAAATTTGGGTAATGAGGGCCGTTTTGTTTGCCTTGCTTTGTTTAACCTCAATAATCACCAAATTTTCAAGTGTAATTTCATTTTCTTCATTCCTGAATCCGGGAAATGTATCGATGGTAACCCGTTCTGTGAAATTATTGTCGGCCAATGTAATACGGTTAAAACTGCTCATTATTTTAGGATAGAGTGCCGAAGCAGGGTAGGGCGATGTTTTCTCGATAAAATCAAGTTCCTGATCTTCAAATTCGGGTTCAAAATCATCGCGGGTAATTCGTTCTTTGATAGTTCTTCCCTTGTTGTTTTTAAATTTTATTTCCAAAAAATTATCTTCCGATTGAACGTATTGGCGAACCCTGATTTTATACCTGTTCCGCTTACCGTTCTGATGATTGATATACATCTGATCGTCAGCAGTGTCGAAATAGGTGTTGTCGTAGGGGAATATGGTTTCGCCATTTATTTCGAGTATGCAGTAATCGTTTTTTAAGGTTTCCAGAAGTTCAGGTAAAAAATTGCGGTGGACACAAAATTTGAGATCGGTCCGATTCATTAATTTTACCTGATCCAGGTCGGTCAAAGTAATTCTCTTAAAAGATTTTATTGAATTAGTAATTAGGTTCATTGATCAGTTTTAGGATATGCGAAACTAATCTTTTTTTTTGAGCTGGCTGTAACAAAATTGTAACATGAATGTAACATTTCCCTCATTCTGTAAGTGTTTATTCATTATCTCATCAAAACTCCTGAACTTTTATACCGAAAAAAAAACTCCGAAGTAAACTGTACTCCGGAGTTTTTTGATGTCAGGTTATAACCAAATTTTGGGTTTGGCTAAACCTTATTTTGATTGGTTTTTTCCTTTATTCGGCTACTGCGTAATCCATAGAAGCCATTCTCTTGTAGCCGTTGTATCTCCATTTTGCATTTTCTTCAGCAGCGGCGAATAGTTCGTCGGCTACTTCAGGAAATGCTTTTTTGAGTGAGCTGTAACGAGCTTCGCCAACCAGGAACGATTGGAATTTTGACCAGTCCGGAGCATTTGAGTCCAGTACGAATGGGTTCTTTCCTTCTTCTTCGAGCAGCGGATTGTGGCGGTATAAGCTCCAGTATCCACATTCAACAGCGATTTTTTCTTCGTTCTGAGTGCGACCCATCGATTGTTTCAAACCGTGGCTGATACATGGCGAATAAGCAATGATCAGTGATGGTCCGGGATAAGCCTCGGCTTCGCGGATAACTTTCAGGTACTGAGCTTGATTGGCGCCCATTGCAACCTGTGCTACATACACATATCCATAAGACATAGCCATTACGCCAAGGTCTTTTTTGCGAATACGTTTTCCTGAAGCGGCGAATTTAGCTACTGCACCAACCGGAGTTGATTTCGATGCCTGTCCGCCGGTATTTGAATACACTTCGGTATCCATTACCAGTACGTTTACATCAGCGCCTGAAGCCAATACATGATCCAAACCACCATAGCCGATGTCGTAAGCCCAGCCGTCACCTCCGAAGATCCATTGCGATTTTTTAACCAGGTATTGTTTCAATCCCATGATGTCTTTTGCATAAACGGCATCGCTGCCAGACAATACTTCACGAACTTTTGCTGAAACTTCTTCCGTTTTTTCACCGTTCAGTTTATTTTCAATCCATGCGGTGAATGCTTCTTTTTCAGCTTCAGTTGCACCATCGGCAATCGCATTTTTCATGATCATTTCGATGCGGTCGCGTTGTGCTGCAACACCTTCCGACATACCAAATCCGTATTCGGCATTGTCTTCGAACAGTGAGTTACCCCATGCAATACCTTTCTCGCTTTCTTTGTGTTTGCAATATGGCGTAGAAGGAGCCGATCCACCATAAATTGAAGAACAACCTGTGGCATTCGATACCATCATACGTTCGCCAAACAACTGCGAAATCAGCTTGATGTATGGTGTTTCACCACAACCTGCACAAGCTCCTGAGAACTCGAACAATGGCTGAGCAAACTGAGAGTTTTTAACCGATTTATTTTTCTCAACAACTTTTTCCTTGTAAGTTACCTTCGAATCCATGTGATTCCAACGCGAGATTTCAGCTTCCTGAGTTCCAAGTGGTTTCATTTCCAGGGCTTTGGTTTTCGACGGACAAACATCGGCACAGTTACCGCAACCGGTACAATCCAAAACACTAACCTGAATACGGAAATTCAAATTCGGGAATTGTTTGTTTGGCACTGCCTGAAGTGATTTTGTTCCATCAGGTAATTTGGCCATTTCGTCTTCGTTAATCAGGAATGGACGAATTGCAGCGTGAGGACAAACATAAGCACACTGGTTACACTGAATACAGTTTTCAGCCTGCCATTCAGGAACATTTACTGCAATACCGCGTTTTTCGTAAGCAGCGGTTCCAGATTGGAATGTGCCATCTTCAGCGCCAAGGAAAGTACTTACTGGAAGGTCATCACCTTTCTGTGCGTTGATTACATCAACAATATTTTTGATGTATTCCGGGCGATTGTCATCTTCTGTTTCAACGCCAGCTTTCAGGTTTTTCCATTCAGCAGGAACTTCAACTTTCACCACATTGTTTGCACCTGCATCAACTGCAGCATAGTTCATGTTGATTACCTTTTCACCCATTTTACCATACGATTTCACGATGGCTTTTTTCATTTCATACACGGCAGTTTCGAATGGAATTACTTCAGTAATTTTGAAGAAAGCCGATTGCATGATGGTATTGGTGCGGTTTCCAAGGCCAATTTCTTCGCCCAGTTTGGTTCCGTTGATGATGTAGAATTTGATTTCATTGTCGGCCATGTATTTTTTCATGCCGTCAGGAAGTCTTTTAATCGTTTCTTCCTCATCCCAAATAGAATTCAACAGGAACGAACCGCCTTTTTTCAAGCCTTTCAGTACATCATACAAATGAACGTAAGCTGGAACGTGGCAGGCCACAAAGTCGGGAGAATTCACCAGATAAGTTGAACGGATTGGCACATCGCCGAAACGAAGATGTGAAGAAGTGAAACCTCCTGATTTCTTTGAATCGTAGGCAAAATAGGCCTGGCAATATTTGTCGGTAGCTTCACCAATAATTTTAATCGAGTTTTTGTTGGCACCCACAGTACCGTCAGAACCTAAACCGTAGAATTTAGCTTCGTAAGTTCCGGCAGGAGCAACATTTACTTCTTCTTTTAAAGGAAGCGATTTGAAAGTAACATCGTCAACAATACCGATAGTGAACTGATTTTTAGGTTCGTTCAGCTCAAGATTTTCGTAAACCGAAAGAATTTGTGCAGGGGTTGTGTCTTTTGAACCCAGTCCGAAACGTCCGCCAACAACAAGCGGAGCATTTTCTTTTCCGTAGAATAATTCGCGAACATCCAGATACAATGGTTCTCCGTTTGCTCCTGGTTCTTTACTGCGGTCGAGTACTGCAATACGTTTTACCGATTTTGGCAAAACATTCATGAAATACTTAGTCGAGAATGGACGATAAAGATGTACAACCAGCAAGCCTACTTTTTTGCCCTGTGCAGCCAGATAATCTACCGTTTCGCGGATAGTTTCGGTAACCGAACCCATAGCAATAATAATGTTTTCGGCATCTTCAGCACCGTAATAAGTGAATGGATGATATTCGCGGCCGGTGATTTTTTTGATGTCCTGCATGTAGGATTCAACGATATCAGGAACTGCATCGTAGAAACGGTTAGCAGCTTCTTTTGCCTGGAAGAAAATGTCAGGATTTTGCGCTGTACCTTTTGTTACAGGGTGCTCTGGATTTAATGCACGGTCACGGAATTCCTGAATCAGGTTCATGTCAACCAGCGGAAGCATGTCTTCTTTGCTGATTACTTCAATTTTCTGAATTTCGTGTGAAGTACGGAATCCGTCGAAGAAAGCCATGAATGGAACGCGTGATTTTAAGGTTGCAAGGTGAGCAACACCGGCAAGGTCCATTTCTTCCTGAACTGAACCGGCTGCCAACATAGCGAAACCTGTCTGACGTGCTGAATATACGTCGCTGTGGTCGCCGAAAATTGATAAAGCATGTCCGGCCAATGCACGGGCACTAATGTGGAATACAGTTGGAAGTAATTCACCTGCAATTTTATACATGTTCGGGATCATCAGCAACAAACCCTGCGAAGCAGTGTAAGTTGAAGTCAATGCTCCTGATTGTAAAGCACCGTGAACTGCACCTGCAGCTCCACCTTCGCTCTGCATTTCGGCCAGGCGAACCGGACGACCAAACAGGTTGGTTTTTCCGTTTGCGGCCCATTCGTCAACATATTCGGCCATAGTTGATGAAGGCGTAATTGGGTAGATACATGCTACCTCGCTAAACATGTAACTGATATGCGCAGCCGCATAGTTTCCGTCGCATGTAATGAATTTTTTTTCTTTTGCCATTTTTACAATTTTTAGTTCGTATTTTCTTTATTTAATTTTATCTGTATTCACTTTAATATAAAAAACCAAAGAGCCAGAGCGGAATTATATTTTCGGTTCCAATCTCAATCATATCAGCCGCAGCATAAGAATCATCGGCAACGGGAACTGTGTATTTGTTGCCTACGGAAAAATGAAAATGTTCGTTCACCTTAAAATCTGCTTTTCCTGAAGTCTTTACCTGATGTTGATAACCCACCTGATTGCAGAAAAATGTTTGTCTTAAAGTGTTGTTGGTAATGTTTTCAGGATCAATAGCATACATTAGATTGGTATTGTGCAGATATACCAAATCGGGTTTTTTAATCTCATCTTCGTTGCCATTCGAGAATAAAAGATTGATAATCCTGGCATTTTTCAGATAACGAAGGTAATTCATAATGGTGGCCCGCGATGTTTGAACATCGGCACTGATTTTACTTACATTGGGCGAAAATGGTACCTGACTGGCAATAATTTGCAGCAATTTCCGAAGTTTCGGCAGGTACTGCAAGTCAATCTGATTAAGGTAAGTTACATCAATTTCGAGTGCCAGATTGATGTGTTTAAGCAAAGTTTCGTTGTAAAACCCTTTATTCCCGAGGAAATACGGATAAAATCCATTTTTCAGGTATTCGTTAAAATAAGCAAGTGGCTTTATTTCACGCGTTATTTCCTGTGCAATGGCAACATGATTGGTCAAAATTTCCTGGAAGGTGTATCTCCTGAAATTCAGGTTCGACTGGTAATTCAGGTATTCGCGAAACGACAGGCCTTCGAGATGGTAAATTTTAGCGATGTCCTGCAATTCGTTGTTTCCTTCAATAACCCTCAGAACTGGCGAGGCTGAAAAAATAATCTGAAGCTCCGGGAAATTTTCGTAACAGGTTTTTAGTTCAGAGGCCCAATCCGGATATTTATGTATCTGATCCAGAATCAGTGTTTTGCCTCCTTTTTTATAGAATTCGTCGGCAAACGAAACGATTTTTCTTTTGGTGAAGTAAAAGTTGTTCAGATTTACATACAGACATGTTTTATCGTTCAAAAACTTTTCTTTTACAATATCGATCAGGAAGGTTGTTTTACCAACCCCGCGAAATCCTTTGATTCCGATGATCCGGTGTTCCCAGTTAATTTCATCAAGAAGTTCCCTCCGGATGGTAACCTGGGTTTGTTCCTGCAAGATATTGTGAATATTGACCAAATTTTGCATGTGCTGAACTTTATGCTCCAAAATTAGCGTTTAAAAAATTCTAATTGCTATCTGGAGATGTCAAAATTTGTTTGAAAGTGTAATTTAGAATTGTTAAAAATAATAATTCATTGTAATCTCCGGAGAATGAAGTAAGGTCAGAAATTATACAATTCATATTTTTCTAATTTTGCTGATTCAATAAAAAACAGATGACAAACAGAACTCCCGAATTATTGGCTCCCGTAGGAAATACCGAGTCGTTTTATGCCGCACTTAACGGAGGCGCTAATGCCGTATTTATGGGACTTCAGGAGTTTAACGCCCGCGGAAGAGCCAGTAATTTTACCCGTCCATTGCTTCAGCTGGCAGTTCGTAAGGCCCACGAAAAAAATGTAAAAGTTTATATTACCCTTAATACGCTCATTAAAAACAAAGAAATTGATCAGTTGATCGATGTTTTGTCGTTTCTGAATTCGCTAAAAGTTGATGGAATCATTGTTCAGGATTGGGGCGTTTATTTTATTGCCCGCCGGTTTTTCCCAAAACTGGTGCTCCATGCAAGTACCCAAATGGGCAATCACAATTCGGTGGGAGTAAATTTTGCGGCTTCAAAAGGAATTGTACGCACTGTTTTGGCCCGCGAATTAACCATGCCCGAGCTCGAAAAAATTACTGAAAATAGTAAAGCCGAATTGGAAATGTTTGTTCATGGCGCCTTGTGTTATTCGTTCTCCGGAATGTGTTTGTTTAGCAGCTATGTGGGAGGACAGGGAGCTAATCGTGGATTGTGTAAGCAAAGCTGCCGGCGTTTATATCAGGAAGGAGAGGAGCAGCATACTCTTTTTAGCCTGAAAGACAACCAGCAGCTTATTAACTTGCAACGGCTCGTTGAACTGGGAATTCATTCACTGAAAATTGAAGGTCGGATGAAATCAGCCGACTATGTGTATCAGGTTTGCAAAGCATATCGGATGGCATTGGATGATCCCCGCAATATGGAAGCAGCTGCAGCAATGCTGGAACTGGATACTGGCCGCGAAAAAACTTCCTACTTTCTGGGCGGCGATATAAGTGATGGAATTACTGATGATCCGTCAACCGGAAAACTGATTGGGCAAATTGCTGAAGTGAAACGAAATTTTATTTCTTTTGAAAGCAATGTGAAACTTGACGAAGGCTATCGTTTAAGAATCAGGAATAAAAGTGATGATGATCAGTTGTATGTGAAGGTTGAAAACTTCAGGTCAAATGGAAGTTTATATGAGATACCAACTGATTTGGCCGGAAAAATTAAAATAGGTGACGATGTTTTGTTGGTTCGGCTGAAAGCTCAAAGTTTTTCGTCAAGGCTCGGCAATGTCAGTACCCTGCCCGAATTAAAAAGGCCACTTGTAAATAAACAGGAAATTAGAAATAGTTTAGTTATTGCCGTAAAGCCAACAAAACCAATGCTTTTAGTTCGGATCGGCAGTCCGGAGTGGATTGCGAAACTACGGTTCGATGATTACGATGCTGTAATTTTATCGTATAAAAAGTCGGATTGGGAGAGTTTTGATCCAAATGTTGCATTATTTCAGCAAAACCGGCAAAAAATACGAATTGAATTACCCAAATTCATTTCAGAAAATAACCTTGATTTTTACCGGAATCTGGCTGAAAGATTGGCTGCATCCGGGTTTAATCATTTTTTTATCAGTCACTTGTCGCAAAAAACACTTCTACCAAAGGGAACTAAATTCAGCTGTAATGAAAATGTATATATTTTAAATGATGCGGCTGTAAAAACGTTGTACGACGAACAAATTACGGATTGTATTTATCCGCAGGAGAATGATATGGAAAATTTATTGTCGATGAAAAATAAGCAGGGGATTGTTCCATTGTATTTTTATCCGGAGTTATTTTATTCACGTATGCCGGTCAGGGCGCACAACGAATCAAAACTGTTTGCCGATGAGAATAACAAGAAATTCAGGATTGCAATTAAAGATGGGATAACAATTGTTTATCCAACTATTCCGGTTGCATTGTTTCATTATCGCAATCAGTTGGAAAAGGCAGGCTTCAACCGATTTTTGATTGATTATTCAGGCGAAATAATGACGGCAAATGTGATTAAACGAATACTGAAGAAATTTACTCTTGCTGAAGCTGTTCAACCATCGACCAGTTTTAATTTTAAGCTGGGATTAAAATAAAAAAGAGAGCTGTTAGGCTCTCTTTTTCTAAAATATCTGGTTTGGTTTCTTATTCGTCGTTCATCGAAATCAGGAATTCTTCAATAGAATCTGTCTTCATTATTCTGTTTTTCAGGAATTCCATTGCTTCGTTTGAGTTCATGTCGCCAAGGAAATTACGAAGAATATAAATTTTATCGAGGATACTCTTCGACATGAGCAAATCTTCGCGGCGGGTACTCGATGCATTGATATCAACGGCAGGGAAAATACGTTTGTTCGACAATTTCCTGTCGAGTTGTAGTTCCATATTACCTGTACCTTTAAATTCTTCGAAAATTACCTCGTCCATTTTTGAACCAGTTTCGGTCAATGCTGTCGAGATAATTGTAAGCGAACCACCTTCTTCGATGTTACGCGCAGCTCCAAAGAATCGTTTTGGTTTGTGCAATGCATTTGCATCGACACCACCCGAGAGTACCTTGCCCGAAGCTGGCGAAACTGTATTATATGCACGTGCCAGACGTGTAATCGAATCGAGCAGGATAACCACATCGTGGCCGCATTCAACCAAGCGTTTTGCTTTTTCGAGAACCATGTTAGCTACTCGAACGTGTCTTTCTGCAGGTTCGTCAAAAGTTGATGAAATAACCTCGGCATTTACGTGGCGCGCCATATCAGTAACCTCTTCAGGGCGTTCATCAATCAGCAGCACCATCATGTAAACTTCAGGATGATTAGCTGCAATTGCATTTGCTATTTCCTTCAGCAGCATTGTTTTACCCGTTTTTGGCTGCGCAACAATCAGTCCGCGTTGTCCTTTCCCGAGAGGGGCAAACAAATCAACAATTCGAGTCGAAATATTGTCGTGACCGTTTCCGGTGATATTGAATTTTTCGTTTGGAAAGAGTGGCGTCAAATGTTCGAAAGGCACGCGGTCGCGAATGTAATCAGGTGTTCTTCCGTTGATTTCGATCACCTTAATTAATGGGAAATATTTTTCACCTTCTTTTGGAGGACGGATCGTTCCGGTAACAGTGTCGCCGGTTTTAAGTCCGAAAAGTTTGATTTGTGACTGTGAGACGTAAATATCGTCGGGTGAGTTCAGGTAATTAAAATCTGATGAACGCAAAAATCCGTACCCGTCAACCATTATTTCCAGAACACCTGTGTTGCTAATTATACCATCGAATTCGTATGGTTTTTCCTGATTTTGCTGGTTCTTTTGTTGTTTTTGACCCTGATTTTCGCGATTTTCCCACTTCGGATTCTCGAAATTCTTTTTTCTTTCTTGTTGATCGTTTTTCTTTTCAACAACAATCTCAGGTTTAATTTCTTCTGAAGTAGTCAATTCTATGCGGGACTCCTGTTTCTGAACAATGATTCCGCTTTGTTCTTCAATCGGTTCCTGAATTGAAATTTCGGGTTCAACTTCTATAATATCTTCAGGAAGAATGATTTCCTGTCTTACTTTCAGATGTTGATTTTGATTTGGGTTCTGATTCTGATTTGGGTTTTTATTTTGTTTTTGATTCGGATTTTGCTTTTGTCCCGCGTTCTGGTTGTGGTTCGATGACCCTGCCTTTATATGTTCTGTCCGGGGTCTTTTCTTGATTTGATATTCCTTTTTTTCTTCTTTTTTAGGTTCAATGGAAACAGCATTCTGCGAGTTTTCATTTTCAGATTGCGTTGGTTTTTTATCCGCTTTGGCTTCTGTAGTTTTTTCTTCTTTTCTGAATCCAAATAGTTTATTCAGAACAGAACCTTCTTCGCGTTTAGGTGGATTTATATCGCGTGGAGATTTGAATTTTTTCTCTTCAGGTTTTTTTTCTGAAGCCAAAATAGCCTGCGTGTCAAGTATTTTATAAATCAAATCTTGTTTTTTATAAGATTCAATTTTTTTAATATCAAGCTCTTTTGCAATATCTTTTAAATCAGGAAGTAGTTTTCTGTTTAGTTCAATAATATCATACATAATTTCATATTGATTTGTTAATATCCAAAAGGTCAAGTGATTGAAAAAAAATGTTGTGGATTTGAGAATTTGGATGATCGGAACTTGTTCGAAATTTTTTGCAAGTATAGCTAAATCCTTAAAATTAGGCAAACAAAAGTGAAAATATTCAGTTTGGGGGAGTCTAATTGAACTTTTCAGAGCCAGATTGGTTTAAAAAATGTTAAAATCAATCGCTCAATTGTATCGTTCGACAGTCAATATTAACGGTTCATGTGTAAAAACGCACAGTTCACACAATTTTAGACTTATTTGATTTTAAAGTGATCATTAATAAGTATTTTCGAAGCTGAAAAGATGCAATGTTTTAAAGCGAAAAAAATACAGAACATTCAAACGTTAAAAAAATGAGACAACTTAAAATAGCCAAGCAGGTTACAAATAGAGAAGCGTTGTCACTGGATAAGTATTTACATGAGATTGGGCGAGTCGATTTGGTTACCGCTGAAGAAGAAGCCGATCTTGCGAAAAGAATTAAAAAAGGTGATAAAGATGCTTTGGAGAAATTGATAAAAGCCAATCTAAGATTTGTTGTTTCTGTAGCAAAACAATATCAAAACCAAGGCTTGAGTTTACCCGACCTTATTAATGAAGGAAACCTTGGCTTAATTAAAGCAGCTCAGCGTTACGATGAAACCCGTGGATTTAAATTTATTTCATACGGAGTTTGGTGGATTCGTCAGGCTATCCTTCAGGCACTGGCTGAACAGGCACGTATCGTAAGATTGCCATTAAATAAAATAGGCTCAATTACTCGCATTAATAAAACCTTTATCAAGCTTGAACAAGAGTTTCAACGTGAACCTACCTTTGATGAGGTCGCCTCTTTACTCGAAACATCGAGCGATGTTGTAGAAGATGCCATGAAAGTATCGATGCATCAAATTTCGATGGATGCCCCGATTCATGATGAAGAAGGCAATAGTTTGTATGATGTAATGTTAAATGAAGATTCACCCAGTCCTGATCATGGATTGATGAAAACCTCATTGAGTAAAGAAATTGACAGGACCTTATCAACACTGGGCGAACGCGAAGCTGACGTTATCAGATATTTCTACGGATTATGCGGAAATCGCCAGCATACTCTTGAAGAAATTGCAGACGAATTTGGCTTAACCAGAGAACGGGTCAGACAGATAAAAGAAAAAACCATCAAAAAGATGAGAAACAATTACCGGAACAGACTCCTAAAAACATATTTGTAATTTCAGAAAGCTGCCAAGTGCAGCTTTTTTTATGACTTTTTTCCTGATTACTTGGATTAAATCTTACTTTTGAAACTTAATTTAATTCTATGAAACTTGTTGCACCTTCGGTATTGGCAGCCGATTTTAACAATCTCGCGGCTGAAATTGAAATGATTAATAACAGTGAAGCCGACCTGATTCATTGTGATATTATGGATGGAGTTTTTGTTCCTAATATTTCTTTTGGATTGCCGGTAGTTCAGCATATTAATAAAATCGCTCGAAAACCTTTGGATGTTCACCTGATGATTGTAAATCCGGAGCGTTACATTGATGAATTCTGCAAATCCGGAGCATCAATCATTACAGTTCATATTGAAACATGTCCACATTTAGATAGAACTATTCAGCAAATAAAAGACAATAAAACACAAGCCAGTGTTTGTTTGAATCCACACACGCCGGTTGCGTTGCTTGATGATATTATTCAAAATCTGGATATGGTACTTTTGATGTCGGTAAATCCGGGTTTTGGTGGCCAGAAATTCATTGAAAATACATACAGAAAAGTAAGCCAGTTAAAAGACCTGATTGTACGGCGAAACTCAAAAGCACTGATAGAAGTGGATGGCGGAGTTAATTTTGAAGTTGGGAAAAAACTTTATGAAGCAGGCACAGATATTTTGGTTGCCGGAAGTTTTGTGTTTGGTGCTGAAAATCCGACCAAGGCGATAGCCGCACTTAAAAATTTACTGGTAGAACCTATATAATTCCTTTTTATCGAATTTTGCTTTATTGACAACATGTAGTTCTTTTAAAGAGCACCCAGTCGAGCATCCTCCGCATTTATCTGCCTTTTTTCTGGTTAAGTTAAAAAACTGAAGAATTCTGTATGTCAAAATTCCAAAGGCGGAGACAATTATTAAATATGCTATAATATCCTGAATCATAATTTGTTGTTTGTTTTTATAATTCTATGATTTCTACACAAAAAAGCTTGCAATGTTAAAAACGAGAAACGAGATAAGCCAGGCAACAGCAGTAGTATAAATGATTGTAAATATAGCCCATTTCAACTTTCCAGATTCATTCTTAATTGTAGCTATAACACCTATACATGGGAAATAGATTAATACAAATGCAAGAAATGACAGTGCCACCGGTATCGAAAAGACTAATTCTCCCTTTTTCTCTCCAGAAATAAATCTTTCCTGCTGAAGTTTATTGCTCAATCCGATTTGTTCATCGTTTTGATCGACCTGGTACAATACACCCATTGTGCTTACAATAATCTCTTTGGCTGGCAGACCTGCCAATAGACTGATGCTCATTTTCCAATCAAATCCAAGCGGTTCCATTACCGGCTGAATAAAATGACCAATTCGTCCAAGGTAGCTGTTTTGCATACGAAGATTCTGGTCGCCTTCGTTATGAGTATTCAGTATATCTGATTGTTGTGTTGTGATTTCTGCCGATACAACTGTTTTATGTTCACGGGGGAAATAGCCCAACGCCCAAATAATTATTACTCCAATAAGAATTACACCACCAATTTTTTGCAGGTATTGCTGTGTTTTGTCCCACATGTGTACAACAATGTTTTTCATTGTTGGAATACGATATGGAGGGAGTTCCAAAACAAAAGGAGTTTCTTTGTTGCGGAAAATTGTTCGGTTTAGCAGTTGTGCAGTCAGAAACGCGATTAATATTCCGGCGAAATAAATGCTGCTCAAAACAAGGGCAGGGTGTTGTGGAAAAAAAGCGGTAATAAATAAAACATATACAGGCAAACGAGCACTGCACGACATAAATGGAATAATGAGCATTGTAAGAAGCCTGTCTCCGGGACTTCTTAATGTGCGGGTTGCCATTATGGCCGGAACATTACAACCAAAACCCATTACCATAGGGATAAAGGAACGACCATGAAGACCAAACCTGTGCATAATCTTGTCCATGATGAATGCAGCTCTGGCCATATAGCCAGAATCTTCCATAAACGAAATAAACAGAAACAGAATTAAAATATTCGGAAGAAAAACCAACACGCTACCCGTTCCATCAATAATGCCATTAATTAACAGGTCTTTCAGCATACCATCCGGCATTAAGCCCGATATCTGGTTGCTAACCAATGCTACCAGGCCTTCAATCCAACCCATTGGATAAGCTCCAAGCTTAAATGTTGAATAGAAAGCAAACGTGATCAGAAGTAAGAATATCGGAAATCCGAAAAATTTGTGCGTTAGTATTTTATCTATTTTATCAGAAGGGTTGATAAGGTGCTTTTGTCTTTGTTTATAAGTTTCTTCCAATGCTCCGGAAATGAATCCATATTTGGCATCGGTGATAACAGTCTCACTGTCTTCGTTGTACAAACGTTCAATTCTCCGGATTTCATTTTGTGCTGTTTTTTCAATTTCAGCATAATTTGGGTATGCTTCAAGTGCAATTGCTGTTTGTTTATCCCGTTCGAGTAGTTTGATTGCCAGAAACCTGGACGAGATATTATCGGTGATTGGTTTTTCAAGTTTTATCTTTGTCCGAAGAAGCTGAATTGATTTTTCGAGCTCAAGTCCATAATTAATATGAATATGGCGCACGATTGGATCCATATCTTCGTAAACTTCAATGATTTTGGCAATCAGTTCAGAAATTCCTTTCCCTTTTGAGCTAATTGTAGGAATGATTGGTATTCCCATTAATTTTGCAAGGCTCTGATAATCAAATTTTACTTTGTTTTTCAGTAATTCGTCATACATATTCAAAGCAATTATTACTTTGATATCCATGTCGATCAATTGAGTTGTCAGAAAAAGGTTTCGCTCCAGATTTGATGAATCGATTACATTGATAACGATATCCGGAGTTTCATTCATTATGAAATTCCTAACGTAAATTTCTTCAGGAGAATATGCTGTTAATGAGTATGTTCCGGGCAGATCGTAGATATTGAAATTGTATCCATTTTGCGAAAAAGTAGCTTTCTTGGCATCAATTGTTACTCCGCTATAATTACCAACATGCTCTTTTGATCCTGAAATAAAATTAAACAAAGTCGTTTTTCCACAATTTGGGTTTCCGACCAAGGCGATATTTACAGTTCTTTCTTTTTCTTTTACTGAAACTTTAAGATTCTCAAAGTCGATAACACCTTCATAATTCTGAGTTATTTGGCTGAGCGCTTCCGTTTGACTTACAACTTCAATCAGGTTTGCTTCAGTACGCCTGAGAGTAATGTTATAGTCAAGTATCTTAAATTCAATAGGTCCGTTAAATGGCGCGTTTTTTATAACTGTTACTTCTTTGCCCTTTACGAATCCCATTTCAGTGATTCTTTTTCGAAAAGAACCATGGCCCAGCACCTTGGTAATTATTACTGTTTCTTTATTTTTTACTTCAGAAAGTCTCACGGTATCCAGATCAAATGCTATGCTAATTTAAACCAAATAAGAATAACGGCACAAATATATTTTAAGTTTTGGTAGAACGCTTAAAAAAAATGGTTTTGTTGATAAATCAAATCTGATTCGTTTACTTTTGTAGTGAGCGAAAATAAGAACATGGAAGAGGATAACATTTATAAGCGGATTCAGGAAGCGATTTCATCTTTGCCCGAAAATTTTAGTGTATTGGAAGAACAGATTGATATTGAGCTTCAGATGGAATATTTTAATTACGGGCGCGATTTGAAAACCTCATTTTCGTCAGAGATGATACTTCAACATCAGGCCGACTTGTTTAATCCTGAAGTTTCGATAGACGAAAAAAAGAATTTATTGGTTTTGCTTGCTTCGCAGGAAAAAGTGGAAGCTTTCAGAACAATTGAAAAATATGCCAAAAATCCAGATGTAGAATTGCGTGACTGGAGTATTTTGGCATTGCAGGAAAGTCGAATGGTGATACAAAGCTCGCTAATGGATGAACAACAGGTTTATATTTCAACAGGATTAGGCGGAAAGGGTCAGAAGCTTAGGTATTTCGTTGTTTTGATTGGTCGTGAAGATAACGTGCCCTATTCGCCCATTCAACAAAAACTAATTAAAAATGAACTTGAGTTTACTATTACCAAGAATGATGGTGAGCTTGAAGAAATTTCATTTTGCGAGAACCTTGCAATTGCCGTTTTGCTATTACCAGTTAAATCCGATATACAGGGCGTATTCGTTAATGTAATTAATGAATGTAACCAATATGGCGATTTTATTCGTCAGGATATCATTATTACAAATGTGAAACGCATGGGTGAAAAAGAAATCAAGCAGTTTATAAATCGGAAACATTAAATACAGAGATTCAAAATCTTTATAATCAGATTGTTTTGTTTGCATTGCCAATAATTCATCGGAAATACTTAAAAAAACTATTTGAGGTGGGTTGTTTTTGTTCTGATAAGTATTATATTTGCATCGCTTTTAAAACGGCCCCGTAGCTTAATGGATAGAGCATCTGACTACGGATCAGAAGGTTGTAGGTTCGAATCTTACCGGGGTCACTTAGAATCAAGCAGTTACAATCTTAAATTGTAGCTGCTTTTTTATTTGATACACGATTTGATACACAAAATGCCAAATTGAAGCAATTTTAACCGTCTCTTTGACGCAATCCTGAACAGCCCAAAAGGGACCGGTGGAATTCTTAAGATTCTCTGCGAAGGAAGCGATATTTCGCATTAAAAAGGTGACCTCAGCTTTTAAATTTCTTTTGATGTATTCCTGAAAACAGAAAAATATGTCATGCTCAGCATAGTTCCTTTGGAGACTGTTTCCAAGATTGCATATAAGCTTCATATTTTTTAGACAGATTCAATAAATTGCATTGATTTTCAATGCAGCTGATGAGAATTAACAACTTCCATAATTCAAATCATAGAGGAATTTTGCATTAGATTTTCATATTTATTGCTGAAAAGTCAATAGCGTTATACCTCCAAAATCACCAATTTTTATTGTCTGCTCAAGTCCTAGAATATCTTGGGGTGACCTTGGTGTGATTATAGAAATCCACCTGGAAACCGGGGTCGCAGATTCTATATACTCATAATTGTATTCATCAATTATTCTGATTTGCTCTTTAATATAATTAGCGTCAAATCGAATAGGGATCGGAAATCTTTTTAATTGCAAAAGTTCTGAGAACTTTGAAGAACACCATGCATAATGGAAAGTGCAATCCGATTTCCATTTTAACATGATACATGGATTTAGATTTATGTTGATGTAGTGTTTGACCGTACTTTCAATTGAAGTATCGTATTTTGTCTTTAGTGTAAAGATTCCTGACAGACCATAGTCTGATTTTTGTGCAAGCTTCACAAAGTGAAGTTTTGGCATAAGTAAGTTAGCTGCAAAGTGATTTGCTGCAATCTCGGTCTTTTTACTTTCAGATTCATTTAACTCTTCTTTGAATGATAAAGAAATTCCCTTTGATAATTTGCTCCTGTGCGCATCGATGAAATAATGACCCAGTTCATGAGCAATTGTAAATCTAATTCGGCCCGATTCGCTTTTGCCTAAAAGGTCATTATTGAGGATAATATAAAATTGTTCTGAATAATGAACTAGTTGACCCAGAAAATGATTACCATAATTGCCTTTGATAAAAGAAATATTTTCACTTCTAGCAATTCTTTCAAGATTTACTTTGCCTTTTATCAGGAATCGATTTCCAAGATCTTCGGCTAATTCAGCAATATCATCCAGATTCTGGTGCATCTATTACTTCTTTCTTTCCCTTTTTACTTCAACTGCTTTTATGTCGTCAATTATTTTCTTCTGAATGTCTTCTGGCAGTCTTGATGCACCTTCTCTTGCAGCCATAGCAAAATTCTCACAAGGAGATTTAACGATTTTGGAGTTAGTTGCTTTTTCTGATTCTGAATATAGAAATGTTGGTACATCCAGTTCAGAAGGTAGAATTACATCAGTTGTTCCAAATAAATTTTCAAATTCTTTTACTTCTTCAATAGTTTCAGGGAAAAGAAATCCCCCTGTTCTTAGCGCCTTCTCAATCATTTTATTTTCATGTATGTTATCTGATTTGTCGCTAATTTTATTTCTCATGTTTAGTTTTTTTTGTTTGTTAAAAACAATGTTTTTTGATTTTATCCAGTGCCCTCTTTTTAATTTGTCTGATATTGGCAGAACTTGTGCTGTACATTTTGCAAAGATAATTCAATGCTTCATCACTCAAATGCAGAGTGGAGTTTAAACATCCTTCTCCTGCATACGTTAGAAGAATGTGCTTCTGTGTCTCATTAAGCGTGTTCATTGCCTTATTAAGTCTTTTCCGAAACTCATTGGGAATTTCAATTTGACTGTCTTCGTATAAGCTTTCTATTAGATCACAATCTTCTTTTTCTGGAATGATTTGAAGATCACCTATGTAAACTTCATTTTTCCTTTTTGCATACTCTTTTTTAAAACAATTATTTGCGATTTTACCAAGCCAAGCTTTAATAATTAATCCATGTTTTTCAGGATTGAATTCCTTGGATAAATCAAAGGCTTTAATCTTTCTAAATGCATTTATGAAAGCCTGTTGTGTTATATCAATTGCTAACTGTTCTGGATCGGGAAAGTTAACACACTGTTGGATGGCACCCTTGTAAATATATCCTTTATATTTATTGAAGAATATAAACTGATATTTCTGTTGTCTTTTCTGATCGTCATCGTTTTTTAACGCTTCAATTATTTGAAGATCGTTTGAATTGATTTTTGATGATTCAGATTTTAAACTTACCTCCATTTTTAACTTGTTTATACATTAAATCTGTAAGCGTGACAAATATAGGATGTCACGCTTTAGTATTTATTCAGTAAACAATTTAAATTTTTAGAAAATGGATTCAAAAAACAAATTAGACACAGAAGTTACGGTAATTGATGTTGCCCAGTATGCTAAAGAAGGTAAGGTTGTTCCTCCTGGACACCATTATAATATTATGGTGGACCGACAGAATCTTACTGTTAAGCAAGAATGTATGACCGGGCGTGAAATTTTGGCGCTTGCAGGAAAAATTCCGACTGAAAGGTTTCAGCTGAATCAGCGGTTCAAAGGGGGTAAAGTTATGAAAGTTGGTTATGACCAAAAAGTATGCTTTACTGAGCCCGGTATTGAAAAATTCATGACAATTCCGTTAGATCAAACTGAAGGATAATGAGAAAGAATTTTCAACTGCCGGACGAAGATGTGATCTTCCTTGATGAATTAGGTTCAGATTGGGAAACTATCAATGACCAGGGGATGCAATGGGTAATCATTCATGATTACCCGGTTGCATTTGGCTATAATCATCAGAAAATTTCAGTTGCTATTAAAATTGAAACGGGTTACCCTAGAACTCCGCTTGATATGGCATATTTCTATCCTTCATTGCAACGCTTAGATGGGAAGGCTATCAATGCAACATGCAGTCAACCTATTGATGGGAAACAGTATCAACGGTGGTCGAGGCATCGAACTTCCCAAAATCCGTGGAGAGAAGGTGTTGACGATCTTTCAACTCACTTGGCTTTAGTTAGTTTTTGGTTTGAACAAGAATTTATAAAACGCGCAAATGAAATTGCAGCTTAGAATATCGGGATTCCACTATGAAATATTAAAAAAGCATCTTCTCAATGTTGAAAGCATTGAGGCTGTCGCAGTAGCTTTATGTGGAAGATTTAATAGTCACGAGGAGGAAATTCTTCTGGTTCATGACATGACGCTGATACCTCATGATGAGTATTACAGTACTGGACCAGACATCTTGCATTGGCAGACTGATAGGATTCATCACTACTTTGAAAGGATTGGAAAGTCTGATTTAGCATTATTGAAAATTCATAGCCACCCAGGAGGATTTGATAAATTTTCAGAAACCGATGATGAGTCTGATAAAGAGTTTTTTGATTCTGCTTTTGGCTGGGCTTTGAATGATAGTCCTCATGCTAGTGCCGTGATGTTGCCTGATGGGAAAATCTTTGGAAGATTTTATTTTCATAATCTGGAGCACTCACCTATTGATAAAATTTTAATAGCGGGTGATACGATACAACATTTTTCAAGATTGCGAGACCTGATTAAAGCAGATTTTGCAATGAGGACTATACAGGCATTTGGTGAAAAAACATTTGAATGTTTAAATAAATTGTCCGTTGGAGTTGTTGGGTGTTCAGGAACGGGAAGTCCGGTTATAGAGCAATTAGTAAGACTTGGAGTCAAACGACTTATTCTTATTGACCCTGATATAGTTGAAACAAAAAACCTTAATCGTATTATTAACTCGACAGTCGATGATGTAGAAAGTAAAAAACCAAAGGTTTTGGCAATAGCTGATGCTGTAAAAAGAATCGGACTGGGAACGAAGGTAGATAGCCGCCAAGTAAAT
Organism: Prolixibacteraceae bacterium; assembly: GCA_003537645.1. Lineage (GTDB taxonomy): Bacteria > Bacteroidota > Bacteroidia > Bacteroidales > Prolixibacteraceae > Aquipluma. The sequence continues at coordinate 79,712 of DPRM01000141.1, forward strand.
ATATACGATGATGTTGATGCTTTAAAAGCATTGATTCAATGTGAGGTGGTTTTCGGATGTATGGATAGTGTTGATGGTCGTCATTTACTAAATCAACTTTGTTCATTTTATCTCATTCCCTATTTTGATTTAGGAGTAAAACTTGAAGCTGATGGTTTGGGAGGTATAAAACAGATATGTGGATCCGTTCACTATCTACAGCCATGTATGTCTTCCTTACTAACCCGTGGCGTTTACACCATTGAAGACCTAAGAGCTTCAAGTCAATACAGAAAAAATCCGGAAGAGTTCGAAAATTTGAAAAAGAATTCATATATCAAAAATGTAAATGTGAATAGTCCGGCAGTAATAAGTGTCAATATGCAAGTGGCTAGTCATGCTATAAATGAGTTTCTTAATCGTATCCATCCATATAGATCGGATCATCCATCAAGTTATGCTGCTAGTACAATTGATATTTCAGAATGCTATATTGTTAACTCAAATGAATCAGATTTTGAAATAGATACATATTTGAGAAAAAAATCTGGTCGTGGTGATATGAGTCCATTTATCGAAATGTCGGAATTAAATTCATGAACTGGTTTAAGAAAATTGCGGATAGGATTATTGATTGGCAATCGCCAGGACTTCAATTGAGGTATGTCGATGAATTGCCTGAAATGGTCACTGATAAAGTCATTTACATTGTTGGTGAAATGAATTTCCCTTGGCTATTGGCATTTAAATGTCCTTGTGGTTGTCAAAATTTAATTCAATTGAATCTCCTAAAAGATGCTGAACCGTGTTGGCGATTTAAAATTGATAAAAAAAAGAAAATTAATATTTATCCCTCGGTATGGAGAATAAATGGATGTAAAAGCCATTTTTTTATTCGCAAAAGTAAAATTCAGTGGGCGAGGTTCTAAATCAATGCTAAGTTATTTATGAAATTATTGAATGCTTTTTTATGCATGACTCTCGATTGTAATGTCTGTAATATTTTATATTAAGTTAAAAAAATAATTGCCAAATTTCTAATATTAAATAAGTTATAAGATATTTTTGTTTTTATAAATCCGATTGAGACCTCTCTCGTATTATTAGTTAGTTCCTATTACACTCAAATTTCCGACAAATTTATTGATCGTTTCCCGGAACGGTAAAGGGGAACTCGCTTTTCGTGGCTCGTTTCCTTCGGATGCGTTCAGTTTCATGGGTTGCCCATTTCGGGCATGAAACTGACATGCACCCCGTTGACCTGATCCGGGACAACTCAATGTTGGTACGCCAAAAATTTAAGTTTAACGGCGTGCCAGATAATCCTTTGTTTTTTCAAGGGAGCCAAAATAAGTCCGTAGGGCAGCGGCAAAATCAAATGAAAGATGATAATGGATGGGAAATTGTTTCCACGTATTCAACCAAGCAAGCTGTTGATGACGGGTTTCTTGTAAAGGTTGATAGTGTAGCCTCAAACGAAGTAGGAATTAAGTTCCCGGTTTACCTGACCCGTGCTGCATGGGACAAGTACGTTGAAGTTCCGAAAGGTATGGAGCAGCTTCAAAGCCTTTCGGGTCGCCTTTGGGATGTGCTGTATATGTTTGCCTTTCAAGCCCGGAAAGTTTCTTCCAATTTTTTACAGTATGATTTCATTAGCTACCTGCCTGATGAAGGTAACTGGGAGTCCAATGAAACGCTTGAATCTCCTGAAAATAGACTCAACAGACTGGTTACCCTCAAAGCAGTAATTCAGGCTCAGGATTTCGACGATCCATCACCTGCCATTTTCATCATGAAACCCAACGAAGACTGATTATGGCAACCGAAAAAACTTCAGAAAACTTCCTCCGTTCGGGGGAAGTTTCTTTTAAAGGCTTTATTGCCGGACTTGCTGAATCCAAAGATAAGTACAACCGACACAAAAGCATGGTACTCTATGGGCCCACTTTCGTTATTTCAGCATACCGAACCGGAGAAAAACTATTGGTGAAACAGGAATTCAATATTGACGAGCTGACCAAAGCCCGGCGTTTTTACCGGTCTATCCGCTTTTTCAAGAATCATACAACCTGGTTGCAGGAATAAATCAAGGTATTATGGAAAAACACTGGACAGCTTATCTGCCGGAAGCCGGTAGGATAAAACGAAAAGGAGAAGACATTCTGTACCTGCATCGATTATTGGGGCAGGCAAAAGCCGAAGTTCAGCAGCTTACCCGAAAGATTGCAGAACTGGAAGATGAAACCTATCAAATGGCAAAGGTGGATTGGTCAATCGAAGAAATCACGGAAGCCAGGCAGATGGCTAAACAAAGAATGAGTTAATCATTGGGGCTTTTCGCCCCTTTTTTGTTCGGTAATATTTCCGATCATATCCAAGCAACAAAATCCATCTTTATTAAAAATCTATTTTACTCCCTGTAATTTAAACCTTCCTGACTTTTCTATTTTGAAGTAGATCATAAAACGAACTACCGATTTTTTCCGCCTTCAGGACACTTTTCCAATCAGGCTGTACAGTATCTTCATCATGCACATTAAGATATAGTAAGGTGAATTGCCGAATTAGTTTACTTCATTGGCCTTACAAACTCCACCTTGATTCGTTTCAAACAACATCAGCGAACCTTGCCAACGAACTACCAGATTCAAGTCCATCCTACCCTAACCCTTTTCTCCAATGGCTATTCGGGCAGGTCATAACTAATTTTTAAGGCCAGCTAAGAATTCTCTGCAAAGGTTGGACACGTTTATGGCGTTCGGTCCCCTCAATCAAGGATTTTCCCGGCATATCCTCTCTACGTTCCGGTATTCCAGTTCCTCCCTGATTGCTCCAAAATCCGCGTCCTGCTTGACCTGGCATATAATTTTAACTTTAAAAATTTACGTTATGACAACTTTTGAAAAGCATTACATTGGAAAAGGAACACAGGTTAGTAATCTTGACATCGTAAAAGTAGTTCTCCCCGTAGAAGGTATTGAAGCAGCAATTTTCGAAAAGGAAGGAATCAAATACCTTGGTTTTGAAGTGGCCAAAATGAAAACACCGGACAAATTCGGCAGAACACACACCTGCTATTATCAAACTAAGGTGCAGAAAGACAACGCAACCGATGCGCAGCCTGAAAAGCAGAAAAAGGCTAAAAAAACTTCGAAGAAAGAACCAGCGGTTCCTGAGGAAGATGATCTACCATTCTAAAAAATTAAAAAAGCCGAAAGGCTTTTTTAATGGTCGCCCAATAAATGGGGTTTAACCTGGAATTCCAGATTCAAATTCTGCCTGCCACCCAATAATGTTGATCCTACTATCTTTTTTGCTGATCAGGTAAGAGCTTCATTGCTTGTTTTTATGAAATTATACGCGAAGATGCAGGGTCCATTCGGAACTGCTTTGCAGACTACACAAAGAATTTCCGGCATATCCTACCCCCGAATGCTCGGGGGCTTAACGGTATTCCGTTCCTGTTTGTGTATTCCGAAGAGGCCCCAACGGCGAAAGGCATATAATTTTTAAAAACTATCGCATGAAATCTTACACTTCAAAATCAGCCAAAGACAATCAGGATAACAGTTCCGTTTGGGAATCTTTCACCGAATACCTGAATTCAGTTTATTTCGAAGGAGCTTCTGAATCCCTCGATCCTGAACTGATTCGTTTTGAATATGCAGCTTATTTGAGTAGTTACGGCAATTAACCGTAACTACTATCTTCTATTTCAGCGACAAAAAGGATCGCTTTTGTTGAAAAGTTGGTTGCAAAATCCAATTAACAATAATGCTTTATTTCTTTTGTTGTTGTAACTTGCACGTTGAACAAAAAACAAAAAAGAACGAATGGCCAAAAAGAACGGAAATGGTAAGGAGAAGAGCATGGAAGAAACCCTTTGGGAATCGGCCAATAAATTAAGAGGGAGCGTTGAATCAGCAGAATATAAGCACGTGGTATTGGGGTTGATTTTCCTGAAGTTTGCCAGTGATAAGTTTGAAGAACACCGTAATAAGCTCATTGCGAAAGGGCAGGAAAAATACATTGAAATGCCCGAATTCTATAACCAGAACAACGTGTTTTTCCTCGATGAAGTTTCACGCTGGACGTACATCATCAAAAACTCGAAGCAAAACGACATTGCGTTAAAGATTGATACCGCACTACACAACATCGAGAAAAACAATAAAGCTTTAAAAGGAGCGCTGCCCGACAATTACTTTTCACGTTTGGGATTGGATATTACCAAACTCTCGTCGCTGCTCGATACCATTAACGAAATTGATACCCTCAAAGATAAAGCTCAGGATATTGTGGGCCGGGTGTACGAATATTTCCTTTCGAAATTCGCATTGGCCGAAGGAAAAGGCAAAGGCGAATTCTATACGCCCAAAAGCATTGTAAACCTGATTGCCGAAATGATTGAACCCTACAGTGGCATTATATACGACCCCGCCTGTGGTTCCGGCGGTATGTTTGTGCAATCTATCAAGTTTATTCAGGCCCACCACGGAAACACCAAAAATGTATCGATTTACGGACAGGAATACACCAATACCACCTACAAACTGGCCAAAATGAACCTGGCCATACGCGGTATTTCGGGTAATTTGGGCGATAAAGCTGCCGATACTTTTGGCGACGATCAGCACAAAGACCTGAAAGCCGATTACATTATGGCCAACCCACCTTTTAACCAGAAAGACTGGCGTGCCGAAAACGAATTGAAAGACGACCCGCGCTGGCGTGGTTACGATGTGCCACCCAAAAGCAATGCCAATTATGGCTGGATTCTCAACATGGTTTCGAAACTTTCTGAAAACGGAGTAGCCGGATTTATCCTCGCCAATGGCGCTTTAAGTGGTGGTGGCGAAGAGTATAAAATACGTCGGAAACTGATTGAAAACAACTTGGTGGAAGCCATTTTGGTATTGCCACAAGATATGTTCTATACAACCAATATAAGTGTGACTGTCTGGATTCTGAATAAAAACAAGAAAGTACAAAGCCGAAGCATTGGCGATGAAGAACGTCACTACCGAAACAGGGAAAAGGAAATACTCTTTATGGACTTGCGACAGATTGGCGAACCTTTCGAAAAGAAGTTTATTCAATTCAGTGGGCCGCAAATTAAAGACATTGCAACCACCTACCACACCTGGCAGCAAGACAATACTAAATACAAAGACATCCCAGAATACTGCTATTCAGCCACGTTTGACGAAGTTGCCAAAAAAGATTTCTCACTTGTCCCCAGTAAATACATTGAGTTTGTAAACCGAGACGAAAACATCGACTTCGATGATAAAATGAAAGTGCTCCAATCTGAATTTGCTGAATTGCTAAAAGCAGAAGAAAAATCGAAAAGGGATTTGCTGAATGTGTTCTCTGAATTGGGTTACGATATTAAGCTTTAATTCTGCAAGATATGGGAAGAATGTTATCAAACTCAAGACTACTTGACAAATTACTTACTGGTGAATATTTACCAATTCTGAATTTGGTAAAGAACGACCCTGATTTGTCGATTGAGATGCGGATAAAGAACCAGCCTAAAGTCTATTATAAAAAATCGTTACTTCTGACTTTGTTCCCAAATCGGAAACCGGAATTGCTAGCAGTAGGCTATTGGAAGGAGGGTATTCAACCTATTTTAGATGTTAATTTTCCCGAATCATATTTTGATCAAGCCAAGAAATTGGTAGAAAAACACATTGATGTTAAGAAAAATATAGAGTTTACGATCCAGCAAAAAATTACCACGGATAACAATTCTCTTCGAAATCAATTTTTGGTAATTGACATGGAATACCAGTTTGCTCAGGAAAAGGTGAAGAACAGAACGAATGGAAAAACTCGCTTTGATTTGGTTGCCATTGATTTGAAAATCAATAAGATTATGCTACTTGAACTGAAACAAGGTTTGGGTTCGTTATCAGGTAATGCTGGCGTTGATGACCATTTTTTGCGGTATCAAGAACATGTTGCACACCCGATATTTCAATCTGCTTTACGGGAGGATGTAAAAGGAATTATTTCGTCAAAAAATCAGCTGGGACTTTGGGACTTTAATGCTAGTAGTCTGGTACTCCAAGTCGATCAGGCTGAAATTGATTATGCCTATGTCTTTGCAGCTCACTCCTCGGCAGAATTGATTTTATACAAGCAGCAATATGGTGAAAAATACACAACGCTTTACTTGGAAGTACAGGCAAATAACTATATCTTGAAGGATGGCATATAAAGAATTACAACGAAAATTGCAGATTCAAAAGCTTCGTTATAAGTATCCTGAAATATTTAATCAGGATAAAGGAGGTGGAAGATTCGATAAATATGAATCGTTGTCCTTTGTTTTGTTGGATGGACTAAATAACCTGTATCCAAAAATTCAATCACAGGTAATTCCTTACTTCGAAGAGAATGAAATTGCCTGGTGGGGAGATGATAATAAAGTTCCTACCGGACACATGCTTTCTTCTCAAATCCAATGCCTCAATTTTTTGTTTGCACTTCGGAGCGATAAGTCTGCCGTACTCAAATTGGTGCAACTATTTGATGCGGAAATTGATGATATACTTCCTACCATTGGCGACAAAGATTCGGGATACATTGCATTTGAGTTTATCTACGAGAATGCGAAATTGTTGGGTGAAGATGATTATGGAGCCAAAAGAGGGGCATATTGTACTTCAATAGATGCATTTATAATTGCCAAACGTAAAGCGGAAAAGCTACTGATAGCTATTGAATGGAAATATACCGAGAGTTATTTGGATGGGAAGAACAAAGCACTGGAGCTGGGCAAAGGAAAAACACGTCAAAACAGATATAATCAATTAATCAGTAATTCAACTCAATTGAAATCGAATCCTGAATTGGGAAATTCGGTTTTTTACTACGAACCGTTTTATGAGCTGATGCGTCAAACACTTTTAGTGGAAAGAATGGTGAATTCCGGCATTGCAAGCGATTTCCTTCATATTCTGGTGGTTCCTTCCGGAAATGAAGATTTGCTTGGCAACAACTATACATTCACAAACGACGATTTGCAAACAACGTGGCGCAACTGTCTATCTGATCAATCAAAATTCAAAGTTATCGACAGCAAACATATCCGACAAGTGATTGAGAATTTACCTGACTATTCGAAACTTACTGATTACCTAAATTTACGCTATTAATTGCAAAAATGACCAAAGCAAACTATAAGAGGATTGGCGAATATATTCAGCTTGTTGATGAACGAAATTCTGGACTAAAAGTGAAGCAACTTTTAGGATTAAGTATTTCCAAACAGTTTATTCCTTCGGTTGCCAATATTATTGGAACGGATATGGAGAACTATAAAATTATCCGGAAAAACCAGTTTGCTTGCAGTACCATGCAAGTACGGCGCGATAAGAAAATGCCGGTTGCGTTATTGCAGGAAGTTGATCAAGCCATTATTTCACAAGCTTATCCGATTTTTGAAGTAAAAGACGAAACCCGGCTTCTCCCTGAATATTTAATGATGTGGTTTAAACGTTCGGAATTTGATAGGGAAGCATGTTTTAATGCAGTTGGAGGTGTTCGTGGGAGTTTGGAGTGGGAAGATTTTACCGATATGCAATTACCCATCCCATCCATTACCAAACAACGCGAAATAATAAAAGAATACCACACCATCGTAAACCGCATTAAGCTTAACCAGCAACTGATACAAAAACTAGAAGAAACCGCACAGGCCATTTACAAACAGTGGTTTGTCGATTTTGAATTTCCAGATGAGAACGGATTGCCTTATAAAAGTAATGGTGGGGAAATGGAGGAAAGTGAGTTGGGCGAAATTCCCAAGGGTTGGGAAATAAAAAGTCTTAAATCAATTTGTTCAAAAATTGGAAGTGGTTCAACACCAAAAGGTGGAAAAGAAAGCTATCACAAAACTGGAATATCATTAGTACGAAGTATGAATGTTTATGATTTTGTATTCTCGTCTGATGATTTAGCTTTTCTTGATGATGAACAAGCAAAAGCACTAGATGGTGTTTCATTAAAGAAGCAAGATATATTATTGAACATTACAGGTGTTTCAGTAGCAAGATGCTGTATTGTGCCTGGATTTATTTTACCTGCAAGGGTTAATCAACATGTAATGATAATTCGCCCCAGGGCAGAATATCACCTATCCAACTATTTGTTGTGCCTTCTTTGCTATTCAGATAATAAAGCAAAATTACTTGGCATTAGCCAATCCGGTTCGACAAGAGAAGCTATTACAAAAGAAGAGGTTGATGGATTTAAAATTGTAAAGCCAAATGAATCTATAGCCAGGAGCTTTGATGAGAAAGTAAGTAAAATTCTGACCAAGATTGAAATTAAAATATTGAACAACAATAAATTAAATGAAATACAAAATTTGCTACTTTCAAAACTTGCGACAATAGAAAACTAAGCATATGGAAAACAACTATTCAAAAGGAGCAGAATGGCGTAAATGGGATTTGCATCTTCATACTCCTTCGTCTTATGATTATCAAAATAATGCGGTCAGCAATATCGATATAATTGAAGAATTGGCTAAAAATGATATAAATGTTGCCGCGATTACTGATCATCATGTCATAGATGTTGAAAGGATTAAATCTTTGCAATTGTTAGGTAAAGATAAAAACATTACAATTCTTCCTGGAATTGAATTTTTATCTGATGCGAGAGGAAGTGAACCGATTCATTTTATTGGAATTTTTGCCGAAGATTGCAACTTAGCATATGTTTGGGGTCAAATACAAAACAAAACTGAGATTAGTAAAATCATTAGTGAGTTGAAGGAGCCAAATCAGGTATATTGTCATTTGATTGAAACCATTAATTTAATCCATGAATTAGGTGGAGTTGTTACAATTCACTCAGGCAAAAAACACAGTTCAATAGAAACAATTACTAATTCATTGCAGCATACAATAGCGCAAAAAACTGATATTGCTAAAAATGTTGATATCTATGAACTAGGCCAAGCTAATGATCAAAAGGGATATATCGATATTGTTTTTCCTGCTATTGGGAAGAGGTTACCTATGATTATTGGTTCGGACAACCACAAAATTAGTGAGTATATCCTAAAAAGTAATTGTTGGATTAAGGCAGATCCAACCTTTGAAGGCTTAAAACAGATTATTAATGAGCCAGAAGGTCGAGTATTTATAGGAGATAAACCTTTTGTTTTTGATCGCATAATAACAAACCGTACAAAATATATAAAAGAACTAGACATCTCTCAAGTTGAAGGTTATGATGGTCGGTATGGCCAGTGGTTTGATGATGTGAAAATACCTTTAAATAGTGAGTTGGTTGCAATCATTGGAAATAAAGGAAGTGGAAAGAGTGCGATTGCAGATATGATTGCTTTGTGTGGTGATTTCAATAATCACGATGACTTTTCATTTCTAAGGAAGAAAAAATTTCGTGATGGCAAACATGCTAAGAATTTTATTGCAAGTTTACTTTGGGAGAGTGGAAAAGTCGTACCGAGAAACCTTGATGGGGATGCTGACGAAGGAGCTATTGAAGAAGTAAAATATCTTCCGCAAGGACAATTTGAGAGATTAACAAACGAAGTATCCAGTACCGAAGAATTTCAGAATGAAATAGAAAAAGTAGTTTTTACACACATTGATGAATCTGAAAGGTACAATACATCAACTTTTGGTGACTTGATTAAATATCAAAAGCAAAGTGTCGATGCTGAGATTGAGTCTCTAGTTAAAGATCTGAATCAAATTAATGCTGATATTATTTTGCTGGAATCAAAAGAAAATCCAGCATATAAAGCGGAATTAATGAAGAAAAAGGAAAAGAAAGAGGAAGAGCTTAAGGCACTTATAGAGCCGCCAATGGTTTCAGATCCAAATGAAGATCCGGCAAAGAAAAAGGCAAGTGAAGACCAGTTAAAAGAAATAACAAGACTAAAAGAAAATATTGCCACACTTGAAACTCAACAGAAAGAAACCGAAGGTAACAAAAAACAACTGCTACTTGATCTTCAATTATTGAAACAAACAAGAAAGGAACTTGAATTTAAGGCGATTGAGATACAGCAATATGCTGAATCCAAAAAGGAAGCTCTCCTGACCGTTGGAATAGACATATCAAAAGCTCTTGTATTAAAAACTGATTACTCTCAATTCGAATCTACTATTCAAATTAAAGAACAAACTCTAAGTGAATTAAAAATATTGCTCGGTGAAGGGGAATTAACAGAACCTGAAATAGCCAAAAGCTTACCAATATTGCAGAGTACTGCGCAAAAAATGCTTGAAAGCGAACAAACCAAATTGGGAACAGAACAAAAAGCATATCAGCAATATCTCCTAGCTAAAGCGACTTGGGAAAGGAAGAAAAAAGAAATCAAAGGAGATACAAATACCCCGGACACCATAGAGTTTTACAAATTTGGTATTGACTATATCGAGACTAATTTAAGTGTTGAATTAGAAGAAATTTACCAGCTTCGGAAGCTGAAATTGAAAGAAATTTTTAAACGAAAATTGGATGTAATCAACATTTACAAGGCTGTTAAAAATAGGATTGATTCAGTAATTGACCAAAACAAAGAATTACTAAAAACTTATCCAATAAATATAGAAGCATCGTTGGTTTTAAAACCGGAGTTTATTCAGAAGTTTATGTCTTTCATCAACAAACAAAAGGCTGGAACTTTTAGAAATATTAATGACGGTGAAATTCAGTTAAAGCAAATTATTTCAGGTGTTGATTTTGATAATGAAGACGCTGTTATAAATTTTTTGGATTCAATTATCAGGGCTCTTAAAGAAGATCAGAGAGAAGGTCAAGACAATAATCAATATCGTTTTGTTGGAGATCAAGTCTCAGAAATAGAAGAACTTTATACCTACTTGTTCTCTTTGAATTTCCTTGATTATAATTATCAACTAAAGCAAGGAGATAAAAAATTGGAGCAGCTTTCCCCAGGTGAACGCGGTGCTTTGCTATTAATATTTTATCTAATTCTTGATAAGAATGATATACCTTTAATTATTGACCAACCTGAAGATAATCTGGACAATTATAGTGTTGCAAATATCCTTGTTCCTTTTATCAGAGAAGCAAAAAAGAAACGTCAAATAATCATGGTAACTCACAATCCGAATTTAGCCGTTGTTGCAGATGCGGAACAGGTAATAAGTAATAGGAACAATTTATTGTCGTATTTATAAACGCTAGAACCTTTGTCTTTAAAGGAAGAGAGAAAAGCAAAATACGACATTATTTAGTTTTTTGTACTTATTTGCAAATCTTGAAAAAGAAAATGACAATAAATTTTCTTTTATATCCGGCAGCATAGAAAATAGAGAGGTCAATAAATGTATTGTAAAAGTGCTTGAAGGAGCCATGCCTGCATTTAATAAACGGAAACAGAAATATTACGAATAGGAATAGAATAAAAATAAGATTGGACGAAATTACCCAAAAATTAAAGGAGGCTTTTTGTTCAGTTGTTGAAGAATGATAATAAATAAAAAAATAAAAATATGGCCGAATTACACGTAAGTAAAAAAAGTATTGGTAAGCTTTTAAGCGAAATGCAAAACAGGAAGTTTATTATCCCTGACTTTCAACGCCCATACAAATGGAATGTTGAGAAATGTGAAACACTTTGGAAAGATATTGAAGATTTTACTCAAACAGATGCTCAAAATGGTTCAGATTATTTTTTAGGCACCATAGTTTCCTATATCAATGATGATAAAAACCAGGAAATAATTGATGGTCAGCAGCGTATAACATCCTTCTTTTTAATGTTGAGAGCCTTTTACAGAAAACTGGAAGTCATGATTGAAGATGAAGATGTAGCTGGGCTTAAAAACCAGCTAGCGCCATGTATTTGGGACATCAATCCTATTTCTCAAAAGGTATCCGATAAAACAAAAATTCATATTTTGTCATTGGTTGCTACCGAAGAAGACAATGAAACTTTTCACAAAATTCTGGAAACTGGTGTGAGTAGCGATCTGGCAACTGATAACTATTCAGTCAATTACCGTTTCTTCAAAAAGCAATGTGATGAATATGCGGTAACCAATCCGATGCAGTGGAAACAATTGTGTATCACCATTCTTCAAAAATGTATTATTCTGCCGATTGAATGCGACACGCCAGAAACTGCATTGACTATTTTCTCAACCTTGAATGATAGAGGTTTACCATTGGCAGACTCTGATATATTTAAAGCACAAATTTATCGGAATCTGGCAACTGAAGAGAAACGCAAGGAATTTACAAATACATGGAAGGAGCTCATGCATGTTTGTAAACAATCCGGAATTTCACTCGATGATGTATTTAGATACTATACTCACGTACTAAGAGCAAAAGGCAACGATAAATCTAAAGAAGTTGGGCTACGAAAATTTTATGCTGAAGATAAATACAGTAGGTTGAAAGATGAAACCCTTATTACTGAGATAACGGCTTTGGCGAACTTTTGGCGCTACGTTAATGTTGGTGTGGAACCTGAAGACGATATTAACTATGAAGTTTCTCACGAAGCACGGAAACATTTGCATTGCCTTTCTTGCTATCCAAATGAATTTTGGAAATACGCAACAAGCGTTTTCTTCCTAAAAAATCAGAATAGTGAATCGTTTGATGCTGATTTTTGCAAAATGCTTAAAAAATTAATCGCATTTCTATTTGCCAAATTTATAGATGCACCATCCGTAAATGCGATTAAAGACGATATTTATACATCTTGTATTTCATTGCAAAATCAAAATGAACTTCAGATTCGAATTACCATCAACGAGGAATTATTGAATCAACAAATTGATAGCCATTCTTCATCGAGATTATCAAGAGCCCTTTTATTGTTGGATGCATATCTGAATCCTAATCAAATTGACCTGATTCCGGGCACTTTTGATATCGAGCATATATTCCCCAAAAAATGGCAGGATACCAACTACAATGGTTGGAATATAAATGATGCTGCTTTGTATCTTGACCGTTTTGGAAATAAAATAGTTTTTGAAAAGAAACTAAATATTCAAGCGGGAAATGGGTATTTTGGAGTTAAAAAACAAAAATACGGTTTGTCCAAAATTGCCTGTGTATTGGATTTAAGCGTTTACCACAAAAATGATTGGGTGAAGGAGGATATTGAAGAACGGGAAGCTAAGTTCAAAGAAAATCTGATTACCTTTTTTAAGGACCAGTTGCTATAAAGTAAAATAAAATATACTGAAGTAAAATTAGAAAAGACTTTTATCAAGTTGTTGGGGAATGTTATTTATACTTCCCGAATATCCTAAATCTAAATATTCGAATACGGTGAAAGGACCGGTTGAAAAAAAATAAACCATATTACATTTTAGATTATGAATACACAAACAGTAGAAATTACATCAAAGGGAATTAAAAAATTCTTAAATAAATATACTCCTGAGCGTGCTATATCTGAATTTGTTTGGAATGGATTTGATGCAAAAGCCACAATTGTCAAAATTGATTTTGAGGAGGATTCCGCAGTGTTCGACACCATCAGTACCATAAAAATTGGCGACAATGGGAATGGTATTTGTTACGAGGAATTGCCGGAAAATTTTAAAAAATTCTATGAATCGCATAAAGCTATTACTGGTGAAAATGCTGATTTGACAAGAGGAAAAAACGGTTACGGAAGATTAACTTTTCATAAGTTTGCAGAATTTGCAGAATGGCACACAACCTATAAAAAAGATTCTGCAAATGTGTCTTATGATATTAAAATTAAAAGTGAAAACTTAAAAGATTATACCCCAACAATTCCAATTGCTACAGATAACGAATTAGGAACCTGTGTTGTATTTAAAGAAATATCAACGGATATTTCAAATAATATATTTATCGAACAAAAATTGAAGCCATTTTTAAGAGCTGAATTTGCTTGGTTTTTAGAATTGAGAGAAGAATTCAAAATCTTTATTAATGGAATTGAATTAGATTATTCTTCAATAATAGCTGAAGAACCGGATATTTTCGACATACAACTTACCGATAAAAATGGTGATGAATTTATATTTAAATGCAAGTACATTCGTTGGAATACAAAATTAAATGAAGAATTTTCTCGTTTTTATTTTTTGAATGAAGATTTGGAACTCAAAAATACGAGGACAACACTTCTAAATAAAAAAGGTGATGACTTCTGGCATAGTCTGGTAGTTGTTAATGATTTCTTTAATGAAATAAATTGTGAAAAAGAAGAGCAGGAGGCAACATTAAGGTTGTTCGATGATAAAGCAGATGCCAAAATATTCAAGGATCTTGTTGATGAATTGAATGAATATTTAAAAAACAAACGAAAACCTTTTTTAAGGAAACAGGCGGAAGTTCTGGTAAATAAATATGAAGCTGAGAAGGTATTTCCTAAGTTCAGAGATAATGAATGGGATAAGGCCAGAGAAGTCGGTTTGAAAAATTTAGTTAAAGGAATATATGAAGTAGAGCCAGCAGTATTTACTAAGTTAAACAAAGAACAAAAACAAATTTTTTTGGAACTTCTTAATTTAGTACTGGATAGTAGTGAAAGAGAAAGCCTATTTAAAATTATTGAGGCTGTTGTCGATTTGGATTCTGATGACAGAGACGAGCTAGCCAAAATATTAGAAACAAACAGATTAAAGCAAGTTATTTCGACAATTAATCTTATAAAAGATAGATTACGCGTTCTTGAAGGGCTGAAACTAATAGTTTTCAACCATGAATTAGGGGCCAATGAAAGAGATCATCTTCAAAAATATATTGAAAAACACTATTGGCTTTTTGGAGAAGAATATCGAATGGTTTGTGCCGAGGAAGTAAAATTTGAAGAGGCGCTTAGGAGATACATTTATATTTTAAGAGGTATTGATGAGAAAAAATTTATTGCACATCCAGACAAATACAAAGAAATGGATTTGTTTCTAGCCGGTACTGATTTTCGGGATGGAAAACCACATAACCTTATTGTTGAAATAAAAAACCCTTCTACAATTAAAAAGCTAAAGAATAAAGAGGTTGGTCAAATAAAGGAATATATTGATGTTATTCTGAAGCAAGATGAATTTAATGATCATCGTGAGTTCTGGTCTTTTTACTTGATTGGTCAAGATTATGATGATATTGTAAAAGATGATATTCAAAACTTTGAAACAGGCTTGCTTCGTAAAAAGGACAATCATTGTTTGTATGTAAAAAAATGGAGTGAAGTCACGAACGAGGTTGAGAGAAGATTAAAGTATTTATTAGAAAAACTAAAAATTGAAAGAAGTACGCTTTCTAATAAAAATACACTCAAAGAAATAATTGAATTTGCTCCAACCATAGTTAACTAACGAGTAAGATTTTACATTCAAGGAAAAAATAGTAGCTTGTGGCAACTGAAATTTACGGAAGCAAAATTAGATAAACTATGCCCGAACAACAAAACATTGAATACAAGCAAAGCTGGCACGACGATTACCTGAAATGGGTTTGCGGCTTTGCCAATGCCATTGGTGGTGTTATTTATATTGGGCGAAACGATGCCGGAAAGGTAGTGCACCTGGCCGATTACGCCCGGTTGTTGGAAGACATCCCCAATAAAATCCGTAACGCCATGGGTATTATCTGCGATGTGCAGTTACACGATGAAGAAGGGAAAAAATACATCTCCATCAAAGTCAATCCTTATTCTGTGGCTGTTTCGTTGCGTGGTAGGTATTATTACCGTTCGGGCAGTACAAAAATGGAACTTACAGGTGTTGAGCTGAATGAGTTTTTGCTCAAAAAAGCAGGCAAAACATGGGATGACGTAATTGAAGAAGGGGCGACAGTTAACGACATTAATGAAGAAAGTATTGCAAAGTTTATAGCCGACAGCAATGAAAAAGGCCGGATGCCCGAAACAAAAGGTTTATCTACTTTTCAGATCCTGGAAAAGCTAAAACTTACTGACGGGAAAAAGCTTAAACGTGCTGCCATTATCATGTTCGGCAAAGAGCCCATGCGCTTTTATCCGAATATTCAGGTGAAAATAGGTCGGTTTGGTAAAGATGCTTCTGATTTGAAATTTCATGAAGTGGTTGAAGGTAATCTGGTTCAGATGCTGCATGAAGTTCAGGTTCAGTTAAATTACAAATTTCTGACACGGCCCGTTGCTTTTGAAGGTTTTCAGCGGGTAGAAAAAGACCAGTACCCCATTCAGGCGCTGCGTGAAATGCTGTTAAATGCATTGGTACATCGCACCTACATGGGAGCAACCATTCAAATGCGGGTGTTCGACGACAAACTTTCCATTTGGAATGAAGGCGGATTGCCATTCGGTTTAAGTCTCGAAGATTTGAAATCGGATCACAACTCCCGTCCACGCAACCCTATTATTGCAAACGCTTGTTTTTTTGCCGGTTATATTGATACCTGGGGGCGCGGTACACTTAAAATCATCAATTCGTGCAAAGAGGCAGGCTTACCCGAACCGGAAATCAAAGAAATGAACGGTGGTGTTGAAGTGACAATCTATTTACAACCCATTGATGGTGGTGCAATGGGTGGTGTAATAGGTGGAGTAAATGAAGAAGAGATAGGTGGTCAAGTTAGTGGTCAAGTTGGTGGTCAAGTTAGTGGTCAAGTTGATAATTTAACTGAAAGACAAAAGGAAGTTTTTAATCTTATTCTTAGTAATCAAAAAATTTCCCGAAAACAACTCTCCGAAAAACTTGGCATAAATGAATCTGCTGTTCAGAAACATATAGACGCCTTGAAAAAGAAAAATATTATTGAAAGAGACAGCGCAACAACAGGTCAATGGATAATTAAAGTAAAAAGATGAAGTTCACTGAAGAAAAGTTAGAACGTGCTTTTGTTGAGTTGCTGGGGATCGAAAACTATCCTCATTGCCATGGCGATTCAATTGTTCGGGCAGCCGATGACGTTTTGATTGAAGCCGATTTGTTGCACTATTTGCTGACCAAATACGAAAGTAAACAACTGACCGTAACCGAAGCAAAATCAATTGTTCTTCAGCTTAAAACCTTGCCTTCGTCCGATCTTTACGAAAGCAATAAAAAAATTCTTCGTTGGTTATCCGATGGATTTATCCTGAAACGCGAAGACCGCAACCAAAAAGATATTCATATTGAGTTAATCGACTACAGTGGGTTGGATGCTCAGCTTACCAGCTCCGATTTAGATACTGTAGTAGCTGATCCTGAAGCAAAATATCCCCCAGATTACAACATTTACAGATTTGTCAATCAGCTCGAAATTGTTGGCAACGAAAAGCGCATTCCCGACGGAATTATTTACATCAACGGCTTGCCAGTAGTGGTGTTCGAGTTTAAAAGTGCCATTCGCGAGGAAGCCACCATTCATGATGCCTTTAAGCAATTGACCATTCGCTACCGCCGTGATATTCCGGAGCTGTTTAAATACAATGCCTTTTGCGTAATCAGTGACGGCGTAAACAACAAGGCAGGTTCGTTTTTTGCCCCCTATGAGTTTTTCTACGCCTGGCGCCGGGTGGCAGGTCTGGCAAAAGATGTGGATGGAATCAACAGTATGTTTACTTTGGTGCAGGGAATGTTTAACCAGAACCGTTTGCGCGATATTATCCGCAACTTTATCTACATTCCTGATAGTTCAAAGAAAAATGAGAAGATAGTTTGCCGCTATCCGCAATATTATGCGGCCAAACGCCTTTACGAAAACATAAAATTAGCACAGCGGCCGGAAGGCGATGGCAAAGGTGGAACTTACTTTGGAGCCACCGGATGTGGAAAAAGCTTCACCATGCTCTACCTCACCCGATTGTTGATGAAAAGCGAATACTTCGAAAGTCCAACTATTATTTTGATCACCGACCGCACGGATCTGGATACCCAACTTTCGGAAACTTTTGTTCAGGCTAAAAAATTTATTGGCGACAATACGGTAATTAGTGTCGAAAGCCGGGCCAATTTGCGGGAGTTGTTACAAGGACGGCAAAGTGGCGGCGTATTCCTGACTACCATTCACAAGTTTACTGAAGATACCGAATTGCTGACCGACCGGAATAATGTGATTTGTATTTCTGACGAAGCCCACCGTAGCCAGATTAATCTGGACCAGAAAGTCAAAGTTGATTTTGAGAATAATACCGTTACCAAAACTTTCGGCTTTGCTTATTATTTACACAAATCTTTACCCAACGCCACATTCGTAGGCTTTACCGGTACTCCGATTGATGCCACTTTAGATGTTTTTGGGAAAGTGGTAGATGCCTACACCATGACCGAATCGGTAAAAGATGAAATCACAGTTCGGATTGTGTATGAAGGCAGAGCAGCCAAAATTGCATTGAAAAATAGTGAGCTCGAAAAAATTGAAAAATACTACCAGGAAGTTGCCGAAGCGGGAGCCAATGAATACCAGATAGAAAAGAGCAAAGAAACAATGGCCAATATGAACGCCATTATTGGCGATCCAGACCGTTTAAAAGCCCTTGCCGAAGATTTCGTTAAGCATTATGAAGACCGAGTTTCAGAAGGCGCTACCATTAAAGGCAAGGCCATGTTTGTTTGCAGTACGCGGGAAATTGCTTACGAATTCTACAGGAATGTAATTGCTTTGCGCCCCCAATGGAATGAGGTTCGTGTTTCTGAAGAAGGAGTCGTTTTATCCGAAAAAGACCAGAAGGAAATCAAACCGATGGAACGGATTAAAATGATCATGACCCGTGGGCAAGATGATGACGAAACATTTTACAAACTATTGGGCACTAAAGAATACCGTAAAGAATTAGACCGACAGTTCAAAAACGAAAAGTCCAACTTCAAAATCGCCATTGTGGTCGATATGTGGCTGACCGGTTTCGATGTTCCATTTTTGGATACCATGTACATTGACAAACCTATACAGCAACACGATCTGATTCAGACCATTTCGAGGGTAAACCGAAAATTTGAAGGTAAAAACAAAGGTTTGGTAGTTGATTATATTGGCATCAAGAAACAAATGAACCTGGCACTGGCCAAATACAACAAAGGCGACAAAGACAATTTTGAAGACATTGCCGAATCGGTTATCATTGTCCGAAATCATTTGGATTTATTGGCTAAACTGTTTCACCAGTTCGACAACTCAAAGTATTTCGATGGCACAAACATACAGCAGTTAAACACGCTTAACATGGCTGCCGAATTTGCCCAAAAAACAAAGGAAATTGAAACCCGCTTCATGGGTTTGGTCAAACGGTTGAAAGCAGCTTACGACATTTGTGCCGGTAGCGAACTATTAACGCATCAGGAAAGAGATTACACGCATTTCTATTTGGCAGTTCGGTCCATCGTATTCAAACTCACCAAAGGCAATGCACCCGACATTGACCAAATGAATGCCCGTGTACGTGAAATGATAAAAGATGCTCTGGAAAGTGATGGAGTTCAGGAGATTTTCAAATTGGGTGATGAAAATGAAACCGAACAAGACCTTTTTGATGAAGATTATCTGGCCAAAATTGCCAAGATAAAGCTGCCCAATACCAAAATTAAATTACTGCAACAGCTTTTGGCCAAAGTCATTGCCGAAATAAAAAAGGTTAATAAAGTTAAAGGTGTTGACTTTACCCGGAAGATGCAGGTTTTGGTTGAACGATACAACCAGCGTGACGAAAGCGATGTGTTGCGTAGCGAAGTTTACGAAGAAATGGCAGAACAGCTCACCAATTTAATTTGGGAAGTACACCAGGAGTTTTCAGCAGGGGACTTGCTTGGAATTGACTTTGAGGAAAAAGCATTTTACGATATCCTGAAAGAGCTATGTGTAAAATATGACTTCAAATATCCTGAAGACAAATTGATTGAACTCGCCAAAGCTGTGAAAGATTTAGTTGATGGACAAGCTAAATTCCCGGATTGGAACAAGCGAGACGATATAAAATCAGCTTTAAAAGTAGGTTTGATATTGCTTTTAGATGAATTTGGCTATCCTCCGGTTGAACGTGACGAAGTCTATGTCGAAATTTTTGAACAAGCTGAGAATTTTAAAAAGAATCAATTCAATTAATATCCATAAAGGTTTAAACTAATCTAGAGAGGTATTACTCTCACTCAATTTCTCACCAAAGTTATTTACGCATTCCGGAAAAGTCAAGGGTGGCTTTCCCTCTAATCTTCTCACCAACGCCACACTTTGTGCTCGGTCAAAAACCGAACGCCCTTCGACTGCGCTCAGGGATCGTTCGGTTTTGTGACATTCGCCCTTGACTAGAATCCGGTCTGCTCAATGGTTCACGGTTCAAAATTAACCGGCGAGCCAGACCAACCCTTTGTTAATCGAAGGTTGCCAAAATAAATCCGCAGGGCAGCGGTAACCTAAATGCAACGTTTTTCCAATGATCCAAAGCAGATCAAAGCCAGATTTGACTCCAGTTGTTCCAAATGCGCTGCCAAAATCAGCAAAGGTCAGGAAATTTACTACTGGCCATCTTCCAGAGAAGTGTTTTGTCTGAAATGTGGCGAAGGACCTTACAATGAGTTTCTGGCTTCAGCTCAGGATGAAGAAACTTACCAGAGTTGGTATCGATGAAAAGGGAGGCGAAAATGCCTCTTTTTTTTATCGGCGAGCCAGAAGCCCAAATAAATCCGCAGGGCAGCGGTGAATCAAATGTTGAAGTTTTTTGAAAATGTAACAACGCTAACCGAACTTCGGAAAGAGTACCGCAGGTTGGCATTTATTTACCATCCAGATAAAGGTGGTGACACTGTGCTGATGCAGATTCTGAACGACAGGTACGACCGGCTATCCGAAAAGTTCATTAAAGAAAATGTTGATTTTTCAGAAGGGCGTAAGGAATATGAGATGCAGGTTTCCGAAGAAATCCGCGTGATGTTGGACCGCATCATGTTTTTGCAAGGTGTGGATATTGAAGTCATCGGCGGATGGATCTGGATTACCGGGAATACGTTTGCTGTCAGGACAACATTGAAAAGCCTGGGATTCATGTTCAGCCATCCAAAAACTGCCTGGTACTGGCACAAAGGTGAATACCGGAAGAAAAACGGAAAGATTCAATCCATGGATGAGATGAGAGATTTCTGGGGTACTCAGAAGATTGAAACTCAACCCGAAACATCCAATCAATTAAATTAATCAATAGGGCGTGCCAGACCAAGCCTGAGTTTACCGAAGGTTGCCCAGATAAGTCCGCAGGGCAGCGGCATTTCACATGAATATGGAATTAGATATTGCAACTACCGATAGGCTTCTCAATGCCATCATGTTCTGTTTAGGACCTTCATTGGACGACAACAGTATCAGGGAATCACCCTGGTTACTTGAACTGGCCGAGTCTTACAACGAAATGGTTGTCAAGTTGCCGGTTGTATGGAGATTAGACCATCATCAGCTTATCCATTTTTAATTTATACGGGCGTGCCAGATGCCAATATCAGTCCGCAGGGCAGCGGCAATACTTATGGATTATTTAGTAGTTGGTTCGAACGGTTTTGCACAAGTTGGCGATCCGGATTATTTTACCAAAGCGAAAATCGAACTTCAGATTTTGCATGAATTTCTTCAGGTAAATTATCCAGTTCCTGACGAATTTACTTCAAAGGTTTATTATTACATCAAAGCTTTCAACCATGATTTTGGAACCTACCATGAAGTTGTTGTCATTTTTGATGATCTCTATCTTTCCACTCTGGAGGATTCCGAACTTGAATCAGATAATGATTTGTTTGACAAGTTCTGGAACTGGTTCAATTCGGTGGAATCTGTTGATTTGGAATCCGAGAACCTGACCGTACAAATACAACAGGCTTACCGGAACACTTTGAACATTGAAAAAGGCGATCACTTGAAAGTTATTCGGGTAGCCTGAATTTCAAAGAAAGGGTGAAAAACCCTTTTTTATTCGCTTCTCCATTGTTTCCAAGTTTAATATTTCTGTTTTATTAGTTTTTTACTCTCACTCAATTTTGCTCCAAAGGTATTTACGCATCCCGGAAAAGTCAAGGGTGGCTTTTCCCTTCACACTTTCCATCAACGCCACATTTCATGCTTGGTCAAAAACCGAACGCCCTTCGACCATTTCACGCTCAGGTAACGTCCGGTTTTGTGACATTCGCCCTTGACTAGAATCCGGTCTGCTCAATGGTTCCCGGCTCAAAATTAACCGGCGAGCCAGACGAGCTTTCAGCAAATGAAGGTTGCCAAAATAAGTCCGCAGGCCCTATGTTTGTAATTTGAAGCATAAGTCTGGCTATTTATTAAATTTAACATGCAACAGTTTAATTTATAAAAACCATTCTTATGCTTACACAAGGTAACAAAATTGATTTTAATGGCCAACACTTTTTTGTTGGCTTAGATGTACACCTAAAAAGTTGGAAGGTTACAATTATGACCGAAAAACTGATCTTAAAAACGTTTTCTCAAGATCCTAAGCCGGAGCTTCTGCATCAACATCTGGTTCGAAATTATCCGAACGGAATTTACCATTCGGCATATGAAGCCGGATTTTGTGGTTACTGGATTCATAATAAGCTAAAAGCGTTAGGTATTGATTCAGTCGTAGTTAACCCTGCGGACATTCCAACAACGGATAAGGAAAAGGTTAATAAAACTGACAAAAGAGACAGCAAGAAAATTGCGAAATTTTTACGAAGCGGAGACCTGAAAGCAGTTCACGTACCTTCAATAAAAACGCTGGAGGACAGAGGGCTCGTTCGAACACGTGGCACATTGGTTAAAGATCTTAGTCGGAACAAGAACCGGATAAAATCCTTTTTGTATTTTCATGGTATTGAGATGCCTGAAATATTTAAAAATTCAGCTACTCATTGGTCTAAACGATTTATGACGTGGCTAAAGAGTATCGAACTTACAGAAAGCAGTGCTAAAAGATCACTGGCTCTTATTATTGATGAGAGCCAGCATTTGCGATTGTTAATACTGAATGCTACTCAGGAGATTCGAAATTTGTCTCAGAGCGAGCAATATGTTTCTAAAGTCAATTTATTGAGAACTATTCCAGGTATTGGTGCATTAACAGCAATGATCATATTAACAGAAATTGAAATGATCAACAGGTTTTCAAACTTTGATCAGTTGTGTAGTTTTATTGGGTTAATTCCATCAACAAACTCAAGCGGAGAAAAGGATCTAGTTGGAGAAATCACCCATCGGGGAAACAATTTTTTGCGAAGTGCAATTGTCGAGAGTGCCTGGATTGCAGCAAGGAGGGATATGGCATTAAATAAAAGCTATCACGACTATTGTAAGCGGATGGAACCCACGAAGGCAATAATCAGGATCGCAAGAAAATTATTAAATAGGATCAGGTTTGTACTAAAAAACGATCAACCTTATGTGTGTTCGGTGGTCAAATAAAATCTCAAGATATAAAAACACCTTCTGTGAGACCGCTACTTCTGCCCTTCAGTTCTGAATATTAGAATCTGGTTTCTGCAGGTTACGGCTCACATCTTATAAAAAATAAAGCGAGACAATACAGCCCGGATTAGTCCGGTTCTGTTGATAGAAGGTTGTTTTTATAGATATAGTTCCTCCAAATTTCCGTTCCGAAAATTTGGAGTTGAGTTTGTATTAGCCATAAGTGGCAATGAAATACAAAAAGAGCCTCTTTCAACAAGAAGCTCTCAACTGTATTTCACAGCCATAAATCCTATTGCTGGTGAGTTGCTCTCCAGCAGAGCTCACGTCCTCTTCAGATTTATAGAATAAAATTACTAAAAAATAATTCGTCAGATTCTTGCTTTTCAACATAGAAGGGCAGCGGCATAATCAATGAAAACATACAAGAAAAGCCTTCCGTTGATCACTTTGAAGAAAACAAAGACTGATTTTCCATGTGTGAAGATTGTGACTTCAGCAGATGCAAATGAATTTATTCGCAATTTCTACTCCGATGACATTGGGATTTTTGAAAGTTTTTTCATCCTGTTGATGAATAGGAGCAATAATACGATTGGATATGCCAAGATTTCGCAAGGCGGTATTGTCGGAACGGTTATCGATGCCACCATCATAGCCAAGTACTGCGTTGAAGCTTTGGCAACTTCAGTTATACTTGCACATAATCATCCTTCAGGAGGACTTGTCCCCAGCCAGCAGGATAAAGACATTACCCGAAAAATAGCAGATACCCTGAAGATTTTTGACTGCACAACTCTTGACCACATCATACTTACCGAAGATTCCTTTTTCTCCTTTGCCGATGAAGGGATGATGTAAAATGAGCCTCACGGGGCTTTTTTTTAATCATTTTAATTCACATCAATATGGAAAAGTTACTCAGTTTCTCAAATTACATGGATCAGCTGGCACGAAAATATGGGGTTAGTCATGTTTTCTCCGATTTTCTGGAAATGACTGTTTGTGCCCTTTCATTGGGACAAATGGAAGACCGCTATTTTGAAATTATTAAAGGTTATGATAAGGATGAGCTTATGGTTTTCTCTTCTGCATTGGCAGCTATTGTAATAGAGATGGAAAACGATGGTGAGGGACTGAAAGATGGCTTTGGCGACTTCTTTATGGAACACATCAGTTACGGCAAAGCCGGGCAGTTTTTTACCCCTGAACATATCTGTGAAATGATGGCATTAATTACCATCGGGGAAATCCGAGATGGTGAACGGATTGCCGATCCATGCTGCGGTTCAGGCAGAACGCTATTGGCAGCAGCCAGGATCAATAGAAAAGCACGGTTTTACGGAGCTGATATCGACCGGACATGTGCCATGATGTGTTTGGTCAATATGTGCCTGAACGGAATGTTTGGAGAAGTTGCCTGCATGAATACCCTGACCAACCAGTTTTTCTCTGGATGGCAGGTGAATCCACATCCTATAACCGGAGCACCATACATTGTTCCGATTTCTGAAGACGAGAGTTATATGGTGCTGCAACTTCCCAAACACAAAGATGAACAGTCAAAGATCAAACAACAAGTACTGCCTGTTTTCGATCCGGTTGAATTATCACCAATATATAAGCAGCCGATTCAGCAACTGTTGTTTGACTTTTAATGCCCTTCGGGGCTTTTTTTTATCGTTTTTTGAAATTTCAGGAAATAAGCCCATTGTTTTTTTTCTCGAAAAATCATCCTTTTGGGTATTGTCCATTAGGCATCAAAAGAAGAAATTGTGTAATCAAATCTTAAAATCAGTCAACTCTTAATAAAAAGTGTTAATTATCTGAATATTAAGTGTTAAAAAATAAAAAATTGAAACTTGATTAATTAGCAATTTATTATATTTCATAATCAATTCATATTTCAATATCATTTTAGATAAATGTGACGTTTGGGAATTAAGTGACGGTATAAATAACTCACATTGTTCTTTTTAGGTTTGTTTTAATCAATTCTCTGGAAATTATATGATACAACTTTCTGTAATTGAGAAACACGAGCAAATCATTACTGATTTGGTCTCAAAACTGGAAAAAATTGACGCTCATTCTGATAAGATTTTGGAGCAACTTGAAATGTCAATAGTCTATTGTAAGCAAGCATTGAAACAAATGCGGGAAACAGTTATTCAGGACGGATTTCCAGATCAGGAGTGTGAGATTTACTTTTTTAAGAAACTGAAGCCTGAAATTTTCAGTAAGATGCTCTATTATTTGGAAGTCTATGACATTCAAAGTAAACTTCCTGTTGCTAAATGTCAGTGTCAAATTCGGTATTATCAGAAGAGAATAGATAGGATTAACGAATTTATGCAGGAGAATCAAACTGAATTACAATATTTTAAATGTGGTTTTTGCCATTTTGACAAATATTACTTTACACGTGATAGCTCAGAAATACCAATACCCAAGAGAAACGAATATTTTTTGATAGACGAAAAATTCCATACCTGGCACGATCATACATTTTCGGAGATCATTGCCAATCAAATGCTTATTGAATATATTCAAAAAGAACTTCGCATATTAGACGGAGCAAAGGGAGGCCAACAACCATATTTAAAATCCAAATCTAAATGGACCGGCAAAAAAATATTCTTGATAGAATTAGCATACGGAGTACATTTTACTCAAATGGTGAACGATGGTAATTCAGAAATAAAGGATATCATTGAAGGTTTTGAACAGATGTTTAATATCGAATTAAAGGAGTTTTACAGATCCTTTGTCGAAATTAAGCGAAGGAAGATTGATCGCACAAAGTTTTTGGATTTAATGAAAAGTAAGCTCGAAAACAAAATATACGAGTCTGATCTATAATAATCACTATAAATAAGGATTCGGATTAGATGCCAGATTGTCTGAGTATCATAAATATTCTGATATTTTATCCCTGATTCCCAGAGCAAGAATCATTTTTATTTTTCGATAATAATTGTGTTGAGACAAATCAACATAGATTGTTTCAATTGCAATTAATTTGACTTGAGTATTAAACAAAACCATTTTCAACTGCAATCAAGGATGGTCAAATAAGATTATCAAATCATAATTTATTTAACCATATAAAACACCCAACTTGGGGACACCTTGGTAAAAAAGTATTTCTGAAATATTGATTTTTGGATGAATTCAAATTGTATCATTCAAAGATAAATGTTATGCCTTCAGAAATTGTAACAACAGATGATCTCCGGGAATTCAAGATCGAATTGCTCGTCGAGATAAGAAGGATGTTAAAGGAACATCGTGGTCAACCAGATCGAAAATGGTTGAAATCCCAAGAGATAATAAAAATGCTGGGCATCTCCCCTGGAACACTTCAAAATTTTCGGATAAACGGAACAATCCCTTTTACCAAAATTGGGGGAACGATATTCTATGATTACGAGGATATCCGAAAAACGCTTGAATCAAAAAATGATAAAAAACTATTCGGTTTTGAAGCCAGGCGATGAATTATATCAGACACCTGAATGGATTTTTTGCACGGCTGGCTGAAGACAAGCGCATGTCATCTTATCACATTAGCCTGTATTTTGCCCTGTTTCAGCAGTGGAATGCAGACCGGTTTGGGGAACAGTTTGTCATTACCCGGACAGAAACAATGTATATGTCCCGGTTAGGTTCAGTTAATACTTACGCCCGATGTATGAAGGAACTCTCCCTGTGGGGTTATATCCAATACATCCCTTCATCCAATATACATTCAGGCAGCCGTGTCTCCTGTATCAGATTTGATACTGCAAGTGATACCGCAAGCAGTACAGGAACAGATACCGGTATTGAAAATGATACCGCTGGTGATACCGGAACTGATACCGGAAGGAATACCGGCACATCCTGCAATCTCATAAATGATACAGCAACCGATCCTGCAAGGAATACCGGTATTAAAAATGATACTGCTGGAGATACCGGAACTGATACTGCAAGTGATACCGGTATTTCCAGCGATCTCAAAAGTGATACAGGAAGAAATACCGCTGGCGACAAAATTGGTGGTGCCGGTATCAAAAATGATACTGCTAGTGATACAGGAACTGATACACCTTTTATAAACAGTTTAAACAAAAACAAACAAGAAGAAGAGTCAGTCAGAAGAAATCAAAAATTTGATATTGATGAAAACGCAAAAAAACAAAAACGATTCCGAACGACAAATTCCGAAAATTTTCCGGATGAGAAATCTCATGTTCCGGATTTATCCGAAACCGAAC
>DPRM01000039.1 GCA_003537645.1 Prolixibacteraceae bacterium
TCCGCCGGGCGTTTTGACGGCCCACACACTCGCTTCGAATAAGGCAACACAAATTGTCTGGAGATACCACCGCAATGAAATGCCCTGACCCTCCAGCTAGGGACAAGTTAAAAGCAAGGTAAGGTTTCCTTTTCTTGTGCATAAATCAGAAATTAAAAATCAAGTCATCTGATCCTTCGAAATCAATAAATACACCTGATTGCAATTAAGAATCAGTAAAAACTATCAAATCGCTTGTTTTTACTCTTGAAAACATCAAAAATATCGTTAGTTTTACTCGCTATTTAAGAAACAATATGTACAAATCACCTTTATACGGAAAAGAATGGAACTGGCGTAACATTAAAATGGAAACGCGGGAATTACATATTGATTTGCGGTCGTAACGACCGGGAAAAGGGATTTTCTGCGTTTATGCAGTAAGTCCCTTTTCCTGTTTTAAGCAGAAATAAAAACTAAAACCATTAAATAATTAACATCATGGCCAGACAAAAAAAGATTTATCTCGACGAATCGGAAATGCCAAAACAATGGTATAACATTGCTCCCGATCTACCCACACCTATGAACCCGCCACTCGGACCCGATGGAAATCCGATCAACCCGCAAATGCTGGCACCTGTTTTCCCGATGAACCTCATCGAACAGGAAGTTTCACAGGATCGCTGGATCGACATTCCCGAAGAAATTCGCCAGATTCTGTTTCAATGGAGACCAAGTCCGCTGATTCGTGCTTACGAACTGGAAGCTGCCCTTGGAACCCCTGCAAAAATATATTACAAAAACGAAGGTGTTTCGCCTGCCGGAAGCCACAAACCCAATACAGCTGTGCCTCAGGCATGGTACAACAAACAATTCGGCATCAAAAAACTGGTGACCGAAACCGGCGCCGGACAATGGGGATCAGCACTTTCGTATGCCTGCGCGCAAATCGGCGGCATCGAGTGTAAAGTTTACATGGTGCGCGTGAGTTTCGACCAGAAACCTTTCCGCAAAATGCTGATGCAAACATGGGGCGGCAAATGTGTTGCCAGTCCAAGCATGGACACTCAGGCCGGCCGCGATATTCTGGCTCAATATCCGGATACCCCCGGAAGTTTGGGGATCGCAATTTCTGAAGCCATTGAAGAAGCGGTTAGCGACCCAAGCGGTAAAACACGCTATGCACTTGGTTCTGTGCTGAATCACGTAATGATCCATCAATCGATTATTGGATTGGAAGCGAAAAAACAGCTGGCGAAAGTTGGCATTAATAAGCCTGATATAGTTATTGGCTGTTGTGGTGGCGGTAGTAATTTCGCCGGAATTGCATTTCCTTTCATGTACGACAAAATTCATGGAAGCGATATTCAGATCATTGGAGCCGAACCATTCTCCTGCCCTACCCTCACAAAAGCACCTTTCATTTACGACCACGGCGATGTTGCCAAAATGACCCCACTCATGGCAATGCACAGCTTGGGACATAACTTTGTTCCGGCCCCAATTCACGCCGGAGGTTTACGTTATCACGGAATGGCGCCACTGGTAAGCGCTTCGCTTCGCGACGGATTGATGGAGGCTCAGGCCATTCACCAGAGCGAATGCTTCGAGGCTGGTTTGCTGTTCACCAAAACCGAAGGTATCATTCCTGCTCCTGAAACAACGCACGCCATTGCAGCCACCATTCGCGAGGCCTTAAAAGCCAAGGAAGAAGGCAAGGAAAAAGTAATTCTTTTCAACTTCAGCGGACATGGTTTGATGGATTTGGTGGGCTACGACAAATACATGACCGGTCAATTATCGGATTACGAATATCCCGAGCACGAGATAGAGAAAAACCTGGCAAAACTGGTGGGGTACCCAATGCCGAAATAAGGCAAAATTTGCGGTGAATTAAATCCCGGCAAAGTGTTTACACCAGCCGGATAAAAAATATAAACGAGAGGCTGTCTTGATTGAAGACGACCTCTCGTTTTTGATTGCAATATATCAGGATTTCTTTTACCCGATTTCCAACTATTCTACCACATTATACACCAACTCGCCTTTCACCACAGTTTTTAAAACATTTGCCCTCAAAACCGCATCATCGCAGCAATTCATCAAATCGGTATCGAGAACCACAAAATCGGCTGATTTTCCGGGTTCAATGCTCCCTTTCTTCTGTTCCTCAAAACTCGATTTTGCAGCCCAAATTGTAATAGAACGCAATGCCTGCTCCCGTGTAAGCGCATTTTCCATCTGAAAACCCAAAACCGGCAATCCATCTGTGTTCTTGCGGCAAACCGACGCAAAGAAAGTTTTTAAAGGACTGATAGCCTCAATCGGGAAATCGGTTCCGTTGGGCAACCAGCCGTTTTGAGCAAGTAATTGCTGATAGGTATATGCAGACTTGATCCGATCGGCTCCAAGTCGTTGATCGGCCCAAAACATATCCGAAGTCGCATGTGTTGCCTGAATAGAAGGGATCACCGAATATTTTGCAAACAGCTGAAGATCGTCGGGAGCAACGATCTGTGCATGTTCAATACGCCAACGGCGATCGTTCTGCCCTTTCAGCAATTTACCATACAAATTCAGGATAAAGCGGTTGGCGCCATCGCCAATGCAGTGGGTTGCCACCTGAAAATTGGCATCGAAAGCCTTTTGGCAAATCGTTTCGAAATACGAAGCTTCATTCATCAGTAAACCACGGTTGCCCGGGCTGTCAGAATAATCTTCCAGAAGATAAGCGCCGCGCGACCCCAAAGCACCATCAGCATATAACTTGATGGTATTCACCTGTAAGTGATCGGTTTTAAAAGGCCCGGTTTTCAGGAAATGTTCCAGATTTTCATCACTGGGATCCATCATGGCATTGATACACATTTTCAATTCGTTTTGTTTTTGCAGCGAATCCATCAGCAGAATAATTTCCATCGGAAGTCCGCAATCGGTTACAGAACTTAGCCCAACCGCGAAACAATTATTCTGAGCAGCCATCAAAGCCTTTGTTTTCAGTTCGCCGGAAGGAGCAGGAATAAGGTTGAAAACGAGCTCTTTTGCATTGTCAATCAGCACACCGGTTGGCCGACCGTTTTTCAGCAGCACCTCTCCCCCATCCACTTTTGTATTTTCGGTAATTCCGGCCAGTTCGAGCGCTTTGGCATTGCACCAGGCCGCATGTCCATCAATCCTGATCAGATAAACCGGAACACTGGGAAACAACTCGCTGAGCCGCTGGTTGTCAGGAAATTCCTTTTCAGGCCATAGATTCTGATCCCAGCCACGACCAAGCAACCACTCTCCCCCAGCCTTTTGCTGTTGTTCCTGAAGCTTCAGGTAAATGCTTTCCTGATCGGTAATTCCAGCCAGATCAGCATATTGCATCAAATTCATTCCGTATCCGAAGAAATGGCAATGTGCATCGATGAAACCCGGATAAACAACTTTTCCTTTGTAATCTTCAATATTATCGGATGTATATTTTGCCGAAATTTCGTCGTTGGTTCCCACTGCCAGAAATTTACCATCCTTTACGGCAAAACTTTCGGCCACGGCAAACGAATCGTTTACGGTGTAAATCAATGCATTGGTAACAATCAGGTCAACTTTCATTTTGGGTGAATTGCAGGATAAAACAATACTTGCCAGAATTGGAATAAACACTTGAATTCGGTTCATAAAATTTCAGGTTTAATAAAAACAAAAGTAAAATATTGAAAGAGTTACGCAAAATACTGAATAAACGAAAACGGCTACCCCCGAAGGAGCAGCCGTGTTCAACAAATAGTTATAGAATTGGATTGATTAGTAACCCGGGTTCTGCACCAGCAGTTCATTTTTATTCA
The DNA here is from genome assembly GCA_003537645.1 of Prolixibacteraceae bacterium. GTDB lineage: Bacteria > Bacteroidota > Bacteroidia > Bacteroidales > Prolixibacteraceae > Aquipluma. Next base: position 3,813 of record DPRM01000039.1, read on the forward strand.
TTTCTGTACGCATAATCGGGAAGAAATACAATTTCTTATTCCATGCGCGAAGTTCACCTCCCAGATCCTGTTTAGAGAAAATTGGAGCTCCATGAGTAGAACCATCTGCTTTCCGATAGCTATCAACCGAACTTTGGGTTGTTACATAACGCACATCATGTTTCGACATTTGCTTATAAGCCTGTTCTCCGATCACCCAACGACGAATATCCCAAAAACGTTGATCTTCATAAGCGAATTCAATACGACGTTCGTGACGATAAGCCTGGCGTAAAGCTTCGCCAGTTAAAGAAGCAGCTAAATCAGGTTGACCGGCACGTTTGCGAATCATATTGATATAAGTTCGGGCTTCAGCATCCAGCCCCAGCTCAATACAGGCTTCTGCATAGTTCATCAGAATCTCACCATACCGGATGTGTTTATATGGAACATCCTGTTTTACATACTGTGGATCAACCGAAGGATCAACATATTTTCTCAGGTAATAACCAGTACGACCACCGTTCCAGTCTTCTATCGGACCTTCACGGGTATCCAAACCGGCTTTAATCATTTTGCCCGATGAATCATAAACGCGTCCTACCTGAATTTTACTATAAGGATCAATTTTCAATGCATCATCCGGACGTTTCCGCCATTGTACGCCTTCGTATAAAACAGTAGCGTAAAAACGGGCATCACGCTTTGCATAAGGATTCGCCTTTTGAGTTGGATTGTTCCAGTCAAATTTACTTCCATCTTTCATTTCATAATCATCAACAAGGTCGCCAAGCGGATTATTATTTCCCCAGTTGTGATAACCATTAGGTCCGCAATACAAGGCAGGGTTGTAACCCGACCAGCTTTCGTCGGTTTTTGGGCTGAAGAATTGCAATAAAATATCCTCGTTGGTACCCTTCGATGTAAACAATTCAACAAAATTGTTGGCTACAGAATCGGTCGCTGCCGGCGTTGCTTTGTAAAGGCTGTATTTTCCAAGATCGATAACTGCCTTGGCTGCATTTTTTGCGGCAGTCCATCTGGCGCTGGCATCGCCACTGGTATAACCCAACAGGTCTGGTTTTGAAAAACCACTGGTTACCACACTGTTTTTAGCAGAGTTATGCAAATCGCTTGCTGCATAAAGCAAAATTCTAGCTTTTAATGCAAGTGCAGCACCTTTGGTTATGCGGCCATTGGTAGCATAAGCATCGGGTAAATGCATGGCAGCAGAATCAACCTGGCCAATAATAAACTTAATACATTCGTCATAAGAATTACGGGCAACTTTAAATTCGTCGTTTAGGCCATAAACCTTGGTTATGATCGGAACGCCGCCATACAGGTTGGTCAAATAAAAGTAAGTCCAGGCGCGTAAGAAATATGCTTGCCCCTTCAGGTTGTCTATCACAGCTTTATCGCCGGGAACCGCATTGATCTTCGAAAAGAAAATATTGGCACGACGTACATTTCCATACAGAGGATCCCAGCGGAAATGAAGTGTGTGGGCAGTTGGATCGCCATTGCCCCAATCTGTACTCCAACCCTCTAAACCATCGACTGTAATTAAACCCTTATTAAAGTTTAAAACTCCCCAATCGGGCCCAAAATGAGATTCGTCAGAATAATCGGAAAGACGCTCGATGGTAAATGGAAAACCTAAAGCATTGCGGTACATGCTGTTTACGAAGGTCTCAACAAGGTTCGGATCGCTCCAGACATCAATTTCAGAATAATCTCCCAGCGGTTTTTTATCCAGAAATTCATCCGTTTTTGTACATGAGATGAAGAATGAGATGATTGATGCTAACATCAATAGACTTAATATCTTTTTCATAGTTATTTCTTTTTTTAGAATGTTAAAGTTAAACCAGCTGTAATAACCCTTTGCGGAGCATAAGCAGTTCCGGCTTCGGTTTCAGGATCAATGACTTTCGCTTTATCGATAGTCAGCAAGTTAAGGCCATTCACATAAAAGCGAAGGTTCTCGATGCCCAATACCTTATTTGCAGTCGATGGCAAACTATAACCAACTTCAAGGTTTTTCAAACGGATATAATCGGTGCTTCTGAGCCAGAAGGTATTTCCCTGACTTCCCCAGTATTCTTCGTCGCGGTTAAATGCTCTCGGGTAAGTAGCGTCAGTATTTTCAGGAGTCCAGCGGTTATCGGCAAAATCTTTGTAATAATTTCCAATTTCGCCCGATTCAGCTCTTACATACTGTACAGCTCCGGCAGCGCCCTGAACAAGTATCGCCATATCAAATTGTTTGTATCTAAGGTTCGCAGTAAATCCACCAATAAACCGGGGAAAGTTATTTTTCTCGTTCATTACCCTGTCTAATCCGTCGATTTTTCCATCCGGAACACCATCCGGGCCACCAATATCTTCAAAAATAACATCGCCTGGTTGTGCACCAGCCCAATGCGGATAAGCATCTATAGCAGCCTGATCTTTGAAAATTCCGATTGCCTGATAATACAACGCGGAACCCATTGGTCTGCCAGTTGATTGCTGATAATCAGGAACGCCGGGAGTTTCGTCCCAGAAAACAATTTTATTCTTCGAATAGCTTCCATTTACGGCTAAGTCATACTCAAGATCTCCGGCCTGGTCGTGGAAACCAATAACAGCTTCAAAACCTGCATTTCTAACCTTTCCGATGTTTTCGGGAGGCAAAGTCAAACCTGTTGAATTCGGAACTGAAGCGTTTCTCTTGATAAGAATCTGTGTGCGTAGGTTGTTAAAATAATCGGCCGAAAAAGACAATTTGCTGTTGAGTAAAAGTGCATCAAAACCAATATTTGCCTGATTTGCAACTTCCCAGGTTACAGCCGGGTTAGGTATTTTTGTCTCGTTCAAAAGTTTGTTTTCCGATGATCCGAAAACGTAAGATTTTCCGCTCATATAGCCATAAGTGGCAAGATACTGGTATTCGTCAATACGGTCATTTCCGGTTTGGCCCCACGATCCGCGAAACTTAAAGTCGTTCACAACCGCCAGATTTTCTTTCCAGAAATTTTCTTCTGAAATGCGCCATCCGGCTGAAATACCTGGGAAGAAACCAAATTGTTTGCTGGTTGGGAAACGGTACGAACCGTCGTATCTCCAAACAAACTCGGCCATGTATTTTTGGCTCAGGTCGTAATTAACACGACCGAAGTAACTCTGATAGGCATTCTGTTTTGCTGAACCACTATTCGACATGTATTCATCTGATGCACCGGCAAATAACTGGTCAACTGCGGCTGAAATATAATTTTTGCGGAAAGCGCTGAAAACATCTTCCATACCACTTCTTCTTTCGGCACCAGCCATTACTTTAAGACTATGAATGTCTAAAAACTTTTTCTCGTAAGTGGCATAAATATTTCCACTAAGCGATTGTGCATCAGCCATGTCTTGTGATAACTGTGGCGCATCCAAACCTCTTTTTCCTTTTGTAACTACATGATCGTCATTGCCATCCCAGGTATATAGATACCAGGGTGTCTCAAATTTCTTATGAAATTTGAAGAATTTGTCAAAAGAGGCATTGGCAGTAACAGATAATCCGCGAACCCAGGGGATCGAAATTACAGTTCGCAAATTACTTTCAAGAACATATCTTTTATCGAGGTCGTAACCGGTAGCCGAAGTGGTAGTAACGGCAGGGTTGTCGCCATATTCAATATCCGGTCCGGGAGTTCCGTCGGGCCAGTAGGCTGGCATATTTGGTTTACCGCGCATCAGCATACGGAAAACAGAACCAGCTGAACGTGTCGGGTAATTTCTTATTTCCTCTCGTCCCGAAACATCAAAAGCAAGATCGATGTACTTATTGACTTTTCCATCGATATTTGTTCTGAAATCGTATTGTTTATAGTTGGTTGCACTGTTTTTGTAGTAACCGTCTTCGTACTTGGCGCCGAGTGAAATGAAATATTTCATGCTTTCGGTACCTCCTGAAATAGAAGCATTTTGTTGATTCTGGCTCGACCATGGTTTGAAAACCTCATCAAACCAAACTGTATTGGGGTGTCCCCAGGGATCAGAACCATCGCTGTATTTCTGGATATCATCAGCGGTATATTTTGAATACCGACCACCTGCCGGATTTTTATAATAATTAACTTCATTCAGCATTGTGGCATATTGCGCTGCATCAGCCATTTCAGGAATACGGGTTGGCTGGTTAATCCCCTGGTTCATATTAATTGTCACTTTGGGTTTTCCGAGTCCGCCACGTTTGGTCGTAATCAGAATTACACCATTGGCAGCCTGCGAACCGTAAATAGCGGCCGAAGCGTCTTTAAGAATAGTAACGGTTTCAATATCGCTTGGATTTAGTCGTTCCATATTACGGTTTGCAACACCGTCAACAACTACAAGCGGACTATTATCGCCCAGAGTGTTCGAGCCTCGGATACGAAGTGTGGCACCATCGGCTCCGGGTTCGCCACTGCGAGTAACAGCAGTAAGACCGGGCATACGGCCAACCAGATTATTGGTTAAGTTGGTAGCCGGCGATTTTTCAAGCGCTTCACCTTTCGAAGAAACTACTGAACCTGTTGATGTTACTTTACGCTGAACACCATAACCAATGGCAACAACTTCTTCAATTCCAAAGTTTTCCTGTTGCATGGTAACATTTATGGTACGCTGGTCGCCAATAACAACTTCCTGCGATTTCATTCCAACGAATGAGAAAACAATAACTTTGTCACCTGCCGCCAGATCAAGTTGATACTTACCATCAACACCGGTCATTGTACCACGGGTTGTGCTTTTAACAACCACGCTAACTCCGGGAACGGGTTCGCCATTTTCATCCTTTACAAGCCCCGAGATTAAACGCTGCTGCACGGTACTGATTACTGCCGGAGCGTCGGTAGGCTGAATAATAATCTGACGATCCATAACTGTGTAGCCAACATTATGACCAGCAAACAGATTGGTCAGAATTTTGTCGATCTGCTGGTTGGAAACATTGATGTCAACTTTACGGTCAACATCTACGAGTTTACTATTGAACAGGAAATAAAATTCACTGTTTTCCTCGATAACGTTTAACACTTCCTTAACCTTGGCATCGTTCATTTTAAAGCTAAGTCGGGTGTTTTGCGAATAGGAATTTCCGGCAAAAGCCTGGAAAATAGTGAGCAACACGAGATAAGAAGTAAGTCTCATAACTCTTAAAACTTTTGAGTTGAAAGCAAAATAGCCTCGAACTCTGTTTAATAACAGAACTTTTTTCATACTTTTGGTTTGATTACAGTTAATAAATTGGCAATATTTATTAATCAATTAGAGAAGAGATGGTTGCAACATTTCTTCTCTTTTTTTATTTCATAGTGCTTCAGTTTTTTTGGGTTTAAAATTCATTTATTTTTTATACAGTTTAACTGTTTGTTTTTCAAAAGTCTGATCACCGAGTTTGCTGCGTTCTGAAACCGAATAACGTATTGGTGCAGAAAGTGATAACATTTTCAGTACCTGATCGAGGCTTTCGTCGATAAAGGTTGCTGTGTATATGTAATTTGTAATTTCCTTGTCTTTAATTTCAAATTCAACATTGTACCATCTTTCAAGTTTCTCGACAACCAAATCCATTTTATCGTCCCTGAACATTAGTTTCCCACTTTTCCAGGCAATGTATTTTTCAGGATTTATTTTTGATTTTACAATTTGCTGATTGTTTTTGCTAAAAATAGCCAACTCATTTGGCAATAGTTCTTTGGATATTGTAGCGCTCTCGTTTATTACAGTTACCTGGCCTTCAACCAATACTGTTTCTATCTGGTTATTTTCGTCATAGGCATTGCAGTTAAAAGTTGTTCCCGATACAACAATGTTCATGTTTCCTGAAGTAACCACAAAAGGCCATTTTTTATCCTTCTTAACTTCAAAATAAGCTTCACCACATAGTTCAACTGCACGGTATTTTTCAGAAAAAAGAACCGGATATCTGAGTTTCGATCCGGCGTTTAGCCATACTTTGGTGCCATCGGGCAAAACAAGGCTTGAGCGCATTCCGAGCGGGGTTTCGGCTGTGTTGTAAACAGTAGCCTGTTGCTTCCTTTCCGTTTTTTCTGACAGAATATAAATGCTTGATGCAATAACTACAGGTATTAACATGATGGCAGCAATGCGCTGAATATAAGCAAGAATGTTCCTCTTCTTTCGGGTAAACAACTGCGCTGAAATTTTCTGAAAAGCTTTGTACTCGTCTATTTGTTGCATCTTTTGATGCATTGTAAACAGTTCCCACAATTTTTTCTGCTCCGAAAAATATCGTTGATTTTCAATCTTCTCACCTATCCATTTATCAAGCAACTGATCATTGTCCGGAGTAATTGTACCCAGAAAACGATTTGAAATAAGTTGGTCGATGTCGAATAATTCCTTCTCCATTTTTATGAATTGTTTTAATTAGACGTTAACCCGACCCAACGCACGTACCCTGATCACGAAAAAAATAAAGGAAATAAAAGAGAGAGGTAATCAATTAGCTTGAGTCGGAGAATTTTTAGTGCTTTACTTATCTGTGTTTCAACCGTTCGCGTCGAAATATGAAGCTGCCCGGCAATCTCGGCAATTTTTAGGTTTTCGTACCGGCTCATTTTAAATATTTCGCGGCAGCGTGGCGGAAGGCTTTCAACGGATTCTTCGATTAACCCGGCCAAATCTGATTTTGTCCAAAGATCATCGTCGGTTACAAATTGGTTGGTTTCACTAATTCTGTGATCAAATTTACTTTTAACATGCTGATTTCGAATATGATCGATACACCGGTTTTTTACGCATTGAATAAAATAAGAGCGGAATGAACGTATCTCGATGGTTTCGCGAGTTTCCCACAATTTCATAAAAACCGACTGAACAATGTCTTCTGAAACGTCGATATTTTGCACGATTTTATCGGCATACACAACCAATCCCGAATAGTAGAATTTGAAAACTAATTCGAAAACGCCCTGATTCGAGTTTCTTATACTCGCCGCAAGACCCTGATCTGTAATAGGTTTTACTTCATTAACCCTCATCGGATGAAAGGATTAATCCTGTTTGTTAGTTAGTAATAAGCACATTTTTTCAACGATGTGAATATATCAATTTTATGGAAATCGATTTAAATAAATGCATTTATAACATTTATTAACATAATTTGTAAATCGGAATATAAAATGAAATGCTGTCTTTCTGGACAGAAAAAAGCATGATTCCTGTTGTTTGTTTACCTCACCACCACCATTTTTACATTCACAAATTCGCGGATTCCAACAACCGATAATTCGCGCCCATAGCCACTTTCCTTTATTCCTCCGAACGGCAAGCGGGGATCTGATTTCACAAAGTCGTTCACAAATACACAGCCAGCTTCAAGACCCTTTTCAGCCAATGCTTTTCCCTTTTCGATGTTGTATGTAAATACTCCAGCACCCAATCCAAACACGGTATCGTTGGCCATCAGGATGGCTTCTTCTTCGGAATTTGCACGGAATAGAACAGCTACCGGTCCAAACAATTCTTCGTGATAGGCTGGCATTCCGGGCACCACATTTTCCAAAACTGTGGGTGGATAAAAGGGAGCCTTTCCTTCAGGAATGTACCCGCCAAGCAAAATGGTAGCGCCCATTTCAACACTTTTCGCAACTTGTTGGTGCAGTTCGTCGCGCAAATCGGGGCGGGCCAGCGGGCCAATGGTCGTTTGCGGATCGAGCGGATCGCCAAAAGTGGCTTCGCTCATTAATCGAACGAATTCGGCTTTAAATTGATCGTAAACCTTATCAATAATGATAAACCGTTTGGCGCCAATACAACTTTGCCCGGCATTCAGCAGGCGACTGGTGACACATAATCGTGCCGCGGTTTCAATATCGGCATCTTCCAGAATCAGGTAGGGGTCGCTCCCACCCAATTCGAGTACCGATTTTTTCAGCACCGACCCTGCAGCCGCAGCCACCGATTTGCCTGCAGGAGTACTTCCGGTGAGTGTTACGGCTTTAATCAGCGGATTTTCAATCACTGCTTTTACCGCGTTGGAACCAATCAGCAAGGCGCGGAAAACATCATCGGGAAACCCGGCTTCGGCAACCAATTGCTCAATGGCCAGCGCGCATCCGCAAACATTCGAAGCGTGTTTCAAAACGCCTGTATTTCCCGCCATCAGTGCCGGAGCCAAAAAACGAAATACCTGCCAGAACGGGAAATTCCAGGGCATCACAGCCAAAACTGTCCCAATGGGTTGATAGGAAACGTACGATTCGGAAGCTTCCGTTTTAATGGATTCATTCTTCAGAAACGACACGGCATTTTCGGCATAAAAAGTACAAACCCAGGCGCATTTTTCCACTTCGCCAATCGCTTCGCGTTTTACTTTTCCCATTTCAGCAACCATAATTCCGGCCAATTCCTCCTTCTTTTCGAGCAACTTTGCCTGAAGGTTTTTCATGCAAATGGCGCGCTGCTCAAAACCCGTCAGTTTCCACGACTGAAAAGCGCGGTCAACTTTAAGGATGATTTCCTCAACTTCGGTGGAAGAATATTCGCTGTATTCTTGAATGATTTGGCCTGTAAATGGATTGATGGATTGCATAACTTCAGGATTTTTATCAAAAATAAAAAAATAAGATAAAAAGAATGTCGATTTGGTAACCCTTTCATGAATTTATCGAATTAGCAATTAGAGATAATACTAAAACATGACGCTATGGACGAAAAACTCACAACACTCGCTTCGTTACCTTATTCACAGGCTGAAATACTGCGGTCGCTTTTAGCTTCGGAAGGTATTGATTGTTTTATCGAACATGTTGATTTTCTTCAGGATGCAGTGGATACTGGTGTTCGTATCCGTATTCACGAAAAGGACGCGTCGCTGGCTTTTCCTATTCTGGAAAGAATGCTTGGAAACGTAATTACCGATAAAATTAAGCGTGAAAACTATGTTTTGGTTCCAATCGATTTTTCAAGTTACTCGCTGAAAGCAGCTGTAGTGGGATTCGACATCGCAGAAAAACTGGGTTCGAAAATGGTTTTGTACCATTCGAGTCCGCGACCCGAATTTTTAACCATCCCCTACTCCGATGTTATTGTTTATGATTCGGCACTTTTTCTGAACTACGAAATGACGGAAAAAGCGACCAACGAGAAATTCGAGCAGTTCCTTATCAAACTTACCGGACTGATAGATTATGAGCGCTGGAAGGCTGCAAAACCTGAATACATAGTGAAAGTGGGCGAAGCCGAAGACGATATTCTGGCCTACACCAATATTCATCCGCCAAAACTGGTTGTAATGGGCATTCGGGGCGGCGATGCGCAGTCGGACGACCTGATCGGCTCAACAACTGCCAGCGTAATTTTTAACGCCAAAGTTCCCGTACTGACTATTCCTGAAAAGGCACCGGATAATTGGTTACAGAATTTCAAAACTGTTGTTTATGCCACCAATTTCGAAGCAGTTGATTTTATTGCGCTCGACAGGCTGCTGAAACTGGTGAAACCATTCGAAACCAAAGTGATTTGTTTGCATGTAAATCAGGGAAATAACGGAGAATTGGACGAAGCGATGCTCGAAGGAATGAGAGAGGCGCTGTGCGAAAAATATCCTTATACCGGTTTCGATTGCAAACTTGTGCATAGCAAGAATCTACCCGAAGCAATTGATAATTTTATTCAGGAAAACCACATCAATGTACTGGCCCTCACCACTCATCGCCGAAATATACTGACACGATTGTTCAATCCTGGAATTGCGCGAAAACTGGTGCTGCATACGCAAACACCCTTGCTAATTTTTCATGCCTGAAGGTGAATTTCAACGATTACTTCGCAATCCACTCTTCAGGATTTAGCTTCACGTTTTCCTTCCATATTTGGAATTTAAGGACTGTTTTATCGCCCTCTTCGTCGGTACCGATTGTTCCGATTGGTTGCTTCACATTCACCTTATCGCCCGATTTTACCAGCACATTTACAAGGTTCGAATAAACCGAAAGGTATTTTCCGTGGCGGATAATTACGGCCATATTGCCGCCGGTAACCACGAAAACCCTGCTGACTTCGCCGGCAAATACCGACCGTGCCATCGCACCCTGTGCAGTCGAAATGTCAACGCCATTGTTCCTTACCTGAATATTCTTCAATACCGGGTGATCGTGAATACCAAAATGGTCGGTAATCACTCCCCGTTCAACCGGCCAGGGGATGCGCCGTTTGTTCTGTTCGAACTGCCCCGAAACCAGTTTTTGTTCCGGTGTCATTTCAAAACCCGCCTTTCCGCTTTGCTTGGCTTTATTTACTTCTTCGTCAATAATCCGTTGTATTTCGCGGCTTAACTGCGCCTCAATTCTTTGCTGTTCACGCAGTTTCTTCTCAAATTCTTTTTGCTGACGTTGCAGTTTAGTAAGGTTTTGTCCCTGTTGTTTTTTCTCGATATTTAACTGGTCGGCTTCTTTCTTTTTACTTTGAAGAAGCGTTTCCTTTTCTGTTTTTTGTCGCTCCAGATTCTTCACTTTTACCTGAACAAGGTCACGGATCCATTGAATCAGTTCTGCCTGTTTTTTGCGGTATTCGGTATATTGACGGAGATACATCAGGCGTTTATAAGCCTGATTAAAACTGTTGGCTGAAAGTATGAACAGAATTTTACTGTAATTGGTCTGATTCTTTTGAGCGAATAAAATCATGTTGGCGTATTCTTTCTTCAACTCTTCCAAATCGGTATTTAAAGAACTCACCAGCCATGCATTCTGATCGATAAATTCGCCCAAAACATTCACTTCCGAATTGATTCCGGTGATCAGATTGGTTCGTAATTCGATCTGCTTGTTCAGGATTTTATACTTGTTCAGGGTTTGTTTTTCGCTCTTTTTTGCCTCTTCGAGCAGTCGGTTGGTGTACTTGATTTCTTCGTTTGTTTTTTCCTTTTTTTTACGCAATTCATCGAGCGACTGGCCATTTACAGTAAATGCCAGAAGAGCCATAAGTATGAATATCAGGAAACTAACAGTTTTATTCATGGCCTATCTGCGTAAATTTTTCAGGAACTTTAAAGCGAACGCCCTTTTCTTCTTTCATCGAAAAATTGCTCATATTGATCTGCAGCTGCATATTATTTTCGGGACTCAAAATATGAAGAAATATACCGGCAGGATATAACTGTTTGCCGACCTCCGTAAAATCAGAGAATTCAACATTCACGCTGCGCGAGTTTGCTGCATCTTCCATTTTGATTTTCCGAAGCTTAAACGAAACCCGATCGACATATAAACTTTGCCTGACAGGTCCACCTGCCAGTAATTTACCGGTACCAGCCCCTGTCTTTTTACTTTTCCGCTTCTGATCTGCCGGCACTGATTTCAGGTTTTTAACCGACTGAAGCAAATACATACCCGATTCGGTTGAAGACTCGTAATCGCGGTTATCCTTGTCGCGCTTTTCGTCGCGAAGAGCGAAGAAATCATTCGAAATAATGGCATTTACAGTTTGAAAACTAAGATCCATTCCAAACATGGAACTTAGCTGGCTGTAATCGTCGAGAAGATAATTATTTTCAAGGTAGTTGATAAATTTTACGCTGTCGGGAGTCAGCCATAACCGGCCAACGGGAATGTTTAATTTGGTCAGCATCACAATAATCTGCTTGTCCTTTTCAGCCTGAATACTGGCCCTGAAAGAGGTTTTTGATTTTCCGTTATCGAACTGACAGCTGATTTTTTTTACCGATAAATGTTTGTAGTCGAACGCATTGTTTTCGATATTCCTGATCAGTTTGGTTGTGCTCATCGGCTTTAAATTGTCGGCTGATGCAGGAATAACACGAGCTGTTTTACACGAGGACAAGCCCAGTAAAACAAAAAAAACAATCCATAAATATAATTTTCCGGTCACCTTAATTCTTCTCACTTTAATCTATTTATCGATGTAGCGTTGCTGCTTTATTTTTTCAGTTAAAAATTCAGAAAAATCGCCGTTTTCAAGGGCTTTTTTCCACTGTTCTACTGCTTTTGTGGTTTCGCCCAGCATGAATAAAATATCTCCGTAATGTTCAATTATCACCCCGCTTTTCTCGCCTCCGTTTTTCATGGCAGTTTCCATGTAAAATTTGGCAAGCGAATAATCTTTCCGCATAAACAAAACCCAGGCGTAAGTGTCGAGGTAAGTCGCATTTTCGGGATTGGCTCTTACCGCTTTTCCGCTTAATTGCTCAGCCTTTTCAAGGTTTTCGTTCCGGATTGAAAGATAATAGGCATAATTATTCATTGCCAGCCAGTTTTCCGGATCAAGATTAATTACTTCGTCGAAAGATTTGAACGCTTCCGCTACCCTATCCAGTTTGTAATTGGCTTCGGCCTTGTATAATTCAAACTGAATTTTGAGTGGTTTATTATCCAGCAGATAGGTTTCGCCTTCTTTGAGAATATCAATTGCTTCGGTATATTTTTCGAGTTGAAGACAGGCAACAGCTTTCAAAGCATACAAAACCGGTTGATTGGGAAACAAATCGACAGCCTTCGCCGCATCACTGTAAACACTGTTAAAATCCAGCAAATCATTGCTGATCAATATCATTCGTTCCCAAATCAGGTAATTGTCCTTTTGAGTTTCAAGCACTTTCCGAAGCTGATCGCGTGCTTCGGCCAACTGACCTTTCCGGATAAGATATTCAGCATAAACAGTATAAACCCTATAATCGCCGCCATTGGTTTTCACCAGAATATCAACCAGTTCGTTTATCTGATCGGCAGTAAAAAAAGGATCATCCTGATCGGCAGTCATCATCAGGTAATACTGAATCTTTGTTTCAACTTCAACCGATTTATTCAGAAAACCTTTCCGGGCATATTCCCAGGCTTTTTCCTTGTCGTCTTTTTCGCGGTAAAACGAGGTGAGCGAAAACAAAACGAAACCATTATCCGGGTCAATTTCAAGTATTTTCAGATAATATTTAAGCGCGTTGGCTTCATCATTTTCCGAAAGGTAAAAATCGGCCATCAAGCCATAATAGCGCGGCTCTTTCGGGTTATTATCAATGAGTTTCTGAAGTTCGGCGAGTGCTTCCTTTTTCTTTCCGGCGGCCTGATAAATTTGCTGTTTCTCTACCGAAATCTGATCATTGATACCTATTTTCTTTTCAAGCTCGTTGTATGCCTGAATTGACAAATCGTACTTTTCGGCTGATGAAAGCAGAGCGGCATTCATGTACAGATATTCAAGATTTTCAGGATCTGAATTGTGCAGTTGCTGGTAGAGATCGGCAGCCTTTTTATACTGCTTTCCCTGCTGATAAATCTGGGCAAGCAACACTTTGTACCATTTATTTTCAGGATCGATATTGATTGCCTTTTCGAGCAAAAGCGAGGAGCTGGTCTGGTCGCCATTACTGCTGTGAATTTTAGCCAGTTCGAACATGGCCGAAGACGAATTTGGATTGATTTCAAGGCACTTCGAAAAATAACCAATCGCAGCTTGCTGGTTCCCGATTATTTTTTGCTTTAGGCCTTCGATGAAAGTATATTCGAATTCATTCTTTTCTTCGTCCGAAATCGTTTGTTCTGGCATTTCAGGTTTGGCCTGAATGTCGGTTTTAGCCTGCTTCTGTGCTGTTTTGCACGAAGTGGCCAAAACTGAAACAATGGCAATTAGCGCTAAGTATTTATTCATTGCTTATTTTAATTTTTGCCGGTGTGTCCAAAACCACCGGCACCGCGTTCGGTTTCTTCCAAAATTTCAACCTGCTCCCAGCCAATGTGTTCGTGCCGGGCAATTACCATCTGGCAAACACGTTCGCCGTGCTGAATCACAAATTCTTCGTTCGACAAATTGATCAGGATCGCACATATTTCGCCACGGTAATCGGCATCAATTGTTCCGGGCGAATTAAGCACTGTAACTCCCTTTTTAATTGCCAATCCGCTCCTCGGGCGTATCTGAGCTTCGTAACCAACCGGTAATTCTATAAATAAACCTGTTGGCACAAGTACTCTTTCGAGCGGTTTTAATACAATCGGTTCAGCAAGATTGGCTCGTATATCCATACCTGCTGAATGGATTGTACTATATTCGGGAAGCGGATTATTGGATTGATTTACAATTTTTACGATCATTTTACTACGGTTCTGGTTCACTAAATAAAAAAATTTAAAGTCGCTAAGATATGGATTTATACCCGGAATGAAACACCCAACCAATGCAATTAACAATATTTAGCAGGATTCAACTACCATAAAATCAGCCATTATTTTGTCTGAAATAAATAATCCTTCAGGACTTAAGCGAACTGTTCCAGAGGTATTTATTATATGACCTGAATGTGCATATTTCGCTTCGAGTTTCTGAAAATGAGAGAAATATTCCGGTGAAAATCCGGTCTGAATATCATCCATTGAAATACCCCACATCGTTCGCAAACCGGTAATGATAAAATCGTTGTAGCGATCCTGTTCGGTCAAATTTTCGGTTTCGGAATAAGCCAGGTTGTTCTCCAGACCGTCGAGATATTTGGCAATGGAGGAAACATTCCAGCGACGGCTTGCCAGATCGTACGAATGTGCTGACGGACCAATTCCGAGGTATTTTTTGCTTTTCCAATACGATGAATTGTGCTGAGAATAAAGTCCCGGTTTGCTGAAATTTGAAATCTCGTAATGCTCGAATCCGGCTTCTTTCAGTATTTTAATAAGCATCTCAAATTGCTGAACACTAAGTTCATCGGGCAATTCTTTCAGGATTCCCTTTTTGAGCTGTTCGTAAAACACAGTTCCTTCGTGGTAAGTTAGGTTATAGGCCGAAATATGCTGCACATCCAGCTCAACTGCAATGCGCACATTCCTCTCCCATTCATCAATGGTTTGATTGGGCAAACCGTAAATAAGATCGATACTGATGTTTGAAAAGCCAGCTCTTTTTGCCCATTTTACCGACTGAATGGCCTGCATCACGCCATGACGGCGGTTCATAAGTTTAAGATCGGACTCGGAAAATGACTGAACTCCCATGCTAAGCCGGTTGAAACCAATTTGTTTTAAGGCTGAAAGTATTGCCTGGGTGAGATCATCGGGATTTGCTTCGAGCGTAATCTCAGTATTTTCGGCCAACCGATAATGTTCGCTGATGGTATTCAGAAGATCTTTTAACTCGTCAATAAGTAAAACAGAGGGAGTTCCACCGCCAAAATAGATTGTATTTATCTCTTCGGAAGCCAATTCGGGCGCCCTGCTTTGCAACTCCTTTTTTAATCCGTCCAACAACCTGGCTTTCTGGCTCAGATCGGTCGATTTAAAGAAATCGCAATAATGGCAACGCTTACGGCAAAAGGGGATGTGAATGTAGATTCCAGCCAAAATATTGAAGGATTGAATTAAAGGAAATTTATAAAATGAAGATCCGTAATATTACCAACATTAAGTTGCAAGTAAATGACAACAAATGACCACTACTGACTGATGCTCAATGCCAATTAGGTATTTAAACGGACAGTCATACTTTATTATCTAAAGCCTGATAAGGTCTTCCAAACCATCCATGTCGCCCAGTATTTCTTCAATAGTGGTGTCTTTATAGAATTGCAATAATTGAGCGCGAATCGGTCCGAAACGACTATGAACCGGACATGGTTTTTCATTATTTTCATGCGTCGAACATGGCTGTAAACCAATCAGGCAATTCCTGAAAAAGTCTTCTCCATCAACAATTTTCACAATATCATACAGTGATATTTCGCTGGGTTTTCTGCCCAAACCAAAACCGCCATTTGGACCCTTGGTGGAAACTAAAATCTTCTGTTTTACCAGGTTTTGCAAAATTTTCCCCAAAAAAGGAGTTGGGATCATTAGATCGGATGAAATTTTCTTGATACCGATTTTGGTTCCGTCTTCAGAAAATTTACCCAGATAGATAAGCGCTCTTACCGCATATTTACATGTATTGGATAGCATAGGTTTTATTTTTTATTGGTCCATTGTTTACTAAACGACTGATCAGCCAATTTTGGAAGCTGTTTCATTTCTCCCAGGGCATTTGCTCCAAACAAAGCGAATGCATTTTTTGTTTTCCCCCCCAGCAAATCCAATCGGTTTCGCTTCGAAAAGGCATATTGATATGCTTTCATTCCCTGATTCCATAAAAATCCGCCCTCTCCTGCCCTCACTGCATCGCGCCGGTTGATGAGCAACATGTGGTGCAACGGAATTTTTACCGGACAAACTTCTGTGCATTTTCCGCACACAGAACAGGCCGAACTTAGGTGATTGTATTCCTTCAATCCTTTGAAAAATGGTGTAATAACCGAACCAATTGGTCCGCTGTAGGTGGCGTCGTAGGTGTATCCGCCAATATTTTTATAAATCGGACAGGCATTCAGGCAGGCACCACATCGGATGCATTTCAAAGCTTCGTACTGGTCGTCGTTTTGGTACAGCGCTGAACGCTTGTTGTCCAAAAGAATGACGAACATCTTTTCAGGTCCGTCGGTTTCACCGTTTTTTTTGGGGCCTGTAATCAACGAATTGTAAACCGATATTTGCTGCCCGGTTCCGTGTGCTGCCAAAATCGGCCACATCAAACCAAGATCCTTCATGCGGGGAATCACTTTTTCGATTCCGGCAATCACAATGTGAATTTTTGGAAAAGAAACTGTCATCAGCGCATTTCCTTCATTTTCGGTCAAACAAATTCCACCCACATCGGCCACCAGAAAGTTGGCGCCGGTAATTCCCACATCGGCCAAAGTGAACTTTTCCCGCAGTTTTTTCCTGACAAAATCAGTCAGAAATTCAGGCGAACTGCCTTCGGGAGTATTAAATTTTTCGGTGAAAAGTTCAGCGATATCGTGCCGCGATTTGTGCATACACGGAGTTACAATATGGTATGGCTTTTCGCCCGCCAGCTGAACAATGTATTCGCCCAGATCGGTTTCAAGCGACTCAACACCAATCTCTTCCAGATGTTCGTTCAATTCAATTTCCTCGGTAGTCATCGACTTGCTTTTAACCACCGTTTTCGAATTGTTTTCAATCAGTATTTTTTTAATCTCGTCAATGGCTTCACTTTCATCTTCAGCCCAGATTACTGAAGCGCCATTGGCCGTGATATTTTTTTCAAACTCAAGTAAATAATCATGCAAATTATTGATTGCCTTTGATTTAATATACGAAGCACGGGTTTTGGCCAAATCAAGATTAGAATATCTTTTCATACCACGATCGACAGCTGCATCGTATTTCGAGATATTAAATCTGATGGTCGCCCTGTGTTTCAAATCGAAAGCAATCTCTTCAGACTTTTGCAGAAATATTTCCTTTTGTTTCGACATTTTTAACAAGGTATCTTATTGATCCTATTTTGGTGACGGCCACCTTCGAAACCTGTAGCCAAAAATATTTTTACAATTTCGATGGCCTGTTCGTCGGTAATATAACGCGCCGGAAGTGCACAAATGTTGGCATTGTTGTGCAATCTTGCCAATTCGGCAATTTCGGGCAACCAGCAAATTGCCGAACGTATTCCCTTGTGTTTATTGGCTGTCATATTTATTCCGTTTCCACTTCCGCACAAAGTGATTCCCAAATCGAATTCGCCAAGACTTACCGCATCGGCCAAAGGGTGGGCAAAGTCAGGATAATCGCTGCTTTCCGAAGAAAACGCACCAAAATCTTTGAATTCAATACCTTGTTCCTGAAGGTATTTCAGCACGGCTTGTTTTCTTTCGAAACCAGCATGATCGCTTGCAACACCAATTTTAATTTTCGCCATAATTCATTGAATAATTTTCAAAAATAATACTAAAAAGTATTTTACTCTAATTTCGTTTAATAAAACTTTGTATCTCATTTTTTTCAGCAAAAAATATTACCGCCAGAAATGCCACAAACAGGCTGATATTGAGTCCGTATTTTAATATTTCTGAAGAGATATTTATAGTTGAAGAGATATAATACAAACCGACGGCGGCAGCAAAATAAAGCAAAATGCGTTTCAGGTCGTAGTCAACACGATAGTATTTCTGGCCAACCACGTATGAAATAACTGTCATCAGTACAAAACAAATCAGCACCGCATAGGCCGAACCCATATATCCCATCACCGGAATGAGCCAGATATTGAAACCGATGGTCAAAACCGCGCCAATGCCTCCAATAACGGCACCCATCCAGGTTTTATCCGATAGTTTGTACCAAAGCGAAAGATTAAAATAAATACCAAGAAATAAATTGGCCATTAAAACTGACGGAACTACTTTTAATCCTGAATGATATTCGGGACCGATTACAATTTTAAAAACATCGATAAACAGCGTGATTCCCAAAAATATAAGTAATCCAAAAATGATGAAATACTTCATTACCTGCGCATAAATCAGGCGCGAATCGCTGCTTTTCTGATGACTGAAAAAGAAAGGTTCGAATGAATACCTGAACGCCTGGATAAACATGTTCATCAGTACGGCCAGTTTGTAATTGGCTCCGTAAATTCCCAATTGTTCCATTGGTTTTTGGTGGGCTGGTATCAGTTCAGGCATCAAAATTTTATCAATATTCTGGTTGATCATTCCGGCAATTCCAACCAGTAGGATAGGGAAAGAGTACCAAAACATTTCGCGGAAAAGACCCCAATCGAAAATTGGTTTTATTTTCCTGATTTCGGGAATGAGCATTAAAAGCGTGATTACTGATGCCAGTAAATTTGAAATAAACACATAACCAACGCCAAACTGCGGATTGTAAATGTATTGGATAAAACTGTCGGGATTTGATTTCAGAAAATACGGACAGGCCGAAAGGAAAAACAAATTGAAGAAAATATTGAAAAAGATATTGACCATTTTCAGGGTGGCAAACCTGACGGGTTTTCCTTCGAGGCGCAAATTTGCAAACGGAATGGCTGTTGCCGCGTCAAGCGCAACAATTACAGCCAGTAATTTGATGTATTCCTTGCTGTTGGGATAGTCGAGAAAACCTGCAAAACTTCCGGAGAAAATAAACGCGATGGCTACAAAAAGCATCGAACTACCAAATAACGAAAATGCACTTGTTGAGTATATTTTGTCTTTCTGTTCGCTTTTGTTGGCAAATCTGAAAAAGCCGGTTTCCATTCCAAAGGTTAGAATGACCAGCAAAAAAGCAATGTACGAATACAAATTTGTGACAACTCCGTACTCTTCAGGAAGAAAAATACGCGAATAATACGGAACCAGCCACCAGTTAAGGAAACGACCAACGATACTGCTCATACCGTAAATAGCAGTTTCGCCGGCAAGTTTTTTTAATGCGCCCACAATCTTAAATTTTTGCCCAAAGATATAAACCTATTCTTTTGGCTGGCTTGAAAAATGATGTTGAAAGCCAATTTGTTTTATATTTGAAGCCAGTTTTATAACCGTAATTTAATTCTCCGGATGAATCTCAGACTATTCGCCAGTTTTATTGTGATTGCAATATTTATCAGTTCATTTTCGTGTTCAAATAAGTCGAATCGTTCGCGAAAACCTGCGGTTCAGATTACGGTTGAATCTGTTCATAAAAAAATCATTTTCGGCGATGATATTAACATTGGTATTTCTGTAAAACTGAAGGATGGTGATCTGCAGGAAACCAAAATTTTTATGGATTCAGTTTTAATTACAAGCAGCCAGAAAACAGAATTTACCCATACTCTTAAAAAATTTAAAAACCTCGGAAAATATACTTTAAAAGTTGTTTCAATAAAAACTGATGGGGTAGAGGGCGTTTATTATAAAACTTTTGAAGTACTGTCGGATATCGTTCCTGAACAAAACGGATATGAGCTGATTCAATCGTATCCGCACAATGAAGAATTTTTTACGCAAGGGCTTGAAATTCATAATGGTTATTTGTACGAAGGAACCGGCGAAAACAGCAGATCGGGATTATATAAAACGAACTTAAAAACCGGTAAAACATTGCAATCGGTAAAACTTGCCGACCGCTATTTTGGTGAAGGAATTACCATTTTCAATAACCGTATTTATCAACTCACTTATAAGCACAAAACAGCATTTGTTTACGAACTCGAAAATATGGCTTTGATCGATAGTTTTCAATTTGCATCGGCCGAAGGCTGGGGATTGACGCACGATGAGCAGTACCTCATTATGAGTGATGGAACAAATGTTCTTACTTATCTGGATCCGGTAAGCTATAAACCGGTTAAAAAAGTTCAGGTTTATGATGATAATAATCCGGTTTTATACCTAAACGAACTTGAATATTCTGACGGATTTATTTATGCCAATATTTGGGGAACCAACATTATTGTAAAGATTGAACCGACAACAGGCAGAACACTTGCCAAAATAAACCTGGATGGAATTTTAACCATGACAAACCCGGATAAACCAGTTGATGTACTGAATGGAATAGCCATCGATCCGGTCACAAAAAAAATGTATGTTACCGGAAAATTTTACCCAAAATTATTTGAAATAAAACCGGTTAAAAAAGAGTAGGGGAGTCGCCGTAATGTATTTTCCCGAGGTGTTTATAAGCCAGTTCTGTAACCTCTCTTCCGCGTGGCGTACGTTTTAAAAAGCCTTCCATAATAAGGAAAGGTTCATAAACTTCTTCAATGGTTCCGGTATCTTCGCCAACAGCGGTAGCAATTGTTGATAATCCAACAGGTCCGCCCTTGAATTTATCGATGATGGTTGTTAAAATCTTATTATCCATTTCATCCAAACCATATTTATCGATGTTCAGCGCATCCAAAGCGTATAAAGTGATGTCGATATCAATTTCACCATTGCCTTTTACCTGCGCAAAATCTCTTACGCGACGCAACAAAGCATTTACAATTCGTGGCGTTCCGCGGCTACGCGATGCGATGGAAACTGCAGCCTGATCTTCAATTTTCACATTCAGTATCTGAGCCGAGCGCCTTACAATCTTGGTAAGTATATCAACGTCGTAGTATTCGAGATGCGATTTGATACCGAAACGGGCGCGCAGGGGGCTTGTTAATAAACCCGACCGTGTAGTTGCCCCAATTAAGGTAAAAGGGTTTAATTCGAGCTGTATGGAGCGTGCACTGGGTCCCTTGTCAATCATGATGTCGATCTTGTAATCTTCCATCGCAGAATACAGGTATTCTTCAACAATAGGGCTTAGCCGGTGAATTTCGTCGATGAATAAAACTGAATTGGGTTCCAGATTTGTTAATAAACCCGCCAAATCGCCAGGCTTATCCAATACAGGACCTGATGTAAGTTTCAGTGAGACACCAAGCTCGTTGGCAATAATGTTCGAAAGTGTAGTCTTTCCCAATCCCGGTGGGCCGTGCAGTAAAACATGATCCAAAGCTTCGCCGCGCATTTTTGCAGCTTTGACAAATATTTTCAGGTTTTCAACAATTTTACTCTGACCACTAAAATCATCAAATTCAAGAGGGCGTAATTGTTTGTCAAAATCCTTGTCATTATCCGGAGTTAATTCTTCTCTGAAGTCAAAATGTTCGTTCATTCTTAGCTTTTAATCAGGCCAAATGTAAACAAATAAAGCTTGATGGAGAAGATACGAATCGTATAAAATTACCCGGTTATATTCAGCTCGCTAAAGATCTCGTGAAGTTTTTCAATATCAAATGGCTTCGACATAAAATCATCCATTCCATAAGAAATGCATGTATCACGGTCGTTATCCATTGTATTTGCAGTAATAGCTATTATCGGAATTCGTCTGTCCGAATTATTTATTTCTTCTTCTTCTCTTATTTTAACGGTTGCCTCTAATCCATCCATTACAGGCATCATCAAATCCATTAAAATAACATCATATTTATACTCACGAAACAACTCAACCGCCTCTAAACCATTGTTAGCAATAGTTACTTCATGGTTATACTTTTTTAAACTGAACGTTACAACACGCTGGTTTAAAACATTATCCTCTACTAATAGAATTTTTAAACTTTCACCCATCGCAAATCTTACTAAACAACTACAGTACTTAATTCCTAAAAACAGTAAAAGGATACCCTCTGTTCTAATCTTTTTACATTATTATTATAATTTTTAAATATAAATTAAAAAGATGAATATGAATATATCCTGTTAGTATCCTTGATATCTTTTTTATTGATTGCTTGTTTATTTAAAATTCATGTTTTTATTTTCTTTTTTAAACTTGTTATTAACATCTTAAAACAATGAAAATAAATTAAGTAGTGAATATAGTAACAATTGTTAGTTCTTTAAGGTTTTAATAAAATGAATCGCTGTTTCAGGGTAATTTTTGTTGATTGAGTATGCAATTAGTTTTTGTTAATTTTTCTTGTCTTTTCCTGAAAAATATTTAATACAAATATCAATGAATATCTTTGCCATTAGTTTTTGATATTTTATAGTGAACTTATAAACATTGAATTTATAAGCTTGTTTAAAAGTTACTATTTTATCTGGTTATAAATGAAGGAATTGTAATAATGGATAAAAACTATAAACAGTTTGTTGATAAGCTTAATTCTTACATTCGTAAGTTTTACCTTTATCAGTTGATAAGGGGGTTAATGCTTTTTATCCTGATACTCATCTCGTATTTTGGAGTTGTTTCGTTACTCGAATACTTAAGTTATTTCGATCCAAAAGTTAAATTAAGCATCGCTATTTTTACAGTTGTACTTACCTTATTTGTATTTATCTATTTTATTATCAGACCATTTATTAAACTATTTGGTGTTGGTAAAATACTTAGTTTTTATGAGGTTTCTGCACTTCTAAGTAAAAAATATCCCGAAATTAAAGACCGGTTAATAAACATTGTTGAACTTGCGGGTGAATCGCATTCTAATTATTCGAGTGAATTAACAAAAGCAAGTATAGATCAGAAAATTAATGAGTTAAAAGTATTTTCCTTTTCAGACGCTATCAGGTTAAAAGATTTAAAAGCGGTGTTTATTGCTTTTTCATTGGTTGTCGTGATTTTCTCTGCATGGTTTATAAGTTTTCCTGGTTTGTTTCAGGAAAGTTCGGTTCGTTTAATAAGATATCAGCAAAAGTTTGAAAAACCTGCCCCTTTTACCTTTTTTCTTAAAAATACCAACCTCGAAGTGGTGATTGGCGAATCAATAGATTTACAATTGGTTTGTGAAGGAAAGGAAATTCCGGCGATGATGTATGTTAATATTGGTGGAAATAACTATTTAATGGCCAGTGAAGGTGATGTATTTCAATATACCATAGAAAATGTAAATAGTTCATTTTCTATTTATTTTACTGATAAGAAGTATATTTCGGATGATTATAAAATTTCAGTAATAAGTAAACCTTTCATTTCTGAATTTACTGTCGATGTTCAGTCACCGTTTTATACAGGCCTCCAAACAGAAACACTTCAAAATATTGGTGATTTAAAAATTGCTTCAGGAACAACTGTTAACTGGAAGTTTAAAACTGTTGATACCGATAGCCTGGAAATAGTATTTAGCGACAGTACAAAAATTTCGGGAATTAGTGCTGGAAATGTATTTGAGTTGAAAAAGACTTTTTTGCAAAATACTGAATACCGTGTTTCAATTAAAAATTCGAGACTGAAAGATGAAAGCAGTCTTGTTTATAAAGTTCAGGTTGTTCCTGATTTGTTTCCTGAAATAAAAGTTGTGCAGGTACGCGATACTATTGATTTCAGAAGGTTTCATTTTAAAGGAAATATTATTGACGATTACGGTTTTCACCAACTTGCGTTTATAATTGCGGTTGAAGGAAAGGACAGTTTAATTAGTATTCCGGTAACTCCATTCTTTTTGAATCAGGATTTTTATTATTCGTTTGATTTTGAATCGGTTAAAAATTTTGGAAAATCTTTTAAATATTATTTTGCCGTTTCTGATAACGATTTTATCAATCATTTTAAACGTACTATCAGTGAAACTTTTACTTTCAGTTTTCCTGATTATCAGGAAATACTGGCCAAAGAGAATGCTGATATGAACTCGATTGATCAGTTGTTAAACAAGAGTTCGAAATTAACTGAGGAAATTCAGCAGGAGTTCCAGAATTTTAAGATGAAACAAATTAATTCGAACATGTCTGATTACGAGAAATTTCAATCGGTAAAGGATATTGTGAATAAGAAGAATGAGCTTGAAAGTGTACTGGAACAGATTGCACAACAAAATAAGGATGCCAATAATTTTCTGAATTCGTTTTCGGAAGACAAGGCTGAATTACTTAAAAAGCAACAACAAATTGATGATTTGCTGAATGAGGTTTTTAGCGATGAATTGAAAAAGCTATTTGATGAGTTCAACGAACTTGCCAAACAGTTTGATCCTAAAAAATTCGATCAGTTGTCGAAAGAAATGAATACCGGTTTGGATGATCTTTCAAAACAATTGGATAAAAATATGCAGTTGCTTAAAAAATTGAAAGTCGAACAGAAAGTTGAGCGGGTGTTGGAGGAGATGAAAAAGTTGGCAATTTCAGAGAAGCAAATTCAGGAAGAAATAAAGGACAAAGATAATTTGAGCAATGCTGCTGAATCTGAAAAAGCTAATTCGGATCATTTAAGTGAAATTGAAAAGGATTTTCAGGATGCAATTGAGTATAATAGTACGCTCGACAAGCCAATGAACTTGTTTAAGCTTGATGCCGAATTCGAAAATATTAAAGATAATTACAAGGAAATATTGGACGAGATTAAAAAGAAGAACCGGAAGAAAGCTTCTGATAAAATAGGAGAGAATTCAAAAGCAATGGATGAATTGGCTTTTTCTATCGATCAAATGTTGAAAAGTAATAAGAAGAAAGAGAATAGTATCAATATTGAAGTTATAAAACAGATTCTTGATAATTTGATTTTGGTTTCGTTTGATCAGGAGAAACTTTTAAATACTCTCGCTAAAATTGATTATAATAACCCTCTTATTAATCAATTGAAAATCAATCAGAAGAATATGCAGCAGCAGATAAGCTTTGTTAAAGATTCGCTTTATTCGTTGTCAAAACGGACTCCCGAAATTAGTTCTGTAATTAATAAGGAATTATTGGCGCTGGAGAACAATGTTGTTTCTTCGTTTGATAATCTGGAATCTGGAAATATTGGTGGTTCACGAATGTATCAGCAATATGTGATTACAGCAGCAAATAATCTGGCCCTATTTTTAAGCGAAGCGCTTGATAATATTAAGAAACAAGAAGAATCTGCCGGAAGTGGTGATGAAGATTGTGATAAACCAGGCGGAAAGGGATCGAAACCAAGTATGAGTAGTTTAAAGGAAAGTCAAAATTCGATCAAGGAACAACTGCAACAAATGATTGACCAGATGAAGAGTGGTGATATGGGTAAATTGAGCAAAAGTATTGGTCAAACTATTGCACAACAAGAGGTTATGCAGCAACTTATTCGCGATATGCTAAATGGGACTGAAATGGGAAAAGAGGCAAAAGGACAGTTGCAGGCGGTTGAGCAGTTATTGGAACAATGGAGAAGAGATTTGATTAATAAGAACATTAGTAATGAGTTAATTAATCGTCAGAATTTGATTTTATCAAAATTACTTGAAGCTGAAAAATCAGAATTTGAACGCGATTTTGATGATAAACGTGAGTCGAAAACAGCTACTGATATTAAGAAAGCAAACCCTGAAGGCTATTTTGAGTATAACAACAAAGCTAAAAACGAAAATGAATTGCTAAAAAGAAGCAATTACCAATTGCGGAATTTTTATGATCAGAAATACAACAACTTTTTAAACCAGATTAAAAATTAATTTTGGAGCGCATTTTAGTCATATCGTCCGAATTAATTAATATAGACAAAGTAAGAATTTTTCTGAAGGATGTTTATGAGGAATTTCCTTTGAACATGAGATCTTTCAATCAGGTTTTTTTAGGAATTAGTGAAGCTGTTAATAATGCTGTTTTGCATGGAAATAATCAGGATCCGCAAAAAAATGTTATTATAAAGCTAAATCTTAATGGAAACGAGATGCATGTTGAGATTGAGGATGAAGGTGATGGATTTTGCGAGAGCATATTGTTCGATCCAACCTTGCCCGCGAGTATAAAATGCGAAAATGGACGCGGAATTTTTATCATGCAACATTTGGCCGATCAGGTTTATTTTAAAGAGAACGGAAGAAAAGTGTATATTATATTTACAATTCCCCAATGAGTATTAATTATTGTAGCGAGGATGTTTCTGTTCCAAAAATTAAGAAACGGAAAATTAGTGGATGGATTAAGGAAACAATAATTTCTGAAGGAAAAACACCCGGAGAGATTTCCTTTATTTTTTGTTCTGATAATTTTTTGCTTGAAGTAAATAAGCAATATCTGAATCACGACTATTTTACTGATATCATTACTTTCGATTATGTAGAGAATAATGTTATTTCAGGAGATATTTTTATAAGTTGTGATAGGGTAAAAGAGAATGCAAAGGAGTTTAATGCTGAATTTTTAAATGAATTGTCGCGAATTATAATTCATGGAGTTTTGCACTTGTGTGGATATAAAGATAAAAGTAAAAAAGACAAATTTTTGATGACGCAAAAGGAGGATTTTTACCTTAATGTGTTGTCAAATTGTTGATTAATAAATAAATAACGATAGATGTTACCGTTTTACGATGTTATAGTTGTTGGAGGAGGCCATGCAGGTTGTGAAGCAGCTGTTGCTGCGGCAAATTTGGGTTCGAAAACATTGTTGATTACAATGGATATGACCAAATATGCGCAAATGTCGTGTAATCCGGCGATGGGTGGAATTGCAAAAGGTCAGATCGTTCGCGAAATTGACGCTTTGGGTGGTTATTCAGGTATTGTAACCGACAAGTCAAGCATTCAATTCCGGATGTTGAATCAGTCGAAGGGACCAGCTATGTGGAGTCCCCGTTCACAGTGCGACAGGGTTCGTTTTACCGAACTGTGGCGACATGTTTTGGAGAACACTCCTAATCTGGATTTATGGCAGGATGCGGTTATTTCGTTGCATATAAAAGATAATGTTGTTACAGGCGTAAAAACAAAAATTGGAGTTGATTTTTATTCAAAATCGGTTGTTTTAACAAACGGTACTTTTCTGAATGGTCTGATGCATATTGGCAAAGCACAGATGGAAGGTGGTCGGATAGGAGAGAGTGCGTCGTATCATATTTCTGAACAATTGTTGAATGCGGGTTTTAAAACCGGGCGTTTAAAAACTGGTACTCCGGTTAGAATTGACGGTCGCTCAGTCGATTTTTCAAAGCTTACAGAACAAAGTGGTGATGAAGTTGTCCGTAAATTTTCATTTTTACCTGAAATTGAATCAGGATTGAAGCAAAAAAGTTGCTGGATTACCTACACCAACGAAGAGGTTCACAGTATATTGGAGGAAGGATTTGAAGATTCGCCAATGTATAATGGAACTATTCAGGGTACCGGACCACGATATTGTCCCAGTATTGAATCTAAAATTGTCACTTTTGCGGAGCGTACTTCTCATCAGCTTTTTTTAGAGCCAGAAGGGGAGGACACAATTGAGTTTTATCTAAATGGGTTTTCTTCTTCCTTACCATGGGATGTTCAGTTACGTGCTTTAAAGAAGGTGCCGGGCTTTGAAGATGTTCGTATTTTCCGTCCCGGATATGCGATTGAATATGATTATTTTGACCCTACACAATTGCTTCATACACTCGAAACAAAACTCGTTAATAACCTCTTTTTTGCCGGACAGATTAATGGAACTACGGGTTATGAAGAAGCGGCGGCACAGGGATTGGTTGCAGGAATCAATGCTCATCAAAAAGTGAATGGATTAGAACCATTTATTCTGAAACGCGACGAAGCATACATCGGTGTTTTGGTTGATGATTTGGTTACAAAAGGTGTTGATGAGCCTTATCGTATGTTTACTTCAAGAGCTGAATATCGTATCCTTTTACGACAGGATAATGCTGATTTCCGTCTCACTTCCCGATCTTATGAATTGGGATTGGCAAAGAAAGATCGGTATGATTTGCTTGTTGAAAAGAAAATGGCGGTTGATAAAATCATTGAATTTGTTTCTGAATTTTCGATTAAACCACAGTTTATCGATGCTATTTTAGCGGCAAAAGGTTCTTCGCCTTTGAAACAGGGAGTAAAATTAATTGACGTAATTCTTCGTCCGCAGATTTCAATTTTCGATTTGATTGAGGATATTGTTCCTTTTAAAACATTTCTTAAGTTTTTGCCCATTGATCGGTTTAATGAATTTTTGGAATCAGCAGAGATTGCTATCAAATATGCTGGATATATTGATCGTGAAAAATTAGTGGCCGATAAATACAGAAGGCTTGAAAATATTAATATTTCCGGAAAATTCGATTACAATAGTATGTTGACAATTAGTACGGAAGCCAGACAGAAACTCACTGAAATTCAACCCGAAACCATTGGCCAGGCCAGTCGTATTTCAGGGGTCAGTCCGTCAGATATTAATGTTTTACTTGTTCTTTTGGGTCGTTAATGTTCCACGTGGAACTTTTAAAATTATAAAATGGAGCTTAAAAATTTTGTTCGTGTTATTGAAAACTATCCAATAGAAGGGATAAGTTTTAAGGATATTACCACTTTATTGAAGGAGCCTGTAGCCTTTAAACAGGTTGTTGATGAAATTTCGTCGTATTTTAACGGCAAAGGAATTACCAAAGTTGTATCACTCGAATCGCGTGGTTTTATTGTTGGGGGAGCGGTTGCATATTGCATTAATGCCGGTTTTGTGCCAATTCGCAAAAAGGGAAAACTACCTTCTGAACTCATCAGCGAATCGTATGAGTTGGAATATGGTGTTGATTCGATCGAGATGCATCTTGATGCTTTGACCGAAGACGACGTTGTTTTAATTCATGACGATTTGTTGGCCACCGGAGGAACAGCCCTCGCAGCTTTGAATTTGGTGAAGCAAATGAACGTGAAAAAAATCTACTTGTCGTTTATCTGCGATCTGACTTTTATTAAAACTGAAAAGAAAGTAGAATTGGAAAATTTCGAATCCCATTCTGTCATTCAGTATTAATTTTCTTCCTACCCAAAAGCTTTTCTAATGGTATTGAAAAATGCTGAATATCTTAAATCCCTGGTTTCGGTACTTCCCGATCAACCCGGAATATATCAGTATTTCGACCAAAGCGGAAAAATTATTTATGTCGGAAAAGCGAAGAATTTAAAGAAAAGGGTTACTTCTTACTTTGTAAAAAATCATCAGAATCGAAAAACAGAACTTCTTGTCAGGAGCATTTCAGACATCAAACACATGGTGGTTGAAACCGAACAGGATGCTCTGCTACTCGAAAATAACCTGATAAAAAAGTATCAGCCCCGATATAATATCCGGCTGAAAGACGACAAAACCTACCCGTGGATCGTCATCAAAAATGAACGGTTCCCAAGAGTATTTCAAACCCGAAATGTGATAAAGGATGGATCAACCTATTTTGGTCCATATACCTCAGTTTTTACAGTGCGCATGTTGCTCGATTTTTTCAGGAAAACGTACAAGCTCCGCAATTGCAAACTGAATCTTTCTGAAGAGAATGTACGCCTGAAAAAGTTTAAAGTATGTCTGGAATATCACATCGGGAATTGTCTCGGACCCTGTGTAGGGAAACTGGAGCACGATCAGTACATGAAAAGTATTGATCAAATAAAGGAGATATTGAAGGGAAATATATCAGGAGTAATCAAATATCTCAAGGATTTGATGAACCAATATTCTTCGGAATACAAGTTTGAGGAGGCGGCTTTAATAAAGGATAAGCTTGAATTGCTCGAAAAATTTCAATCGAAATCTGCTGTTGTTAGTAATACGATTAGTGATGTCGATGTTTTCACAATCGATCAGGATGAAGATTTTGCATATATCAATTACCTGAAAATTATTCAGGGAGCAATCATGCAAACCTATACTTTGGAACTAAAAAAAGTATTGGACGAATCGCCGGAAGAATTATTGGAACTCGCCATTGTTGATATCCGTCAGAAAATATTCAGTAATGCGAAGGAAATTTTAGTTCCCATTAAATTGGATTATGAATTGGAAGGTGTAAAATTTCTGATTCCAAAACAGGGCGACAAAAAGAAGTTGCTCGATTTGTCGGAGCGGAATGCAAAATATTACCGGATCGAAAAGCAAAAGCATACATCGGTGCCGAGGACCGAAAAAAATGCGAACCGTGTTTTGGAGACTATGCAAAAAGATCTGCAATTAAAATCTCAACCAGTGCACATCGAGTGTTTCGACAATAGTAATTTACAGGGAACAAATCCGGTTGCTTCGTGTGTGGTTTTCAGAAATAGCAGACCTTCGAAAAGAGATTATCGCCATTACAACGTAAAAACAGTGGAAGGTCCAAATGATTTTGCGTCGATGGAGGAAATTGTTTTCCGAAGATACCGGCGTTTGATTGACGAAGAAAATTCGTTACCGCAGTTGATTGTTGTTGATGGAGGGAAGGGTCAGTTGGGCGCTGCATTAAACGCACTTGAAAAATTAGGCCTGCGTGGCAAAATTGCAATTATCGGAATTGCAAAAAGATTGGAAGAAATTTATTTCCCCGGCGATTCGGTTCCATTGTATCTTGACAAAAATTCGGAGACACTGAAAATTATTCAGCAGATGCGCGACGAAGCCCACCGTTTTGGAATTACATTTCACCGCAACAAACGATCGGGTGAATTTATAAAATCGGAACTCGAAAATATTTCAGGAATAGGAGAGAAGACGATAACTGCGGTTTTAAAGCGTTTTAAGAGCGTCGAGAATTTAAAAAAACAAGGGTACCGCGTGGTTGCCGACGAAATAGGCGATTCTAAAGCACGTATAATCTTCAATTTTTATAAGCTAAGCTATTGAAATAAAAATGCTTAAACCGTGAAAGTTTAAGCATTTTTTGTGTTGTATTTTTGAATGAACCAGATCAGTTTCGGTATTTTTCTTCCGAATTTAGTAATCCGACGTAGGTATCGTACCTGCTCTCCGCAATTTGGCCATCTGTCACCGCTTTTTTTACTGCGCAACCAGGTTCATGGGTATGGGTGCAATTGTAGTACTGGCAATTATTCAAAAGTTGAAACATTTCCGGAAAATAATGTGAGATTTCCTCTTTTACCATTTCCAGCAACCCAAAACCTTTTATGCCCGGAGTGTCGATAATAAATCCGCCAAAGTCCAGGTCTATCATTTCTGAATAGGTGGTAGTGTGTTTGCCGGAGTGATGCGAATCTGAAATAATTCCTGTTTTTAACATTAAGCCCGGCTGAATGGAATTGATGATGGTTGATTTGCCCACTCCTGAATGTCCGGAGAGAACATTCGTTTTATCTTTAATCATCAGTTTCAATTCCTCAATACCGATATTCTTTTTTGCTGAAATTTTTAAACATTTGTAGCCGGCAGCTTCATAAATATCAATTAAAGAATTCATTAATAGTGTTTGCTCTTCGTCGTACAGGTCAGTTTTATTGAAGATGATGCGGCAGGGAATTCGGTATGCTTCGGCCGAAACAAGAAAACGATCGATAAAAGTGGTGGTGGTAACCGGATGTTTAATGGTTACAATCAGGAAAGCCTGATCGATGTTGGCTGCAATGATATGCGATTCTTTCGAAAGGTTGGGAGATTTCCGGATGATGTAATTTTTCCGTTCTATTATGTTTGTTATAAGCCCCGTAACTAGGCCTTCAGAATTGTTATCTTCCTTTTGTTCAGTTATTTCTACATGGTCGCCAACAGCAATGGGATTGGTGCTCCTGATTCCTTTTATTCTGAAATTTCCTTTAATTCTACATTCAATTGAGTTTCCATCGTCGGTTTTTACGGTGTACCAACTTCCGGTCGATTTTATTACAATACCTTTTTTCAATGCTTATTTTCGCTTTAGATTAATTACTAATAATACCTTTGAAACTCTGAGTCTAATCCGAAAGTCGGGTGCTTATCCCGAAGGGATAGAATTTGAATAACCATCGGTGAAACCGGTGGCAAAGAGATGAATTTAAATCGCAACCCTGAAGGGGTTGAATTTTTAGTGTGCTAATATTCAACCCTTTCAGGGTTGCGTGTTCGTCTTTCATTCTTCCGCGGGTTTCACCCACGGTTATTCAAATTCAGTCCTTTCAGGACTTTTTTATACTTTCTGACTGATTAGAGTGGACTCAACTCTTTAAATATGAACCAAAAGTAACAAAAATTGTGAAAAGGATTTTAAGCTACAATGTGAATGGAATCCGGTCGGCTGTTAGTAAGGGTTTACTCGAATGGTTGCCTGAAGTTAACCCGGATGTTATTTGTATTCAGGAAACAAAAGCGCAGCCCGGACAGATGCACGAAGCTGATTTTAAGGCCCTGGGTTATCATTGTTATGCTCATTCGGCCGAGAAAAAAGGCTATAGCGGAGTTGCTGTTTTCTGTAAAGATACTCCCGATCATGTCGAATACGGAATGAACCACTCAAAATACGATGTTGAAGGAAGGGTAATCAGGGCCGATTTTGGCGATTTTTCGGTGATAAGTGTGTATTTCCCTTCCGGAACTACCGGAGAGCTGCGTCAGGCCGTTAAAATGGATTTTCTGACCGATTTTCATTCTTACCTGGACGAGCTAAGGAAAACCCGGAAAAATCTGGTTATTTCGGGCGATTATAACATTTGCAGGCTGTGGATCGATATTCACAACCCGGCGCAACAGCAGAATACTTCCGGATTTTTGCCAGAAGAGCGCGAATGGTTCGCCCGGTTTGTTGAAGATGGATATGTTGACAGTTTCAGGAAAATAAATACTGAACCACATCAGTATTCGTGGTGGAGTTACAGGGCAGGGGCGAGGGCTAATAACAAAGGCTGGCGCATAGATTATAACATGGTGACCAGTAATTTGGAAGATAAAATATTTGATGCAGGGATCTTGCCAGCTGTTGTTCATTCCGATCATTGCCCGGTTTGGGTTGATATTGATTTTTAATCATGAAATTCCTGTTTCTGGCCCTTATTCTGTTGGTCAATTTTTCTGTGTATGGCCGAAAATTCGATATTTTACGTCCTTCCGACAGAGATTCCAGTTATGTTGAAAGTTTCTCAAACGATTTGATAATTAGTATTTATACTTCGGAGAAAACACATTCGCTTGATTTGCGCGATGCCACAAATTCATACAGACTGCAGTATTTGCCCAACGGAAAGGTAAACATGGGAGTTGGTTTTAGCTACCGCGGTTTCGGGATTAGCCTGGCAACCCGGGTTCCATTTTTTCAGGAAAATGAGGACCGGAAAGGAGAGACCAAACGATTGGGTATTCAGAGTTATTTCTATTCCAATAAATTTTCGTTCGATCTGCTAACATCATTTTCAAAGGGTTATTATCTGAATAGATCCCTTCAGCATTTCGGGACATTGTACAGTGAGCGCGAATATCAGCGCCCCGATATTGCATCGGCAAACATAGGTGTTAGTGCAAATTACATATTCAATCACCGCAAATTTTCGTACAAAGCGGCTTTTACCAATACCGAAAGGCAGCGTAAAAGCGCCGGTTCGCTGTTGGCCGGAGCGGGCATTTTATCGTATTTCACTCGCGCCGATTCTGCATTTGTTCCACGTGGAATTGATGAAAAGTACTTTCCAAAATCGCGCGATGTAAAAGAAACCGGCATACTTGCCTTCAATTTGAACGGCGGATATGCCTATTCGCTGGTGTTTTTGAAGAACGGTATTGTAACCGTTTCGTATCTGGTGGGTAGTGGTATTCAGGAAAATAAGGTAGATAAAACCATTTTGCCCGGTGTAAGTAAATTGATTTTAAGCCTGAACCAGACAGGCCGGTTTGGAATTGGCTACCGGCTGAACAAATATTACCTGCGCGCCTCTTTTATCAGTTCATCGCAATTTACCCGATTAAAACACAACGATTTAATCATCAGGAACGGTACCGATTATTTCCAGGTTTCGCTCGCCAAACGGTTTTCGCTGAATTAAAAAGCAATTTTTTATATGACTGTTGGCCCCAGTCTGTTCATTCTAGTCCAGCGGCTAAAGCCAGACGGCAAAGGATATCAGCTTTTTCAATTTGGTGAAACTGCTATTCAAGGCTAAGCCTATCCTTTGTCTTTGGTCCGTCAGCTAAAGCCAGACGGCAAAGGATAATAACTTTTCAATTTTGCGAAACTGCTATTTCAAGGCTAAGCCTATCCTTTGCCATTCACTTTAGTGAACGGACATTAATCAGCATTTTTCATAACAATTAAATATTCAGTCCGTCAGCTAAAGCCAGACGGCAAAGGATATCAATGTTTCAATTTAGTGATGCTGATATTCAAGGCTAAGCCTATCCTTTGCCGTTCACTTTAGTGAACGGATATTAATCAGCATTTTTCATAACATTTAAATATTCAGTCCGTCAGCTAAAGCCAGACGGCAAAAGATATCAATGTTTCAATTTTGCGAGTCTGCTATTTCAGGGCTAAGCCTATCCTTTGCCGTTCACTTTAGTGAACGGACATTAAGAAAACATTAGAGCTTCAGCCAATTCGCATGATCTGCTCCAAAAAGAATAGAATCATAAATATTTTCTGGGTTACTGTTTTTTTTGATAACTATTTGTTAAATTAGTTCAGACTTTTTTTATTATTCAACAGAAAGGTACATCCGGCAATCATTCCGCCAAAGTTTCCAGGTAGAAAATCGCCCGCAATCCGCCCCTGCATATATTTATTACGTTATGGGCAAGGGTGAGAGAAGCGAAGATGCGGAGAATAAACATCTTTTTGTTCGCATTTTCTGCGGAGATAAATTTGTCATGCGGAGAATAAACACTATTTTAGCCGCATAAATAGCGGAGAAAGAGAGATATGTATATCTACAATAATCAAAATTGGCCAGTCTTTGAATGGAATAGCGAGAAACTTTTGCCTTTGCTTTCGTATGTAAGAAACCGACAAGGCAAGCTAATTGGAAAAATGGGAGCTTTGGGATTTGAACTTCGCAATGAAGCAAATCTTGAGATTTTAACTCAGGAGATTATTAAATCGACAGAAATAGAGGGTGAAATTCTTGACCGAGAACAAGTAAGGTCGTCAATAGCAAGACGATTAGCATTAGAAATATCAGGATTAGTTTACTCTGAACGTAATGTTGACGGAATAGTTGATTTGATGATTGATGCAACGAAGAACTTCGACAAAGAATTAAATAGAGAGCGACTTTTTTCATGGCATGCAGCACTTTTCCCAACCGGACAAAGTGGAATGTATAAAATCATCACCGGACAATGGCGTGACGATTCAACAGGACCAATGCAGGTTGTTTCTGGAGCGTTGGGAAAAGAAAAAGTTCATTACCAGGCACCTTCAGCAGCGCAAATTGAAAATGAAATGCGTATTCTCCTGGATTGGTTTAATTTGGAGCAAAATACTGACTTGGTGCTAAAAGCAGCCATTGCACATTTGTGGTTTGTAATAATTCACCCTTTTGAAGATGGAAACGGAAGAATTTCAAGAGCGCTAAGTGATATGTTACTAGCTCGTTCTGACGAACAATCGTACAGATTTTATAGTATGTCGGCTCAAATACGGAAAGAACGCAATTCCTATTATGACACATTAGAAAAGACTCAAAAAAGTGGGTTAGATATCACAAACTGGCTCGAATGGTTTCTGAATTGTTTGCTGCATGCCATTGAAAATTCCGAAAAGCTCCTTGAGAAAATAATCTATAAACACTATTTCTGGTTAAAGCATTCAAAAATTAACATAAATGACAGACAAAGAAAAATTCTGAATATGTTAATGGATGATTTTGAAGGAATATTAAATACCACAAAATGGGCAAAAATTGGGAAATGCTCACAAGACACAGCTTTGCGTGACATTCAAGATTTAATTGAAAAAGGAATAATGATAAAAAGTGAACAAGGAGGTCGTAGTACAAATTACGAAATGAAATCAAATGGATAGTTACAAACTCCAGCCATTAACTTCAGCGACCCATCAAGTTTGGCAGCGGTGGTTTCCGGTAGGCATATTTCCGCTCAGTCCCAGTTAACCGGGATTGATTTTCAGGGTTGTTTTCGGCATTTGGTGGCAATGTGTCAATATTTCTGGCCGCCACTTCAGTAAAAATGAAAGGATAAAGCCAAATTAGAGAAAGAAAACAGCAAGGTGGTTAGTGTCACTACCCACTTGAAATACATCCAAAATAAACGACCGCGAAATATTCCTGAAAGGGATTGATTACTCTTATTACTATGAAGAGAATGACTAAAAATAAACATGACTTCATGTGCCGTCCACGTGAAGTCATGTTTTGATAGCTTAATCCCAGTTCAGGATTATTTTACCGCAATTACCGGCTTCCATAATGTCGAACGCTTCCTGAAAATTGTCGGCAGGAAAACGATGCGTAATTACGGGCGAAATATTCAGTCCGGTTGAAAGCATCATTTCCATCTGGTACCAGGTTTCGTACATTTCGCGGCCATAAATGCCTTTCAGGGTTAGACCTTTAAAAATAAGTTTGCTCCAGTTTATTTGTGTGTTGGAAGGAAGCAATCCGAGCAACGAAACCTTTCCGCCGTTGTACATATTTTCAACCATGTCGTTAAAAGCAACCGGCGATCCGCTGCATTCCAGCCCAATATCGAACCCGCCAACCATTCCGAGCGATTTCATGGCATCTTTAATATTTTCAGTGCGTGGATCGATTACTTTGGTTGCGCCCATTTTCATGGCCAAATCGCGACGATACGGGCTTAAATCGGTTCCAACTATATTGCGGGCTCCGGCAAACTTGCAAACGGCTGTAGCCATCGCTCCAATAGGTCCGCCAATTCCGGTGATTAAAACATCTTCGCCCAAAAGCGGGAAGGAGAGGGCGGTGTGCGTTGCATTTCCCAGCGGATCCATTATCGACATCAGTTCGTCGGAAATACGGTCATCCACTTTCAGTACGTTCGAGGCCGGTACCGAAACATATTCGGCAAATCCGCCATCGCGGTTAACTCCAATGCCCACCGTGTGGTCGCAAATATGCTGACGTCCGCGGCGGCAATTCCGGCAGAAACCGCAGGCAATGTGGCCTTCAACAGTTACCCGCTCGCCAATATGAACGCGGCTGACTTCCATTCCTTTTTCGACCACAGTGCCCATGTATTCGTGGCCGATTACCAGGGGAGTTTTGATGGTATTTTGCGCCCACTCGTCCCATTTATATATGTGAAGATCGGTTCCGCAAATTGCTGATTTGCTTATTTTTATCAGCACATCGTTGTGCCCAACCTTTGGCATCGGGACATCCGTCATCCAAATTCCTTTTTCCGGTTTGATTTTTACAATTGCTTTCATGGCGAATGATTAAATGATAAGTTTTGCAATATTAAACTGAGCGCTATTCAAAATAAAGAATGAAAATCATGTTCTCCGGGTTCTTCTCATAAAAAAAAGCCGCAGATAATTGATTATGATTGTCCGTTTACATACCAATTTGGCATTTTACGTCAGTCATTTGTGGTCATTTAATTTGTCATTAATTGTAACTCAAATGACTACTAATGACGATAGATGACAATCAAATGACTATGTTTTTCAAAGTGAAAAGCTCATTAGGTAAAGATCAGGAAATTCAGATTTATTTTTCTGCCTGCCAGATCGATTTCATCGGATACACTTCGAGTTTCTCAACCAGCACTTCGCCACCAATATTGAAGAGATAAATCCCGTTCGCTTTTTCGGTTGAAGTAAATGCCGAACTCATGGCAGCTTTTCCGTCGTTTGCAAATATTTCGAGCGAGGCGCGGTCGAGCAGTATTTCGAGTTTAACAACTCCGTCAACCGGCTCAACAACTGCTGATTTACCCATGCAGGTAAGCGTGTTGTTTTTAACATTGTACATGATTTCAACTCCATTGTTCGTTTTGTCGAGCCGAACCACGAATCCAAAGCTGTCGGCTGTTTTAATCTTGAAACTGCCAACAATGTGGAAACAATCGCCTTTAATGCTGTTTAATAAGTTTTTGTTGATGCCCGGAATGAGGTTTTTGTTTTCATAAACTTCACCTTTCTCGTGCAGAAGTTCAATTTCCCTGATTGGTTTTCTGGTCAGTTTAATTCCTTCAAGGTATTTTTTGAGTGATAATTCACAGGGAAATGTCATTTGTCCGTTGAAGGTCATTTCAGGGAATTCGGCGCCTTTCATCCAGGCAATCT
The DNA here is from genome assembly GCA_003537645.1 of Prolixibacteraceae bacterium. GTDB lineage: Bacteria > Bacteroidota > Bacteroidia > Bacteroidales > Prolixibacteraceae > Aquipluma. The sequence continues at coordinate 41,945 of DPRM01000039.1, forward strand.
GAATGGTGCGTCCGTCAGTTTCAGGAATGTTGCTCCATGTTTGGGTGGCGTAATAATTCTGGCCGAAATCGCTTTGTAATTTTGGCGATTCTGTAATGAAATTTTCACCATCAAAAAGTCCAATCACATAACTTCCGTCGCCATCAAAAAGTACCCATTTTTTGTCGTCTTCCCTTCTGTTAACATGTAATTCAACCAAATCCGGACATTCATAGAAACCAACTAAATGATTTTTAAACTCCCAGTCGAGCAGGTTTTTTGAGGTGTAGAACGAAATACCCTTCTGTTTGTCGTTATTGTTTGGGCGGCGGTATAGCACCATCACATACTGTTTGCTGGATTCGTGCCAGATCACTTTCGGATCGCGGGCATCGTCGGTTTCGTTGTAAGCAATAATCGGATTTTTGTCGTATTTCAGCCAGGTTCTTCCTTTGTCGTTACTATAAGCCAGACGCTGTCCGCATTTCCGGCTGGTATAAAACAGCAGAATCGTTTTTTCTTCGCCTTTCTGTAGTCCGGTCAAATTGTTATGATCGACCAGGGCGCTTCCCGAATAAGCAGTGCAGGAATCTTTGTCTTTCGAATCGTTATCAGGATAAAGGGCGATTGGCAGATGTTCCCAACGAACCAGATCTTTGCTTACCGCGTGGCCCCAGTGCATAAATCCCCATTCGTTTCCGAAAGGATTGTGCTGATAAAAAAGGTGGTATTCGCCATCATAATAAACCAAACCATTCGGATCGTTCATCCAGTTTTTTTCGGGACTGAAGTGAAACTGTGGCCGGTGCAGCTCGTTAAATATTTTTACCGGTTTTTCGGCAAATACTGTTACTGACGCTAAAAAAATAGAGAGGATTATAAGAGGAAATTTCATTGGTCGATTGTTAATATGCTTGTTATACGGGCAAATATAGATTAAAAATTGTGATTATTTATTTTACTTTTGATTTCGGTTTTAGCAAAAAATCTGCTTTTTACCACCAAATATTCCAATTGATCGGTTTGCTGATAACACAGAATTTGTTAGCAATAATTTGTATTCATAAGGTTTAAAAAGATTAGGAAAAATGAGGGGAAGATTGGTTTTGGTTCTGTTGTTTGTGTCGGTCTATGCCGGCTTCGGACAGAATGCGTGGAAAAAGTCGGGAATAGTTTTGGATCCTCCTGTTTGTTATGCTTCAGACGAAATACATTCGTCGTTTATTGAACCTCCGCGTGAATATTACGAAAGGCTAAAATCTGCATCGACCCAAAAGGCCAACATCGAAGTAACTTATGTTGGTTTTTCGAACGAAGCGATGCAGGCTTTTGAATATGCTGTCAGCATCTGGGAAAGTCTGATTTATTCGCCGGTTACGATCAGGGTAAAAGCGAATTTTACCAGTCTGGCAAAGGGAACACTGGGAAGTTGCGGGCCAACTGTTTACTACAAAAACTTTAATTCAACTCAAAAAATCAATACCTATTATCCGGTTGCTTTGGTCGAGAAAATGCTTGGCGAAGAGGTGAATGGTGTTAATCAGTTTGATATTGTCGGCAATTTTAACAAGGATTTTACCAACTGGTATTTTGGCACCGATGGAAAAACTCCGGCTTTTAAATACGATTTTGTTTCCACAGTTCTGCACGAATTGGCTCATGGACTTGGATTTGCAGGGAATCTGGATTCTCAAAGCGGCAAAGGTGGCTACTCTTATAACAGTGAGATGCTCGCGGGTATTTTCGACAGTTTTATTACCGATAAGAATGGCAATAAGCTGGTAAAAACCAGCATTTACCCCAATCCTTCGGTTGCCTTGCATCAGGGCCTGACTTCGGGTTTTTTGGAATTCGCGACGAAGATTTCTGGTAACGAAATACCCCGGCTTTACGCTCCGGCCACGTGGGATGGTGGTTCTAGTGTTTATCATCTCGACGAAACGACTTACGCAGCAAGCGATACCAATTCGCTGATGACTCCTTTTGCTGCTTCCGGTGAAGCCGTTCACACTCCCGGTCCCAACTCGCTTGCAATTATGTACGAAATGGGCTGGAAGTCGATATCTGTAAAGCACAAACCTCTAAAAGACATCGAATTTGTATCGGGCCCCATTGATTTTAATGCGGAAATTAAAAGCGATTTCGACCTCGATTCTACAAAATTATACCTGGTTTATTCGGGCAACAGGTTCCTGAAATCGGATTCTGTTCTGCTGAAACCAACCGATATTTCAGCGAATTTTTCAGCCCGGCTTTCAAACATACAGTCGAGTAGCCTGAGTTATTTCTTTTCGGCAACCGATGTCATGAACCGGAGGTTTGTTTATCCGTCGAATGCCCCGGCAAATAACCTTTCGTTCAAAATTGGCATCGACAAAACTCCACCGGTGGTCGCACACGAAGCCATAAAGTACATGCTTGTAAGCGAAAATTCAGTAAAAATTAATGCTGAAGTAACTGATAATATTGGCATTAAATCGGCCAGGGTCGAATATTTTATCAATGGAGGACTCATTCAGACAGTTTTGATGCAGAATGAAGCGAACGATACCTTTACCGGAAATCTGGCTTTTCCTTCAGGAACATTAAAAGATGGAGACAAGATCAGCTACCGCATTGCAGCTACCGATGTTTCGTCGCAAAGCAATGTCGGGAGAAGTCCGGAGTCGGGCTATAACATCTTTTATATTCAGGGAATTCAGGCTCCGGTTGAGAGATATGTTAATAATTTTGATACCGAAACCAACGATTTTATCGGTTCCGATTTCAATGTTTCGAAGGTGACCGGCTTTGACAGCCCGGCGTTGAATTCGGCACATCCGTATTTAAGTCCGGATACCGACGATACCAACTTTAATTTTATCGCTATCCTGAAGTACCCGATTATTCTGAAAGCAGGCGGTAAAATGAGTTTCGACGAGGTGGTGCTGGTTGAACCGGGGGAGACTGGTACCAAGTTTGGCGACGAAGAATTTTGGGATTATGTGATTGTTGAAGGGTCGAAAGATGGAGGTACAAATTGGAAACCATTGATTAAAGGGTACGACAGCAATGCGCAAAAAACCTGGTATCTGTTGTTTATCAATTCAACTTCTGGGCAAAACAGCACCGGGGTTCCTACCAAAAGCCTTTTTGTGAAGCGTGAATTCGAATTGCTTGCCAACGGAAATTTTCAGGCAGGCGATACCATTCAGGTGCGGTTCCGCCTGTTTTCCGATCCGTATTCGCATGGTTGGGGATGGATAATCGACAATCTGGCAATTCAGGATTATAAAACCGATGCGAATTCGCTGGCAATTTCTGAAGGTGAAGTGAACTTCTTCCCCAATCCGGCTTCCGATCGGTTGAACTTACAGCTTCAAACAAAAAACACAATCGAAAACCTGGTTTTAAAGGCTTTTAATTCCTCCGGAAAACTTGTTTACAATCAACAATTTAAAGTAGGTTCAAGTGAATTTCAAACTTCGGTTGATCTGGCAAATTATATCCCCGGACTGTATTTGTTTTCTTTGGAATATGGAAGCGAAAAAGCAATTACCAGAAAAATTCTGGTCAGGTAAGTTTCAATTGTAAATAAAAAACTTATATTTGCCGTCAAATTGTAAGCAAAATGAAACTATTCAGTAACAACAGCTATTTTTATTGGTTTTATTACTTCTGTTCTCATACCGGGATCGGCAGGTAATCTATTGTTGTTACAAAAGATATTCTACGAAAGGGTCCCGTGATAAACGAGGCCCTTTTTTTATTTTAAACAAAATATGAAACTAACAGTAATTGGTTTGGGGTTGATTGGCGGTTCGATGGCGAAAGACCTTCGGAAAGCCGGATTTGCAACTGAAATAATTGGGGTTGATGTGAGTCCTGAAAATGCGCAGGAAGCCCTTCGGATGGGGATTATCGACCGGATTGAAACGCTTGAAACTGCGGTTTCGGTGGCCGACATGGTAATTATTGCCATTCCAGTTGACAAGGTTTTGAATTCGCTGACCAAAGTGCTCGACCTGGTTTCCGACCAAACAACCGTGATTGACGTTGGATCGACCAAAAAATTAATTGCAGCCGCAGTTGAGAACCACCCGAAGCGCAGAAATTACGTTCCGGCTCACCCGATGTCGGGTACCGAAAATTCAGGTCCATCGGCAGCGCTCGAAGGACTTTTCGAAGGAAAGATCAACATTATTTGCGATCAGGAAAAATGCGGCCCGCAGCACCTGGCTTTTGCCGAAAAAATGTTTCAGGTACTCGGAATGGACATTGCCTACATGACTGCCGACGATCAGGATCACAGTACCGCTTTTATTTCGCATTTGCCTCACGCCGCGGCTTTCGCGCTTGCAAACGCTGTGCTCGACAAGGAAGACCGCGAAATTATTTTCGATCTGGCAAGTGGCGGTTTCAACTCAACGGTGCGCCTGGCCAAAAGTTCTCCTGAAATGTGGGGGCCTATTTTTCAACAAAACAAGGAATATGTTGTTGAATCGCTCGATGTTTACATCAAACACCTGAAAGCTTTCAGGAAAAGTATTGAGAGCGAACCCGAACAGATGATGACGCTGATGAAAAATGCCAACCGAATTCGTGGAATCCTCGACGGACAAAACGATTCGCTGGTGAAAAATGAAAAGACAATTGTTAAACTTTATACCAAATAATCATGGGATTAGAATTAGAAATTAACCCGATCAGGCACTGGTTGCCACAAATTAACAACCCGCTGATCATTGCCGGTCCGTGCAGCCTCGAAACCGAGGAGCAGGCAATGGCAACCGCTAAATTAATCGCGAAAGATCACCGGGTATTCGTATATCGCGGTGGCGTTTGGAAACCACGAACACGCCCCGGAAGTTTCGAAGGCGTTGGTAGCATTGGCCTGAAATGGCTGCAGATGGTGCGCGAAGAAACTGGAATGCCCGTTGGAACCGAAGTAGCAAACGCGCAGCATACCGAAGAGGCGCTGAAAGCCGGCCTCGACGTTCTCTGGATTGGAGCCCGCTCAACTGCCAGCCCGTTTGTTGTTCAGGAAATTGCCGATGTGGTGAAAGGAACCGACGCGGTGGTGATGGTGAAAAACCCGGTCAATCCTGATGTTCAGCTGTGGTTGGGCGCTTTCGAGCGGCTTAGTCAGGCCGGAATTAAAAACATGGTGGCCATTCACCGCGGATTTACGCCTTTCCGCGAAACCGAGTACCGCAACTACCCCAACTGGAAAACAGTGATCGAATTGCGCCGTTTGATGCCCAATTTGCCCATTATTTGCGATCCGAGCCACATTGGAGGCAAGCGCGAGTATTTGTTCGATATTTCGCAGAAAGCGTTCGATATGGGTCTTGAAGGGCTGATGATCGAGTCGCACATCGATCCTTCGTGCGCCCTGAGCGACAAGGAACAGCAACTGACCCCGGCCGATTTGGCCAAATTGCTCGACCGCCTGGTAATCCGTAATGTAACCACCGACAACAAACTGTTTGAAAACCAGCTCGAACTGTTGCGTAACCGCATCGACGCACTCGACCGCGAATTGCTGGAAACACTGTCGTCGCGTATGGAAATTGCACGCCAGATTGGTCAGTATAAAAAAGACAACAACGTAACAGCCCTGCAGATTGGCCGTTTTGCCGAACTGATGGAAAAACGTGTGAAACTGGGCGAAAGCCTGAACCTGAACGGTCATTTGGTTCAGCAGTTGTTCCAGCACATCCACGAAGATTCGGTGCGCATGCAAACCGAAATCATGGACAAAGAATAGGGGAGGGAGAAGTTCGAAAAATGTGAGAAAAGGCGCCGGGGCGATAGAAATCTAAGTGCCTTTTTTCAGGTTTTGACATACAAAAAAGCAGTAAAATACAAGATATTAACCTTGTATTTTACTGCTTTTATTTTTATCTCCGTGAAGCTTTTTTAATAAGCTTATGCGAAGGGTTCTTATTTTTTCTTTTTACGTAAGAAGAAAAATGCAGCACCTGCAACAACTACTACACCGCCAATAATAGCGTAAGTCATTCCGTTTGACGGTTCTTCTGTTTCTTCATCTTCGTAATAAACAGGATCCATGTTGTCGATCGAAATGGTATCTGTTGGTGCTTCAAGAGAAACTTCGGTTGAATCTTCGCCTTGAGCAAAAATTACAGTTGGAGCTCCGATAAATAACATGCCTAACAAGGCAAACATGATAAATTTTTTCATCGTTTCAATTTTAAAAGTTATTTTATTCCATTAATTATTTCATCGTATTTTTTCGCCACTTCGGGTTTCGAATCCCGGTAACTGTCGGCCAAAGCCTGAAGCGCCGGTTTGTATCGGGAATTTATTTTCAGGCAATCCTTCAGTACTTTACGGGCTTGGTCAATGTTGGTTTCAGCATAAACTGCCGCCAGTCTTACGTATGCATCAAAGTACTTTCGGTTGGCTGCGATCGCCTTTTTAAAATAATCGGCTGCTTTCTCCCTGTTATTTTCAATCAGCGCCTGATTGCCCAGCATTATCAATGCCGGTTCATATTCAGGATTTATTTCCAAACATTTTTCAAGCATTAGTACCGACTGTTCATTCCGATTCAAACCTGCCAGCGAAGCTGCAAATTTATAACAGATCAATTCATTTTGCGGGTCAATTTCGAATGCTTTTTGCAATAAAAGCGCAGATTTAATATTGTCACCCTTTTCCGAAGCACGCAATCCTTCCAGATCGTCTTTTGTAATCCGCTCAATTACTGCACAAACCGGCACCCCGTCGGCCGTAACAGTATGAATTGTATTGGCCGGTGGCCACTGTTTGTTTTTTAGTTGCCAGGGCGAAATATAGCTGTTGGCAACAATGGCATAATCCCAATCGTGGTTACTTCGGCTGTGATAATTAAAATACACAAATTCAACCGTCGCGTTATTCCTGAAAAACCATTGTACCGGGAAATTTCCTCCGACAATAACTTTATTTCCGTTTTGCTTGTTTTTCAGGTATTCCTGAAGCCATTCGGCTCCTTCACGCATGGAATGATAATAGTAATCGGTTTCGTAATTTCCGTAAGCACCCTTTAATCCACCTATAAATTGGTTGTAATAGAGGTAATAATACGGATGGTTTTCAGCCATAAATTTTGCGGGATGAAAAGACAAAATCAAGAATAAGCCAATAACCGCAATCCTGACAAACCGATGCCCGAACCTAAGAAAAAAGGCATGAAACCCAAGCGCCGAAATCAGGACTATTCCGGGGTAAACAAACAGGAAATGACGCCACGACCCGTAAAGGTTAGAGCCTTTCAAAAGAACAAACAGGATTGGGAACAGAATGGTAAAAAGCAGCAGCAACAATTGTATTTTCTGTGCTGAAGTATAGTTTTTTCTGGTATTCAGTAGAAAAAAAGCTACCCCCGCAAAAACAATTACCGGAATTGTAATTGCCATGTATTTAGGTAGATAATACCACGGAAGATAATTGGACCATTCGAAGTTTCCTTCGAAAATCTGACGAACAGTTGTCGGAAACCGGGTCATTACTTCGTACGATTTCAAGGTGTTGGGTATTGGATTTTGCAACGCATAAGGCCAGCTTGCCAAACCCAGCAAATATCCTGAAAATGAAATGAATACAAATAGCAGGAAGAATTTTTTCAGCAGTTTCAATTCCAGTTTCTTAAGCTGTAGCCAGTCTAAACCCAACTTCAGGAATATGAATAAACCCAGATAAAAAACAACCAGAATTCCGCCGGGGCGAATGCCAATGGCAAAACCAATGCTTAAAATCAGGAGTAAAGTAGTCAGTTTTCGGGATTTATCTTCAGAAAAAACAAGTTTAAGTGAATAATAAACACTTGAAATGTAAGCCATTGCGAAAGGAATGTCTTTCAGATTGTTTTGTGAATGGCCTAAAAATGTGGGTGAAACGGCAAAAAGCAGTAAAACAAAAATGGCAGCTCCGTAGCCCGAAATCCATGCGGCAAATAAAGCCGTTACCAAGATGGTCAGCCAGCCGGAAAAACTGCTCATCAGGTGGCGAAACCCGTAAATATCTTCAATGCCGAACCAGTGAATAAGTGCTGTTGTAAGGTTATCATACGTTTGTCCGTAGTACTGAAGATGGGTTTGGGGTGTATCGAGCGATGATTTGTCGGCGCCCAGTGTGCTGAAATAATTGTACACCATTTCCGAATGCCGGTAATGCACCTCCTCGTCGCCCGAAATGCCGGCATCGCGGCTGATCAGTAAAAGACCGGCAAGCATTGCCAAAGCCAGGGCCCAAAAAGTTATCTTCAGATTCTTTTCTGTCATTATTCGGTTTCGGTATCGTAGAACTTTTTCACGAGATAAATGGGCCGGTTCTGCGATTCTTTATAAATGCGGTAAACATATTCTCCCACTACGCCCAGAAATATCAATTGAATAGAGCCCAGAAAATAAATGCTTAAAACTGTTGATGACCAGCCAATTAATGCAAATCCGAATGACTTGGCGACCAAAACATAAATTCCGGCAAACAGGAAAACGAGGGTTCCGATCATACCCAGAACAAGACAAACTTTGATCGGGAATTTCGAAAACGAAAAAATGGCATCGGCGCCCAAAAGCACCAGTTTTCCGAAGGTCATTTTAGGTTCGCCGCCAGCACGGTCTTCTCTGATGTATTCAACAAATCCCTGATTGAAGCCGATAAATGAACGTAAGCCAGGCAAATATCTGATGGATTCTTTCATTTTTACCAATGCGTCAACAGCGGAACGGTTCAGCATCGAGAAATTTCCGGCATTCTCCACTTCGACCAGACCCGCTACTTTTTTAAAAAATACATGAAACAGGTTGGTGGCGATTCGGTGGCGCTTTGTTTTGCGGCCCTTACGTTTGCCAGTCACAATATCAAAACCTTCGTCGTTAATCATGCGGAACATTTCGGCAAGTAATTCGGGCGGATCCTGAAGATCGCCGTCCATCATTGCCACATAATTTCCCATTGCCATTTCAAGTCCGGCGGTAAAAGCTGCCTGATGACCGAAATTCCTTGAAAGATCGACGATTTTGACCCTCGAAAACCGTTTGCGGACCTCGATCAGTTTCCGGAGTGTAGAATCGGTACTTCCATCGTTAACAAAGAGAATTTCGTAGTTTGAAGTGAACGATTCGACTGCGTTTATTGCGCGTTCAGCCAATTCGTCAATCAGGTCTTCTTCGTTATAAACAGGAATTATGAGTGAAAACATAGTTTAGTTTTTAGCCGGTATTCATGGTTTGTTCTGAAAATTAACCCAATTTATCCGGGAATAAACAGGGTTAATCAAGGCTTAAAGATAAAGATTTTCGGTATGTAAATATCAAAACAGTGAAAGATGGGAAAAGCATTGTACTGACCGATGCTTTGCCAGTAGCGGGATTGTTGCTATTATCGCAATATCCGGTGCTTTCGATTACCCAATATTATCATTACTTTTTATGCGCCTATTTGACTACCTTTGCTGACAAAATTTTCAAAAATAAATACAATGGAAACTACACGACAAAACAAAATATCGCGCCTGATCCAGAAGGACATGGCCGACATACTGCAAAAAGAAGGTAAAGATTTGTTTCACGGTGTACTGATTAGTGTTACAAAAGTCAGGATAACCCCCGATCTTTCGATTGCACGGGTTTACCTTAGCATTTTCCCTTCCGAAAAAGGTGAAGCTATTTTGCTCGAAGTAAAGAAATTACATTCAAAACTGAGAGGTTTGCTCGGGCTGAAAGTTGGTAAACAACTCCGGATTGTGCCTCAGCTCGACTTTCATCTTGACGACAGTCTCGATTATATTGAGAACATTGACCGCCTTCTAAAAGAATAGTTTCAGGGTTCTATATTTTCCCCTAAACTTCGAACTCAAAACTTCAAACACAACTATGCAATACGATCCGATTAAACGTTCGCTGGGAAATGTCTTTAACCAGCATCCGGTTTTGCGCAAACTCTTCTATCAGTTGCTCGACTGGCTGCTGCTTCGTGCCTGGCATATCCGCAAAGAACTGCGCAAACGCACCCGCACTGCTCCTGAAGTAAAAACAATTCTGGATGCTGGTTCGGGTTTTGGGCAATACACTTACCGCATGGCACGCTGGTTTCCGAACGCCGAAATTAAAGCGGTTGATATTAAACCCGAGCAGATTGAAGATTGCAACCGGTTTATGCAAAAAGCCGGATTATCGAACCGGGTAAAGTTCGAACTTGCCGACCTCACTCAGTTTCAGGAAAATAACAAATACGATTTGGTACTTTCGGTGGATGTGATGGAACACATTGAGGAAGATGTACTGGTTTTCAGGAATTTTTATGCTTCGATGAAAAAAGGCGGTATGCTACTTATTTCAACACCTTCCGATCAGGGCGGCTCCGATTCGCACGACCACGACCACGAAGAGGGTGTACATGGCTTTATTGACGAACATGTTCGCGACGGATACAATATTGGCGACATCGAAACCAAGCTTAAATCGGCAGGGTTTTCGAAGGTTGAAGCCCGCTATTCGTATGGAAATCCGGGAAAAATATCGTGGAAACTGTCGATGAAATACCCGATTTTATTGCTGGGCGTCAGTAAACTGTTTTTTGTAATCCTTCCGTTTTATTACCTGATTGTTTTCCCTTTCGCCCTGATTTTGAACTGGATGGATTTGTCGTTTAAACACGGCAGCGGAACCGGGTTAATCGTGAAAGCATGGAAATAGAGAATGTTAAATGATGAATTGTGAACGATGATTGTTCTTCAACTCCGAAATAATTAGAAAATAGTCATCAGTCAATGAGGAAGGAAAATGGTAAATCGTAAATTGATGAATTGTAAATTTTGAAAACCGCCTTCTATATCGCCCGTCGCTACCTGATTTCGAAAAAATCGGTAAATGTGATTAACATCATTTCCGGAATTTCTATTGCCGGGGTTACGGTGGGCACTTTCGCGCTGATCGTCATCCTTTCGGTTTTCAACGGGCTCGAAACGACCATTAAATCAATGTTTTCGTCGTTCGATCCTGATATAAAAATAACTGCTGCAATCGGGAAATCGTTTGAAATGAACGAAGACAACTTCAGCAAAATCAGGCAAATACCCGAAGTTGAATCGGTGACACCCGTGATTGAAGACCAGGCCATGCTTGGTTACGGCGACCGTTTATTTTTCGCCACAATTAAAGGTGTTCCAGTCGATTACGAAACGATTGCCAGACTGGATTCGAATTTCATTACCAGCGGAAAATTTATTCTGGAAGCCGATCGTGTTCCGTATGCGGTTGTCGGACAGGGAGTCGCTTACTATTTATCGGTAGGTCTTAATTTTTTAGACGTAATTAATGTTTACACCCTGAAAAAAGGCACGCGTGGCCGGCCCGATGTTACCAACGCTTTTATACACAGTACAATTTATGCCTCCGGAATATTTGCCAATCAGCAGGAAATCGATTCAAAATACGTGCTCGTGCCTTTCGATTTCGCAGCCGGTTTGTTCCAGATGGACAATCGTGTTTCCGCGGTTGAAATCAGCCTGAAACCTGGCTTTTCCGACAAAGAAGTAAAAACTGAAATTGCCGCGATACTTGGTGAGAAATTCTCGGTGAAAACGCAGTTCGAGCAGCACGAACTGTTTTACAGGGTTATGGAATCAGAGAAATGGGCCATCTTCCTTATTCTTGGTTTTATCCTGATTATCGCCTCATTCAATATTCTGGGTTCACTGTCGATGCTCATCATCGACAAAAAAGCCGACATCGCTATTCTGCAAAGTATGGGCGCCAACCAACAGCTCGTCCGAATGATCTTCCTTTTCGAAGGCTGGCTTATTTCGCTGGCGGGCGCTGTTTTCGGAATTATAACCGGAGTTTTGGTTTGCTGGATTCAGATAGAATTCGGACTGCTGAAAATCCCGGGAAACGAGGGTGCATTCATTTTTTCTGCCTATCCGGTCGAAATCCGTATTACCGACCTTCTGGCCACCTTCCTGCTCGTTTCGGGCATCGGCTTCCTGGCCGCCTGGTACCCTATTCGGTTTATCTCGGGGAAATATCTAAACTCTACAACCAAATAACAACATCGTTTTCATCAAGTCTGATATCACAATTTTCTGTATGATAAATCAGGAATAACCCTAGCTCACTGGTCTTCAGGATTCTTCATCAAATTAAATATTTCTAAACAATATCAATGTCCAAAAATATTTAATATATTAAACGCCAAATATTTTTTGAAACAAAAATGTTTGTCCGGATATTTTTCACAGTTTTTTTTCTTTCCATAGTTATTCAATCGTCTGGTCAGTTTACCTATCCACGCTACCGGCAATACACCCTGCGCGATGGCCTTTCGCAAATGCAGGTAATGTGTCTGTTTCAGGATAGCCGGGGATATATCTGGGCAGGCACCAAAGAAGGCCTGAACTGTTTCAACGGAGATAAAATTACCAGCTATTCGGAGAAAGATGGATTAGCCAGCAGCTATATTCACGACATTGAAGAAGATCAAACAGGCGCTATTTGGGTAAGTACACGCAGCGGTCTGGCATGTTTTGATGGCAGCAAAATCACATCATTTCCACACAACGATCAGTTATCTATTGAATTAGCTTTAACGCCCGATGGAAAAATATGGTATGCCGGAACCGATCAAAACAGAAATGCAGTTTTGGGCTACCTCAAAGATGGGAAATACACAGACAAATCGGAGTTCCTGCCAATTAAAAAGGGGTATCTTATATTCAGATATTGCAAAAAGGACGATTCGTTTATCATTACAAACCAAAAAGAAATCTGGGAATTAAAGAACAATAAAGTGCGACATTTACTAAGTACTGAAAACGATTTTCTGCTGGTAGGCAATGATTCAACAGTACTTATTTATGATCACGAAAACAATAATATTTTGCGCATTTGGGAATACCGGGAGCGTGAAATAGTGTATGTCGGAAATTTCGAGGGAGATGATTTTAATAGCATCAATCGTGTAAAAGGAAATTATACCTTCCATGAAGACGTAAACGAAAATCTGATAATTCTAAACAAAAACGGACTGGTCAAAAATAGAATTACAGAAATTGAAATTATAAAATGCCTGGTTGACAGGGATAAACATTTGTGGTTAGCCACCGAGGAAGGTGTCCTGCAGGTTTTCTCCGGAGGTTTTGAAACTTACAAGCGTGAATTTCTGCCGGTAGTTTGGTCGATGGTTGAAGATTTGGAACAAAATCTCTGGTTTGCTTCCTATTTTTACGGGCTAAAAAAATTCGATGGAAAATCCGTAAAGAGCTACCCTGCCGAAGATTTGCAAAAGTATGCCCTGAATTTCTATTTTCAGCCACAGGTTGATAAGCGCGGAATACTCTATTTCCCAAACAATTATGGCATTTTTTATACCGATGGAAAAATACACGGAGCAATCAGGAAAGAACCTTGTCTGGCAACATTTTACGACAAGGAAAGAGACCTTCTGTTTGGTGGTTACCGCATGTTTGTTGAAGTTTATAATAAAAATCACCAACCGATACGAACAATAGGAAAAAGTGATGGGTTGGAATTTGAAGGATATATTTCATCTTTCGGGAAAGATCATTTGGGCAATATATGGATGGGCGGTTTCTCCGGACTTAGCCGTTACGACTGGGATAAAAATTCAATAACCAACTACAACCGCGACAACGGCAAATTACCTTCCGACGGAGTACTTTCAATTTTTACGACTCCCGATGGCAGAACCTGGTTTGGCAGCACACATGGTTTGCTTTGGTACGATTCTAAGACCGACTCGGTAAAAAAAATAGAGCAGGAAGATATTTCAGGAACAGTGAGCTTTGTAACGGCTATCGACAGTACCTGGCTGGTATTCAGCCAATCGACTGGTATTTACCTGATGGACCTGAAAAAATTTAATCATTCAGGCGAAGTCGAATTGTATTTTTTCAACGAAAACAATGGATTTTTAGGTATCGACCCCGGGCAAAACGGTGCGCTGGTTGATTCGAAAGGAAACATTTGGATGACATCGAGTACAGAACTTGTAAAACTTGATCCGCGAAAACTCGATTTTCAGAATTACTCGGTCAATGTTCGCATCTCGCACTTCAATGGCCAGCGCTTACCTTTTGTCCAGGAAAAAATTAGTTTGCCGAAGAACGACCGGACGGCCATAGTTCAGTTCGAAACCATCTGTTTTAACCGTCCGAAGTTGGTACAATATTCCTGGAAAATTGATGACGGGGAGCATGACTGGTCGCCCTGGCAGGAAAATGATTATGCTATTTTGACTGATTTACGCGACGGGAAATCGCAAATTCAGGTAAAAGCAAGAATACTGGGACTTCCAGATGCTGAAGCCATTGCAGCAATGCCCATCGTGGTAAACCTTGCGCTTTGGAAACAGGAATGGTTTTTCCCAACTTTGCTTGGCCTGGTATCTGTGCTGGTTGTTTTTGCATTGGTTCTGCTTTTCCTGACACGGATAAGAATGATCCAAATTAACAAACAGGCAAAAATGTTCCAGTTACAGGCCATCCTTTCACAAATGAACCCACATTTCATTTTTAATGTGATGGCAGCACTTCAATCGATGATATTGTCGGCAAACATCGAAAAAGCCAACGATTATCTGGTAAAGATGTCAAATCTGGTGCGTGGATTCCTCGATGCCTCGGTTTCAACAAGTATGGCAAGTGTAAAAGATTTGCACAAAAGCGAACTGCCATTGAAAAAAGAATTAGATATACTGACAAGCTACATCAATTTTCAGCAATTAATTTATCCTGAAAAATTTGATTTCGTGCTATTTACCGATCCATTAATCGATCTTGAACATCAAACTATTCCGCCAATGCTAATCCAGCCGTTTGTCGAGAATTCGATCAGGCATGGACTTCTGCAAAAAGGGAGTAAAGGAACTCTGCGGATTTCGATTCTTAGTTCAGGAAAAAATATACTGAAAATTGAGATTACCGATGATGGGATCGGGATTCAGAAAGCAAGCCGCTTGATTAACCAATCGCGCCTGTTATTCACATCAAGAGGGAAAGAACTTACTGTTAGCCGCATCAAACTACTGAACGAAATGGGATATAACATCCATATCGACACCTCAAGTTCTGATCAGGAAACTACCGTAACCATAACAATAATAAGCACTTATGAAAACTGAAATCACTGCAATCATTGTTGAAGACATTAAAGAGTACCATTCGGTGATAGAAACATTTGTCAGCGAAGTTGCCCCCAATGTTCGGATTGTTGGGAATGCCGTTTCGCTAAACGAAGCAGAACAGCTGATTAAAAAGTTATCGCCCATGTTGCTTTTCCTTGATATTCAGTTCGAAGCGGAAGGAAAAACGGCTTTCGACCTGCTAAGTAAATTCTCGAAACTCGATGGGTATAATTTTCAGATTATAATAACATCAGCCCATAACGAACCACGGTATTACGAAGAAGCTTTTAATTTTGGGGCAATTCATTTCCTGACCAAACCCATCGATAAATTCAAATTAAAGGAAGCTATTGAGCGGGTTCATAAAAATATTCCTGAATTCCAGATAAATCAATGGATGGGCTATGTTCAGAAGACGTATGATCAGCTGCAGAACACTAAAATACCCGACAAAATAGTAATAGAGGGAATGTATTATACCGAAGTTATACCAACCAAAGACATTGTATATCTCGAAGCATCAGGCAGATATACCTATGTTTATTTAATTACTTCAGGAATGCAGCCAATATGTTCGACCAATAACCTGGGCGAATATGAGAAAAAGCTTCATGATCATCCTTATTTTTTTCGCATCCACCGCAACACCATCGTCAATAAAAATTACATTCTGCGATTCTCAAAAAAAGAACATTTAATTATTCTGCCGTCGCCGTTCGAAAAGCTTTATGCATCGAAAGAGCGGTTCAGAGAATTTATGAAGTCTATCGAATCGTGAGGCAACTTTCAAGTATTCTCGCCAATACTTATCAAAAAAAAGCCGTTCCCCCTTCAGGAAACGGCTCATTTTTCTGCTTTAATAATTTATGACTTTATCTCCGGTTTCACATCTTCAACCGGATGATTGGCTTTTGTGCTTCCTTTCAGAATATCAGGCAATTCGAGACCTGCCGATTTAAATACATCGTCGAGTGGAGGAATTGAACCCAGCATACCCTGCATAAAATTGGCAGTTGAGGTTTTTCCATCTTTACCATTACCTGTTTCCCAAACAGTAACTTTATCGATTTTAATGTTCTTAATGGCCTCCACCTGCGTTTTAACCAGTTCGGGCAATTTGTCGGCAATCATAAGCATTACCGCATCTTTCGAGTTGTTGCCGGCAGCCTTCACCAAATGATCGAAACCTTCGGCCTGTTTGCTCAATATTTCGTAAATACCTTTTGCCTGAGCTTCCATTTTCATGTAAATAGCATCGGCTTCACCCTTGGCAATGCGTCGGGTTTGTTCTGCAACAGCTTCAGCATCAATTTCAACTTTCTGCTTGTCGATTTCAGCAGAAACTACCACGTTGGCTGTTTGGGTAGCCTTGTCGCGCATTGCACGGGCATCTTCGGCCATTTTTTCTGCCGCGTATGCTTCTTCCAGCGCTTTTGCTTCAGTTACTTTTTCGGCGGCTACAGCTTTTCGGCGGGCTTCGGCTTCTTTTTCACGACGATCGGCGTCGGAATTGGCAATCGTAATTTTGGCAATATTTTCACCTTCAACAGCTACTGCATCGGCTTTGGCTACCTGTACGCGCTGTTCCTGATGAGCTTCGGCCTGACCAATTTCTCCGTCACGGTTTTTCTCAGCCACACTTTTTTTCGCGTCGTTGATGGCTTTTGCGGCAGCTTCTTTTCCCAAAGCTTCGATGTAGCCCGACTCATCGTTGATATCGGTAACATTTACGTTGATTAGTTTTAAGCCGATTTTTTTCAGTTCAGCTTCAACATTCGACGAAACGGCAGCCAGAAATTTATCGCGGTTGCTGTTAATTTCTTCGATGTCCATTGTTGCAACCACCAAACGCAATTGACCAAAAATGATGTCTTTCGCAAGGTTGCTGATGGCTTCCTGCTGCAAACCTAGCAAACGCTCGGCAGCATTGGTCATAATAGTTGGTTCAGTCGAAATACCGACAGTAAAGCGTGAAGGCACGTCAACACGGATATTTTGCTTGCTAAGCGCACTCCGAAGGTTAATTTCGATCGAAATCGGAGTAAGATCGAGAAACTCGT
Source organism: Prolixibacteraceae bacterium (assembly GCA_003537645.1). Classification (GTDB taxonomy): domain Bacteria; phylum Bacteroidota; class Bacteroidia; order Bacteroidales; family Prolixibacteraceae; genus Aquipluma. The sequence continues at coordinate 59,119 of DPRM01000039.1, forward strand.
AGGCATGAATAATAGGCCAGATAAAAGCGGCACCCCCGTGAATACACTTTGCAGAACGCGACTCACTCTCGATACCTTTGCCCACTTTTCCGTAAACAACCAATATTCGGTCGGAAGGACAGCGTTTGTAGCGCTTCACCATGGCAACAATGATGATAAACAGGAACAGGGCAGCAATGCTGACCATTACAACAAAATAATCGTTCATAGCTAATTGATTTATTGGGTTTTAATGTATTTTAAGAAATTGTGCAGTTATCTAGTTTCGTTTTACAAGCAGTATTTGCTGGTCGATCACATCGAGTACTTCTATGAGCGAAGAAGTTACAATCGGTTCAGAATCGTCGGTAATGGCATCGAGCGTGCGGATAGAACCTTGTACCGTTAATTGTACTTTTCCCATGCCCTTGCGATTTGCGGGAATTGTCAGATATACTTCGCCCAAACGGCCGATGGCGTTCTTCATATTCAGTGTACCGCTATCGGTAAGTTTCGACATGAAATAAAACAACGAAGCCATTGCCACCATCATCAATAAACCACAAATTACCGACAGCAAAATAACCAGCCACGGAGCAACACCTCCACTCAAAAGGCCAAGTCCCGACCAGCCAAACATGGTAAAAAAACCAACAATACTTTTAACCGAAAGGAATTGAAAAGGGATGCTGTCACCATCGGCTATCGAGCTGTCAAAACCGGTTTGCACATCAGATTCCAAATCAGAACCAAAAATGGTGAGTATTAGAATTACGAAAAAAATGAGTGTTACGGGCGCTGTAATAACCCAGTAAACCTGTGTTAACACGTCTAATTCGCTCCAAACAGGAAAAATTGATAGTAACATAGATGATTTTTTAGGTTTGTGTGGGATAAATGTACGTAAACATTATCATAATCCGCGCTAAAAAAACCTTCTAATCTGAAATATTTGTCGGTAAATGTCTGAAAAAAGTGCCTGAATAATGGCTATTGGGGCAATCGGTTTTTACATTTCCATATAATATATTCAACTGTCGCATTCTGTAACTTACCGCCCGGTGTAGATGTAATCAGGGCAATAACGGAGCTTTCGCCTGAAATAGAAAAAGGCTGTCTCGCAGTCTGACCAGGTCATTAACTCTTGAGACAGCCTTTTCAAGGCAATTTATATTGTGCGTTAAACTACTCCCTGCGAAATCATCGCATCGGCAACTTTAATGAAACCACCAATGTTGGCGCCTTTCACGTAGTTGATGAAGCCGTCTTTCTCGGTTCCGTATTTTACGCAGGTTTCGTGAATATTGATCATGATCTGGTGCAAACGGGCATCCACTTCTTCGCGGGTCCATGGCAAACGCATCGAGTTCTGTGTCATTTCCAATCCTGAAGTTGAAACACCTCCGGCATTGGCTGCTTTGCCAGGGCCATAAAGGATTTTGGCTTCAATATATACTTCAACTGCTTCAGGAGTCGATGGCATGTTGGCTCCTTCAGAAACTAAATAACAACCATTGCTAACCAATGCTTTGGCATCGTCTTCGTTGATTTCGTTTTGCGTGGCACATGGGAAAGCCGCGTCACACTTGATACCCCACGGGGTTTGTCCTTCGAAATACTGCGCGCCATATTTATCAGCGTATTCTTTAATACGTCCGCGGCGGATATTTTTCAGTTCGAGCACAAAGGCGAGTTTTTCTTCGTCGAAACCGGCTGGATCATAAACAAAACCTGCAGAGTCAGACATGGTAACCACTTTGGCGCCCAACTGGATGAGTTTTTCAACAGCATACTGCGACACGTTTCCTGAACCTGAAACCACCGCGATCTTGCCTTTTAAATCCTGTCCGCGTGTTTTCAGCATTTCTTCGGCAAAGTAAACAGCGCCGTAACCTGTTGCTTCCGGACGAATCAAACTTCCGCCCCACTCGATGGCTTTTCCAGTCAAAACGCCAGTGAACTCGTTACGGATGCGTTTGTATTGTCCGTAGAGGTAACCTATTTCGCGGCCGCCAACGCCTATATCGCCGGCAGGAACATCGGTATCGGCACCAATAAAGCGCTGCAACTCGGTCATAAAGCTCTGGCAAAAGCGCATCACTTCGTTGTCTGATTTTCCTTTCGGATCGAAATCTGAACCACCCTTTCCACCGCCCATAGGAAGTGTGGTGAGGCTATTTTTGAAAACCTGTTCGAACGCCAAAAATTTCAGGATACCCAAATTTACCGTTGGGTGAAAACGCAAACCGCCTTTGTATGGGCCGATGGCACTGTTCATCTGTATGCGGAAACCGCGATTTACCTGAATTTCGCCGTTATCGTCCACCCACGGAACGCGGAACATCATCACCCTTTCAGGTTCAACCATTCGTTCAAGAACTTTGGCATAGTGGTATTTGGGGTTTTCTTCGATGAAAGGCATCAGCGATTCAACTACTTCTTTTACTGCCTGATGGAATTCAGATTCTCCCGGGTTTTTGGCAATTACTTTTGCCATGAACTCGTTTACTTTTACATTTAAAATGTCGGCCATGATAATTTGATTTTTTATGAATAAATTTTTAGGATTCTCCTTTTTCGGGAAAGACCAGCGATCTTTCGAGCCTAAAAATAATACCCATAAACGATGCTTCAGCCTAAACTGATTGCATTTACGTGTTTCACGTAAGGGAAGAAGTTCGGAGAGAACTAGAGTTCGGAGTGCCTAAAGTATTTCAGAAACCATCAACTTTAGGCACTTCTAAATCTCTATAATATTGTTCTTGATGGCAAACTTCACCATATCCACAGTGCTTTTCAGGTTGAGCTTTTGCATGATATGGTTTTTGTGCGACTCAACCGTACGAACGCTGATGAAAAACTTGTCGGCAATTTCCTGGTTGGTGTAGCTTTCGCCCCAAAGTTTGAGGATTTCAACCTGGCGCGAACTCAAGTTGTTGATGTCGGAATTTTGGCTCAATTCATCGGCTTTCAGGCTCGAAATATAGCGGTTCAGCAACAGATGGGTGATGGATTTGCTGTAATAATCGTGCCCGTTGCGCAGGGTGTAAACGGCTTCGAGCAGGCTGTTGCGGTCAGAATCTTTGCCCAAAAAACCCTTGGCCCCGGCTTTGATGGTTTTCAGCACAATTTCCTCGCTATCGATTACCGAAATAATCAGGATTTTCAGTTTGGGGCTGCTGATAGTTAGTTGAACAATCAGGTTCAGGTTTCGCACCGAAATATCGTGCATGTTCAAAATCAGTACATGAACCTGAATGGATTTCAGCTTTTCAGTCAGCACATTGCGGTCGTCGCAGTTCAGCACGACCCTGAAATCGGAAACTCCCGAAAGCAAGCCCGACAGACCTTCCAAAGCCAGCCGATGTTCATCAAAAAGTGCAATATCAATCATTTAAAATCTCTTTGAGGCTGTTTAAGACAAATCTAATCAGCAGCCAGATTTTTTGTTATATTTTAACTTAACTCACCCAATCCGCCATCCGGCGGCTTTGCCCATCTCTTTAAAAGAGAGGGGCAAAGCGAGCTCGGGGTGAGTAAAAAAAACAAAAATGCAACATTTTATCGTTCCTATTACTTACTTATTCATTCACAACAATTGCCGAGGTTTTCAGCCGTCCGTCCATCAAAATCGTCAGCGGCTTTTTGAACTGTACGTGTTTAAAGAAACCGGTTTCGTGAACCACTTTTTGGCTGTTCAACAGTTCCCAGCGCACAAAATCGGTTGGCGATGAATGCAGCACCGAAAAATAGCCAATATTCATGGAAGTTACGTTGTGAAAAAAGTGCGAGCCGAGCGACGAATCCAGCGGATAATTGTCGAGGCTCACCTCCACAATCACTTTGGCGTTCGAAATCTGCGACCAGTTGACCGGAATGCCCACAAAACGGTCGCGGCTTCCCCAGCGGCCAGGTCCAATCAGCACATATTGCCTTTTCTGCCTGATCATCATGTTGTTCAGAAATTCGATTTCGGCAGCCATTTCAATGGTTTTCAACTTGCTGAATTTTTGGGTGTCCACAAAAATGACGTCTCTGATATCCTTTATTTCGCCATTTCCAAGGCTCGAACGGGTAAACAACGCCATTTGCGAACGATCGAGCTTGTCTAGCACAATGTGTTGATTGATCTGGTTGCCAATCAATGGCTTAATCTGAAGCAGGTAAAACGTGGGTAATCCGTTTTTCGAGCGGTCAAGATCAACGGCATACTCGATTTCCACCGGAGAGCCAAATGCTTCTTTCACCGTGTTCAACATGATGCTGATGGTTTCGGCCAAAGGAATGTAATTGTATTGCAGAATATCGGCAAAGTTTACGATTCGCGGACCATAAGTCGCCAATCCGGGCTCAATGCGGTCGTTGTTCGGATTATAAACCGAGGCACAATGTGTCAGCGTTCCGTGCTTTTCGGCCTCGCTGATGTCGAGCAATTTTAGCGCTGCAAGTTCGCCGTGTTCCAGAAAATCGATTTCAGTGTCGCTGGTATCGAGTGCGTAAAACTGAACCTGCGAACTGTTCAGTAAATCTTTGATGCTGTGAATGGTGACCTTCGGATATTTGGGCGAAAAGCGGAACGATTTCCAGCCATCGACCACGTAAGTTCCCAAACCCACCGCGGCCACGGCAAAACCTTCTTCGGGTTTCATGTTGGCCACCGGATAATAATTGTACGACTGCGCCACACCGCTAATATGTGGATAATAATATTCACCGTATTGGTTACCAACCAGTTCCTGAAGCACTACAGCCATTTTTTCTTCTTCGATTTTATGATGGATGATCGAAAAATAGTTTCGCGCTTTCTCCGAGAAGGTTGACGCGTAAACCAACTTGATGGCCGTTGAAATCCTTTCGAGGATCAGCCTTTTATTGGTGGCGTGGTTGGGGATAATGTAGGTATCAAAAACCCCTGCAAATGGCTGTGTGATAGAATCTTCAGAAGAACTCGACGACCGCACGGCAATAGGTTTGTCGATTTGCGAAACAAAAACTTTCAGCTTTTTCAGGAGCGAAATAGACAAATGCGCGTCCACAAAATGCCGCCTTAATTCGGCGTACGAAATATCCGGATCGATGATTTTTTCAAACAGCTTGTTTTTAGCGATAAAGTGCTGAAATTCGTTCGACCCGATGATGACCGTGATCGGGGCCATAATGTTGATTTTGTTGGCCAAAGTCGGAAATTCGAGGTTGTAGATCAGGGTGTTGATAAAAGCCAGACCGCGGCCTTTCCCTCCAAGCGAACCTCCGCAGAAGGAAACAATATTTTTTTCATCGAGTGTCGAAGTCTCATCGAAACTCAAAATTTTACCCTTTTTCTTTTCCTCCCGGTAGTGATTGATAGTATCCAAAAAGAACCGCCGCATCTCGTTCATGTCTTTGAACGTATTGGCCGACACCGGGTTGAGTGTTTTGGCAAGCTGTATTTCACCGCGCGACATAAGCCACAGCGAAAGCTGGTTTTCGGAAGCATGAAGGTACAGCGACTCATCGGGTACTTCCTGAAGCAGAGTTTCGAACTCGCGCAACGACCGCGCCACACCGATTTTGTTCCCTTCCTTGTCTCTGAAAACGAAATTTCCGAAGCCCAGGTAGCTCATCAGGAATTGCTTGAGGTCGTTCAGCAGGGTTTCCGAATTTTTATTGATGAACGCCACTTCTAGCTCTTTGGCCACCTGCTCGTTGCGGTTTTCCGACGACTGAAGGATAATGGGGATTTTTGAAATGTGCGATTTTACATACTTGATAAAATTTACCCCGGCATGTTTGTCCATTTTGCCGCCACGGTCGAACTCCACGTCCGAAATCACGCAGAGCAAAAAATCTTTGTATTTATTGAAAATGGCGATGGCTTCCTCGTAATTCCGGGCCAGCAGTATTTTTGGCCTCGAACGCATTTTCGAGATCTTGTCGAGCTCGTTTTTTTCCACCTCGGGCAACAATTGCTGCACCTGTCCAAACACAATGTCGTACAAAATCTGGAGGTATTTTGAATAATAGAGCGGCGAATCTTCGATCAGTAAAATAACCCTAACCAAGCCAATCCGTGTGTCGTTTTCAACATTCACCTTGTCTTCGGTCGATTTTACGATGGCAAACAAAATGAGCGAATCGCCGTTCCACACAAACAGTTTATCGACCGATCGGATGGTAGGAACCAGTTCTTCAAAATATTTGATGTCGCTCTTTTTGTTCAGGAGCAGGTAAATAGGCAGCGATTCTTTTTTTGCACGGATTTGCTCGCTCAACAGCACCGGCGCTTCGCGATCCATGCCAGCCATCAGGATAACCAAGTCGAAATGAGTGGTTTCCAATAAACTCAAGGCTTCTTCTGCTGACGAAACCCCGGTGATACGCGGAACCGAAAACAGGCTGTACTGATAAGCTTCGCCCATAAACTTTTCGAAAAACGAGTCTTCGCTTTCCAGCGTAAACGCATCGTACAAGGTGGCCACAAACAGGATGTGCTTGATCTTGTACTTCATCATGTCGAGGTAAATGTACTTATCGATCGACTGCTGGTTGAAGTACAACTGAAGCGGTTTCTTGCTTCTGGCCAGCGAGTTGCGGAACTCGTCAGACGGTTGGATGGCCTGCACAGGCACCCCTTTCCGGTGAATGATCTCGCGCCCCTTGAAATTGTTGAGATACCCGCTGATCATCCGGGCGATATTCGTGAGCAGATTGCGCTCTTCGTGCAGAAAAGGCCCTTCGTCTTCTTTCGTAAATTGCTTCAGGTAAAATATATCGATGGAACCTTTTTTGTTGTCGATGGTCACAAAATTTTCGGTCTGCACCCATTCGGTTTCCTGAAAATGATGGCTGGTGTATGATTTGCCCTCGTAGCGGATTCGCGAAACCGTGTATTTCGGATATTGCCACGATTTGGGTAAAATGGCGCAAATTTCCATCAGCGTTTCATCAACCGATTTGCCCTCGTCGATAATCTGTGTGGTTTGGTTGATGGCTTTCAGCTCTTTCAGGCGTTCGGTATTTTCACGCTGAAGCTGGTTGAACACATCGCGGGTGGCAGATCCGGCGATCAGGTTCGCCAGATTGATCAGCAAATTGCGTTCTTCTTTCAGGAAAGGGCCTTCGTCGGCCTGCGGAAATTCCTTCAGGTAAAATATTTCGATCAATCCTTTTTTGCGGCCCGGCGCCTCGAATTTCTGCCCTATCCGCCAGGGCGTTTCCTTAAAACCGGGACTCAAAAAAACTTCTTTGTTGTAGCTGATCCGCGCGACCGTGTATTCAGGATATTGCCACGACTCGGGCAAAATGGGGCAAATAATACGCAGCGATTCTTCGAGCGACTTGCTGCTCTGGAGTATTTCCGAAGTTTGATTGATCCCTTTCAGTTCCTTTAGCCGTTCGGTATTTTTTACGAGCAAATCCTGAAGCGCATTTTTCGATGCAGTTCCCGAGATGAGAGCGGCCAGGTTATCAATCAGGTGGCGTTCTTCGGCCAAAAATGGCCCTTCGGCTGCCTCCGGAAATTCGTTGAGGTAAAAAATCTCGATCGCTCCTTTGGTCGAATCGGGTGTGTCAAAGGTTTGTTCCAACTTCCATTTTGTTTCCCTGAAATTGGGGCTGGTAAAATTCCGGTCGCCAAACCTGATGCGGGCGACCGACTGCCACGGGTATTGCATGGCTTCGGGCAGAAAGGAGCAAACCTCCTGCAAAACTTCGTCGAGCGAGGCACTTTTTTTCAGGATTTCGGTAGTGCGGTTGATGCTTTTCAGCTCTTTTTGCCGCTCGCCCATATCGATGCTAAGTTTTTCAAGCTGTATCTTCGAGATAAGGCCAACAATCAAAGGGGTTATCATCCGCAAGGCCGATTCGGCTTCTTCAATACTGTTTCCTGAAGAATTGGCGATTACCGAATGCGCAAGGAACAGTTCGATCAGCCCTTTTTGGTTGTCGGGCAACTGAAAGTTGTTTTTGACCAGCACCGACGTTTCTTCGAACTGGTGGTTCAGGTAAGTTTGGCTGTTGAATGAAATTCGCACCGAAACAGCATTGGCTTTTGCTGAATTTCCGGCAATGGTATCGCAAATATGTTGCAGCGACCAATGTATATTTTCGGCCTCGCCGAGGATCTCGATGAGCCTGATCATTAAATCGTCGCGCAAGAACAGTTCGGTATGTTTTTCCATGATTTTCCCTTTACGGAATTCCCTTCGAAATTAGCACATTAAATGGTTACGGCGAACCCATCGCCAAACCAAAAACCAAAAATATGTGGTTGATTAAGCCGGAATACTAACAACATCCGAAACTTCGCATCTGTTTTGAGTGTTAAATCCAACACATCCAAAACGTTTGTTCATTTCTTCAAAATTCGGATAATAAGCGTTGAAGTTAAACCCATCGACACACACTGCTTTTTCGTTTCCGCAGATGCTTACTTTGAAAATATCATGTCCTCCTTGTTCTATGGTTTTTTGCTTATGCAAAAATGCCTGAGTCGCAATATTGTTTTTGATGGTGTGTGAGCAGGTTTCTTTAATTGTTTTGCCCGAACCAACTACAAAAACCTGATTAATACTGTTATTGCGTAATACTCGACCGGTAATTTGACAGATAGTCGCTTTTTCCCCAAAGCTTCCGTCGTCGGTAATCGTAATCAGTTCGTCCGACACTGCATTCATTTCATTCTGAAGTACAATTCCGGTTGATGTTTGGGCAGAAAGTACAGTAACAATGCGGTTTCCGGAAGCACGCAGCGAACTTATGATTGGGAAAAGTGCGAGGATTCCCTGTTCATAGCCAATGCACAAAACTGTTCCAAAGTCCTCGATTTGTGCCTGATAGCCAAACGGACCATCTATTCGCGGGAGGCAACTTCCTTCGATCAATCTCGACAAGGTTCTGCTGTTTTCATCTGACGTGGAAACAATGATGGTGATTGTCGATTTTTCGGAATTCGTTTTTATCACCGGAAAGGAAATTCCGGGATCACTTTCCTGCATTCGTATAATTATATATTGACCTGGTTGAATGTCATTTAGGCAAATTGATGTTCGTATTTCAAATTTTACTAAATCTTCAGAAATATGCTTTTTGGTTAAAATCCTGTTCATTTTTTTCGGTTTAAATAGCGGTTTTGAAGATAGATTGAATAGACCTCACAAAAAAAATCGCTGCCCGAATTACGTGTTTCTACTACGTGAAAGACGGAAAAGAGGTCAGCATAATCAGCGCCACATCTAAAAAAATATAATTTTTGGATGTATTAATTACTGAAACAGGACCTCCGGGGTTACCGAAAAATAATCATAAAAAAAGGGGAACGACATAAAGTCTTCCCCTGCAATATCGTTTGAAATATCAGACCTGTTTACGACAAAACCGACATGGCAGCTCCGATCAGGTTGGCATTTTCAATACGCGAGAGCTTAACTTCCTTGTCGCCAAGTCCGCTCTCTGTAAGCAGTTCTTTCAGGGTGGTATCCACTATATCTGCATACTTGGCATTGTTGGTTTTTACCTTGCTCCAAAACAAACTACCTTCAGCCAAAACCTGTATTTTTTTCACCGATGGGTAGGCAGCGTTCAGGTTCATTACCAGTCCGGCAATTGATGCCGCTACTAGTTTGGCCGATCGTTCATAAATCTGAAATGCGGTTTCGACGTATTCGGTTTTAAACTGATCTGGATTGTTCATCATTTTGCTCAGGCCGGCAGCATCCAGGTTTACATCCAGACCGTCGTTCGGGTAAACGGCACGAAAAATACGGCCAAGGTACATACCCGAAATCGCTTTTTCGAAACGCTGAAATCCTTTGTTGTCGGAGTTAACATCCACATCCACATCGTATGAGGTGAGGTGTGGCGGATCAAAATTACCTGATTCGAGATTAACCGGAGTTTCGCCCGACCAGCCTTCCATTCCTTCAATTTTTGGAATATAGCTTGAAGGAAAGAAGGTGGCCATGTTGGTACCAGTTCCAACGATTAATCCAACATAGGCGTCGTATCCCGGATTTGCCAACCCAGCAAACAAGCTGGTAATGGTATCGTTTACAACAGCTATTTTGCCATTGAACCCTGCATTCAAGGTTTTATTAAGATACTCAACCATTGGAGCTCCAATTGGTTTTCCGGTCATGTTTGGAATATTCACGCCTTTGGTCCAGAGAATAAGCTCTGCATCGCCATTCAACATGGGTTTTGCCGGATAGGAAAAACAATATCCAATGGGCGAAACTGCAGGAAGATCGAGCTGATTAATTACTTCGGCTTCAGAATTATACAGGTCAGATTCTGTAAATCCCTCGATTTTCATTTCAGTAATGTTTTTTTCAGCCATGCCGGTAATTTTAGTTTCATTACCAACCGAAACCACGGCAGCGCGAAAATTAGTTCCGCCAAGGTCGAATACGGTAGCTTCACCGCTAATTCCATCCTTTTTAGGATGAATGTACGTTGGAAGGCACTTAATTTCTGTCCCGTCGTTTTGAAGTCCAGTCTGAATCTTATGCTTCAGGTCTTTGGCAATTTCGAGTAGTTGCTCGTTACTAAGGGCAAATTGGTTATGCATTTTGTGAGTTTTAGGTTGTTTACTTTTGATTGTGTGATTCGCTAAATTAGGAAAATCATCTTGTATCAGCAAAAGGAATTTTTAAGGGGTTGAAGCATAGATTAAAAGCGGAATCTTTTGTTGGGGATCAGGAGGCATACGCATAAAAAAAGAGCTACAAATTTAATTTCTGTAACTCTTTGATAATCTGTGTGGAGAATATCGGAATCGAACCGATGACCTTTTGACTGCCAGGGAGAATGACTGGTTTATATTCTGCTGATTATCTGTTAGTTTGAAAAATGTGGAAGCGCAAAAATTAGCTTTTTTAAGCATTTTTGAGCACCAAAAGGGCACTCCAGTTTTTTTGCTCAATTTCCATTTAGAAAGGATGACAAAGGATTAATTTTCGTTACTTTACTTTTAAATCTGAATTACGATGGAAACATATACTGCATCACGTCTTACAGAGGGAAATAGAATTTTTACTTCAAAAATTATTATTGATGACCTTGGAGTTACTTTTAGAGTGCCCAGTCTATTCAGCGGAAATGAAAGAACGATTCCATTCAATAGAATTTCATCCGTTGACATTGACAGCCCACTTATCGGTTACTCTACCATTATTATTGAAACGACCGGAGAGGGACAAATCAGGGCACATGGTTTTACAAGGACTGAGGTTAAAGAGATGAAAAGAAAAATCCTTGAAAAAATAGGTTGAGATAAAACCTGTCAGACTTGATCCCCATTGCAAAACTTTTTTGCTTTTCTCTTCATCGTATTCTTTTCTTTCAAGTAAAAATATATACTTTTAAACCATAATTGGCAGTAAAATGCCATTGGTGTATTCAGCAAATACTCCTTCTGGCATTTTTAAGTTTAGGTAATAACTTCTGAGTATAAATTACAATACGCTATTAAATATGATATAGAAAACGAACTGACATAAATAAAATTTTGCGTTTAGCAGAATTCCACCGTTGAAACCGACCAAATTTTTCAATAATAAACAGGAATGAAGCACGAACGCTCACGCCACGGCGTGGGCTTTGCTTTACTTGTTTATGGGCTCTTGGTCGGGCCTCAACGGCGTGTAACTGCAAGGTTCCACGCTTTTTTTATGCCCTGTTGCTAAATGCGAATATGTTTCAACAATATTAGGAGTAAACCGAAAATCCTTTAAAGAGTAGGTATCTTTTAAATCTATTTTACTATGAAAAAGTATGTAAAAGCTCAGGTTGTAGCTAAAAACAACCCACAGGGTTCTTATGCTGCTGGTTGCCCAACAAATAAAACTGGTGCTGATAGTTGTCGCATATGCGAAAGAACCAGATAATCTTAAAGGCATCCCCAGAAATGGGGATGCCTACTTTAATACTTAAAACTATTAATAATGGCAAAGATGATAGATGTAACTCTGGTAGGTGATATTTCTGGCCAACCCACATCAGACACTGTAATTATCATTAATTCAGATTATGTAATTGAAATCTCATCTGATTCTACAGGGAATTCGAACTCAAAAATCAAGATGAATGATGGAAAAATATATTCTGTAAAAGAAACGATTCAGGAATTGAAGAAGAGAATAAATGGATAGAATGTTAAGCAAAAAATGAAGAATAGTCAAAACAGAATTTTCAAGAAAATGAAAAGATGCTAATACGCCAAACCAAAGACACCTTTATCCGCAGATATTCTAATATTGGATACATAACCAATCAACTCTCCAAGCATGATTTGAATTTTAATGAAACGGGAGCCGATTTTTTAGAAAAGATTGGTCGTATTCCAAAAGAAATTGACCTGATAGTGCGGGAGCTTTTGCCAGTTTATCAGGATATTTCGTTTGATGAGCTTAAAGTCGATTTTATTGAGTTTGTCGGGGATCTCGAAAAGCAAGGGTTTGTAGTTTCAGGTAACACCCCGGAAGAACTGGACTCCAAAGAGCCTTCTTTCAGCTACCAAATGGCAAACCCCAAAACGAGCTTATACGATTTCACCAATCCAGACAAGAAAGATGTTTTAACCGATAGTTCGGAGTTTTTTTATGAAGAGTTTCACAAGGAACCAAGGATTTTGGGCTTACAAATAGAGGTCTCCTCCCGTTGTAACGAGCGGTGTATCCATTGTTACATACCAAATGCCAAAAAAGATGATGGTCAGGATTTTGAACTTGATACCATCTTAAGGGTGATGGATGAAGCCAAGGAAATGGGGACTTTACAGGTTACCCTCTCGGGCGGAGAACTGTTTATGCACAAGGAAATTGATGTAATCTTACATCATGCCCGAAAGAACGATTTCTCCATCAGCATTTTGAGCAATCTGGTATTGCTTAGCGACAAACATATTGAATTGCTGAAAGAAATTAATCCTTCGCTCGTACAAGTTTCTCTTTACAGTATGAAAGCTGAAGAGCACGATGCCATTACCTTGGTAAAAGGCTCTTTCGTGAAAACTAAAAATGCAATCGAACGCCTAGTTGCCGCAGATATTCCGGTGCAAATCAGTTGCCCGGTAATGAAGGTTAATCGGAAATCGTACAAAGATGTGTTACAGTATGCTAATAAACTAAGAATTAAAGCACAGACTGATTTTATTATGATGGCGCAAGCTGATCATGATACAAACAACTTGGCACAGCGGATTAGTATAGATGAGACGGCTGAACTGCTTACTGATATGCTTGAGTTTGACCGGGATTATTTAGACACCACCTTACAACAGGAACCCAAGAGCCTTGATATTGAGAAGTTCAAAAAAATGCCTGTTTGCGGAGTCGGTGTTGATAATATCTGCTTGACCGCTAATGGCGATTATTATCCGTGTGCCGGATGGCAAGGTATGGTAGTTGGAAATGCGTATAAACAAAGTCTAAAAGATATTTGGGAGACTTCACCGGAGCTAAAACAATTAAGAACCATATCCAATGGATCGTTTCCTGAATGTATTGTTTGCGAAGCACGCGACTATTGTGCTATGTGCTTGGTTCGCAATTATAATGAAAATAATGGCGATATGTTTAAGATTACCAAGCATTTCTGCGATGTGGCATTTTTGAATAAGAAGATGGTGGAAGAATACTATGCAAATAAAACTGAACAATCAAAAAATCATTTATGAACTGGAAGAAATTACTTGCCCAAGAATTGCAGCACAGAAATCATACAGAAGAAATCTGTACTGAAAAATACAATAATCTTTTAAAAGATGTTATTAGACCAACGCTTGTGGACATTAAAGAAGAGCTTACCAAGTATCTCATAAATTCTGTGCAGGAAAGGGAAGAACTAAAAGTCGAATATGCAACTTTCTGGTATTTGTTTAAATTTAAAATAGACAAATCAGAAAATTGTAAAGTCAAATTTTCTGCCTCTTATGTCGAAAATTATGATTTTGCTATGGATATTGAGGTTCAACCTAAACTGATAGATGGTTATAACAAAGAAGTCGAAATTGAATTGATAAATCCGGATCTAATAGGCGAAATATTCTATGAAGCATTTAAACCAATGATTGAAGATTATTATAAATCAGGCAAATAAATGTCCTCTTTAAATAAAAATTTTGAAAGATTTGCCTCGAAGATTTGCGATTGTCATGTTCATTATGGCCAATTCCGGGACAACTATTATGATTCTGAAGAAATCATTAGGTGGTTTGATGAATTGGGTATTGATAAGGTTGGCATAATGCCAATATCTAGGGAAAGTGATTTCCCTGAAGATCAAAAAATTATGGCTTCTTTGCCAAAGGAAAGGTTTGTACCGTATTTATGGGTGAACCCCGAAATGGTTGATACTGATTCTACCCTAAAAATATATGATTCCTTGAACTATAAAGTAATCAAGATTCATGCTTATGCCCGTAAAGAATGGGATGCGATGCCCGATAAAATTAGAACGGTTATACAAGTTGCATCAATAAAAGGGGTTCCGGTCATGTTTCATACCGGTGGATGGCGTGGTTCAAATGCCATTCAATTCTATAAATTTTGCCGTGAATTTCCTGATGTTACCTTTATTCTCGCTCATGGGAAGCCTATTTCCCAGTCTTTAACCGTATTAAAAGGAGCTAAAAATGCCTATGTGGATAATTCGTTTATGGACATTGAAAGCATGAAAATGATTTGTGATGCGGGTTTGTCGGACAGAATTCTATTTGGCACTGATTTCCCGATCATGGAGACTTTCTGGCCTGAAATAAGTTTGACCGATTGGTACAAAAATCACGTGATGGAGTTAATCGAAACCTTTGGTGAAAAGAACTTTATGGTTTGGGCAAATGAGAACTTCTATAAGTTGATAATGAAATAAATATATCAATTATGGCAGCACATATTTATAGTGGACGCTACACCAACAGTAGCGATATTCTATACTCATTCGATGGTAAACATCTTTACTCCGGGCGGTACACCAATAGTAGCGACATTCTTTATACGTTTGATGGTCAGCATATTTTCAAGGGACGATATACAAACAGTAGCGAGATACTTTATACTTTTGACGGCAAACATCTTTATTCTGGTCGTTATACTAATGCCAGTGACATTCTTTTCACATTTGATAGTCAACATATCTACAAGGGAAAATACACAAATAGCGGTGACGTTCTCTACACATTTGACGGGAAACATTTATATACGGGACGTTACTCCAATATCAATGATGTAATATTGACAACTGACGGAAAGATTCCAGTGTGTTTCTTTGCTGTAATATGAATGGCGAATCCTAAATGAAATCGTTAAATAAATTAGATGTATTGCGACTCCTCCGGATCTGGTGAATTCTGATAATCAAATGCTTTGCAAATGAATAACAATTTAAATAGGGAGTGGTGGAATAATCTTAACAAAATCTGGAAAGTTGAACTAATTCAGAATTTGTTAGATAGCACTAAGTACAAAAAAAGAAACCTGATATTGACCGATATTTATGAGCTTCTGGAAGATTCGGATGAAATAATTACCGATATTTTGAATATTGGAAAACTGGATATCTTATCGGATGTAATATACGATCTAAGCCCATTATCCAATCTGGATAGAATAATTGATTTTCATCTGCAACTTCCTCGTTGGGAGGAAGTTGATGCCTTATTTTTAGATTTATATCCGGAACATCTCCGTTCAAAAGCTCGAAGACTAGATATCGATGGGTTAATGTTTGAAGATGATTTATCTCCGTTGATTAAGTTTGTGAATTTGGAGGTTCTAAATTGTCCAGACTGTCAGATTGAATCATTGGAAGGCATTCAGAATTTGACTAGACTTAAAGTCTTTACAGGCCAGAATAATTTTTTTTCTGATTTGAATCCTTTACGTGGACTAAATCTAGTTTCACTCAATATTCAATTCACAAAAGTTACCAATATCAGTCCTCTAATTGACTTACTATCTTTGGAATGGATTAATTTGGGGCATTTAAGCATAAACGATTTTACTCCATTATTGAAACTGCCGAATTTAAAGAGCGTAGTTCTGCCTAATATGGCTGAGATTCCAATGGACGAATTGGAGCAATATTTATCTGATTATCACAATGTAGCTGAAAATAACGGACAAAGTCAGTCAATTCCAGAACTATTCGACTACAATAAACCTTGGTACCTGATACCGTTTGATCCTTTTGATGAATTTGTCGGGTCTCTTCATGAAGGAAGAATTATTGACAATGAATCTGATTTTAAGGCACGGAATTATAAACATACTATTTCCTGTATTCGAATTACAGACTCCATAAATATTTGCCGAGAACTCTCAAAACCCATTATTGGACAGGTTAAAGTTGATAAAGATGTACGCCTTAAACTCGAAAAAAAGAATGGATTATTCTGGTATGCATCTAAAGTTGAAATCCACAAATTAGTATCTTGTTGGGATTTTCTGACAAATGTTGAAGTTTTTAACGGCGATATCGGCATTAGCGATCAGCCATTTATTCCGGAAGGATTAATCTTGCCAAAACTGCTTAAAGGTGACTTGCATTTTGGGGAATGCCTCCTTCCCAAAAAAATCAAATTTCCGGAAGTAATTCAAGGTACCCTGATAATCAGCTATAGCATAATTCCTCATGAATGGTATAATATTTTTCCACTTGAAGTTGGCAATTTGAAAATAGGTGCAACAAAATTGGAGAAAGGTATAGTATTGCCTAAAAAAGTATATGGAAATATTGATTTTAGAAAATTAACTGTATTTGAAGAGGGAGTTGTGATGCCTGATAGTTACCTGTCGGTGACTGCGGAATCAGTCGATTTTCCACCTGATTTCAAATTGCTAAATGCGAAGCTAAAAACATTGACTTTTGAAGAATGTAAGCTTCCAGAAAATTTTGAAATTCCTGAAGCCCTTTATATCAGTATGATCTTTACTGGAAAGACAATCTCTGGTGGATTAAAGTTTCCGGCAAAATATACAGGCATTTTAACTTTCGAAATATCGGAAATACCATCTGGATTCAGACTTTCCAAAATATTTGATGGACATCTGGTTTTTAAGAATATGACATTACCTGAAGATTTAAAATTACCTGAAGAATTGGTCGGAATTTTAGAATTCAGAAATGTACTTATACCTGATGGTTTTGAATTGCCTTTGAAAATTATAGGAACACTTAAGATTTCGGATATAAAAATAAAAGGGTGTTTAAAGTTACCCTCAAATAACGATTATTATTTTGAGTTGGATAATAGAGATGCTCTGTCTGATTTGAACATCCCAGATTCTGTTCTGCCAAAACTAAAACGAATGCCTGCTTGGCATTTTGATGATTGAGTAACTCTCACTTTAGAATATTTCAAAAAAACGTGGACACAGAACCTGTATCAAGGTTTTTGTGTCCACGTTTTCAATTAAACTCAAAAAACCAACTCTTTTTCAAGCTGATTTTCGATGTGTATTTTGTCTTTTACAATGAAAAATAATGCTTTTTAAGAAAATTCTCGCTCTTATTCCCTTCAATTATTGAACTTTCCATTGATTGAAGGACGATCCATCTTTATTGGAGTTTCCATCGTCAATTTTAACTTCAATGCAGTATTCATCAAATAATTCATCGGTAATCGTAGATGTGAACCCCTTATGGTAATTAATAGTTGAATTTGAATTATTCAGATATTGGCTATTAATGTCATCAACCAATGAATTTATATCATAAACGTTTTCAATCCGGTAATATTTCTTGACGGTTTGAATACCTAAACCAGAGACTTCAGATACTTTATACTGAGTTATTTTTTCATTTCTGGACTTTAATTCTGCTTTGGCTTCAAGAATCTTTGTAATGGATTTATTCTTCCGAATCATCCCATTACACTTATTCATTATTTTAGTTTTTTCCTCTCTTGAAAGGATTGTATCCTTATTCAAATGGAAATTCTTTATCCTATCATTATTAAATATATACCCTTCTTCCTTGGTTTGATTATAGACATATTCAAATAGTCTTTTCAATGACCTTGATTCCATGGGGGGAACTGCTTTGTATTTATTGTTATAGAATAAAAAAGAATAGATGTAACTAGGGTCTAAATCTGGATTCAAATGAACTAGAACATGAATTAATGACGAATAAAATTTATGCTTTATTCCATCACTGACTTCATCAGGGAACTTTAATTCTGAGAAATGTATTGGGTTATAATCAACAACTGGGTTATTTGAATTAATGGGGGTTGAAAGATTAACCTTTCTTATTTCATCATAGGGTAGTAGTTGATAGGAAAAGGTACATGACGAGGTATAGTTATATATCTTCGTGGATATACCCTGTTGTGTACCTTTTTTTATTGTTTCTGTTTTCCCATATTTCAGTAAATCAGTCGGATTGATTAGTAGTTCATTGTCATGATTAATAAATACATCTGGATCTGACGATAAAAACATGGCTCTTCCAATGTCCTTTGTTTTAGTATCTAAAATTGATGATTTATCCTTAAAAAATTCGGATGCGATGTATTCCCATACTGATTGAAAGTTCTCCTTGGTAAGATCAATATTGACTTTTACCAATACAGAAATACCTCCACCGCCAGATGAAATACAAACAAGTGATACGATGTGCTTATACTTTTGAATGAATTCCTGTTGAAATTGAATTGGATTTGGTACATCAAAATCAAAGTAGATGTACCCAGAGAAGTTAATGAAGTTAGTATCATATTCTGAACCATCTTTTAAACTACGCTTTTTTACCACACAATTTGGGGTAATATATGCCAAATTACGCTTTAGCTCCTTATACGTTTGATCACCATTCAAACGCATTTGCCTTAATTGATTAATTATTTCAGCAGCAGGATTGTTTTTGATTAGCTTGGCTAAATCGGAAAGAACAATCGGTTGCTTTTCAGGATAAATTTTAGTGATACCATTTTTAAAAATTGAAAACATTTTTAATTATTATTTTTTGCTATATATTTTTATTCCAAGGCACTTTAAATCTTGTTTTGATAAAAAAGCACCTGAGATTATTTATATATAGTATAAAACAATCATAATGTTTATGCTAAAATGGAAACAATTTGAACGCAAGGATGGAGTTAAAAAGGATGGGAAGCCGCTTAAAAAAATCAAAAACAAAAATATAAACCCACAGGATGAGATCGAGCGAAAGCGTCAGGAAATTCGGGACAAGATGAATGTTTTTGTAAATGGCCCCAGCTCATATTCGGAAAGGCTTGTCTTTAATGAAAGTTTAAATAATGAAATGATAATTACTCCCGAATGGATCTTGTCAAAATTTTCGTGGTGCCAAGATGCTGGTGAGGGAAATATATTACTTAATTCTGCCATGAATGATTCCCCTTGGGTGGAACTCGCACTGCAAAATCTGGGAATTCAATATTTAAAGGTGGAAGATATTGATTATAACGGTCATGCATACATCACCTTTAAATTATTTTTTGATGGTGTCAATACATATTCATCCTGGAATAAAGAAATACGTGAGTTGAATCCAGATAAGTTTATTGAGGGCGATCAGTCGATGTCGGAATAAAATCTTCAACAAATTTAATCGAGACTGTAAAATGAACTCTGTCTAAAGCAAAAATTAGTTATAATTGGACTTTAGACAACAAGAGTTATGGAATCAGAAGAATTTAAGTCGATGCGAGACAAAGCTCTTCAGCAGTTGATGAGCGGTCAATCCTTAACGGGTAAAGATGGTGTTTTTGCACCTTTACTCAAACAATTTTTAGAGAGTGCCCTTGAAGGTGAAATGTCAGCTCATCTTGGCGACCACGAGCGCAGCCAGGGCAATAAGCGTAATGGGAAAGGGACCAAAACATTAAAGACGAGCGATGGAATGGTCACCATTTCCACTCCCCAGGACAGGCAAAGTAATTTTGAACCGCAGATAGTCAAGAAAAGGGAAACCGTCCTTGCAGACAATCTGGCTCCCAAGATAATAGGCTTATATGGTCTTGGGATGAGTTTTCGGGATATCTCACAACATATCAAGGAGATGTACGATGTCGAGATATCACATGATACTTTGTCCGAGATTACCGACCGTGTTATTCCCATGGTAAAAGAGTGGCAGAACCGTCCGCTGGAAGCTGTCTATCCCATTGTCTGGCTTGATGCTATGCACTATAAGGTTCGTGACGGGGGAAAGGTTGTTTCCCGTGCAGTCTACAACATATTGGCCTTGAATGTAGAAGGTCGTAAGGATTTGATTGGTATGTATATCTCTGAGAGTGAAGGCGCTAATTTCTGGCTTTCAGTGCTTACCGATATTAAAAGCCGTGGAGTCAAAGACATATTGATTGCCTGTACGGATAATCTGACAGGATTCTCCGAAGCTATTCTAAGTGTTTTTCCTCAGGCAGAGGTTCAAAGTTGTATCATCCATCAGATCCGAAACTCGTTGAAATATGTTGCATCAAAGGATCAAAAAGCATTTATGAAAGACCTAAAGTTGGTTTATCAGGCTGCCAATAAAAGTCAGGCAGAGGACGCTTTACTCAAGTTAGAAGAAATTTGGGGTAAAAAATATCCTGTGGTCATCCGATCCTGGAATAACAACTGGGATAAGCTATCGACTTATTTTCAATATGATGAGTATGTCAGAAAGCTGATTTATACCACTAATGCCGTGGAAGGGTTCCATCGCCAGGTTCGTAAAGTGACCAAAACCAAAGGTGCATTTCCGAACGATATGGCACTGCTAAAACTCATCTATCTCACAGTAGAAAACATCTCCAAAAAGTGGACACAACCGCTTCAAAATTGGGGTTTAACCGTTCAGCAACTAAGCATTAAATTTGGTGATCGGATGAAAACAGATTTATAAACAGAGCTAAATTTGACACTCTTTTATCAACCTCAAACGCAAAAATAGTCAGATTCCGTTTTCTGTCAAGGGTATATAAACGGCTCCGTACCTACGCCGCCCTTGACAAAACCCAGAATCTAACAAAAAAGCATTTAAGGTTTGGTAATGTACTGAAAAATAGTTGG
>DPRM01000019.1 GCA_003537645.1 Prolixibacteraceae bacterium
TGGCCGATCAGATCGATGTAAACGATCCACCCCGCCACAGCGCCGAACCCGCCACCCGCGAACGCATCCGTGAGCTTGAAATCGAGAATGCCGTTTTAATGAAGGTGTTGGGAAAATGACAAGAATTTAAACATTGCAGGAAATGTAAAAAAGTGAGGGTTTCACTCGAAGTGAAACCCTCACTANNAGTGGGAATACTGCTGTCTGGCGGCTGTACGAATGGCTCCAGTCGTCGGCAGTAACTACATCCGAAGTGTGTGGCGCATTCTTCAGCGGATTGTCATCCTTGTCCATTTCGCCCGAAGCCACCGCCTGAATTTCGTTGAAAATGGTGGTCAGCGCTTCGATAAAACGATCCAGTTCCTGCTTCGATTCGCTTTCGGTTGGTTCAACCATCAGCGTTCCGTGTACCGGGAATGAAAGTGTTGGCGCGTGGAAGCCATAATCCATCAAACGTTTGGCAATGTCGCCTTCGGTAATGCCCGAAGCGGCTTTCAGGTGGCGGCATTCCAGAATCATTTCGTGGGCGCAGCGGCCGTTTTCACCGGTATATAAAATTCCGTAGTTATCTTTTAAGGCATTCGCAATGTAGTTGGCATTCAAAATAGCGATTTCCGAAGCACGTTTCAGTCCGTCGGCACCCAACATTTTGATGTAACCGTAAGTGATTGGCAGCACCGAAGCGCTTCCCCAAGGACCGGCTGATACAGCAGTAATTCCCACGTGTCCGTTATTCATTACCGGGTGCGAAGGCAGGAACTCAACCAAATGCGGGGCAACAGCAATCGGGCCAACACCAGGACCACCACCTCCGTGAGGAATGGCGAATGTTTTGTGCAGATTCAGATGACAAACATCGGCACCGATCCGGCTCGGATTGGTTAAACCAACCTGCGCGTTCATGTTGGCGCCGTCCANNTGGCGCAAAGCTTCCACGTCGATGTTTCCGCGTTCGTCGCAAGGCGTAACCACTACTTTCATACCAGCCATTACGGCGCTGGCAGGGTTGGTTCCGTGAGCCGATGATGGAATCAGCACCACATCGCGGTGACCTTCGCCCCGGCTGATGTGATATTGGCGAATCACCATCAATCCGGCATATTCGCCTGCTGCTCCTGAATTGGGCTGAAGGCTGACATCAGCAAAACCAGTAATTTCGGACAGATCGCGACGCAGTTCTTCCATCATTTCGTGATAGCCACGAGCCTGATTTTTCGGCACAAACGGGTGGATACCGCCAAATTCGATCCAGCTTAACGGCAACATTTCGGTAGCCGCATTCAGTTTCATGGTACACGAACCCAGCGGAATCATGGAATGCGTGAGCGAAATATCTTTGTGTTCGAGCTTTTTGATGTAGCGAACCATCTCGGTTTCCGACCTGTATTTATTGAAAACTTCCTGTTGCATAAAAGCTGAAGTCCGCAGGAATTCATGATTGATGGTGCAGAAATTTGGGTATTCGGTAATCTTGACCAGCGGTTTGTTGGCCGCTTTGGCAAATACTTCGATGATCCAGTTGATGTCGTCGAGGTTGGTGGTTTCATCAATACTCAGGCCCACTTCGCCATTTTCGAAATAGCGGAAATTCATTTCCAGTTCGAGCGAGAGCCATTCAATGTCTTCGCGTTTTACGTGGCGTGGCAGCGCAAAACGGATAGTATCGAAATAATTGCTGTTGAGTTGCGGGTATCCCAGTGCCGAAATTTCTTTTTCGAGCAGAGCTGCGATGGCATGGATGCGATTGGCGATTTCAGTGATGCCTTCCGGTCCGTGATACACAGCGTAAAATCCGGCCATATTAGCCAGTAAAGCCTGCGAGGTACAGATATTGGATGTCGCTTTTTCACGTTTGATGTGTTGTTCACGGGTTTGCAGCGCCATGCGGAGCGCGCGGTTTCCATGAGCGTCTTTGGTAATTCCGATGATGCGACCCGGCAAATTGCGTTTGAAAGCATCTTTGGAAGCGAAAAATGCCGCGTGTGGTCCGCCGTATCCCATCGGAACTCCGAAACGCTGGGCGCTTCCGAAAACGATGTCGGCACCCCATTCTCCGGGAGGAGTCAGGATTGACAGGCTAAGCAGATCGGCTGCAACCGAAACAAATAGTTCTTTCTCGTGAGCGGCTTTCACCAGCGGCGAATAATCAACGATCTCGCCATCGGAATTGGGGTATTGAATGATCACGCCAAAGGCATTTTCGTCGAGTTCGAAGTTTTTCCAGTCGGCAACTTTCAGTTCAATTCCCAGCGGATTAGCGCGGGTAATGAGTACATCGAGTGTTTGCGGCCATATTTTTTCATCGACCCAAACCACATTGGCATTGGCTTTTGCTTTGGCGCGCGAACGTGAATTGTGCATCATCACCATTGCTTCAGCAGCAGCAGTAGCTTCATCGAGCAAAGCTGCGTTCGACAGTTCCATCCCGGTCAGTTCGCAAACCATCGTCTGGTAATTCAGCAAAGCTTCCAAACGACCTTGCGAAATTTCGGCCTGATAAGGTGTGTAACTGGTGTACCAAACAGGGTTTTCCAACACATTCCGGAGAATTACTGCCGGGGTAATGGTGTCGTAATAACCCATTCCGATGTAGGTGTTGAACACTTTGTTCCTGGATGCCAGCGCCAGAATCTTGCGAAAATACTGGCGTTCAGTTAATCCATCTTCCAGATTAAGCGGTTTTTTGAGCCTGATATTTTCCGGAACGGTCTGGCTCATCAATTCATCCAGTGTTGAAACGCCAAGGATATTCAGCATTTCCTGAATTTCCTGATCACGTGGCCCAATGTGGCGCATTACAAATTTATCGCTTGCCATATCTATTTAAAATTTTGTTTCTGTTTTGAGGGTGCAAGTTTACGGGTTTTGAAAATAATTTAAGATGATTTTTGTTGTTTAATTTAATCCCCGGAGGAACCCATTTTGTTTTCTCCGCAGGAGATAAAAATCAATAGCAATGGTAAATTACAAGGACAGATTTTCCGTAGGGAATTAATCCATTATCGGTTTGTATATGTACCCTTCGTCGTATTCTATTTCGAATAATTTGAGGAATTGTATATATTCTTCAATAAAAGTTCGCTTTTCATGATGCTTTTTTTGCTGCTCTATATATCTTGCAATATCAGGTATTTGAGATTTACCATAGCTGAAAACCCCGAACCCTTCCTGCCACGCGAATTTCCCTGGGACAAAACGATTTTCATTTATCCAAAGCGAGGAACTCCGCTTAACATCGTGCATTAAATCAGACGGCGCTTGTTTGGGATTCATACATACAAGAGCATGAACATGGTCAGGCATTCCATTAATAGCATACGTTTTATGGCCATTGTTTGAAATTATTCCGCTCATGTATTTGTATAAATCGACTTGCCACTTAGGATTGATTAATGACACACGGTTTTGAACGGCAAAAACAAAATGCAGATAAATTTGGGAATATGTATTTGCCATAGTTCTGTATGGTTAATCCCCTAACGGAGAATTTGGATGCTACTGGTTTGTTTTTCTATTGATATTTATCTCCTAACGGAGAAATATAATTTACGGTTAAAATACCACATTTTTAGAAGTTTTGTTTCCCGTAGGGAATTCATATCAACAGAAAAATGTTCAGATGGAAATGCTTCCCAGTAGGGGATTAACTTGTACTTCTACGTCAAAAATGGATTATTTTTCTTTTCAAAACCAATCGTGGTTTCGGGGCCATGACCGCAATAGACAACCGTTTCTTCGGGCAGCGTGAGCAGTTTGGTTTTAATGTTTTCGGTCAATCGTTCAAAGCTTCCGCCCGGCAGATCGGTGCGACCAATGCTTCCGTAGAAAAGCACATCACCGGCAATCAGTATTTTTTGTTCAGGATTATAAAAAACCACACCGCCAGGCGAATGTCCCGGAGCAGCAATGACCCTCAAATACGAGTTTCCGAACGTGATTTGATCGCCTTCCTGAAAAAAAGCATCCGGCTCGTCAACCGGCTCCATCGGGATGGCAAATAAATCGCCGTGCTCTGCAGCCTGCTCAACCAGAATGGCTTCATCAGGATGACATTCGAACTGAAGTTGATATTTAGCACGGCAATGGTTTATACCCATAATGTGGTCGAAATGACAATGCGTATTGATCAGTTTTACCGGTTTTAATTGCTTTTCAGCAATAAACTGATCGAGTTCCTGACGTTCGTTTTCGAAGTAGCAACCGGCATCGATAATGGCGCACTCGCCGGTTTCGTCGAATAGCACGAACGTATTTTCCTGTACAGGGTTGAAGGTGAATTTTTTAATTTGCATAAAGTAAGTGTCTAAAGTTCGGAGTTCCGAGTGCCTAGAGTTTATGGAGCCCCTAACTTTAGGCACTCCGAATTTTAGACACTCCAAACTATTTATCAGTTCCTTTCAACATCGGAACGAACACAAAAGTTCCGTGCGATTCTTTGTAATATTCGGTGTCACTCGTTTTAACCAATACGTACATGGTTTGTTTTTCACGCGGCCCCATCGGGATCACCATTCTTCCGCCGACTCTGAGCTGTGTGAGTAGTTCTTCAGGAATTACAGGAGCTCCGGCGGTAACGATAATTTTATCAAAAGGGCCATAAGTTGGCAAGCCTTTATAACCATCTCCGTAGAAAAATTTAGGATGATAGCCTATCTCTGGAAGAAGTTGCTGCGTTTTTATATACAATTCGCGCTGGCGTTCTATAGTGTAAACAGTAGCTCCCATTTCGA
This sequence comes from Prolixibacteraceae bacterium, assembly GCA_003537645.1. GTDB lineage: Bacteria > Bacteroidota > Bacteroidia > Bacteroidales > Prolixibacteraceae > Aquipluma. Next base: position 4,731 of record DPRM01000019.1, read on the forward strand.
GTAAAACCGCAGCCTGGTAACCTGAACCGGTGCCAACCTCCAGGATTTTATCGAACCGTTCGACCTGCAAAAGCTGAGTCTGTATGGCAACTGTGAATGGCTGGCTGATTGTTTGACCTGCCCCGATCGGAAACGCCTGATCTTTATAAGCGAACTGAAGAAAACTGCTGTCCATAAACAGATGCCGCGGTACATTCCCGATGGCCTCCAGTACTTTTTCGTCTTTAATCCCTTTAATACGAATACCTTCCACCAATCTTTTCCGCAAGCCCTGATGACGTAATGTATCCTGAAACTCCATAGAAAATCCTTTTTTTCAAAAATAGCTAAATAGCAGGTTCAAAAAACCTGCAAAAGCAAAGATTATTAACAATCGACGTTGAAAAGTATTTAAGCCGATAATATTACTGATTTTAATTTATTCCTATTTTGCAAGTATGTTAAAACTCGGAATTTTTGGCGACCAATCAAGCAATGTAGAGCTTATGAGGCATTTGAAAAACATGCCTGAAGCCAATATTGCGGGTGTGTATTTCTCCGGGAATGCAACTGTTCCGAACGACTTCAAAGAGCTTTTTAGCCCTGCAGAATTAATGGAACAATCGGATGCAATTCTGATTTTGAGCGAAAAAAGTATCAGCAGTGATCTTATCAGACTGATACTTAGAAAGAGTAAACACATTTATCTGCGAACAATTCCAAATCTGAGTGTCCGTGAAATTAAAGAATTGATCGATCTTGAAAAAGAGGCCGGAATAGTAAATTTCATATACAACCCATTTGATTTTATTCCGCATTTCGACCCGTTTCTGAACAAATATGAAAAGCCACTGCTCTTAAATCTGCGTACTTGTTTCGAAGGTCTGACCATAAAACCAGCCAGCGAAATGTTACTTCTGGTTACCGCGATTAACAGGATGATTCAAAGCAATTATAAAAAGACCGATGTTTTTGGACTGAGCGATTCAGGTGAACAGGTAGTCGTAAGTGTTCGGATTGAATATGAGAATAGCAGTGTGGTAAACCTCACCATTTCAAAGGAAAAAACTTCAGGATATTGTGAAATATTCAGCAAGACAGGACGAACAAAATTCGAATTCAACACACCTCTCTATATTTCATACCCGCATTTAAATCAGGAATATACTGCCATCGAAAATTTCATCAGGATTATACGCCAAAAGGAAAAACAGGCCAATTCGTTCGATAACCTACTGAACGGAAATCGTATTGTTAACGAGATCAGCGAGCATTTGCGTTTTAACGAAATTCCGTTTTAATTTAAAAAGTTTACTTTTGCCGCAATAATTTAAAAATTGAGACGTTCGTACGTACGTATGAAATCAGCGACCAATTTATTTCTATGAATAAAAAATTACATGTAGCCAGGTATCTGGTATTCGATATTATTGCCGCAATTGTAAGTTGGACATTATTCTATTTCTACCGGAAAATCTACATAGAACCGCTGAAGTTTGGTATTGAAATTCCGCTTGAACTTACCGATAAATATTATCTCGCACTATTTTTTATTCCTGTTTTCTGGGTTACCATTTACTACATTACCGGACAATATTCAAACATTTACCGCAAATCGCGCCTGCTCGAACTCGGAAAAACCATCATGACTTCGGTTGTTGGAGTTACGGTAATTTTCTTTCTTTTACTGCTGAATGACTCGATAAGCGATTACAAAAAATACTATAACCTCTATTTTACGCTGCTCGGACTGCACTTTGGATTTACCTACCTTTTTCGTCTCATTATTACAACCCACACGATACATAAAATACACAAACGAATTATCGGGTTTAACACCATCATCATTGGAGGCAACCAAAAAGCAGTCAGACTGGTGGAAGACATGATGGCACAGACAAGGCCGGCAGGAAACAAAATTATCGGATTTCTCACTGTTGACGAAAGAAAAAGCTTTCCTCTGGAAAAGTATGCGCCCAACCTTGGAAGCTATAAAAACCTGCAAAAAGTGATTAACGATCTGGAGGTTGAAGAAATTATAATTGCCATCGAATCAACCGAACACAAGCTTCTGAGCGAGATACTTACTTTGCTCGAAAACCGGGCTCACGCAGTTTGGGGAATCCCCGACTTATTCGACATTCTCTCCAATCAGGCAAAAACAAGTACCATTTACAGCAGTCCGTTGCTCAAAATCTCAAACGGATTAATGCCCGTATGGCAGGAAAATATTAAACGATTGCTGGATGTAATGGCTTCACTGATAGCAATGATCATATTTTCTCCGGTCTATCTTATTCTGGCTATCATGATAAAAACCAGTTCCAAAGGACCGGTTTTATATAAACAGGAACGCGTAGGCAAATTCGGAAAGCCATTTACCATCTACAAATTCAGGACTATGGTAAATGATGCCGAGACAAACGGACCATTGCTTTCGAGCTCGAACGACAGCCGAATTACCAAAATTGGTATGTTTATGAGAAAAACCCACCTCGACGAAATTCCACAGTTCGCAAATGTAATTATGGGCGAAATGTCGTTGGTTGGCCCTCGTCCGGAGCGTAAATTCTACATCGAGCAGATTGCACAGATTGCGCCGTATGTAACACATCTTCAGAAAGTAAGACCAGGAATAACATCGTGGGGACAGGTAAAATACGGCTATGCCTCGAATGTTGACGAAATGGTTGAACGGTTGCAGTACGACATGGTGTATCTCAAGAACATTTCACTCTATGTCGATTTCAAAATACTGATTTACACGGTAATGGAATGTGTGAAAGGGAAGGGGATTTAAAGAGGTGTTCAGTCGCAGTATTCAAAAAAAAAAGCTTCAGGAATTAAATCAGCCCAGCCTCAATATACCTGATAATTTGTTCGATTTGGCGGTCTTCTCCATAAGGATCGTAATGCGATTTCAGATTATTCCCGAAAACACGGGCAATGCCCTGCCAGAAAACAGCCGGAACAGTTCCTTTTACCTGATCAATTAAATCGTAGGAAGTATTATGAGTTTCGCGATCGATTAGTTTAATTAAAATCCGTCCATCGGTAATTGATAATTGCTTCAGTTTTGGACCATAAAGTTTCATCAATTCATCTTCCGCTTTTTTTACATACACCCTGCGGTCGCGTCGTTTTGCATTTTCCGGAACATCTTGCTGATACTTCTGGTAAAGTCTGGCGGCCTCTTTGGCATACGGATATACCTTTTTAACCCTCCAAACCAACCGCCAATACTGCTGTTCTTCCTGTTTCGATTTAAAACGGGCTTTCGGGAATACATTTACCTGAGGCAATTCTATGTGAGGAATGGTATCGTTATCAATCTTAATCCCTCCCAGATAATTGGGGACAGTCGGTTTCTGAGCTTTCACAGCCGGCAAAGTCAGAAGAAAAACAATCCATATCAAAAATATCTTACTCATTGTTTCTGTTTTCCGCAACGAAGATAGTTATATGTTATAAAACTGAAACGATTAAAAAAAGTTTCGATTATCCTCATGCTCAATGTTTGTATCTTTGGGGCGCTTGTAAAAAAAGGGAATATGCACACAAATCAAAAATTTAAAGTTGAAGTTTGTTCTGAAATTGGTCAACTCGAAGGAGTTATAGTTCATACGCCAGGACTGGAAGTTGAAGAAATGACGCCTGAAAATGCGGAACGCGCCCTTTACAGCGACATTCTGAACCTATCGGTCGCCGGTGAAGAATATGCCATTTTCAAAGGAGTTCTAAATAAAGTTTCGCATACGTTTGAAGTCAGGGATTTATTATCTGATATTTTAAACGACGACCATGTTAAAACCTCATTGCTGAAAAATATTTGTACCAACGAAGGGGCAATGGAGATTTTGCCCAAACTAATGGAACAAGATGCCGGAGAACTTGCGCGGCAGCTTATTCAGGGAGTTTACCTCGAACGGAACAACCTAACCCGTTATCTGAGCCTCGAACGGTTCAGTCTTCGGCCACTGCACAATTTTCTATTCACACGCGATGCTTCCATGTCGTTTGGCAACGAGGTTTTAATAGGCAAAATGGCCAGTAAAGTGCGCGACCGCGAAGCTGTTATTATGGATGCAATTTTCAACCACCATCCATTGCTCGAAACCTCCACGATCAACCCAAATACTCCTGAAATTATTTCGAAATACCCGGGCATTTCAATCGAAGGGGGCGACTTCCAGGTTGGTCGCGAAGATGTGCTGGTTATCGGCACCGGAATCAGAACCAGTACGCAGGGCATCGACTTTATTCTCGAAAACATTAAGGCAAAAAAAGACGGTTTGCGCCATATCCTGATTCAGGAACTGCCAGATACTCCGGAATCGTTCATTCACCTCGACATGGTTTTCACCTTTCTCGACGTGGATGCATGTATGGTTTATGAACCGCTCATAATGGGAACAAACCGGTTTCATACCATTCATATTCAGGTCGAAAACGGAGAAGTAATAAGCATTGAAGAAGAAAAAAATCTGCCCAAAGCACTTAAAAAACTTGGGATCGACCTGAAACCGATCAAATGCGGCGGTGGAATCGACAGCTGGACACAGGAACGCGAACAATGGCACAGCGGCGCCAACTTTTTCGCTTTCGCTCCCGGAAAAGTAATTGGCTACGAACGCAATGTTCATACCATTGAGCAGCTAAACCGGAACGGATTTCAGATTATTCAGGCAAAAGATTTATTAAACGGATTTTGCGACATTCCGGAAGGAAAATGTGTAGTTACAATTCCCGGCTCCGAACTTGCCCGTGGCGGTGGCGGAGCACGCTGCATGTCGATGCCCATCCGGAGAAAAAAAGTCTAATTATTTATTACCACTTACCGGTTTGATGAAGCATTTAACGGTAAATCGCAAATAGTCTAATGGTCAATATTTTAAGATGCGCAAATTAAAGAATTCAGAACTCGACCGCCTTTCGGTTGACGAATATAAGGACATTGAAAAGACTCCGATTACAGTCGTTCTTGACAACATCAGGAGCTGCAACAACATTGGCTCCGTGTTTCGTACTTCGGATGCTTTGCTGATTGAAAAAGTGATTTTGTGTGGAATAACAGCAACTCCACCCAATAAAGACATTCACAAAACCGCTCTCGATGCCGAAAAATCGGTTCCATGGGAGTATTTTGAAGAAACCGAAGCGGCGATTTTAAAACTTCAGGACGATGGATACCATGTTTTTGCGGTAGAACAGGTTGAAAACAGTATTTCACTTCCGGATTTTGCACCTGAAAAAGAAGGAAAACTTGCTTTGGTTTTCGGAAATGAAGTGAAAGGCGTACAGCAATCGGTCGTAGATATGTGCAACGGAGCAATCGAAATTCCTCAATACGGAACCAAACATTCATTCAACATTTCAGTGAGTGCCGGAATTGTTTTGTGGGATCTGGTTTACAAACTCCGAAGTAAAGAAGAAGATTAAAAGGGAGAACGGAGTAGGCTGAACGGAAAACGGAGAAGACTAAAAAAAGAAGGCAGAAGATAATACCCTGGTATTTCTTCTGCCTTCTCCTTGTTTTAACTATCCTAGAAATTCTTTATCTCATTCAGCTTCAACATCATCGAATCGCGAAGAGCTGTGTAAGCCGGCATATTTTTCTCAAAAACAGGTTCGGTTGGCGGCGATTTGATGGTAAGCGGGTTAACCGGTTTTCCATTCATAAAAACCCTGTAATCGAGATGTGGCCCCGAAGAAAGACCGGTTGAGCCTACATAGCCTATTACCTGACCTTGTTTCACCCGAACTCCGTTGGCGATGCCCGCCCCAAACTTGCTTAAGTGCATATAGCTGGTAGTATAAACCGCATTGTGTTTTATCTTCACATAATTTCCGCCGCCCCCTGCCTGATAAGCTTTTGCGACAACAGTTCCATCGCCGATAGATTGTACCGGCGTACCGGTTGGGGCAGCATAATCAACCCCATGATGCGGACGGTAAATCTTCAGCACTGGATGAAACCGTGCATTCGAGAACTGAGAACTGATGCGGTTGAATTTCAGAGGCGCTTTCAGAAACGCCTTTTTCAGGCTTTTACCTTTATCATCAAAATAAACATCCTCATTATTTTGATTAAACAGGAAGGCATAAAAGTCTTCATTGGCATGTACAAACTGTGCTGCAAAAATCCTCCCGGTACCGATCGATTTTCCATACACATAATCCTCTTCATAAATGATCCTGAACTTATCACCCTTCTGTATTCCAAAGAAGTCGAAACTATAGATATAAATATCGGACATATCCATAATTAGATTGTAATCAAGTGCCTGCGCTGCCATCGCATTCCAGAGCGATGAAGTGATAATACCACTCGCAGTTTTAACCAGCGTAGTAATGGGTTTTTGCTCTTTATAAATACGAAGGCTGTCGCTCAACTGGTAAATAACGTAATTTACCTTGTCTATTTCATAAATAAAGTATTCAATCTTCGATGAGTCGTGCTGATTTTTGAAAAAATAGTATTGATTGTTCACCTTCATTTTCCGAACATCAAAAGTCAGGATTGATTTTTTCGAAATTTCATCAATCTTAATCATCGAAACTCCCTGCTTGCTTAAAATTGCCGAAAGGTTTTGTCCTGATCTCACTTGTCCTGAAACAATCTTGAACGAATCAACCGGAAGATTGAAAAGCATGACAGGCTCAGGTTTCACAATTTCCTTCTCCTTGGCCAATTCCTTCATTATCCGCCTGGTTTCGTAACGATCGAAAATAAAATAAGCAACTTGCAGTAATACGATGAACGAGACAACCCAAATCAGGATTCTTTTTAATCTTTGATACTTTTGCGGAATAATAATCTTCATGCTTGCTTTTTTCTTTATAATAGTAAACCGGGAAAATACTTCAGCTTAAGAGGAAAGCATTTTTCCGGTCTAAAAATTCAGTGTTCCCAAAAATAGTAATTTACACTCAGCCTTTGTACTGAACTACCCAATTTAAGACACCGCGACTGAATTCAAACACTTCAGTGCCTGTACAACAATCTATGCCAGTATGATTTACAAATCGGTTAAAAAATGTTAACGGCAGCAAAACAAGTCATCAACCTTTTATTTTATCGAAGCCCTGCCCGTAAACACCCATTACGCTTGCCATCGAAATAAAAGCATCCGGATCTATTTCCTTCACTTTTCGAAAAAGGATGCTGGTTTCCCTTTTTCTTACAATCGTTATCAAAACCTTTACATCGTTCTGGGTGTACCAGCCAGTGCCGTCAAGGGCAGTTACACCGCGTCCGAATTCACTGTTAATAAAATCAGCAATTTCTTCATATTTAGACGAGAAAATAAATATCTGGGCCGAGGCATTTGAGCCACTCAGAAAAGCATCAAGCGTGTATGAAACCACAGCCATGGAAACAAAACCGTAAACCATTTTATCGAGCGAATGAACCAGGAAATACGACGACCCAATAATAATTACATCGCAATACAAAATAATCCGTCCGGGGCTGATGTTGCGGTACTTGTTTACAATCATGGCAATAATATCGGTACCACCAGTACTGCCGCCTCTCGAAAAAACGATTCCTATACCGGCACCACCCATCATTCCGCCTAAAACCGAAGATAAAAAATTATCCTGAATAATAGCTCCGGAAGGCAATGTGGGCAAAACACTGAAAGCAATGGAAATTACAACCATACTGTAAATGGTTTTTACACCAAAACTTGCGCCCAAAACCTTGATGGCTATTATCACCAGAATAAGGTTTACTGAAAAGAAAGTCAAGCCGATCGGAATTTTATAGCTGTAAAAAATTACCGCAGCCAGACCACTCACGCCACCCCCGGTAATTTCTGCCGGAACGAGAAAAAATGTCCACGAAAGGGCATATAAAATCAATCCAAAAGTAATAATCACATAATCCTTAATGATATGCAGTAACTTTTCTTTTTTTTGAAGTGTCATTTTCTGAATGAATTTGATTGTTTCTATCCGGATTTGAACACAAAATACGGATATATTTTTCGGCTGCAAAAGAAAGGTCTTCAATGCCGCCAATTTATGTGAAAAATCAGCAAAAGAAAGACTTAATAAAATGGTTACATTGAAGGGTGATTGCGAAAACTAAAAAAGCACAGAACCTTCATCCTGTGCTTCAAACTCTATTTCTTCCTTTGAGATGGCTTTTGCCTGTTGTCGTAAAAATTAAGGAGAATTATCGAATCGTCTTTGCAGATATAAAAGACTGTTACGTGTTTGACTAAAACAAACGCACGAATTTGCTTTTCCTGATTTTCAACTGATCCAATTTCAGGAAATTCGGCTAATAAATCCAGAAACTCATAAGTTCGGCGAACAAAAGCACGAGTTACGATTTCACCCCATTCGGCTTCAAGGTAGCCCAAGATTCGGTCAAAATTCTGATCTGCATATTTTGACCATTTAATTTTTAAAGCCATTTCTGATGCTTGCTTTGCATTTGCTCATTCGAAATTAAATTGTCTTCAGATTGAACTTCCTGCTCAATCTTCAACAATTCAATTTGCTCTGATTCAGATAGCCTGCTCCACAATTGCCCATCGGTGCTTAAACTTGCTTGCTCCATTAAATGATAGAGCCTGATCAACAACTGCTCATTCTTAATCTGATCAATCAACTGATGAAAATTAGTTCTGATTTCTAATGCATTCATATTTGTTGCTTTTCCACAAATGTAACCAAAAAACTACAGTTTTATTAAACCAAAAAAGCGCAGAACTCTCATCCTGCGCTTTTCATGTTTCTTATTTCTTGATTTTTAAATCACCACGTTCACAATCTTATTCGGCACCACAATTACTTTCTTTGGTGCTTTGCCTTCGAGCCATTTGATCGAAGTTTCGTGAGCCAGAACAGAAGCTTCTATTTCTATATTGGGAGTTCCTACCGCGAATTCCATTTTGAAACGAACTTTTCCGTTGAACGAAACCGGATATTCAAACACATCTTCGGTTAGCATTGCCGGGTCAACTTCGGGCCAGGGCGCATAAGCCAGCGTTTCAATATTTCCATACATCTGCCACAATTCTTCGGCAAGGTGCGGAGCATAAGGCGAAAGTATTTTTGCGAAAATCTGGGCAGTTTGTTTGCTTACTTTTCCTTTCTTCAGAGCCAGATTATTGAAAATCATTAAGGCCGAAATTCCCGTGTTGAATTTCATGTTTTCGATATCGAAAGCCACTTTGCTGATGGTTTGATGCAGCAACTTCAAAGTTTCCTTGTCGTCGGCTTCGTCAACAATATTTTCAGGAGTTCCGAAGAAACGGGCTGCACGGTTAAGGAATCCGAAAACTCCCTTCACACCATTTTCAGCCCAGGGTTTGGTATCGTCGAGCGGTCCCATAAACATTTCGTACAAACGAAGTGAGTCGGCGCCAAACTTGGACACCACATCATCGGGGTTCACCACGTTTTTCAATGATTTCGACATTTTAGCCACGATCTGTGTCAGCTCTTCGCCGGTTTCGATATGAAAATATTTGCCTTCTTTTTCTTCAACCAAATCGCTGGCTACTTTCGCACCGGTAGCGGTTTGATAGGCAAATGCCAAAATCATTCCCTGGTTGAATAACTTCTGAAATGGTTCGCTGGTTGAAACAATGCCCAAATCGAACAGCACTTTGTGCCAGAATCGGCTATATAATAAATGTAATACGGCATGTTCCGCGCCGCCCACATACAAATCAACCGGCATCCAGTAATTTTCGAGTTTTTTGTCGAAGATCGACTCGTCGTTTTTGGGGTCGATGTAGCGCAAATAATACCAGCATGAGCCAGCCCATTGTGGCATGGTGTTGGTTTCGCGGCGGCCTTTGCGACCATTAGCGTCGGTCACGTACAACCATTCGGTGGCATTGGCCAACGGAGATTCGCCGCCTTCGCCCGGTTCATATTTTTCCATCGCCGGAAGTTCAACCGGTAGGTTTTCTTCGACCAGAGTCACTTCGCCATCTTCCCAGTGAATTACCGGAAAAGGCTCGCCCCAATAACGCTGACGGCTGAATAACCAATCTCTTAGCCTGAAATTGATAGTAGCTTCTCCAATTCCTTTTTCACCTAACCAGGCAACCACTTTGGCAATTCCTTCTTTTTTGTTCAGGCCATTCAAATCAAGACCAATTGCCGGATTGGCAGAATTGATGTATGCGCCATCTTCGGTCCAGCAAGCTTCGCCTGACAGCACTTTGGTGCGGGTTTCGGCATCAGCACTCTTCGGATCGAGAATACAGATGACCGGAATATTGAATTTCTGCGCGAATTCGAAGTCGCGGGTATCGTGCGCCGGAACAGCCATAATAGCGCCGGTTCCGTAGCCCATCAACACGTAATCGGCCACCCAAACCGGAATGGGCTGACCGGTAATCGGGTTGATGGCATTGCTTCCGGTGTAAACACCGGTTTTATCTTTTGCCAGTTCTGTGCGATCCAAATCGGATTTCAGCGAAGCGGCCTGAATATATTTATTAACCTGATCGGCATTTTCAGGAGTAACCAGACTTTTGAGTATGGGGTGTTCCGGAGAAACAACCATATAAGTTGCACCAAACAAGGTGTCTGGACGAGTGGTGTAAACACGTAATTTTTCGCTCATTCTTTCAACCGCAAAATCCACTTCAGCACCGGTAGATTTCCCAATCCAGTTTTTCTGCATGTCTTTCACGCCTTCCGGCCAATCCAAAGAATCCAGACCTTCCAGCAAACGCTCGGCATAATGTGGAATCCGGAGCAACCATTGTTTCAGGTTTTTGCGGGTCACCTGATTGCCGCATTTTTCGTGCGAACCGTCAGTCAACACTTCTTCGTTGGCACAAACGGTTTTACACGACTGGCACCACCAAACCTGGGCATTATCGTAATAAGCCAGGCGTTTTTCTCCAATGTATTTGTTGATGGCAGCCTGTCCCTGTGTCTGAATATCTGCTGGAATAGGCAGTTCACTTATAGGGCGCCCTTTTCCGGCTTCAGGATCGAACCAGCAATTGTATAATTTAGTGAAAATCCACTGAGTCCAGCGGAAATATTTTGGGTCGGTGGTATTGATTTCGCGATCCCAGTCGTAGCTCAAACCCAACGATTTGATCTGTCGGCGGAAATTGTCGCAGTTTTTATTGGTGGTAACGGCTGGGTGAGTTCCGGTTTGAATGGCATACTGTTCGGCTGGCAAACCGAACGCGTCCCAACCCATCGGGTGCAGCACGTTGAAACCTTTCATGCGTTTGTAACGGCACATGATGTCGGTTGCAGTATAACCTTCGGGGTGACCCACATGCAAGCCAGCTCCTGAAGGATAAGGGAACATATCGAGCACGTAATATTTTGGTTTCGAGAAGTCGTTTTCGGTTTTGAAGGTTTTATTTTCCTCCCAGTATTGCTGCCATTTCGGCTCAATTTCCCAGAATTTATATTCCATTTTGATGTGATTGATAAAGGTTTCTGATAATGAGCCGCAAAGATAGAAAGAAAGTGTGAAGATGAAAGTGGATTTGTACGATCAAGTTAGCGCAGTACTTCACTTTGAGAGTCAGGGTTTCTATTTAAAGGAAAGTCAGCGTTTCACTTAAAGTGAAGCCCTGACTAAAATCAAAAAAAGACATCCAACTCTTAAACTTTTACCAATCTGTTCTGTTCAACCATCAAACAATCAAAATTTTAAGCGATGAAATACATTGTAACAGGTTCGTTAGGAAACATCAGCAAGCCGCTTGCTGAACGGCTGGTAGCTGCAGGACATCAGGTAACTGTTGTAAGCAGCAGCCCCGAAAAAGCGGCTGAAATTGAGAAGCTGGGAGCAAAAGCAGCCATTGGCACTGTTCAGGATGTGGAATTTTTGTCGAAAACATTTTCCGGTGCCGATGCTGTTTACACAATGGTTCCGCCTCATTTTGGCGCTGCCGACTGGAAAAAACACATTGCCGGCGTTGGCGAAAATTATGCAGCGGCCATCAAAGTTTCAGGAGTAAAGAATGTGGTTAATCTAAGCAGTATCGGCGCGCACATGCCTGATGGCTGTGGCCCTGTAAGCGGGCTGTATTTTGTTGAGAAAGCGTTGAATGAATTGAGTGGAGTGAATGTGAAACACCTCCGCCCCGGATTTTTCTATACCAATTTTCTGGCAAATCTGGGAATGATCAAACATGCAGGAATTATTGGCGGTAATTATGGAGAAGGCACCACACTGACAATTGTTCACCCTGACGATATTGCTGAAGTGGCGGCTCACGAACTGCTGGCGCTTTCGTTTTCAGGCAAAAGCATCCGCTACATTATGAGCGACGAAAAAACTACTCACGAAGTTGCTGCCATTCTGGGCAAAGCCATCGGTAAACCCGAACTTCCGTGGGTAAATTTTAAAGATGAGGAAACATTCGGAGGAATGGTGCAGGCCGGACTTCCGGAGGAAATAGCCAAAAACTACGCAGAAATGGGATCGGCCATGCGAAGCGGCGAAATGATTTCGGACTACCTGAAAAACAAACCCGCAGAGTTTGGAAAAAAGAAACTGGAACACTGGGCTCCTGTGTTTGCTGCAATCTATTCATAATCATAATTAACTATTGAGGGCCCGACTCAAAGTCGGGCCCTCAATAATCTATTTCTTATTCACTGTGAAGCTGGTGGTTCCATAGCAGATCTTCCCATTTTTGGTAATCGCTTCCAGAAAAACAACATATTCGCTCGGTACATCAGAGGTAAAAAATCCGAGACTTGCCTTTCCGTCCACAAATTCAACATCGGGATCCCAAAATAAAGTTGGCCGGTAGTCGGGTTTGGGTGCTTCTATATTTTCGAGAGTATATTCCGGAGAATAGAACATTTTGGGTTGCGGAAAACCCTTTAAATCAGGCATTATTCTGCCTTTAACATACTGCTCGCTCTGCATAATATCAGGATTGGGTTTTCTGTAAATAGCAATCAATCCGGATTCGTCGACCGTTCCCAGAGTACCAATTGCATACCCTTTGCGAAAGCCCGGATTTAATATGTCAATTGTTTCAATTTCATTCATTTTAATGGTTCTGATCTCCCTAAAACTATATTGACTCTCCAGCCCGTCAACCATAAAAGTTACCGGCCTATTCTTAATCATAACCACATCCCCGTAATCTGTCAGTGTTGTAACTTTACTCCGCAGATAATCGAGTACAGTCAGGAAAGAGTAGTCGATTCTGGTAATTGTCAGCGTTTTATCTGCCCAGGCGTAAGCTCCGGCACTACGAATAATTGACTTTTTCTTATCTTGTACGATATCAATGCTTTGCAATAAAATTCCTCCTGTTTCCGGATCATATTCGAGCTCTTTCGAAAGTTTATTATAACTATCACGCATAAAATCCAAATTCAGATCGATATCAAAACATGCCTTGTTCAAATTAACTGCTGATACGATTGAATCCTTTTTGGGCAAAGGATCGAGTATAATTTCGGCATTACTGGTTCCGCTCTTTGTTCTTGCATTGATCATTACTCTTAAATTATCAACAAAGTAAATATGACTGAAATGAAATCGTCCGGCCTGGCTGGAAGTTGTTTCTCCGATCCGAAAATTTCTGAATGCATAATCAAGAAATACCGAAGCATCAGCAAGCGGAGCATTCCACAAGAGTTTTTTTACAGTACCCGAAATCTCAATTCCGGCATCATTCCAATCATCGAGTGAGGCGATTGGTTTTTTCTCGATGTCGTCCCACAGATAGGTTCTCCATCCGTGAACCAGCATTAGCAAATCGAGTTTTTCTGCTGAAGTATGAAGTTGGTCATCAACAAAATAAGAAGCCGGTGACTCGATAGCACCTTTCAATTCGGAGTCGAGCAGCAAATAACTTTTAATATTTTGGTTATTCTCTCCGGTACTGAAATAATTTTTATTGACCACCGAAACCGACATGGTTGAAGCTACGGAATCGCCCGGTTCCAGCAGGGCATCAACAACCATTTCAACTTTCTTGCGGGGCTTAAATTCTTTCTGATTTAAACTGATATTCAATAAACCGCCTTTATTATCATCAACAAAAATGAGGCGTTCGGCAATTGGATTCAATGCTGTGTCGAGCAAGGTGATCTTTGAAATTCCACCGGGGAAAAGATTTTTATCGATGCTGATGGCCTGAACAAAATCACTCATCTTTATTGCTTTGTAGAAAAGGAATCCGCCCTTGTGAGTAGCAACAAAATAAAATTCGGGATAATTGCCCTGATTCATGTTTGTTGATATTTCAAACATCAACGATTTTTCTTCCATTTTATAATTCAGGCAAATACCGTTTTCAATGGCTTTAGGAAGTGGTATTTTCATTTCAGGATAGCGATCGATGGCCGCATAATAAGTTCTGTTGTCAACCGGCATCAGGAGAAATTTTCCCATGCCGAGATAGCTGGAACTGAACGAAACGATCGTGTCGCCCAAATCGTCCAAGATTCTTCCTGAAACATAAATTCCTTTTCCTTTTTGGTCAATGGCTTTAAATGCCACAGTATTCACCGCATTGAGCACCATGCTTCCGCCTTCAGGCAAAAAAGCAACATCAATCTTCGAATTGTCAGATTGACTATTTCCTGTCATATCAAGCGAACCGAGAGATTTGCTGATTCGTATTTTTTTATGAAAAAAGGCCTCCTCTCCATAGTTTTTGAGGTAGCGGGTAAATGCTCTTATGGTATATATTCCATCGGCCAGCGTATCAGTTTTAAATTCACCATTAGCCTGTCCCTGAATAGAAAAAAGCATCAGATCTTTTACGATGTGCCCATCTTCAGCAACCAGCTGTATGAAAATATTCCTGAAATTTGAATTGAGCTGATGCGTAATTCCGTTTACCTGATAGGCTTTCATCCAGATAATATCGCCAGGCGCATACAATTCGCGATCGACATGAACATACAATTTCTCGAAAAGAAGTGGTTTTTTCGAATCAATCCATTCTTCGATATTTTGAGCCTGAAGCTGGATAAATAGGGTTGTCAGGAAAAGAACAGTGGCAATTAGTGTTTTCATTTGGAAGTAAAGCTAGTTTGCTATAAATATATTCAAACTTAAACAACAAACGCCCCTTTAAAGGAGCGCTTGTTCTAAAATTTATATGATTGATTGTTATTTCTTATCCTTTGTGTCCCACGGCACCACTTTCGAAGGGAAAAAACTGATGTTCATGGCTTTCATCCGTTCTCCATGACTGGCAAGGCGAGTTTTATAATCATCCCAGTTTCGCAATTCAGCCGGTGTCCAGCCAATTTCGGCATAACCCAGCAGGCGTGGAAAAATCAGGTATTCGGCTTCGAGGCGGGTCGAAACAGTTTCGGACCAAAGCGGTGCTTCAATTCCAATAATATTTTCCTTTTTAATTTCAGGAACCAGACTGGCCGGATCCCAGTTGTAGGCTTTGTCAACCTCGATGTAGGCAGCCCAATGCAAACCATAAGTGCTGGTTGAATCGTACTGCATATCGAGATAGGCATTTACAGCAGGCGACATCAGTACTTTTGCTCCCTGTTCCACCCCTTTGATGGCATTCTCGGCTTTTGCCCAATATTGAACCACGGTGTTTGGTTTTAAGGTTGACAGTGCAATTTCGTCCCAGCCAAATACCTTTTTGCCATTGGCAATTACAATATCCTGAACACGGTTAATAAACGGAATGTAATCTTCGATTTTCGTTGCGTGCGATTCGTCGCCACCAATGTGAATGTATTCGCCGGGAGTTAAAGCAGCAAGCTCGCGAACAACATCGTCGATAAATTTATAGGTAATCTCTTTTTTTGTTGCCAGTGTGCTGAAACCAACTTCGGTTCCGGTATATAATTCGGTTGCTTTGCCGTTTTCGTTTAATTCCGGATAAGAAGCCAAAGCCGCGTTGGTATGGCCGGGCATATCAATTTCAGGTACAATTGTAATGAACCGGTCCTGTGCATATTTCACGATATCGGCGTATTGATCCTGCGTGTAAAAACCACCTTCACCACCGCCAACTTCGGTTTTTCCACCATGTGCAGTAAGGTTGGGCCAAGATTTAATTTCGATTCTCCAACCCTGATCGTCAGACAAATGCAAGTGCAAAACATTCATTTTGTAGGTTGCCAGCTGGTCGATGTAGTTTTTCACATCTTCCACTCCGAAGAAATGACGGGCAACATCGAGCATCGATCCACGATAACCATAAACAGGATAATCGCGGATGGTTCCGGTTGCAATTTTCCACGGACCTTTTTGTTCGGTAGCCAGCTCAACTTTCGAAGGCAAAAGCTGGCGAATGGTCTGAATTCCGTAAAACAATCCGGCGGGTTTATTGGCTGTTACTTTAACCAGTTTATCGGTAATAGTCAGTTCGTAGCCTTCATCGCCCAGTTCAGCGTCATTCTCCGAAAGCGCTAAATAAATATTTCCTGAAGCAGGAATTTCACTGGTTGTTTTAACGCCAATTGCCAGTCCGGTTGAAGGATTCAGCTTATCGGCCAGGTATTGCCCGATTTGCAATAATCCGGCAGATTCGCCCTGAACGTAAATATCGGTCTGGTCAGTCAAATCGAATGATTCGCCGGTAGTAACAACCGATACCGGTTTCGGGATAACATTTTCTTTTGAAAGATTTGTTGGCGTGCATGCCATTTGCGTAAACAACGCTGTAAATGCCAAAGTGGCCCAAACATTGGTTTGTCTTTTCATTTTTTCCATGATTTATGTGGTATTGGTTTTAAGTTTAAATGTCAAGTTTAAGAATTTTTATTCAACCAGTTTCAATATCCGTGTCTTTTTACCAATCCTTAGATTAATAATTACCAGGGCGAAACAGGAACTTACTATCACAAATGCGCCAGCCATTTCGATGGTGGTGAACTGTTCGTGAAAAATCAGCCATCCGGAAAGAAGGTTGAAAACCGGAACCATCGACTGAAGCAGCGATCCGGTGGCTACATTCACGTAACGATAACCTTCTGTCATAAAAAGCTGCCCGATGGTGGCCACTATTCCGACAAGGACAAGCAAGAACAACTCCGACAGATCGCCCTTTGCCTGTGTAGCTCCTGAAGGAATCAGAAACATCCAGAAACCAACAATACATTGAGAAAAGAAAATTGCGTAAGAATTATCGCTGTCGTGCAGCTTTTTCACGAACACAACGGCCAGCCCTGTTGTAATAGAACCTGCAATGGCAATCAGTTCGTAAATTCCCATTCCAGCCAGTGATTCTTTACCGCCGCCCACCGAAAGCAAAATCAGGCCGGCAAACGAAATAAAGATGACGACAAATTTAATGGGCTCCACTTTCTCTTTCAGGATAAGCATACTGAACAAAGTGGCAAAAATGGGATACGAATAAATATACACCGAGCCCTTGCCTACCCCAAGTTTAATGATGGCCAGATAGAAAAGGTAAACTGCAACGCCTCCCACCAAACCGCGCCAGAAAAGATTTTTTTTGTCGTTGAATTTTAGATGAATAATTCCGAAAAGCGAAAGAATCCCTATGATTCCAAGGCCAATTGCAAAGCGAAAGAATGTAGTTTGATAACTAGATACATTTGGAATGGCTTTTACCAAAACGGCCATCAGTGCAAAAAACACCACCGATCCCAATGTTAAAAAAATCCCTTTTGAATTATCCGACATACAGAAGTTTTATTGAAAGAAGCGTAAAACTACGAACATTATTCGAATCAATAAATGACAATTATCGGTCGTAATGATAATTTCTAAACCCTGTATTCATAAAAAACCCCGCTCTTGGCGGGGTTTCAGTTAGCTATTCTTCAACAATAACGATCTTTTCAATTAAATCGCCCTGGCGGATGGCATCAATTACTTCGAGGCCTTCGTAAACCTTGCCGAAGCAGGTATGTTTGCGATCGAGGTGTGAGGTATTGCGGCGGCTGTGACAGATAAAAAACTGTGAACCACCGGTATTGCGTCCGGCATGAGCCATCGACAATACGCCACGGTCGTGATATTGATTTTCGCCATCAAGTTCGCATGGGATTTTATAGCCGGGGCCACCTGCACCTGTTCCGTTGGGGCAACCTCCCTGAATCACAAAATCAGGAATTACGCGATGGAAAGTAAGTCCGTCGTAAAAACCACTTTTCGAAAGTTTGGTAAAGTTTTCAACTGTTCCCGGTGCGTCTTCGTCATAAAAGTTCACTTTCATAACACCTTTGCTGGTATAAATTTCTGCTTTGCTCATTGTTTTATATTTTAAATGTGGGTACAAAAATAGAATATTTCGATTAAAACAGGATTCGAAAAACCAACCGCCTTTTAACCCTTATTTTCTTTGCGGGTAATCACCGTTTCGTAAATCTTTCGCTCGTCAACTGTAATGATACGTGCCGGGAAACGGCGGATAAGCGGATAATCGTGGGTTGCAATCACCACTGTTTTACCCTGTTCGTTCAGGTCTTTAAAAATCTGGAGCAGATCAATCGATGTTTGCGGATCGAGATTTCCGGTAGGTTCGTCGGCCAGAATTATTTCGGGATTATTAAGCAAAGCCCTGGCAATTACGACCCTTTGCTGCTCACCGCCCGACAATTGATGCGTCATCGACTTTAATTTGTGTGTCATTGCCACTTTATCTAGCACTGCAAGAACCCGGTCTTCAATTTCCTTTTCGTCTTTCCAGTCGGTGGCCTTCAGCACAAACGACAGGTTGTCGTAAACATTCCGGTCACTAAGTAATCTGAAATCCTGAAACACAACACCTAACTTGCGCCTTAAAAATGGGATATCGCGTGATTTAAGTTCGGCAAGATCGAATCCGGCCACTTTTCCTTCACCTTTTGTCAGCGGCAATTCAGCATTCAGCGTTTTTATCAGGCTCGATTTTCCACTTCCAACTTTCCCGATCAGGTAAACAAATTCGCCGGTTTTAATCTCCAGACTAATGTCTGAAAGTACCACGTGATCGCGCTGAACGATGTCTGCATTAACGAGTTCTATGATGTTTTCTTCTGACATGGATATTACGGATTGGTACAGTTGCAAAACTAATTTTTTTTATTCAACCAAATACTAACAGAACCCAATTATCAGTTTTTGTTTAGAAATGGTACAATTTGTGTAACCATGTCCAATTTGATTGGTAATTTTACAATTTAATCTGATTCATTCTAATAACCGAACATACGATGAAGGCAAAACGGTTTATCCTTATACTGATGTGGACTGCACTTCTGCCAGTCCTGCTAAAAGCACAGCAAACAATTTATTATCAATCTCCCGGACAAAATATCCAGAAAGCCAAAGAGCTTTATTCTGCTCACAATTATGTATCAGCAATCAGGCAGTTTGAGCAAATTGCTGGTGAGTCAGACGAGAATTCGCAGGTGAGAGCCGAAGCCTTGTTTTACAAAGCCCTGTGCGGATTAAAACTCGACAACCGAAACGCCGAAGAAGAAATTACTGAATTCATGGATCAGTTTCCTGAAAGCTCTTTTATGAACAAAGCTTTGTTTGAGCTGTCGGTTTATCAGTTCGACAAAAAGAAATTTTCAGCCGTTTTAAAGACGCTCGAAGGCTTCGACAAAAGAAAAATAAACGGTGAGGAACTGGCCCATTTCTATTATCTGCGCGGATATTCGAATTTTGAACTGGAAAAAATGGATGCTGCTTTATCCAATTTCACAGAAATAAAAGACGGAAACTCATTGTATGCAGCTCCGGCACAATATTACTACGGACATATCCATTACCTGAAAGGCAACTACGAATCGGCACTTCAGGAATTTTTAAAGCTGAAGAAGAACCCGGTTTTCGAGAAGGTAATTCCATTTTATATCAGTCAGATATATTACAAGCAGGGAAAATACAGCGAAGTAGTGGAATACACTGCGCCGCTCATAAACACTGTGGCAGCCGATCAGCAACCTGAACTTGCCCGTATTTTGGGCGATTCATACTTCCATTTACGACAGTTTAAAGAGGCTACCCAATTTCTGGAATTCTATCTTTCAGACAAAAAGAACCGTGGCCGCGAAGAAAATTACATGCTTGGTTATTGCTACTATCTGGGCAACGAAGAGGCAAAAGCAATTCCTCATTTAGAAATCGCATCGAAAGGAAAAGATGAACTGGCACAGAATGCCTATTATCATCTGGCCGATTGCTATGTGGTTACCAACGATAAAAACAAAGCACGGCAGGCATTTCAGGCGGCATCCGAATTCGAATTCGATGCAAAGATAAAGGAAGACGCGCTGTTCAATTATGCCAAAATCACCTACGAATTATCGTACTCGCCTTTTAACGAAACCATCAAGGCATTCGACAAATACATTGCCTCGTACCCAAATGCCGAACGAAACGATGTGGCCTACGATTACCTTGTAAAGGTTTACATGAGCACCAGCAACTATCGCGACGCAATGGCTTCGATCGAAAATATAAAGGTTAAAAGTCCTTCGGTAAAAAAGGCATATCAGCGAGTATCCTATTTCCGCGCACTCGAATGTTTCAATAACCTGGACTATGCTGGAGCGGTCGAAAACTTTGACAAATCACTCGACGCGGGAGATTTTGACAGAAATTACAAGGCATTGTCTCTTTACTGGAAATCAGAAGCAAATTATCGCCTGAACAATTTTAATTACGCGATTTCGGGATACAATAGCTTTCTGAAAGCTCCCGGAGCAACTTTGCTTCCGGAATATAAACTGGCTCACTACAATTTGGCCTACGCTTATTTTCAGCTAAAAGATTACCAGGGAGCTACCGACTTTTTCAGGAAATATTTAAACCTTGAGGGAAACACCAGAGGCGAAAAAGTGGCCGATGCCAGCAACCGTTTGGGCGACTGTTATTTTATGAACCGCGATTATGCATCCGCAATTTCATATTTCGATCAGTCGGTTCGTATGAATCTGTACGATGCCGATTATGCACTTTTCCAGAAATCGCTTTGTCTTGGGTTGCAGCGCGACCATCAGNNGAACTGGGCCGCACTTATGAGCGAACCAACATGCCTGAGCCTGCCATTAGATATTACAAAGATCTGATCAGCAAATATTCGCAGGGCAGTTTTATGAACAAGGCGCTGGTTCAGCTGGGACTAATTTATTACAATGCCAACGAATATCAGACTTCGATAGGGTATTACAAACAAGTGGTCGATCGTACGCCCAACAGCCCCGAAACACAGGCAGCCCTGGCTGGAATCAAGAATAACTACATTGAAATGAATGATGTGGATGCTTATTTTGCCTACACCGGAAAACTAGGCTCCGGAGTACAGGTTTCAATCAGTGAGCAGGATTCGCTTACCTACCGGGCAGCCGAAAAATTATACCTTGCCCGCGACAAAAAAGCCAGATTGCAATTTGAAAGATATCTTGGTCAATTTCCAAATGGCAGCTTTGTTTTGAATTCGAAATTTTATCTGGCAGAAATACTTTACAGTGAAGGAGAAAATGCAAAAGCACTGCAATCGTATGAATTTGTAATTGGCCAGAACGACAACATGTTTACAGAAACCTCGTTGCTGAAAGCCGGTGGATTACAATACAATGCGAAAAATTACACGCAGGCACTGGCTTATTTCAACCGCTTATCGAAAATATCTGATTCGGGAAATAGCCTGCTGAATGCCATTACCGGGATTATGCGCTGCCAGTTTCAGCTCGGAAACTACAAGGCATGTATAGAAGCTGCCAATTATGTACTTGCCTCCGAAAAAATGTCGGATATCCTGAAACGCGAAACAAATTACATGCTGGCTCTGTCGTATTACCGAACCGGCGACAAAGACAAAGCTTTGCCAATTTTAACAAGGCTTTCAGCAGATACAAATTCAGCAGAAGGCGCCGAATCAAAATTTTTGGTAGCCGAAATTCTGTACGGGAAACAAAAACTTAAGGAAGCTGAAAAAGAAATACTCGACTTCATTGATAAAAATTCGCCCCATCAGTTCTGGCTGGCTCAAAGCTTCATTTTGCTTTCGGATATTTACCTGAAAAACGGAGATGAGTTTCAGGCCAAACATACGCTGAAAAGTATTGAAGAGAATTATCCGGAACAAAATGACGGAATCATGGAAACAACCCGAAAGAAATTGCAACTGATTGAAGCAAACGAAGCCAGCCAAACGAAAAATGAGGCAAAGCCACTCGAAATCAACATCAAAGGAAACAAGTAGCAATTTCAGAAAATTAGTACAAAAAATATAAAGAACAATCTCATGAAGATCAGGAAAACATTCATTATAACGCTGTTGACCATTTCTGCGACTTTCGGTTCATTGATTGCGATGGCGCAAAAAGATACCATTAAGCTGAGGCAGGAAGTGGAAGTAACCAAAGCTTACCAGCCAACGGTTTCGGAAGCTGAGAAGATCAACGACATTCCGAAGATAAAAGCAGAACCGGTGGAAGCGCCAACCTTCGATTATTCGATTTTCAGCAAACCGATTTTTTCGACTTTCGACCCAAGCCCGGTGGCTGCGGCAAAAATGGTGGGAGAACCCAAACCCACCATGGAAATGGGATTATTGAAACTGGGACTGGGAAATTACCTGACTCCTTATGGCGAACTATTTTTCAATTCGCAACCCGACAAAAACTCCAATTTCGGGATGCATTTTAAACACCTTTCTTCCTACGGAAAGATAAAACTACTGAACGACGACAGAGTGAAAGCCCCCGAATCGGAAAACGTTGCCGAAATATTTGGCGAAAAATTCTTCCGCCGGTCAACACTTTCTGGTAGCCTGTCGTTCGATCGCAAAGCATTCACTTATTATGGCTATACCGGCGACTTGCTTACCGACGAGATGAAAGATGCAATGATTCCTTACTATCAGGATAAACAGTACTTTGCGAAAGGAACTGCCGACATAAGCCTGAAAAGCGGGAAATTGCCGGCGACTGATTTTAATTACGATTTTGGCCTGAACTATCATTTCGTCAGGAGCAAAACAGGACAAACCGAGAACCAGTTATTGCTTTCGGGTGATGTTCACAAGAAATTCGGAAAAACAACCGGATTGCTGAATGCTTCGTTAACTTATTACACTGCCGACAGTTTAATAAACAATTTTTCGGGCAGTTTCGGGCCAAAACAACAAATTCTCATAAAGGCCAATCCTTCGCTGATGTGGAAAACCGATGTGGCACGTTTGCAGGTGGGATTGAATTCGACCATTGTGTTTGACGACGATGCCGATGCCGCGATGCTTTTCTGGCCAAAAGTAAAAGCCGAATGGTCGCCCGTTCCGCAGATACTAACCCTGTTTGCCGGAGTTGACGGGCATTTGCAGCACAATACCTATTCAAATATTGCAACCGAAAATCCTTATGTAGATCCTTTTCACGATGTAAAAAATACAAATTACAAGTACATCGTTTCAGGAGGTTTAAAAGGCAAATTAAGTCAGAAGACCAATTATGTCGCCGAAGCAAGCTATTCGAAAGTGAATGATCAGCATTTTTACATGCTTTACGGCCGGGATGTAATGAATCTTTCTGCTTCTGGGCCACGAAGTTTAAATAACACATTCGACTGGGTATATGATGATTTAAAACTACTGAAAATATCGGCAGAAGTAATGCATTCGGTTTCCGAAAATTTTTCTCTTCATCTTCAGGGAAACTACTATTCCTACGAACTGGAAACAATCAGCAAAGCATGGCAGATGCCAAATTTCGATGCAACATTTTCAGGAATTTATAAGCCAACAGAACAGCTAAAATTTACTACTGACATTTTTGTAGTGGGTAAAAGAACAGCCCTTGTGAGTGAACCCGTGTTCTCATCTGCTCCATCGATGACTGTGGCAATGGATCCGATTATCGATCTGAATGTGGGCGGGGAGTATCAATTCAACAAATCTTTAAGCTTCTTTGCGAAGCTAAATAATTTTGGATTTCAGCGGTACGAACAATGGCTGGGCTACACCAACAGAAGCCTCAACTGGCTGGCCGGAATCAGTTATTCATTCTAAAATAACGACGAATTCTCTATACTTTTTAAGCTTTGTTCAGCACATCGAAAAACGAATTCTAATTTCCTGAAAATCAGCAAATAATAAGTTGATAAAATGTTAAAAAGTTTAAGCTTCCGAAAGCCATTTTTGTGGTCGGCAGTAAGCACTTTTTTACTATATTTGCGACTTAGTTTTGGAAAGAATTTATAAGTGAAGAATTTACTGAAAATCAAATATCTGGTTTTATTACCCAATCAGGCTTATTTTAACAAACGGAAAAAGATTTGTTTTCTGTAACTGGGTTTAGCTCTGCACTTTAGAGCTGAAAGGGTAAAAATATGAGATAATAAAAAATTTTGATCGATGAGAGAAATTGAAGAAACCCAAAATTGGGGAACCCAGAATGACAATGGCGGTTACGATGCCGACAGCATTCAGGTATTGGAAGGTTTGGAAGCAGTTCGCAAACGTCCGGCGATGTACATTGGCGATGTGAACGAAAAAGGTTTACACCATCTGGTTTACGAAGTTGTTGATAACTCGATTGACGAGGCGCTGGCAGGCTATTGCAAAAACATTGATGTGATAATTAACGAAGACAACTCAATTACTGTCGTTGACGATGGGCGCGGTATTCCAACCGAACTCCACACCAAGGAAAATCGTTCGGCACTCGAAGTTGTTATGACGGTTTTACATGCCGGAGGAAAATTCGACAAGGGAAGCTACAAAGTTTCCGGAGGTTTGCACGGTGTTGGGGTTTCGTGCGTAAACGCGCTTTCAATTCACCTTACAGTTCAGGTTCACCGCGAAGGTAAAATCTGGCAGCAGGAATACAGCAAAGGAAAACCGCTGTACGATGTTAAAGAAATTGGCACCACCGATCGCACCGGAACAACTGTTACTTTCAAGCCCGACGATTCAATTTTCCTTGTTACCGAATACAAGTTCGAAATTATAGCAGCCCGTATGCGCGAGCTGGCATTCCTGAATGCTGGTCTGCAACTGAACATTACTGATAAAAGGGTGCCGATTGAAGGAGACGAAAACTATGCCTATAAGCATGATGAGTTTTACTCGAAAGAAGGTCTGAAAGAATTTGTTGAGTATCTCGACGGAACCCGCGAACGCCTGATTGAGGAAACGATTCACATTACATCTGAAAAAGCAGGTGTACCTGTTGAGATCGCGCTTCATTACAATACTTCGTTTACCGAAAACATTCATTCTTACGTTAACAATATCAACACTATCGAAGGAGGAACCCACTTAACAGGTTTCCGCCGTGGTTTGACCCGTACTTTGAAAGCTTATGCTGAAAACAGCGGTATGCTTGCAAAAATGAAATTCGAGATCAGTGGCGACGATTTCCGCGAAGGATTAACCGCCGTAGTTTCGGTAAAAGTGGCAGAACCACAGTTTGAGGGACAAACAAAAACCAAACTTGGCAACTCCGAGATCAGTTTGCCGGTCGATCAGGCAGTCAGCGAAATGCTGGCCAATTACCTCGAAGAAAATCCACGGTCGGCACGCGCCATTGTTAACAAAGTTATTTTAGCAGCGCAGGCCCGTCATGCAGCGCGCAAAGCACGCGAATTGGTACAGCGCAAAAATGTACTTTCCGGAGCAGGTTTGCCCGGAAAACTAGCCGACTGCTCAGAAAAAGATGCTTCACTCTGCGAATTATTTTTGGTTGAGGGAGATTCGGCAGGTGGTACAGCCAAACAGGGACGTAACCGCCACTTTCAGGCAATTCTCCCGTTACGGGGTAAAATCCTGAATGTTGAAAAAGCGATGGCTCACCGGGTTTACGACAGCGAAGAAATCAGGAATATTTATACCGCGCTGGGAATTACCATCGGAACAGAAGAGGATAATCTAGCCATTAACCTCGAAAAGCTGAGATACCACAAGGTTGTAATTATGACCGATGCCGACGTGGACGGTAGCCATATCGCCACGCTCATCATGACATTCTTTTTCCGCTTCATGCAGGAATTGATTCAACGCGGACATGTTTACATTGCAACACCACCACTTTACCTCGTAAAAAAAGGAAAACGCGAAGAATATTGTTGGACAGAACAGCAGCGTTTGCGCCTGATTGATGAATGGGGCGAAGGCAAGGAATCAGGAATACATGTTCAGCGATACAAAGGTCTTGGAGAAATGAACGCTGAACAATTGTGGTCAACTACGATGAATCCTGAAGCCCGTACTTTGCGCCAGGTAACCATTGAGAATGCTGCCGAAGCCGATCATATTTTCAGTATGCTGATGGGCGACGAAGTTCCGCCACGCCGCCAGTTTATTGAAGAACACGCCGTTTACGCAAAAATTGACGTTTAGCGTTAATTTTCCATTTGTTTATTTACGATTTACCATTTGTGCGATTGTCAGCAATAATGCATAAATAGTAAATCGTAAATTGTTTTTAATAGTAAATATTTATCCATGAATATTTGTGTATTTTCCTCATCGAGCAACGCGATTGCCGATGTTTATGTGAACGAAGCCATTGATCTGGCGCGACTGATCGGACAGGCAAAATACTGCCTGATCAATGGCGGATCGAATGTTGGCACGATGGATGTTGTAACCCGCGAGGCCAATAATCACGGAGCAAAAACCATTGGCATTATTCCTGAAAAATTACGCGATTTCAATCTTGCTTCGGTTCATGCACACGAGATTATTGTATCGGGCGATATGATGGAGCGGAAAGCAAAAATGCGGGAATTATCGGATGCATTTATTGCTCTGGCCGGAGGATTTGGCACACTCGAAGAAATTCTGGAAGTAATTACCCTCAAGCAACTTGGGTATCATCACAAAGCCATTGTTTTTATTAACACCAACGGTTTTTACGACGATCTCTTCCGCCAGTTCGAGAAATCGTTCGACGAGAAATTTGCCAAGGAAAGCTACCGGAAGTTATATTTTATTGCCGAAAATGCCACTGAAGCAATGAATTACCTTCAGGAATACCAACCCGAGGAAACTGTAAATAAATGGTTTGAAGTTCCGAAAAGGTGATGAGGGAAGTAAGTTCGGAGTGACTAGAGTGAACTAAAGTGCCTAAAGTTGGAATCCGGTTGCGGGTTTAATTGTTTAATTGTTAAAACGGGACATTTAACCATACAACCATTTTAACCTTCTCATCTTCTTTCAATTCGCCTGAATATCGAAATAGAATGTAGATCCTTCCCCTTGTATCGATTCAACTCCGATATGACCACCAAGTAGTTCTACCAGATTTTTAGAAATTGCCAGGCCGAGTCCTGTTCCTCCAAAATTAACATTATGGCCATGTTCGGCCTGAATGAACCGCTCGAAAATGTTCTGCTGTTGTTTTTCATCAATGCCAATTCCAGTATCCGAAACCCTGAAATGAACAACATTCCCTATCATTTTCACTTCAACAGAAACCGATCCTTCCGAAGTAAATTTGATTGAATTACCGATCAGGTTATCCAATATCTGACGAAGCCGTATTTCGTCGCTTACAATTGTCATATCACTATCCGTCAGGCCATTTATACTGAAATTTATTCTCTTATTCTTTTTTGAAGCAAGTACTTCGAAGTAATGGTGTTCGAGTTCGTTAAGAAATTTTTTCAGGTTAAATGTTTTTTTTCTGACTGAAAGCTGGTTGGCTTCTATTTTAGAAATATCAATAATATCATTAATCAGATTTAGAAGTATTTCCCCGTTCTTGCGTATAAGCCTCACAAAAACCACCTTGTCTTCTTCATCCTGGCTGTCGTCTTCGAGCAATTCCGAAAAACCCAGAATGGCATTCATCGGTGTCCGGATTTCGTGCGACATATTGGCCAGAAATGCTGATTTCAGCCGGTCTGATTCTGTTGCCCTTTTCTGCTCTTCGATGAGTTTATTCTTAATTTCTTCGCGCAACATGATCATCTCGTTGGCCGCGGTTCCGGCTTTTTTAAACTCACCAAAATAAAAATGGTTGATATTCAGCTTGTCGAAACTATTGGGCGACAAGAAGAAAAACTGGAAAAAGCGATCAAAATCGGCCTTGTACCTTTTATTAAAATGGTAAATAATTATTGCTTCAAAAAAAAGTAATACAATTAGGATCAGCACTATGAAAAGGATACTTTTTTTCTGATCGCTGCGAAGGGCATCTTGTTGTTCTTTTATACTTTTCTCAATTTCATCGATATAAAATCCGGCGCCCACAATCCAGCCGTAGTCTTTGTAAAGTTGCACATAAGCAGATTTATCCGACAGGGTGGTCTCTCCTATCTTATTCCATTGGTAGTCAAAAAATTCTCCTTCAGGATATTTGTTTACAATTTCTATTTCCTTTAAAAATACACTTTTCTGCGCAGCATTGGCATTTAAAAGCAAATTCAGGTCGCCTTTATATACTTTGCCATCCATCACAACCGGGGTGCCATCTATGGTATTCATAAAAACGTAACCACCGTGCCTGAACCTTACCGAACTTATCTTTTGCGCAACTTCCTCCCTGAATCTTGGAAAGAAATCGTTTACATATTGCTTTGATCCGAAATACCAGTTATAATGCCCAAATTTCTTCACATAAGTTACCTTTTTAATGGGCATCGATTCTGATTGATTTCCAGAATTAATGTTGTACTCCAAAAATCCTTCTGTATTATTTCTCAACAGGTTAATTTCCTCCTGAACTACCGACAAACCATTTTTATCTTTAAACAGCCGCATATCCTTACCAGTGAAGTCCGGGTTTCTGGGATAAGCTACTCCAAATCCATCTTCGCTGGCAATAAAAACCTCTTCGAATTCCATGTTGAATTTCAACGAGGAAACCATTGCTATAATAAGCGATTTGATTTCATCTTCCGACTTTTTACCGCTGTATTGACTATGAATCGATTCGGCAAGCTGAATTGCCTGATTAACATTCGATTTTATCTTGCCGTTTATCCGCTGCTTAAAGGCGATATCCTGCAAGCGAATGTATTCAAGCTCATTTTTTACAATTTCCTGGATATAAATTTTGTGTTCTTCAATGAGTTCCTTACCTTTTTGATCGATGCTTTCATGAAAATACAATGTCTGCTGAATAATCAAAACTCCGGCGATAAGAATAGTAGTTGCAACTGTAATGAGAATGAGTGACCGGCTTAAGTAGGTTGAAACATTTGGTGGAATTGCGAATCGCTTCAGAAAATTCAAGGACATTGTAAGTGTTGTTTATCAGTTTTTGAGGGCATTTTGTTTTCAGCAATCAGCAAATATAATAGAATAAATTTATTTTCCTTTGTGCCTGATGAATGACTATAGCTTATACATAAGATTAAGGGAAGGACAGCCAACGGCTTATGAGGAATTGTTTAAGCAGACTTTTCCGCGTATGCTGGGCTATTGCAGGCTTTTCATTCACGACAAGGATCAGGCAAGCGATCTTGTTCAGGAATGTTTTATCAGGCTATGGGAAAAGCGGTCAACCATAAAAACCACCCATCCGGTTGAAAATCTGCTGTTCGTAATGCTCCGCAACCGTTGCCTGAATTTCCTTCGCGATCAGAAACTGCACAACAACGGAAACAACGTTCAGACAATTGAAGAAAACGAGATTCAACACCTTTATCAACTCGATTTCTTAGGCGAGGAAGAAATATCGCTTGAGGAACAACTAGTTGATGCGATCAGGCAATCGGTTGAAAAATTGCCCGAAAAACGGAGAATTGTATTTACCAAAGCGAAAATTGAAGGGAAGAAAAACAGGGATATCGCCAACGAACTTGGTATCTCGGTAAAAGCCGTTGAGAAGCATTTACATCAGGCCAAAGAGCAAATCCGTAATGAAATACAACTTAAATTTCCGCTTTTAGCAGTTATGATTGCGATAATGTTGAAATAGCCTCACCCAATAAATATTCACCCCGGTACAGAAGTCATTTAATTCTCATTTGATGGTCATTAAAGCACCATTGAATTTCATCAGAATTACCATAAATGGCCGCAATTGACTGGCGAAAAATACCC
Source organism: Prolixibacteraceae bacterium (assembly GCA_003537645.1). Taxonomy (GTDB): domain Bacteria; phylum Bacteroidota; class Bacteroidia; order Bacteroidales; family Prolixibacteraceae; genus Aquipluma. The sequence goes on from DPRM01000019.1 coordinate 34,622, forward strand.
AACACACACGTAAACAAGCCATCATTTAAAACTATTTTCAATTCCGGAGGTAGGGTTTTTAAAATACTTGTGTACTACTTACGAAACAACTCTATGAATGAAATCAACAATTAAGAAATACCTATCGGGTAAAAGTTCTGAAAAAGAACAAAATGAACTACTGAACTGGGTGCGCACTGATGATAATCTCACATCGTTTCAATCGACGAAAAAGGAGTGGAAAGATGAAATAGCCGGCCAGTCAGTTTCTTCTGATTTTCAGGAACCATGGAAAAAAATTCAGGATCGCCTGTTTGGCCAGATGCAAACAGAATTACAGCGAACCCGCCGAATGCTGAATTTCTTTAAATATGCCGCCATTCTGGCCGTGCTGGTTTCAGTTCCGGCATTGACATACTTTTTCATGCAGAAAGAAAATCCTTCCGCACCGCTTATCTACACCACCGTTGCAGCCGATTTCGGACAGATTTCGAAAGTAGTTTTGCCCGACAATACTGTGGTCTGGATCAATTCAGGGTCGGAAGTCAGATACAACAATCAATTCTCGGAAAGCAACCGCGACATTCAACTCATTGGCGAAGCATTCTTCAAAGTGTCGGAGAACGCAGAACTGCCTTTAATTGTGCACAGCCACGAGCTTCAGGTGAAAGTGCTGGGAACCGAGTTTGGCGTTATGGCTTATCCTGAAGAAAGCTCGATACAGGTAGTACTCGAAAAAGGGAAAGTTGAATTAACCTCAAGTACCCATTCAAATTTCAGGCAGGAAATGAAGCCGGGCGAACTGGCCAGTTTCAATAAAGAAAAGAAAGAACTTACTCTTTCGAATGTGAATACCGGATTGTTTACATCGTGGAAAGACGGGCTGATCAATATTTACAACCTTCCTTTGAGCGAGTTGGTTCTGAAACTTGAAAAACGGTACAACCAGAAATTTGAGGTGGACGATGCCATCAGGAACCTTCCATATACTTTCACAATTAAAAACGAAAATTTAAATAACGTACTACGCCTGATGGAGAAAATTACGCCTGTAGATGTTGTGCAGAGCGGCAATGTGATAAAATTAAAGTACAACAGTAAAAAAGCGCAAAAAATGAGTTGAAAATAAAAAACCGGAAAGCGCGGCAACGCTTCCCGGTCAAATGCCCATCAAGAATGATGAAACTATTTATTAACAAAATCAATCAAAACTATGAAAAAAAAATCGAGAATCCGAGGATTAATGCCTCCGATCCGGAACAAAAAATTCTTTAGAATTATGAAACTAACGTTCCTGTTTTTGTTTGCAGGCTTGATGCAGGTATCTGCCAGCCTCTACAGCCAGACAACCAAACTCAGTTTGGAATTCCAGAATGCCCGTGTGGTAGAAGTTCTGGAAGCTATCGAAAACCAAAGTGAATTCCGGTTTGCTTATAGCGCCGAATACATCGACATGAATCGCAGGGTAAGTATCGAGGTAAAAGGCAAGAGTATCGAACAAACTTTGCCCCTTCTTTTTGAAGGTGCCGGAGTGAAGTATTCCATCAACGACCGGCATATTTTACTTTCGCGGGCCGATATGGAACAGAACACAACACAACAGTCAGGTAAAAAGGTTTCCGGTAAAATAACAGATTCTTCAGGAGGATCGTTGCCCGGGGTTTCGATTGTAGTGAAGGGAACAACAAACGGAACCATTTCTGACAGCAATGGAAGTTATTCACTTTCAAATATTTCTGATAACGCAACTTTGCAATTCTCTTTTGTGGGGATGCAGATACAGGAAATTGTAGTTGGAAATAAATCAACAATTGATGTAACTCTTACTGAAGAAACCATTGGAATTGAAGAAGTAGTGGCCATTGGTTATGGTACCCAACGGAGAGAAGCTGTGACGGGTTCTGTTGCATCAATAACCGGAGAATCTTTACGCGACATTCCATCGTCNNCTGACTGCCAGCAACGATCCGCTGGTTGTACTCGACGGTATCCCCTTTACAGGTTCTATCAGCGAAATTAACAACAACGACATCAAAAGTATGGATATCCTGAAGGATGCTTCAGCAACTGCCATTTATGGTTCGCGTGGTGCCAACGGTGTTATTATTATTACTACCAACAGAGGGCAAAAAGGACAAAAGGCAAAAATAACATACAACGGTCGGCAAAGTGAAAACCAGATTTTCTCAAAATATCCGATGATGAACGGGCCCGAATTTGTTGCCCTACGTGCAGCAAGAGGCCAATTCACCAATGCGCTGGATGAATTCGACGATGTAAATACCGACTGGCAGGATCTGTTTTTCAGAAACGGTTATCAGGCAAGTCACGATATCAGTCTTTCAGGTGGAACTGCCACTGGCAGCTACAGCTTCAGCGTTGGCTACCTGCAGGATCAGGGAGTAATTCCAACTAACAAATTCACACGTTACACATTGCGCAGCTCTGTTGATCAGGAAGTAGGTAAATTATTCCACTTCGGCTTCAATTCTAACAATAACTATAACTTCACCGAAGGTAGCCAGGTAGGATTGTACGGTATTTTAAGCATGTCGCCTATTGCCAACCCCTATAACGAAGATGGCACATTAAAAAGAACTATAAAAATGCCTTTAGATGAGCAGTTTACCACTACCAGAGATGTTGTTGAAAGTCTTGATGACGAATGGTTAAGCCATAACAGGGGATTTGCAACATACAACTCGCTATATGGCGAAGCAAAAATTCCGGGTATTGAAGGCTTGAAGTTTCGCACCACGGTTGGTCTGGATTTTATGCAGTCGAACAACGGAAATTATACAGCAGAGGGAATCAACAGCAGCAATCCAGCTACGGAATCAACTGCTTCTATCAGCAATACACACAGGTATCACTGGAACATTCAAAACCTCCTTACTTTTGATCGGATTTTTGCCGATAAACATAGGGTGAATGCAGTTGCGCTTTACGAAGCCGACCAAAGCACATTCTTTAACTCCGGAACAAATGCAAAAGGGATTCCTTCAAAGGATTTACAATATTATAGTCTGAGTCAGTCTCTTGGTGAAGTTACTGCCACCAATCTCAATGACGGAGGTTATGTCCAATCAGGCTTAATTTCGTATATGGGACGCGTAATGTACGAGTTCAGCGACAAATATATGCTTAGTGCAACTGTTCGTACTGATGCCTCATCGAGACTGGCTGAAGGTCATAAATGGCATACCTATCCTGCTTTATCAGCCGGATGGAATATTAAAAATGAGTCTTTTATGCAGGATATCAATTTGATTGACAAATTGAAAATTCGCGCAGGTTACGGCCAAACTTCCAATCAGGCTGTTGGCGCGTATAAAACCCTTGGCCTTTTAAGTTCCCGAAATTACAATTTTGGAGATGCTACTTATGCTACAGGATATTACGTAACCGAACTGCCAAACCCGGCATTAGGATGGGAATATTCTGAAACATTTAACTATGGTTTAGACTTCGCATTACTGAAGAACCGACTTTCAGGAACTATTGAATATTATATTACAGATACCAAGGATATTCTGTTGGGTCTTGGATTACCACGAACATCCGGCGTTAGCAGCTATACCGCAAATATTGGGGAAACTCAAAATAAAGGTATCGAGTTTTCACTCAACGGTACCATTCTCGACAATGTAAACGGATGGACATGGGATGCCGGCATTAACCTGTATTCAAACAAAAACGAGCTGGTTGCCCTTGCATCGGGACAGACAAGAGACGAAGGCAACGCCTGGTTCGTTGGATACAGCATCAATTCAATTTACGATTACGAAGCCATTGGACTGTGGCAAGAAGGAGATGCAAACCTGTTAAAATACGAACCGGGAGGTAATGTAGGGATGATCAAGGTAAAATACACCGGCGAATTTAACGACGATGGTTCACCAAAAAGACAGATCGGTCCTGATGACAGGCAAATTTTGGAGGTCGATCCTGATTTTCAGGGAGGGTTCAACACCCGCGTAGCCTATAAAGGATTTGATTTGAGCCTGATTGGGAGCTTCCAAAGCGGTGGTATCTTGGTCAGCACCCTTAATGGGCCAAGCAGCTACCTCAATTTGATGACCGGACGCAGAGGCCAAATTAAGGTGGACTATTGGACACCAGAGAACACCGGAGCCAAATATCCAGCTCCAAAAGGTGTATTAAGCGGCGACAATCCGAAGTATCTAAGTACAATGGGATACTTCAATGGTTCATACCTGAAGGTGCGTAATATCTCACTGGGGTACAATTTCAACCAATCATTACTTAAAAACTCGGGCGTTAATATGCGCATGTACGTCACTGTGCAGAATCCGTTTGTGATGTTCTCCGACTTCAACAAGGAAATGGGATTGGATCCTGAAACCAACTCACGTGGTGACCAGAATGTTGCAACAGGTGGCTACAATAACCGTATATTGACTGTAGGTTTCAACTCTCCTTCAACCCGGAACTACGTAATTGGAGTTAATTTGACATTTTAAAAAAGGAAAAATATGAGACACATAAATATAAAAAATTTAATAGGAACAACTTTGTTGACAATGTTCCTTGTAGGATGTTCTGATATTTTAGAGGAACAACCACGCAGTATTTTAGAACCCGGTTTTTTCAAATCCGAACAGGGAGTGAATGGCGGTCTGACATCACTGTACGCACACCTGCGCTTCATTTACGGGAATGCCTATTACTATAACTCGGGTGTAACCGGAACCGACGAAGCAACTTATGCCCAGAGTGCGGATGGCAACTTTAAGGTGATGGATGTTAGCGGACAGGGAAATATTACCTCAACGGACAATGGGGGTACCGGCACTTTATGGGACAATGCATTTCCCGCTATCAACACAGCCAGTGGTATTATTGAAAATGCTACAGAGGTTGGCCTCAAAGCTTCTCTGATTGCAGAAGCCCAGTTTTTCCGTGCATTCGATTATTTTATGCTGGTACAAACTTATGGCGGAGTGCCATTGGACATGGGTGCCGGTGAATTGAAGTTCAATACTTCGCCGGTCAGAACATCAGTTCGCAACACCGTGCCCGAAGTTTACACCAAAGCCATATTTCCCGACCTGCTGAAGGCAATTGCCAATTTACCTGAAACAAGCCGGTTAACAGGTACTGTAACCAAAAATGTGGCACGCCTGTTTTTGGCTAAAGCCTATCTGACTTACGCATGGTGGCTGCAAAATCCAAATAACATTCCTACATATCCGGCTGCTGACCGCACAGACCCTGATGGGAAAAATGCCCAGTGGTATTTCCAGCAAGCTTATGACATTGCAGTTACTGCCATTGAAAATCCGGGTCCGTATGGTTTAATGGCAACATTCTATGAATTGCATGCGGGTGGAAACGAACGTAACAAAGAAATGATGTTATACGCCGATCATACCCAAACAAGCGAAAAATATAACGGAGCCAGTCTGACATACGGCAACGGCGGCGGCGCTGATAATTTTGCTTCATGGATGATGACATGGAACTACACAGAAATCAGAAGTTACAAAACTGAAGACTTGTCTGGTTCTGCAGTAAGTACTGTCCTGCGTGATGCAATTCAGGACCTGGGTCGTCCATGGACTCGTATGGCTCCACCAGCCAATATATTTGAAACCACTTTTGCCAACAAAACAGATGATTCGCGGTTCGATGCATCATTTACAACCGTTTACCGCGGCAATTGGCCTAAAAATAAAGATCTTAACGAATTTTATTATGGCGCAAACGGGTTGAAGGTTTATCCGGGAGATGCTATCTTGTCATTCGTGCCCGATGAACTTGGACTACCTATCACCTACGCTGCCGGTGCAGGTAAAAGTAATGTTGGGGCCGGAACTTCACCCGGAAGAGCTGATTTTGTAATCGCACTAAGTGGCACAAGCCGTGTTGTATATCCCGGAACGTGGAAGATGAGTACCTACCGTACCGACAATGCCGGTGGATTGGGACAACCCAATGCTGCCATTACCCGTCCGTTTAATATTGCCAAATTCTCTGAATTCTATTTCATTGCGGCCGAAGCAGCGGTTAAGGGTGCAACCGTGAAAACGGGGAAAAGTGCAAGAGAATTAATTAATGTTATAAGGGCACGCGCCGGCAAGTGGAAATTCGACCGGTTCAACAATGTTGCGAAAAGTGCTGACAATAGCGCTGCCATGGTTGCTGCCACACCTGCAACCATCGATATCAACTATATTTTGGCTGAAAGCTCGCGTGAGTATTATGGCGAAGGTTTCCGCTGGTTCGATTTGGTTCGCACTCAAAAATGGGCCGAAATCGCCGGTACATACAAAATAGCTTCAAGTACCAAAGGCGATCACAATGCAGTAACCGTTACGCGCAACATTCAACCTTACCTCTATCTGCGACCTATTCCACAAGGACAGCTCGATGGCATGCAAATGACTGTTGAAGAGAAAAAAGCTTATCAAAATCCCGGATACTAACTAAAAGAGACTACTTTATATTGTAATATTCAGGAGAAAGGGATATCGGTTTTATGGCCGTTTCCCTTTCTCTTTTATATATGAGTTACAATTGGTACATTTTTGTTATTCACAAAAGGGGCAATATTTGCTAATATTGCTGCTGTTCTATCTTAAAAAGAAAACCAACTTAAACTTGCATTCAATGAGAGCACAAAGTCAAAAAATCACGCTGCTTTTATCCTTTCTGATGCTTTGCCTTCTGGCATATCCTCAAATTGAACAATCAACCTCCAACCTAATCAGGTTTTCAAAAGTTAAAGGAGCTATGACATTGGCCGCCAATGGCAAAGCTGTTCCAATTGTAGTCAGCGAAAAAGAATTTCCGGGAGTTATTCGTGTTACCAAACTTTTTCAGGAAGACATTTTTCAGGTTACCTCTGTAAAACCTGAAATAGTATTTGGGAAATTGCCAAAATCAGAAACGGTTATCATTGCCGGAACCATTGGCAAAAACGCACTGATAGATCAACTGGTTGCCTCCGGAAAATTGAATGTTTCCGATCTAAAAGGGAAATGGGAAACTTCACTCATTCAGGTGGTAGAAAAACCTTTCCCCGGAGTGAAACAAGCGCTCGTTATTGCCGGAAGCGACAAACGGGGAACCATCTTCGGAATGTTTGAATTGTCGCGCCAAATGGGAGTTTCGCCCTGGCATTTCTGGAGCGATGTACCTGCAAAGAAACATTCAGAATTATATATCCGGAAAGCTCGTGTCATTTCAGGCGAGCCCAAAGTAAAATACCGTGGCATTTTCCTGAACGATGAAGAACCTGCGCTGGGTCGTTGGGCTGTGAAGAATTACGGTGGGTTCAACCATCAGTTCTACGAAAAAGTATTTGAGCTGATTCTCCGACTAAAAGGAAATTATTTATGGCCAGCAATGTGGTGGGCCAGTTTCAATACCGACGATCCAATTAATCCTGAATTGGCTGAAGAAATGGGCATTGTGATGAGCACCACCCACCACGAACCCATGATGCGCGCCCATGCCGAATGGAAAATAAAAAAAGGAGCCGCATGGAATTACGAAACCAACAAAGATTCTCTTCAGAAATTCTGGAAAGAAGGAATTGAACGTATGAAAAACCATGAAAGTATTGTGTCGATGGGAATGCGCGGCGATGGCGACATGGCCATGACCGCTGAAACCAACATCGCTTTGCTCGAACGAATTGTGGCCGATCAGCGCTCGATCATTGAAAATGTGACCGGCAAACCGGCATCGGAAACCCCGCAATTGTGGGCGCTTTATAAAGAAGTTCAGGATTATTACGACAATGGGATGCGGGTTCCGGATGATGTGACTTTGCTGCTTTGCGACGACAACTGGGGAAATATCCGCAAATTGCCTAGCCCCGAAGATAAGCCCCGCGCCGGTGGATACGGAATTTATTACCATTTCGATTATGTGGGCGGACCCCGCAATTACAAGTGGCTGAATACAAGTCCGCTGCCCGCTGTTTGGGAACAGATGCACAATGCTTACGAACATGGTGTCGATCGCATCTGGCTCGTGAATGTGGGCGACCTGAAACCAATGGAACTGCCTATTTCATTTTTCCTCGACTATGCCTGGAATCCTGATGAGTGGCCAAAAGAACGACTTCCGGAATATACAAAGAACTGGGCTGCCGAACAGTTTGGTAACGAATATGCTCCTGAAATTGCCCGGATGCTCGATTTATACACCAAATACAATGGCCGCCGGAAACCAGAACTGCTTTCGCCGAAAACTTACAGCCTGACCAATTTCCGCGAAGCCGAACGCATCGTGGAGGATTACAACAAGTTGGCAGAGGAAGCGACATTGCTCAACGAAAAAATACCTGTTCAGGCAAAAGATGCTTTTTACCAGTTGGTTTTGCACCCCGTTACGGCCTGTGCCAACCTTAATGAATTGTATCTGGCTGTGGCAAAAAACCGTCAGGCTGCGGAACAAGGCCGGGCAACCGCCAACTACTGGGCCGAAAAAGCACGCCAACTTTATCAAAGAGACGCCGACATTACCGATTATTACCACACCAAACTGGCCAACGGAAAGTGGGATCACATGATGGCACAAACTCACATTGGATACACCTACTGGCAACAACCCGAGAAAAACGCGATGCCCGAAGTGAAAGAAATTGGGTTGCCTGAACTTGCCGAAATGGGTGTTTCCATTGAAGGTTCTGCCGAATTTTGCACTGAAGGAATATTTCCGGTGGCTTTGCCTGAATTAGATGCAATTTCGAAACAAGCTGTTTACATCGATCTGTTTAATCGCGGAAAGCTGTCGTTCGATTTTCAGATTTCTGCCGATCAGTCATGGTTAAAAGCAGAACCGGCTTCAGGAAAAATAGAAAAAGAACAGCGGATTTGGCTGTCTGCTGACTGGAGCAAAGTTCCGGAAGGGAAACACGAAGTATTGATAACAATCAGTCAATCAGGCGGTAAAAATACAATCGTAAAAGTGCCGGTCTTCAATCCTGAATTAAAATCGTTCACCGGATTTGTCGAAAGTAACGGGTTTGTCTCTATCGAGGCCGAACATTTTTCACGAAATATTTCGGCAAACGATGTCAAATGGGAAGTGATTCCCGGTTTGGGCAGGACTTTGTCGGGCATGAAACCGTTCCCGGTGACTGCAAAACCGCAGATTCCGGCGAAAAACAGCCCGTGCCTGGAATACGATATTTATTTATTTCAGGCCGGAAAAGTGGATGTAAGTTTGTACCTCTCTCCCACCCTCAATTATTTCAACGATGGAGGAACCGAAGTGGCCGTTTCGTTCGACGATCAGGAACCGGTAATTCTGAACATGAACAAAAACAATCAGGAAAGAATATGGGAAAGCTGGGTAAGCAACAACATCAATCAGGTTGTTTCAAGCCATCAGGTAAATGAATCCGGCAAGCATACCTTGAAAGTTTGGATGGTCGATCCGGGTGCGGTACTTCAGAAAATTGTGGTTCGAACTGGAAAGGAAAAACCAAGTTATTTGGGCGAACCCGAAAGTACCATCGTAAAAGGGTTGGTAAAGAAATAGTCTTCCAGAATATTTGGATAACTTCTTTTAAAAAATATGGATNNATCCATATTTTTTAAAAGAAGTTATTCCGGCCAATGAATTCTTGATCAGAGCAAAAATCCGTCAGTATTTCAGCACGTTATACGACCTGGTCCAATTTATCTCATCAACCTGCACAATGTACATGTCGGGTTTCAGTGAAGCACCGAAATCTATTAAATTTTTATCTGCTGAATGTTTAACAACTTCAACCTGACGGCCTAACCGATCGTAAACAGCAATGCGATTTACATTATCTGGATGGCTGATCTTCATAGTAATGGTTGATGTAAATGGATTTGGATAGATTATTATTTCATTCTCTTTCACTTTCGTAAAAGCGGTGGCGGTAGTTCCATCTTTGGCTCCCTGCATGATTGCATTCAGTACACCATTGTCAATGATTGTTGCAGTACTGCGGTTAAACAATCCGCCAGGAGTATCCCAGCAAAAAGTGATCATCCCTTTGCTCATTGCCGATTTCGTAAAGTACCTGTAATAATATTCTATCGAAGCATTGTGAAGTTGCTGATCGGATGGAGGGCTAAGTTTTCGTCTGAAAGCGCCAAACTCTCCAATTATTACAGGAATTCCCTTGTCAACGAACCTGGTTTTCATCAGGCCCAGCAATTTATCCATTTCGGCTTCTTCGCCCCAGGTTGCATTGCGCGTAACATCGGTAGTTGAATGATTGCCTTTACCCCAGTAGTAAAACATTTTGCCCCAGCTTTCGTCTTTATTCATTCCACAAAAATTCCACGGCGTATAATAGTGGACTTCTACGATCATCCGGTTTTCAATCTGATCTTTAGGCAGAGTGTTCATCAATTTATTGGTTTTATCAATATCAGTTGATGGCCCCTGAATAATAAGGGTTCGCGAACTGTTATTGCCGCCGGTAGCGCGAACTGCATCAACAAATGTTTGGTGATATGATAGCAAAACAGACATGCCCGTGGCATTTTCAACATTGGGCTCATTGGCTCCGGCAAAAAGCAGATGTTCATCGTAATCCTTGAAATAATTGGCGATTTGGGTCCAATAGGCTTGCTGTCGTTTGTTTACAGTTGCCTTATTTGCTTCGTTGACTCTATTCTCCAACCAACCTTTATCCCAATGAGCATTAATAATTACGTACATGCTGTCTTTAATACAATAGTCAACAACCTGTTTTACACGAGCAATCCAGGCTTGATTGATTACACTTGTAACAGTATCTGAATGGGTAAACCATGCTACGGGCAACCTAACCGTATTGAAGCCGGCAGCTTTCGCCGCATCAATTAATTTCTGGCTCGTATAAGCAGCGCCCCATGCGGTTTCGCCGCCAATGGCCTCAAGTGTGTTTCCAAGATTCCAGCCTACTTTCATTTTGCCTGCAATATGCTGTGCCGTTGGTAACTGTGCCTTTGAAGATAAGGAGAATAGAAGACTGAAGACGGTAAGTAAAAAAAAGGCCCTTCTTTTATTCGGTAGAATGAACGATATAAAAAGTGTACTCATGTTCGGTTTAATTGTATAGCTATGTATGTTTTTTATTAGTCTATTTTTTAAGGATCATCTTCCGTGTTGTTGAATAATTTCCAACTTTTAATTGGTAAAAGTATATCCCACCAGGAAATAAACTTCCGTCAAAATCAGCCTGATGTATTCCTGAAGGCAAAACTTCATTGATTAGTGTGCTAACTTTCTTTCCTGTTTGATCAAAAACTTCCAGAGAAACTGGTTCAGTTGATGAAGTTTGAAACTGAATAGTTGTAATGTCTGAAAACGGATTGGGATAATTTGTAATCTCCAGCTCTTGTTTCAGTTCACTGGCAACTGATGTTGGATACAATAGATTGGTACCCGCTTCAAGCATCATAAGCTGAACGGACCGCCCGGGAACACTCACTGTTATTGCATTCTCAATTGGATAAGCCTTTGCGGGAATTGTCTCCAGTGTTTCGCGGGGACCCCATTGTGTTCCTGTTGGACTTACACCATTTACCGACACGAACAAGGAAAAATCACCGTTATCGGTGCCACCAGTCAGCGAGTAATTATAGTATTGATTTCCAACACCAATATTTTTGGGATCAATCTTTACCACCTGTGCGGTTTTACCTCTGTTTACAATCACCACTCCGGTTTCACCTGATGCAAATCTGGAGGCATAAGCTAAAATGGCGGAGTTGTTTGAGCTTGCTGAAATCGCATGGTCGCCTGTAAATTTTTGCTGATAATACGCGTAATAAAAATCCGGACGTGGTTGCCACAATAAACTGCTGTTGTCGCCCTGATAAAACATGCCATCGTTGCCGGAGGCAAGCAACCACCTGGCTCCAAGTCCAAAATTATTCTTTATTAATTCATTGAAAAGAATAGTTGCCTGCATTCCATTGATATATGAAATAGGTGCCGATGCATTGGCTGGATTGGTTAGCGTATTGATGTTATACTCTGTAAGAGCCACCGGTTTCGGAAAAGCCTTTTTATTGATAATATCCTGCTTAATAAAGTTCATATTTTTCTTTGGATCGGTTGCGGCTACCGACAATAAATTATCCACAGTTGCTGCAGTTCCAAAATAATTGTGCATGACATAGAAATCCACCCCATCGCCAATTTCCTTGAAAAATCCGGCATTCCAGGTTTTGTCCACATTGTTCCAGCTTGTTGTGCCGTCGAAATGGAGGATCTGACCCCCGATATAGATCTTAGCACCAATTTTGGCGGCAGCAGCCCGCATCGAATCGGCAATCATTTTGCAATGCTGTCCATACAATTGACCGGATATTATTTGGGGTTGACCATCCTTGTTGGTTTTGGTATCAATCATCCAGCCAGCTTCCCAGGGACCGCCATTTTCGTTTCCAATCTCCCAAAATTTTGTTCGCCCTTTATCGTAACGCACCCAATCGGCGGCAAGATGTGCAGCTTGCTCAACCGGTTTGGCGCTTAAGCCATATCGTGCATAGGCATAATTAATCGTGATCAGACCTTGAGAACCTGTTTGCTGGCGCAGTTTGTAATAGTTTTCAGTGGTGGTGGGCCAATCATTCTTTCCTGAAATGGCATAGAATAATTCCTTTTTGCCTGTTTGACCATTGTAAACAGAGTCGGGAACATCGTTCGGTTTTCCGTTCCAGAAAAAAATATCTGACCAACTTCCCCCTGGAAACCGTATTAAAGAAGGATTTAGGGCCTTGACATTTTTAACAAATGTGGTATTACCGGTATTATTTCCCATCCACACTGCCAGGGCATTTCCAAAAACGTATTTGGATATTTTACCCAATGTATCAGCAGTTAAAGTTATTGTAACTGTGGGAACACCGGTTGGTTTATTCTCCACTACCGATGTTGGAATAGTTGCTGCTTTGGGTGCAAAATCGTCTAAAAAGCAATTNNATTTACTTCTTTAATTAATTCAAAATCATCAAATTACTTCGTAATAACATCCACTTCGGCATAGCCAGCCACCTGATCGCCCGAAGTATTTTTTAAAGCCCGAAGCTTGAAATAGCGCACTTTTTCGGGAGCAAACTTTTTGATTTGCCACACCGGGTTATTTTTGATGTTGGAGAATTCGCCTTCATCTGCCAGTTTCCAATTGATATTGTCTTCAGAAATATAAAACTGGTAGTTTGTGATGATGCCTGAACTCCATTTGTTCTGATCAGGAAGGTATTTGAAACCGATTACATTGTAGTTGTTTCCTAAATCGATCACCAGATCGATGGGCATTTTTTTATCTCTTTGATGCCAAACGCTCGATGGATTCCCGTCTAACAGCGCATCTGCCTTTTCATTATTTCCGACAATTTTCCAGTCCTTTTTTGAAATATCGAATTTTTCGTAACCTACAGGACTGCTTTTACCCGATGCCGGATCGTAGGCAATCGCTTTTATCTCCATTTTTTCATCTGCCACAAAAGGAGCGGTGTAGCGGTTTGATTTGATAGTAGGTACACTGCCGTTTAGCGTGTAGTAAAAAATCGGGCCAATATCGTTTGTAGTTATTGTAACTTCTCCCGATTGGCTTCGGGCAATAGCAGGTGCATTGAGGAATACCGGTGCATTGTAAACCCCGATATTGGAAATCAGAGGACAACTTTTCGAATCGGTGATTGTAAAGCGAACCTTCGTTGCCTCCACACTCGGGAAACGAAGGATGCGTTTATACCCGATAGTTGTTGCTTTTGCCACTTCTTTCCAGTTTCCATCCACAAGCGCTTCAAGCTTGAAGGCTTTCACCCGTTGTCCTAAACGTATATATTCCTGAACAAGGAACCGGTTGAACAAAGTTGGTTTGGCTAAATCTATTGTCAAAGAAGCAGTAGTAAGGCCATCGTCAGTAGCCCAGTAAGTTTCTTTATTGCCGTCTATTGCTTTATCTGCTCCAAACTCATTTGCATTTCCACGAACATTGGAAGCCTCTGCTTTCTTTTTTTCAGCCAGATTTACTGCAAACGATTCTTTCACCGCTTTGCCAAATTCAAGAGCCATTTTTTCATCAGTCGGATGGATCAAGCCGTTTGGCATGATCGGAAAATTGAGCAATAGTGAACCGTTATGCCCTATGGAATGATAGTAAGTTTCCATTAAATGAGGCACAGTTTTTACATGGTTATCTTCATTCGGGTGATAAAACCACTCCGGACGAATTGAAGTATTTACTTCAGCAGGCACCCAGGCATTGCCATTTTCCAGACCATAATGCAACATATTCCAGGGAACATCTCCCGTGTCGTTCAACAAACTCCAGTTGGTTTCGCCAACATAGCCTTCTTCTGTTCCCACCCAGCGCAGGTCGCCTCTGTCGCCACCATCGTTCCAAATCACAATATTGGGTTGTAACTTGCGAATCAACTTGTATGTATTCTTCCAGTCGTAATAAGTCGTACGGTCAATTTTACGCGTTTCATTTGCTCCGCCGTAATAGCCGTCGCCCCCGTTGGCTCCGTCGAACCAAACTTCGAAAATTTCGCCATAGTTGGTGAGTAGTTCAGTAAGTTGATTCCTGAAGTAGGTAATGTATTCAGGTTTCCCATAGTCCGGGTGGTTTCTGTCCCAGGGCGATAAATAAATTCCTAATTTCAGTCCGTATTCTTTGCAGGCTTCGGCCATTTCGCGCACCATATCGCCCTTGCCATCTTTCCATGGAGAATTTTTTACCGAATATTCAGTGTATTCCGAAGGCCAGATACAAAATCCGCAATGGTGTTTGGCTGTAATAATGATCCCTTTCATGCCCGCTTCTTTGCAAATACGCGCCCACTGACGGCAATCGGCTTTTTCAGGATTAAAAAGCTTTACATCCTCATTACCAAATCCCCACGACTGGTCGGTATAGGTATTTAACGAGAAATGGACAAAAGCGTAATACTCCATTTCCTGCCAGCGCAGTTGATTTTCTGTTGGAACCGGGCCAAAAGCGACAGGAGCTTTGGTCTGGGCAGCGCTAAATTTCACAAAATATAGAAGCACAATAATTCCGATCAATAGTAATCTTTTCATAGTCTCTGTTTTACCTCGATTATCGATTTAATATTTATTTCAGCCTTTTGTAAATCCGCAGAGTTAACCGTTAATTTGATATTACCCGCGGTATTATTACTCTTTATCACAACCAACGCCCGTCCTTTCCAGGCTTTACGCGAATTGCCCGGTAAGGGTCAGTATCGTTAATATCAGCATTAGGCACTTCCTTTTACAAAACCACCAGCTTCGTACATCTTGTTCCCTTGTTTGTGGTAATTTCAAGGAAATAGGTACCAGGGGCAGGATGAAAAGTAAGGGTAGTTGTCAGTACGGGCTGGGGGTATCTAAATTGACCGGCTACCTGGCCGTTTAAATACAGGATTCTCACCCTTGAAAAGGGCTCCTTGCTGGTGACTGTAAATTGCTGACTGGCAGGATTGGGAAATACGGTATATTGCACTGTTTCGGGTATAGACTGGTTGGCCGTTGGTTGTTTGAGCTTACCCAAAAAGCGGAATGATTTGAGCTGAAAGAGCTTGCCTGAGCCTTCTCCCCTGAATCGCAGGTACACGTCGTGACTGCCTGTAACTTCCGGAATATCAACCGGAAAGTTCTTATACGTTGTAAAGCTGCCGGTGGAGGTAATGGGGCATTCTGCTATTTTATGGCCTGTCTGGAGCGAATCGAGCCATACCTCAATGACGCCGGAGCTGGAGAGGGACGAGGCATTGGCTTCAAACGAGACCGCCTTTACTGGGTAATCTGCATCGCCAAATTCGACGCCTGCATACAGGGCCCAATCGTTGGTATGAATCTGATCCAGTACGATGGTTCCTGAGCCTGGGACACTCCGTGTGGTGCCCCATTGGTTGGCAGGGCATTCAGCCAATATGGAAGTATAGGCATCGCGGTACACATATAGGTCAAAATCCGCAGCCAATCCCTTGACGTACAATCCCTGATAGTTGCCTGTCCACGCGTTTTGTTCGGCTTGCTCTACATCCATACTTTTCACATCAATGGTGTTACCTACCTGCACCCAATCGAACCCGTTGGTGCTGTAAAAGCCTGACAACACATGGTTGTAACGCGACAGTTTCAGCCAGANNGGTGGAGGCTTTGGGGGCAAAATCAAGACGGGTGATCAACGTATAATTGTGCTCGGCATCGGGCTTGATGATCGTATTGTGCTGGTTTTTGGGTGAAAGACGCAGCCATCCCGGGCGGGCGCTCAATGACCAGGGCAGTTGGGCAGCGTATCCAAGTACTGACCATTCGGGGTTCAGTTTTGTGGTGTTAAAAAAGTCGGCATGAGGTACCATCCAGGGAATGCCACTTGAGGGCAGACGGGGCGCAGTGCGGGACTCATTGATTGGATAATCAGCCACAGGTTTGCCGGCTATATTGTAAACCACCTGGCTCAACAGTCCCTGTCGTCCGATACCTTGCCACTCGCTGCCATTGGCAAACATGTATGAATGAGAAATGACCCATGAAGTGCTGTCATCGAGCATTACAACAGGCGAACAGTGGTTGGGTCCAGTGAAAAGAGCCTGGTTTTTCTTCGGATCAGCCTCGTTGAAGAAGTCGCCCAGGTTTTCCCACGCTGCCTGATCGGCCACCAGTTGTTTGCTTCTGAATACCTTCTGACCTCCTCCTGCATGGAGGGCAAAAGTGTAGTAATAATATCCCTTGTATTTCCACATGGTAGGCCCTTCAGCCCAAACAAAAGGGTAGGTGGGAGCAGGGTTAATCCAACGTAAATCCAGGATATTGCCTTTGGGTTGACCATCGGAGCCTAATTGAAGTATCCAGTTGTTTTCCTGTCCGTTTTTTACCAACAAATACCACAATCCATCATCGTCTATAAATATCGAATTGTCCATTCCAAGACCAGGCACAGCGGCAGGGCATTTCATTGCAACAGGCGTGCTCCAGGGGCCTTCAGGTTGGTTGGCGGTGGTAAAATACATGGTACCCCAGTGTCCGAAGAAATCCCAGTACTTGTTGTTATAATATACCAGGTGCCCACCCCAGCAACCATCCCCTTTGCCCTTGCCNNGATGAACTTTGCGCCATTGCCTGCATTTGCAACAAGAGCAGTAAGCCAAGGAAAACATTCTGGATAAGTTTCAATATCATGGGAATTATAGTGTCTAATGTTTAGAAAGGAATATTTACTGTACAATAAGCTTTTGACCAAAGTTCAATCCATCTGATGTCACCTTTACAAGATAAATTCCCTTATTCAATCCTGCATCTATAGTCAATTTTCCTTTGTAATTACGAATGACCTTTTCAAATAGCATTCTGCCCTGGTTGTCAAAAATATGAAGGGTTGCTTTTTGGGATGTCATTGGAATCTCAATTGAAAATTTCCCAGCCTGAGTTGGATTGGGGTAAATGACCATTTCATTAAGGGTACTTTTGGTTTCTATCGCATTAGGACTATCAAGGTTCCAATAAATCAAACCCCGCCCTAAGATGCCCGACATATATACCCTTCCGAAGACATTCATATCACCAAATACAAGGGTTGTACCACCGAATTGGTGAGCATTGTCGTTGACACGGGTCCAGCTTGCTCCTTTGTTTGTCGACCTGAACAACCCGTTCACTCCACCTACCGTTCCCCAGATAAAAACAGTGGGATAAGATGCAGAGGCATCCGCCTTACCAATACCGACCGCGCTACAACTGGTAACATTTGAAATCTTTGTAAATGTTGCTCCATGATCGGTAGAATATTTTAACCCATTGTCAATTAGTGGCACCCATAAATGCCCTTCATATCCGGGTACAGCACGGATATAAGTTTGCGTCCAGGGAGCCGATGATGCACCGGGCGTACCGATAGCCGTGAAGCTGGTGCCACTATTGCTGGAAACGTACATCTTTCCCGCAGACAGATCATGGATGTAAAAGTAATTACTATTTACTTTGTCGGCTACAGGAAATGCATTCGATACCGTCATCCCAGTTACATTGTTCCACGTTCCCCCATTATTAGTAGTATAATAGGTAGAACTGGATCCGCCGGGACAATGAAGTATAGTTTTTCCATCTGCACTGATGCCAGCACTTCCTCCTGAAGCTTTAGTGGAAGCGCAAGCCGTCCATGTAGATCCTTGATTGGCAGAATAGTAAACCTTAGTACTGCCAACTCTCACCACATTGCTTGTGCTTGTTCCCGCATAATCAACACTCCAGTTTGATCCATCGGCTGGCTGATGTGTTTGCGCCGGATAAGTGGTAAGGTTATTGTGGACAAAGCCTGTAATATCCCCGAATACGGAAATGAATGGGCCACCCGGTATACTTACCCCACCTGTTAAGCCTGTTTCTTCCAATCCTTTCACATCCAATTTCCAGCTTGGATTGCTTGCATCCATATTGGAACAGATAAAAATGCCGTTTCCGGAAACTGCTCGTACCTCGGCCGAATTGCCTGGCGTAAATTCGATTGAACCTGCCCAATGCAACTGTCCGTTAGTCCACCCAATGCCATTTTTATTATATGTACTGTTCGATCCATTCTTCAAGGTCCAGCTTGTACCTCCATTGGTCGACAGGTACACAAAATCCCCCCAGGTAGTCCCATACTGATTATTGTTGTACTTATTGATGGTCGATACTGCTACCCTGTTTGCATTGGAAGGATCAATGCTTACCCCTCCATAGGAATAATTGTTGCTGTTTGGCGTTACATTGGTCCATGTGCCTGTGGATGTGTCGAGCTTATAAACTCTGCCTGAGCCACAATTCCATGGGCCATCTGCGTCAGCATAAACAACATACATGGTATTGCCTGCGAGTACTGCCCTGTGAGACATAAAAGTGGTAATAGGTGAAATATCTGTAAATGTCACTCCCCCATCGGTACTCTTGTAAATATTCGCTCCATCGATGCGGGAAACTCCTATGTACATGGTTTGCGTTACTCCACTTTCAACACTGCTTGAAGGATCGTACAGGACAAAGCAAATCCCATTGTCATTTGGGGTCGTAGTTACGCCGTTCCATGCAAGATTCCATGTGCTGCCTCCGTTGGTGCTTTTCCACAATCCGTTTCGCCTGGTTCCGCAGAAAAGGATGTTGCTGTTGTGAGGATCTATAGTGAGACGTTCTCCTGTCGAGCGCCCCATTCCGTTTCCATGCGCCTTGAACTTAGAGGTCACATCAACAATGGTAAATGAATTTCCTTTGTCGGTAGATTTTAATATGGCTGTTTTTCCATAATCAAAATAATCCATGCCACATAGCAAATAGATGTTATTTGCATTTTGTGGATCAATGGCCATGGACTCCACCCCTGAGAAACCTTTTTGGTTAGCTGGCACCCAGTCAAGTAATGATATCCAATTATTGTTTGAAGCATCCAGACGGTAAGCCCCACCGACATCTGTACGGCAATAGATATCACCGGAAGTTTGGTGAGTAATAACACCCGTTACAAAACCACCTCCCCCAATGGGTGTAATATTGCAGGAATATTGACTATAAGATTCCATAGCTGATATCAGGCTAATACCTATCAACATGAACGCTGCTATGAATCGAGGTGAATTATATAAAGTACTGAAATTTGCAGTTTTTGTTTTCATAGAACTAGATATGGTTAAAGTAAAAGTATAAACCTCATTATTTGCAATGAGATGAATTACTTTGCAACTGAAAATCGTTTGGTTACACTATAATGATTGTTTTTTACCGATACAAGGTAAACTCCCCTTGTTAATGAAGAAACATCCATAGACACAGGTGAATGACCGTCAAAATTTACAATTGAATTCTTCACATTTCTTCCCATCAGGTCGGATACCATAATTTCTGTTGGGGCAGCAATATTAGAATTTAAACTGATATTTAACTGATCACTTACAGGATTTGGGAAAATAAGCAATTCCGGCGACTTATCCCTGAATTCAGAAATTCCCGTAACGGTAGATTTCAATATAACTGCTGTTGTTGAAAGCTTGGGAACGGTAATCGTGAATGAATTGGAAGAAACGGCAACAGAACCAGCCTTCAATGCGTTGCTGGTATGCGACTTAAATGTCTCGGAAGATGGCAGGGAGGCTAACTGGAGAGTCTTAAAACTGGCATCGGGAGCCGAAAATCCCGCAAGGTTCACGGTCACCTTTCGAGCCAAATTCATATCACGATTTACAATAATGACTGTCATCGAATCAGCGGCTTCATTCACTGTGGTGTATGCCGAAACGGTATTTTCAAGAGTAGAAACACTTGATACACTGTATTTTTTCGCATTGCGGCTGAACAGGTGCAGCGATTCCCACATGCCTGTAAACCAATTCCAGGGTGTAAAGTATTCGACCCCATTGTTGGCAAAGGTTCCAAGGTGGGTGGCATAAATAACCGAAGCAAGGTTGGGTTCGTTTGGCCCGGGGCTCCACTCGCTAAGTCCAAGCTTGATTCCATGATTTGCACCGTAGTGCTTTGTAAGCCAATCGTTGATGCGCTGGAAAATGTATTCCTTTTTTGAAGAAGTATCCCAGCCTCCATTTATGGTGTAT
This sequence comes from Prolixibacteraceae bacterium, assembly GCA_003537645.1. GTDB lineage: Bacteria > Bacteroidota > Bacteroidia > Bacteroidales > Prolixibacteraceae > Aquipluma. Next base: position 55,144 of record DPRM01000019.1, read on the forward strand.
AATCCATTTGCTCCCGGATAATTGTAATTCTTGTCGTAAAAGGCTCGGTGGTTTTGCAGTGCATCAGCATCAGTCGGTGCATAGGGGTAATGGTGAATGTCAAAAACGTCGAGCACCCTTATTCCGGAAGCCTTTTCCTCATCGGCGCACCGTTTAATGAAATACTCGAACCAGCTATAATACTTTCCATCAATCCTGATACTCTCTTCGCCCCATTTATACCACTGCCATTCGCTGGTAGTAACTGGTCCGCAAATTTTAATTTCAGGAAACAGGGCACGTGCTTTTTTTGCAACCTCGATATAATTATCCATAAATTTCGATGCGGAAATTAATGTTGGCATTACATCATCATGCGTTCCGTTCCACACATCGGCCTCATTGTCCATGCTCCAATAAAGGAACTGATTCTTATTCAACCCGATGCCCTTCGAACCAAACCAATGGTTCAGAATCTCAACGGTTGAATCGGCAGGCCATTCCTGAGTATAAAGGTTGACATTGCCTTCAACAGCTGCTTTCCCCTGTTTTACGCCAGTGGTATTGGGAGTGCCACCGCCAGCCAGATTTTGATGAACACCTTCCCACCATTGCGATTGATTGTATCCCCAATCGTTAAAATTATGAGCGGTACTCGAAGCGACTCTGCCCAATAACTGAAATGCCCACATTACCTGCATGGCCGGATGATCTTTAGCTACTTTTTTTGAAGTCGCATCCCAATCGTTGGCGTAAACATTGTTATACCAGTCGGGATGACTTCCTATCTTTTTGCGCCAATTGTATTTGGTGGCATTGTTCCCGCCATTTGTGCGGGCAAAACGCAAACCGGCATCTTTATAAAATGTTGCTGGTTTGTCGAAACTCTCATTCCGCCCGTAGATATAAGGAGAAACAGCCTTTTTGTTCAATGCTGCATTGACAGTAACAGTAACATCCTGTGCTTGAATTGTGATGAATGACAAACAAAAAAGCATCAGTAACAGATGAGTTGGGTTCATCGATTTTGCTTTCATAGGTTTCAGAATAGGGTTTAATTTGTAATGGTTAAATGGTTAATCTTCAATCGTTAATCATTCAGGCAACTTTGCATCTTCTTCATAATCAAACCAATCAAAATCAGCTGGATTGGTATTTTTGCTGCCATTTCCCGAAGCATACATTCCAATAAAGTTACCGGTAAAGCCACCAACGACTTCAGTCGATAAATCTTTGGTTGCTGCTTTTCCAACCAAAACAGCCTTCTGTCCTTCTTTTTGCATCCAGAATTGATACTCAAGATCGGTTGAGCTGATTCTCAAAACAATGTCGCCATCAGGAATTTCTTTTGAAACAGCACTAAACTCTTTGTCCTTCAGATATTTTCGAAGTAGCACCACCCGTTTTCCGTCACGCAATGTAATCAGAAAGTCGTAGTGGTTGGCATCATCAGCACGCACCACCAAACCCGCTTCTTCGTTGCTTGCAGTAGGAACAAAGCTTATTTTGGCAGAGGCAACCATATCGAATGCTGTTTGACGGCGACCAACAAATGCAGGTGAATCTTTCTCCTTGAAGCTAATTTTTGAACCTTTCAGCCTAAGAAAACCCGGTTTTTCCATTAACGACCAATCATCGGAATGCGGATTCCGAATGAAATTCCAGTTCAGTCCTAAGTCTGACAGATTAAAATCATCGCGCACAGGTTCCTTTTCCCAGATATGTTGCGGTAAGTTTGGCACTGGATATTCCTCTTTCACAATGCCATCGGTTCCCACTTTGGGCCAGCCATCGGCATTCCAGGTAACCGGGGCCAGAAAGGTTTCGCGTCCCAGGTGATGATAGTTGCCGTTTCGGGGTCTGAAACCCAGACAAACCAACCACCAGCTATTATCCGGAAGTTGCAACAAATCGGCATGGCCAATGGCCTGAAACGGGTGATCGGAGGCATTCATGTTTGAAACAACCGGGTTGATTGGGCTTGCTTCAAACGGCCCATAGGGTGACTTACTTCGCTGAATGACTTCGCGGTGCTGATAACCGGTTCCGCCTTCTGCCGACATTAAGTAATAATAATCGTTTACCTTGTACATGTGAGGTCCTTCAGGAGCAGAACCACCCAGACCTGCTGCAACCAGTTTTAATGGTTTGTGGAACTTATCGGTATTAAGATCAAGCGTTCCCACTAAAAAACTACCCTTGTTGTCAGGGCTAAGGTAATAGACACTGTCGTTTTCGAACATGAGCGATGGGTCAACATACCAGTTGTTTAGCCAATGAGGATCGGACCACGGACCGGCAGGATTGGTGGCTGTTACATAAAAAACCCCTTGTGAACCCCGGCCACCATAGTTGGTACAAATTACATAAAAAGTGCCATCGTGATAGCGGATTGTTGGGGCATACTGGCCGCCTGTGCCTGAAGCTGCACCCATTAAAGGATTATTTGCGGGGGTTGACAATGCGTGGCCAATTAATTTCCAATGCACCAAATCCTTACTTTGGTAAATGGGCACTCCCGGAAAATATTCGAAAGTAGATGTGATCAGGTAATAATCTTCGCCCACCCGGCAAATGCTCGGATCGGGATTCATTCCGGTTAAAATTGGATTTTTGAAAGTAGTTTGACCATTTACTGAACCTTTCCAAAAGATCATGGCCAGAACCATCAATACGATAATTTTTGTTTGCATACATTTTTTTTTACAAATTCTTATCTGAATGCTCACAAAGCTAGCGGAACTTGATTATTCACCTTTCACAAAAAGTGACAATCTGTTTGCAGAATTGGTATTTGGAAGAAATGTTAGCACAAATGGTCTAATACTTTTACAAAAAGCATCATATTTTGTGTTTTTCGCGGTATTCAGTGGGACTGATCTGCAATTCGGATTTAAATACCCTGTTAAAGTGACTTTGATTGTTGAAGCCCACTTTGAAAGCGATTTCTCCGATATTAAGCTCTTTATCAAGCAGTAATCGCTTTGACTCGTTGATTCGCAAACGATTGATATATGTTTTAAAATTACAACCAAACTGATTTTGTATATCATTCGTTATTCTGCGCTGGCTAACGCCTGTTTCGCCAGAAACAAGATCCAGGGTAAGTTCGCTGTTGTGAAAATTGTTGTTGATAAAATCAACAAAATCTGATTTAGAACTTTCAATCGTTTTATTTTCAATCGCTTTATAGGTAATAGTTATCGTTTGTTTTTTCTCCCTTATATTTTCAACAAGGTACAAGGCGGCGAAAAAAAGCAGAATAAATAACAGCTCCAGAACTATTACAAAGATGATGAGCGGTTTATTGTTTCTCGAAAAGGCCATTGAGTAAATCTCAATGGATTGTGTTTTTCCGGTATTGGCAGTAAATGCACTGCTCACATTGATTGTTTCCAGATTTTTCAAATCCGGTTTGATAGTCGATGCATTTTCAATCCGGTTACTCTCTCCCCACCAGTCGGGTATCTCAAATTTGTCAGTACTGATTTTGTAAGTATTAATTCCTGATGAAATTTTAAAAATGTGGTAAAATAAAATTTCCGGACTAGTCCCGTTATCTTTTTTAATGGAGTTCTGCGTAACCAAAGCGATTCCAACACCATTTATTTCACGCCCCTCCAGTCTTATTTTTAGCTGGTTATAATGCCCCAGATTAATTGATTTGCTTTCTTTTGGTCCGATATTTATTCCAGCATAAGGAGTACCTATTTGATTGCTAATTTGATAGTCGAGCTTAATGACACTATCAGTAACAAGCTTTTTAAGGATTTTTGAATTACCACCTGCAGTACTATCGGAGTAAAATTTATAATCAAAAATCTGGTTATTGGGGAAAACAGGAAAATCTTTAATACTTGAAAAATATACAAGAATTATAGTCCCAAAAACCAATACGGGCCCTGTACTCCATAAGAACAATTTTGATTTGAGTACCTTTATTGCTATCCTATAATGAAAAAAGTGCATTTATAACTCTATTTTTATGTATCCGTTCTACATTCAAATATTCACACAAACAATATTCATTCCCCCACCCTGTATTGAGTGGGCGTTTTCCCAATTATTTTCTTAAATGCCAGATTAAAAGCGCCTTTGGTGTTAAAACCCGACTCATACATTACCTCAAAAATCGGTTTCCCCTTATCGGCAAGCAACAACCTGCAAGCATGTTCAATCCTGAGCGAATTGATGTAATCGTTCAGATTTCTTTGCTGAATGGTGTTGATCGCCTGTGAAATATTTCGTTCTTTTTCGTTCAGGGCGGCGGCAATTTGTTGAAGTGTCAATTCCGGTTCAAGGTACATTTTTTGGTCAGCCACAAGTTCCTCAATTCGCTTCATCAACAGTTGCATATCAGTGCTTGGCAAATGTCCTGATTTTTGTTTTACCTCTTCGCTAAAGAGCTTATTTGTAATGGTATTGTAAAAAATAGCGAAGAAAAAAAGAAAGAAATACGAAATACTGATAAGGTTGATTGATGATGCTATCGGACTTCCGAACCAATTATATATCATATTTACAATCCCAATCAGGCATCCCAAAGCGTAGCCAAACACTATAAACCGAAGCCACCTGATATCAACTCCCAACGACGAAACAATCTGTTGCTGAAGAATTCTTTGCTTTTCAATATAAAACAAACGCCTGATCATCAGAAAATTATAGAACAAATACTGAATTTTAACCGTCAGATCAACCGCGAAGGCTGTGTTATTTAGAAAAGTACCCTGCCTGTATAAATTCTCCCAGATGTAGTGATTTCCTTTCAACATCCAAATGATCAGGAAAAATACCAGAAAACCGAAAAAAGGGATAAAATGAATCAGGTGCTTTTTCTTCAGCATAAAATCGGAAGAAAAACAGTAGCGGACATAAAAATAAAACAATGGAACCCACAAACAATACAGAGGTTTGTAGATAAAATGCAAAACCGGAAACTGATCGAAAAAACTATACCCGCCCGAAAGTGTCAGACTGTTCAATCCATTGGTCAACACTTCAACCGAGGCGTAAATTGCCAGCATCAGGCTTGGCGGATGCTTTCTCCCCTTGTGAAACAACAACAGGGTCAGCACCAGCATGGTGTACATGATCAGCAGATGAACAGTCTTCTCCATAATTCACAAACAGTATGAAAGGGTAAAAGTAGCAAATTTCAGACGCTACTTGGTTGATTTTTTTCGGTATAAAACGGTCAAATATCATGTTTCTGTACCTTCAGTCTGAATTTTGGTTCTATTTTTATAGCTATTCTTAAATCGAAGCCATGAATCGAACTTTGAAAATATTGTCAATTATCTTTTTCCTGATTTTCCTGATCAACCAAACAGGATTTGGCCAGGTGCGCTTGCCAAGGCTGGTCAGCGACGGCATGATTCTTCAGCGCGAAACTCCGGTAAAAATCTGGGGTTGGGCATCGGCTGGCGAAAATGTAAAAATCAATTTCAACAACCAATCGTTCGAAACCACAACTTCTGCTGACGGCAAATGGCAGATCACCCTTCCGGCACAAAAAGCTGGAGGGCCTTTCGAAATTAAGATTACCGGCAGCAACCAAATTATCCTGAAAGACATTCTTTTCGGCGATGTCTGGCTGTGTTCAGGCCAGTCGAACATGGAAACGACCATGAGCAGGGTTTCACCCCTTTACGGGAAAGAGATTGAAAACTGCACAAATCCCAAAATTCGGTTATTTCAGGTTCCGGTACGCTGGAATTACAGCCAACCGCAAGAAGACATTCAGGGTGGAAAATGGGAAGCAGCGAATCCGCAAAACATTTTAAAATACACAGCTGTGGGCTATTTCTTTGCCCGCGACCTTTACGAAAAGTATAAAATTCCGGTCGGAATTATCCAATGCGCTGCCGGTGGCTCATCTGCCGAAAGCTGGATCAGTGAAGAATCGCTCAAAGCTTTTCCTGAACAATACAGAATAGCCAAACAGCTTTCGGACACAACTTACATGCGGAATTTGCTTGCTTCAGAAAAAACTGCACAGTGGAAATGGTTCAGTGAATTGGGCAAAAGCGATCTGGGAAGGAAGGGAATGCCCTGGCTAATTCCGCAACTCGACGATTCTGCCTGGCCAACGTTGCAAATTCCGTCTTCGTTTAGGGAGGCAGGCATGGATTTTAAAAGTGGCGCCATTTGGTTTCGTAAAGAGATCAACCTGCCCGAAAACTGCGCAGGAAAGTCAGCTTTGCTGGAGTTGGGAACCATTATTGACAGCGATTCGGTTTTCATCAACGGAAAATTTGTGGGCACAACTGGCTACCAATACCCACCGCGCCGCTACACAATTGCTACTGAAATCTTAAAAGCGGGCAAAAACAACATCACAGTCCGTGTGGTTAGCCAGTCAGGAAACGGAAGTTTTATCAAAGAAAAGCCTTACCAAATAACAGTTGACGGACAAACTTTCGACCTGAAAGGAAGCTGGAAATACAGCATCGGGGCAAAATGCGGTCCCAGTCCAACCGCCACTTTTTTCCCCGGAAAACCGCTCGGATTGTACAATGCAATGCTTTCGCCCATCGTAAATTACACGCTGAAAGGGATGGTTTGGTATCAGGGCGAATCGAATGCCGAACGTGCAAACGAGTATAAAACGGTGCTTTCTACCTTGATTGGCGAATGGCGAAAACTTTGGGGACAAGGTAACCTTCCCTTCCTTTTCGTTCAGCTTCCCGATTTTATGGAACCGAAGAATGAACCTTCAGAAGGTAGCTGGGCAACACTCCGGAATCAGCAACTGAAAACACTTTCGGTACCCAATACCGCCATGGCAGTTACCATCGGATTGGGCGAAAAGAACGACATTCATCCACTCCGGAAAAAAGAAGTTGGACAGCGCCTTGCCCTTGCTGCCGAAAAACTAGCATACGGCGATAAAAAAGTGGTGGCTTCAGGACCTGTTTATGAGTCGATGAAAGTGAAAGACAACAAAATTGAACTGACATTTTCTGATTGCGGAAGCGGACTTACCACCAACGATGGCAAGGAACTGAAACATTTCGCCATTGCCGGAGCCGACAGGAAGTTCGTTTGGGCTAATGCAGAAATCAAAGGAAATAAAATAGTTGTATGGAACGAAACCGTTTCAAAGCCAGTGGTTGTTCGATATGCCTGGGCCGATAATCCTGTTGGCGCCAATCTGTACAACAAAGAAGGGTTACCCGCTTCGCCTTTTACGACTGAACCATAATATTAGATGAAAAACAAAAATATATTGATCCTGATAAGCTGTCTCTGTCTGACAATGGCGACAACTTCATTTGCTCAATCCGCAAAATCTGGACGAGAACGAATTTCGATAAACGAAGGCTGGAGTTTCTTTAAATATGAATCGGAAGCGAAAGCAGACCAGCTGATTTACGATGTCAGGCCTGAAATTACCGACAATACCGAAAACAAGGTCGCCGATGCTAAACCTACCGAAGCGGTTGAAGTTGAAGCCAAACAGGAAGTGTTAAAACCCTGGATTCTGCCGTCTGCTAATGATTTCATCAAAGATCCGGCAAAAAGACATGTTCGTCCGGAAGGCAATCCCGGCGGTGATTTTCCCTTCGTTCAAAGCAATTTCGACGACCATTCGTGGGAAAAGGTAACCCTGCCGCATGACTGGGCCATCAAGGGGCCTTTTCAGAAAGGGCCGAATACTGAAGTTGGCGGTGGAATGGGCAGGTTGCCGGTAAACGGAGTGGCCTGGTACAGAAAAAAACTCGACATTCCGGCATCGGATTCCGGCAAATCTATCTTCCTCGATATTGACGGTGCCATGTCGTACGCCATCGTTTGGCTGAACGGCCAATTGGTTGGCGGTTGGCCTTATGGATACAATTCATTTCGCCTGGACTTGACTCCGTACATCGAATTCGGAGGAAATAATCAACTGGCCATCCGCATTGACAATCCAAACCATTCTGCCCGCTGGTACCCTGGCGCAGGACTTTACCGTAATGTTTGGCTCACTAAAACCAGCCCAATCCATGTTGGACAATGGGGAACTTACATAACCACCAAAGATATTTCGAAAGAATCAGCCACCATCCAACTTGACGTTTCAATTGATAACGATTCAAAAACAGAAGCAGCAGTTGAGGTCTCAACTTCAGTTTATGCGTTGGATACAAAAGGAAACAAAACCGGTAAGGCTGTTGTCCGTTTTTCAAGCCTGAAATCACAAGTTCCTTCAGGAAAAAGTACCAAAGTTGAAGGTTCTGTAATCATCAAAAACCCCAAACTTTGGGGACCGCCGCCCACACAACAACCCAACCTTTATGTGGCGGTGACTACTTTAACACAAAACGGGAAAGCCATCGATCAATACGAAACACGGTTTGGTATTCGTTCTGTGAAATTTAATCCCGACAAAGGAATATTTGTCAACGACGAACACATTAAAATACAGGGGGTCAACCAGCACCACGATCTGGGCGCTTTGGGTTCGGCATTCAATACGCGCGCCGCTGAACGCCAACTGGAGATTTTGCGCGAAATGGGCTGCAATGCCATTCGCATGGCACACAATCCGCCCGCGCCAGAGTTACTTGAATTAACCGACCGAATGGGTTTTCTGGTGATTGATGAGATTTTCGATTCGTGGGAGAGAAAAAAGACACCGTACGATTTCCACCTGATTTTTCCCGACTGGTCGGAAGCCGATACGCGTGCTTTTATTCGCAGGGATAGGAATTATCCTTCAGTAATTATTTGGAGCTTTGGCAATGAAGTGGGCGAACAATACACCGACAAAGATGGCGCTGCCGTAGCAAAACGCCTGTACGATTTTGTGAAAGAAGAAGACCCAACGCGACCAACCACCCTCGCCATGAACTTTGCAAAACCAGACATGCCTTTATCCCAGGTTCCCGACCTAATTGGGCTAAATTATCAGGGTGAAGGAATTCGTACAGCTCCGGAATTTGAAGGAACTGACCGTATCCGCACTGCACCGCAATATGATAATTTTCATGCAAAATTTCCTAAAAAAATAATTTTTAGCGCTGAAACTGCTTCTGCATTCAGTAGTCGTGGTATTTACCTGTTCCCAGTCTCGAAAGAGAACAGTGCACCGGTGCGCGATGGCCGTGGCGGCGACTCAAAGATTTGTCAGGTTAGTTCGTACGAACTTCACGCCGTTGATTTTGGCTCATCAGCCGACAAGGTTTTTGGCTCACTCGACCGGCATCCTTTTGTGGCTGGTGAGTTTGTCTGGAACGGATTTGACTATATTGGAGAACCCACACCTTATTATGAAGCACGAAGTTCTTATTCAGGAATGATCGATCTGGCAGGTTTCAAAAAAGACCGGTTTTATCTCTACCAATCACGCTGGCGCCCCGATCTGCCAATGGCTCATATTCTGCCGCACTGGAATTGGCCGGAACGCGTTGGAGAAGTTACTCCGGTACATGTATTCACTTCAGGCGATGAAGCCGAATTATTCCTGAACGGGAAATCGTTGGGCAAAAAGAAAAAAACGGAATACGAATACCGTTTGAGATGGGATGATGTAGTTTACGAACCGGGCGAATTGAAGGTGTTAGCGTATAAAAATGGACAGAAGTGGGCTGAAAAAATCGTAAAAACCACTGGGGAAGTATCGCAACTTAAGGCAACTGCCGATCGTAGCCAAATTGAAGCTGATGGAAAAGATTTGGCTTTCATAACTGTACAGATAACCGATGAAAATGGATTAATGGTACCACGCTCAAACAACCGGATAGAGTTCAGCATAGAAGGACCCGGAGAAATTGTGGCCACCGATAACGGTGATTCCTATAACCTGGAATCCTTTGCATCACACCATCGGGAAGCCTTTAACGGATTGGCTTTAGTGATCGTAAGGGCGAAAACAGGAGAAAAAGGAACAATAATTCTGAAGGCGAAATCATCAGGGTTGAAAGAAACGCAGGTCAGTGTCCAAAGTAAATAATTGCAAAAGACTGATAATTGGGACAATATATGGTCAAATTTAATGCTCACTCACCTCACGTCCGCTCGCGGACGTCGCCCCTCTCTTTTAAAAGCTACTCTTTATACACAAATA